>JANMYS010000080.1:0-19731 GCA_031382385.1 Gemmatimonadota bacterium
CAAACCGGTGAGCGTCTGGCCGCCGGCGTTGGTCACCTGCACCGTGCGCGCCGCGGGACTGGCACCACCCGCAGTGGCCGTCAGCGCTACCGAAGTGGGCGAGAGGCCGATCGTCGGTGGCACCTGCGCCGGGGCCACCACGAACGTCACATCCATCGTGTCCGGCACTGCGCCCGCCGCCCCCGACGTGACGACCTGCCTGGCGGTGTAGGTCCCAGCCGGCAGCGCGCCGAGCGTCGCCGTCGCCGTGATGGTCGCGGGAGCCGTCGTGTTGCTGAGCCCCGAGGAGAGCCATCCCGCTGCGCCGGGACCATAGCTCACCGCCCCGAGGGCCAGGCCGCCGAGCGTGCCGCCGCCACCGTTGGTCACCGAGACCTGGATCGGGGTCGGGCTTGCCCCGCCCGCCTGGGCGTTGAAGGTCAGATTCGAGGGGGCGAGGTTCACCTTCGGAGGAACCGCCGCCGAAGTGATGGTGAGCACCACCTGGAATGTCTTGAAGGCAACACCGGCCTGTGACGACTGCACCCTCACCGTCGCGGTGTAGCTGCCCTGCGCCAGCACACCGACGCTGGCCTGCACCGAGACGAGCGCCGGCGCGGTGGACTGGTTGATCATCGAGGTGAGCCAGCCGCTGGCTCCGGCGCTGTAGGTCGTCGTGCCGATGCTCAGGCCGCTGAGCGTCCCGCCACCGCCGTTCGAGACACCGATGCTCTGCGGCGGGGGGTTGGCACCGCCGACGACGGCCGAGACCGTCCGGACCAGCGGCGAGAGCGCGATCACCGGCGGCGACGCGATGGTGTTCACGCCGAGCGTGACCGTGATCGTGTCAGGCGCCACCCCCGCCTGGCTTGAGGTGATCGGCACCTGGGCGACATAGGTCCCGGCAGCGAGTGAGCCGGTGGTCGCCTGGACCGTGAGGGTGGCCGGCGCTGTGGTCTGATTGAGCGAGACCGACAGCCAGCCGGTGGCGGAGGGGTCGTAGCTGATTGGCCCCGCCGCGAGGCCCGCCAGGGTGCCGGAGCCGGCGTTGTCGATCGCGACCAGCTGCGGCGCAGGATTGGCCCCGCCCTGCTGCACCGTGATGTCGACCGCCGCCGGCGAGGCATGGATGATCGCAACCGAGTCCACCGTCAGCGTCGCGATGACATACTGGGTGTTCACCCCCGTGACCGTCGAGCCGATCGGCACCGAGGCGACATAGGTGCCCGGCGTCAGGTCGGCGGGGGGCCGCGGCGTGAGGACGATCGTGTTCGGGGTCTGGTCGAGGGCGGTCCCGAAATCCGCCGCCAGCCAGCCGGAGGAGATCGGGCTGTAGAGAATGGTCCCGATGACGAGACCGCTCACATCGCCCGCCGTGCCGAGCAGGCCGATCGACAGCGGGGCCGGTGCCGCCCCACCGGGGGTGAACTGGAAGTCCACACTGGTGGGATTCAGGGAAAGCTGGGAGATGTTGGCCGGCGGGGGATTCCCGCCATTCCGATCCACAGCGGTACACCCGAGGAATGACATCCCGGCAACGACGAGGAGCAGCCCACCGGCACCGGTTCGCTTCACGGTCTGCGCGGGGGAGAAAGCCAGGAGCGTCACGGGAATGTCCATCGCAAGAGGGCGAGCCGGTCCGTTCCACCGCTTGAGCGGTGGGAACTGAACCGGAGGGGATTCCGGATTGTAGCGTGCCGCGGTAGCAGCCGCCAGCTAGACGACAGTGGAGTGGCCGGATTGCACCAAAGGTGCGTCGCGCAGCCTCGCACGTCCATGATGCGGATCACCAACGCCGGATCGGTTTCGAATGGCAACTGCTTTACCTGCAATGTATTAGCGGGCTGACTATTCCAGTGTTGGGCGGGTCGGGGACCCGCCGTACACCGCCGCTGCCTGATCCGATGTCGGGCCTCGTCCGTTGTGGGGCGGGGCCAAGCCCCGCCCCTACGCCTCCTGGCAGTCGGTCAGGCTTGCCAGGACTCCTAAATCAGCGTACTATTTATCCAGAAACACAGCCCCGGAGCCACCTGTGGACGCGCCCAGCTACAGCCAGGCGGAGAGCCTCGCCACCAATCCTCGCGCCGTACGCGCCGCCCTGCGGCTGTACTTCGCGATCGTGGAGCGCTGGGGTCTGAAGGGGGACGAGGCGCGGCGCCTGCTGGGGTCTCCGAGTGAGTCGACCTATTTCTCCTGGAAGAAGCACGGCGTCGACGCGGTCTCCCCCGACGTGATGCTTCGCCTGTCGTACACCCTGGGAATCGCAGCATTGCTCCACCGGCTGTTCGCGGCAGCGCCCCAGCGCGCCGCGCAATGGATGCGGGCCGCCAACCATGGCCCGCTCATGGAGGGACGCTCGCCGCTTGAGATGGTACTCGAAGGGGGGCCGGTGGCGCTGGATCGGCTCTATGGGCAGCTCACGGATGATGCCGGGGGCGGGGCGCCCGTCACCGTCTCGAGCCTCGCGGGAGCTGAGCGCTGATTTCGCTCTCCGCAGCCGACGCCGCCCGGCTGCCAGCCGATCGGGCAGGCGGACACACCCCATTCTTCCGCATCGTCAGCGTGGACCTCGACGCGGTGGCGTTCTTCGAGGACTACACCCCCGGTGCCGACGCCGACGCGCTGCTCGCCGTGATGGCGATTGTCTCCCCCCAGCTCCTGTCGGCGGTCGGTGATCCGTCCCTGGTTCCGCCGGGAGCCTGGGCAGTGGGGCGGGGAGCAGGATGGGTCATGCCCACCTTCACCACCCGGCACCATCGTCCGAGCCGCTTCACGGATGGCGCCTTCGGGATCTGGTACGCGGCGTACTCCGTGGAAATTGCCGTCGCCGAAACGCTGTATCATCACACCATCCGCCTGCGTGAGTCCGGCGAACCGGCGCAGCTGGTGCAGCTTCAGCTGCTCAGCGCCGATATCGCGGGTTACGCCGCAGAGGTCTGGCGGGTCTCCGGTCCACTCCGAACGGCCATCCACGACCCATCCAGCTATACGGTGAGCCAGACGGTCGGCGCCCACCTGCGCAACCGCGGGACCCAGGTGATCATCTACCGCAGCGTGCGCCACACCCCGCATGGCGGCTGTGCGGCCGTGCTGCAGCCGTCAACGGTGCGCAACTGTATCCGGGTGCGCGCGGTGGAATATCAGTGGGATGGGATGAGGCTTGAGGTGATATAGCCGTCAGCCGTCAGCCGTCAGCCATCAGCCGTCGGCCGTCAGCTATCAGCTATCAGCCATCAGCCATCAGCCATCAGCCATCAGCCGTCAGCCGCCTCAGTAGCTCCGCCACGGCTTCTCGGTCGGCTGGCCCTATTCCACCATGCGTCGGCAGCGTCACGAGCCGCTGAGCCAGCAGCCGCGCTCCCGGCATGTCCGGTCCTGCTGGAACGCCCCCCCTGGTGAATCCCGTGAGATCCTGAAGTGAGGTGGGATAGCCCGGCGCCAGCCCCCAGCGCGCACCGGACTTGACCAGCCGCGCCGCGACATTCGTCGCCGGCGCCACCACGGGGAAGCGGAGGTAGCCGGCCACTGCCCCTGCCGGAATGCGCGGAAGGGCGCAGTCACTTGGAGGCGACAACAGGGCATGGTAGTGCGCTGCGGCATACCGTCGTGCCTCCGCCTCTGGTTCGCTCGCCGCGAGATTCCCCGCCAGCAGCCCAAGGCTTGCCGCCGCCATGCCGGTCGGGAGGTGCGGCGTCAGGTAGGGGGTGTCGCCCAGCCCGAGAAACGGCAACGCCGCAGGCAGCCAGTAGATCCACGGTCGGCTTAGCCCCTTCTGGGCCAGCGCCAGCACGAGCCGCCTGAGTCCGCCGTGCCCCGGGGGAAGCGTCGGCATGATCGGGTCAAGCGCGGCCTCAGAGTGAAGCAGCAGCGCCCCGCCGCCTCCACCGGTGATTCCCTTTCCCCGCCCGAAACTCAAGACCGCATAGTCGCCGAACGAGCCGAGCGCCCTTCCCTGCCAGCTCCCACCGGCGCCCTGCGCCGCGTCCTCGATGACCCGGACCCCGCGACTCTGCGCCAGCACCGTCGCCCGATCGAGATCCACCGGCACCCCATACAGGTGCACCAGCACCACCGCGGCCGGATCGGCGCCGAGTGCCGCCTCGTACGAGACCCAGTCGGGGCCGAGCGTGGCGGGATCGATGTCGTACCACACGACCTCGACCTTGGCGCCGTCGCATGCGGTGGCGAGATCGTAGCAGCCATAGGCGGGGAGCGCGACGCGTCTGGTCGCACGCCCCGCCACGGCATGCTGCAGCGCCAGCCGGAGTGCGGAGGTGCCGCTGTCGACGAGCTGCCAGCGGCGCGGGGAAAAACTGCGCTCCAGCCACGCACCGATTTCCGACTCGGCGCGCCCTGCCGCAGACCCGCCGGACAGGGCAGCGGCCCCGCGCGCCAACGCCGCTGGCGTGATGGGCGAATGCACCGGCGGCAGACGACCGAGAATCACGGAATCCCGCGCACCACATGGGGCCCGAGCGCCGTCGCCAGGCCGAGCGGCAGCTTCTGCCAGATCCGCGGACCCCAGGAGAAGGCGCCCGCATCGGGCGACGGGGTACTGGCCTCCCCTCCGCCGGCAGCGAGCTGGTACCACCAGAGCTGCTCGTCCCGCGACCCCCACTGCCGCTTGAAGCGATGGGTCCCTACCCCGGGCGTGCAGCGGCCGAAGTTGAACAGTGTCAGCCCCTCCTGCACCGCCCGCTCCATGAACGCCCAGTACAGCCCCATGTTAGGCGAGAGCTTGTTGTAGGCGTAGAGCGAGGAGGCCCAGGTCATCTCGAACTCGCCATTCCAGACGAAGCCTGCGCCGCCCGCCACCGGCACATTCCCCAGCCAGGCGCAGCCGAACCACGCCTCGGGACAGCGCTCCGCGATCGCCTCGAACAGCCGGCGCGGCTGGGTCGGGGTACCGAGGTCCCGCATGTGCCGGGCAAAGACGGCGAAGAAGGGCCCCACCTGGTCCGCTCCGAACCGTACCGTGATCCCTTCTTTGGCCGGCCGGCGCACCTGGCTCCGCAGTTTGGCCTCGAAGCTTTTCATGAGTGCTTCCGGAGTTTTCGGCAGGTCGAGCACCACCGTCACCTTGCGATGCGACACTGGAAGGTCCAGCGGAAGCTCCACCCGGCTCCGCAGTTCCAGCAGCTTGACCCCGTCCTCCCTGGCCCGGTCCACCGCCCAGTCGGTCAGGGCCCGGACTGCCTCGACCGAGCCAAGCGGTCCGCCGTAGTTCACGAACGGCAGTGACACCAGATAGTGCCCGAACACCAGGCTCCTGACCCGGACCAGCGGCAGCACGCCCACGATTGCCCCAGCGGTATCCCGCGCCACGACGTAGAGCGCCTCGTGTCTGGAGACATCCTCGTAGATCCCGCGCCAGGCATGCAGATGAAATGCGGTCCACCCCGCCTGTGCCCGGACAAAGCCATCCCACTCCCCCGCCGTTCCGGCAAAGCGACCCACCGTCAGGCTCACGCGGCACCCCCGACCCGGCCGGAGGGCAGCGCGAGTCCGAGTTCCGCGGCGTACCGGTCGGCGACGCTGGTGAAGCGGAATTCGCTCAGCATCTGCTGCATCCGTGGCCAGGTCCGGTCGAGGTTGCGATAGTGCCGTTGCGCGGTGAGCCAGCCACAGGGAATCCTCGGCTGGTCCACGTCATACTCCCAGGGATGGATGTAGAACATGGCGGAGATCCCTCGCGCATCCCACTCCCGAAAGGCACGACGAACCAGGCCGAGGGGGAATTGCCGCAGATAGCCGCCCCCGGCGGCGGGGAAGCGCACCGGCCCGAATGTCGTCGTGGCGAGCGGCAGCTCGAGGAGGCGTCCGCCCGCCCGCGACAGCCAATGGGGAACGGGGGGCGCCTTGGGATAGCCGTAGTCGTGCCGCCGGATGGGGAAGAGGCTGGAGTCGTAGCGATAGCCCTCTTCCAGCAGCGCATCGAAGGCCCACTCGAGTCCGGGGACGATGGAAAAGCTCGGCGCCCGGAACCCGTGGCAGGGCTGGCCGCTTGCCTGCTCCAGCCGGGCCTTGGACTCACGGAGATCGGTGCGGAAGGCTTCCGGGGTGAAGGAGTAGACCGGCTGGTGCCAGCCGCCGTGCGAGGCGACCTCATGCCCCTCCTCCGCGATCCGGCGCACCAGCCGGGGGTACTTCTCCGCCACCCACCCCAGGGTGAAAAACGTCCCCCGCACCTGGTGCTGCGCCAGGAGGTCGAGTATCCGACCGGTGTTGGCCACGACCCGGCTGGGGTGACGGTCCCAGTCGCTCCGCGACACGATGCGCTGGAATGCGACGACCTGGAAGTGCTCCTCCACATCCACCGTGAAGAGATGCACTGCTGGGGTTCGGGGGGCGAGGAGAGTCACGACACCGGCAGAGAGAGTGAGGCGGGAAGTTGTTCCCTTGCATGGGGGATGGGCAAGGTCCGGGCCCGATAATGAACGAGGCCCCGGCGGTCAGCCGGGGCCTCTAGTTCACCAATTGAGGTACTGCAACTGGTTCAGACCGCGGTGTTCTTCTTCTTCCGGCGGAAGGCGCCGATGCCACCCATGCCAGCCAGACCAGTGGCGAGGAGTGCCATGCTGACCGGCTCCGGGGTCACGGTGGCGCAGTTGGCCGCGTGGCCGCCCGGGGTGTTGCCGGTGTAGCACTCAGTGGATTGACCGGTGTTGGTGTTCCGGCCGCGCAGGACGATGTCCGAGGTGGACGGATCCCAATTGCCCGAGATCTTGAAGGAGAAGGTCACCCAGTTATTGGCATTGCTCAGATCCGTGCCGCAGGGGTTCTCAAAGACGTCGAGGCTGGTGGAGATCTGACCGCTGGTGGCACAGCCACTGGCGATTCCGTTGTTCCCCGACGTGCCATTCTTGGGGATGGCGTTGAAATCGACGTTGAACGCGACGGTGCCGGTGTTGCGCAGCTTCCAGGCGCTCGGGGTATCCCCGGCACGGGCTGGACCGGTCATGTGCATCGACCCCAGCACCGCGGTGGCGCCGCCGGTGTTGTAGAACCCGATGCCGTTGAAGACGGTGCCGGCATAGGTGTTGGTGCCGTAGGTGGCGGCGGAGTTGCCCGAGAGATTCCACACCCGGACGGACACGTCGTTACCGACGACCGTGATGCTGACCGCGGCGCAAGTGGCGAAAGTGTCGCCGCCGCAGATCTTGTAGGACTTGAACCCATCGGCGTGTGCCGCCGAAGGAGCCGCCAGCGCCAGAGCGCCGACGAGAGCGATGAACCTGCCTGACTTCATCATGAGGTACCTCGACCTTTGGTGAACTATGAAGTCACGCCGTGTTTGGCGTGTTTCCATCCGAGTATGCCGATCCAGAAGAACCCGATCGGGTAGAGCGTTCCCTGCGCCAGCGTCTTGAAAATCGCCTTCCGTAACCCGAGCTTGATTGACGGCTCGGTCACCGCGCCCATCGCCTGACTGATGTGTCCTGCGTACCGCAGCGTCAGCAGCGCCAGTACCAGACCAATCAGGGTGAATACCACCGACAGAATCCGTACTCCGGTCGACCGTCCCCGCGCCACCATCGCCCCCAGCGCCAGTCCCAGTCCGATCGTCATCAGCGGCAGCCCGTCCATGACCGTCGTGATGGTCCCGAATTCCCACTCGGCATCGCCGACGGCCAGCGGGTAGAAGGCCAGAACCAGGTCGGCCAGCGAAACGACGGCGAAGACCAGGCCGATCCCACCGAGCAGGTACCACCCCGTATCCGGCGACGGGTCCAGCGGCGAGCGATTCTTTGGATCGGTCTTGATCAGGATCCGGGAGGCGGTCATACGGCCTCCACATGTAAGCCAGTGGGTCCGCAGGGCACTATCGCAGACTTCGGGCCAGTGAGTCTCACCATGGGATTCGCCTGTAAAGTGTTGCAGTTAAACTTCTTAAGAAAATCACCCCACGGTCGATCGGCGTTGGTTTGGCCGACCTGCTGTGGGATCGCCACAACAAAAATCACCGTTTGGCTCAGGGGCGCCGGCGCCCGAAGCTCGTTTTCCACCCCGCCGCGGCCAGCCAGAGCAGGGCGAAGGGGTAGAGCAGCGCCTGGACCCCGGTCTTCGCGGCGGCCTTCTTGATCTGGGTCAGCGCGACGGGATTCGTGATGATCTTGAAGGCCAGCGGAAGCACCGTGGCATAGAGCACCATCGCCAGCAGCATGAACACGGCGGTCAGGAGGCAGAAGGTGGCGATCAGGCGGATCGTCCACCGGCGCCCGGTCGAGACGGCGGCGGCCAGGAGGAAGGCCAAACCGAGCCCCAGCAGCGGCACCACGTCAAAGAAGTTGCTCGTCGTGCCCAGCTCCCACTCCGGGTCACCCAGCCGACTGGGCAGCCAGGACGAGGCGATGTCCAGGAGGCCGATCAGCAGAAAGATGACCCCGATGATCTGCAGGATGTGCCAGATGAGCGTGTCCCGCGGTGAATTGAGTACGCGTTGGGGCATTCGATCCTCAGTTGGCCGTTAGCCATCAGCCGTTAGCCGTTAGCCATCAGCCATCAGCCGTCAGCCATCAGCCGTCAGCCATCAGCCATCAGCCATCAGCCATTGGTGCTCAGCGTTCACCTGCCACCTGCCACCCGCCACCTGCCACCCGCCACCTGCCACCTGCCACCTGCCACCTGCCACCTGCCACCTGCCACCTAGAATATCGTGAAATCCTGGCGCTGGCGGGGCCGGAACTGCCAGGTCGCGCCGCCGGTTGCCGGGACAAGAATACCCTCTCCGGACAGCGAGTCGCCGATCACGAACAGCCCCGGGGCGATCTGGAGCACGCTGTCGACCAGTACCTCGAGTGGCCCCGATCCGTCATCGAGGGTCACGGTCAGATCGCCATTCGCTCCCGAGGTGGACAGGATCTCGGCGCCAAAGATCGAGACGAGATCCGCATCCCGGACCCCGCCATTCGCTGTTGCCGCGACCACCGTGGTCAGCGTATCGGCCACCGGGAGCGTGGTGATGGTAAGCAGCGAGATGGCGGCAGCATCCAGCACTTTCTGCCCGTTCCGCACGCCGACGGTGGCCAGGACCCGGACCGAGTCGCCCGGCTGAGACACGCCGCCGGAGAGAATTCTCACGCCGGTGAGGCGGACGGCGCCGGTGGAATCGCGCATCGCGCCGCTGGTGTCCCGGCTCGACTGCGGGCCGGCCAGGATCAGGCCGCTCACGAGCACCCGGCTGCCGATCGGGAGCGCCCGGGCCGCGGCCACGGTCTGGGTCGGGAAGGTGAGCAGGGCCACCATACTGCCCGGGCCGCCGGAGGGGAAGACGATCACCGCCTGCGGGGTCAGCTTCGTGGCGAGGGAATCGCCCAGGACGGACGCCTCCACCTCGACGGCATAGGGTCCGGTCGGGATGTTGAGGAACCCCGCCTGGCCCAGCGCATCGGTGGTGTCCACCGCGAGGGTGTCCGGCCCGCCGGGCACCTTGAGGAAGACGCGCACACCGGCCAACGCCGAGTCGGCGTTGGTGGGCAGGGCGTTCTGATCGCGATCGTAGAGCACCGTCACGGTGAATCCCGCCCCCGGTTTGGTCCGGATGCCGAGGTTTTCCCCGGCGTTCCCGCAGCCGAGCAGCGCCGTTGCCGCCAGGGCGAACGGCAGCAGGGAGCGAACGATCAGTGGACGAAGGACGCGCATGACAACCTCGACTAGTAGGCGACCCGGAGCCCAAGGCGCAGGATCCGGGGTTCGGTGCGGCGCGACAGCAACTTGCCGAACCGGGGGTTGGCGATGAGCGGCAGAGTCACGTTGCCAAGGCCGTCGGTCGCCAGGGTGCCGGCGGGGTCGACCAGCACGAGGGCGCGATCGACCAGGCCGGTCGGCGTGGACGCAAGGTTGAAGACGTCAGCGGTAAGCTCCAGCCGGCCCCCGAGGGCGCGAACCGGCAGGCCGACGGCCACGTTGAGATCGAGCGCGTGATTGCCATGTTCGCGGCAGCTGTTGCGATCGACGAAGCGGCCGGATTGCTCCTTGATGCAGCTGTTCTGATTGATCAGGGCCTGCATCCCGCCGATCGCGGCATCCACGAAGGCGGGGTCGTTGCGACCGGAGCCATCGGCGTTGACGTCGACGCCGTCGCGGAAGCCGGGCGTGAACGCGAAGCCGGAGCGGTAACGGTAGCGCGTCGCAACCGTGACCGGCACGTGGCCGCCACCGCGCCACGAGAGCAGCAGGGAGGCGCGGTGCGGCAGGTCAAGGTCGGAGATGCCCTCGACCCACTCACGACCGGGACGATCCTCGGGGAATGGCGAAAGCTCGTCGGCGGGATCGCCGTTCCAGCTCTGCATCGTGTTGTCGCGGGTGCGGCTCCACAGATAGGCTGCGGCGAAGCCGATGCCGCGAGCCGGCTCGCGGGTGAGGGAGAAGCCGGCCTGGTAGTAGTCGGAGAAGCCGGTAGATACGAGCGCCGACACCATGTCGAAACCCGGGATCCGGCGGTTGGACCCGGGATCGGTGGTGACCAGAGTGCCGCGCTGCTGCAGCACGCCGTAGACCGGCCGCCCCTCCTGGGTGCGACCCGCCGGCGAGGGAAGCAGATTCAGGTCTTCCCGGCGGAGCAGGAAGTCGGTGTGATGGTACCCGCCGGTGATCCGCAGGCTGACGAATGCCGGCAGGGCGCGCTCGATCTGCAGATCCAGTTTACGCGTACGGGGATCCTTGTAATTGCCCCTGGGATCGAAGAGCGAGA
Source organism: Gemmatimonadota bacterium (assembly GCA_031382385.1). Taxonomy (GTDB): domain Bacteria; phylum Gemmatimonadota; class Gemmatimonadetes; order Gemmatimonadales; family GWC2-71-9; genus JADJOM01. The sequence goes on from JANMYS010000080.1 coordinate 10,673, forward strand.
TCACCTGGCCGGCGTCGGGGGCACCGGCGGTATCGGGCACGGCCGGCCAGCTGGCGTAGGTACCCAGCCCGCGACGGGCGCGCAGCGCGCCGCTGGCGAGAATCACTTCGGAGAGCCGGGTGAGATCGAGCATGCCATAGTGCCACCCTCCCCCGGCCGAAATCGCCCAGGGGTATCGCTGGCCGCCGGTCCAGATCACGCCGACATGCGGCGCGATATTGCTGCTGCCACCCGGTATGCGGAAGTTGGCCAGGCCGAACAGGCTGGTGAACTGGCCGTTCTGCGGAATCAGCTGCTGGCTCTGGTTGGGAAGGCGCTGGCGGTCGACCCGGACGCCGCCGATCAGCGAGATCGCATCTCCCAGGCGCCACGACCCCTGGCCGAAGAGTGCCAGCTCCTTGGTGCTGAACTTGGTGATGCTGGAGGGAGCCTCGGCGATGTAGAAGGCACCCGTTGCCGACCCGAAGTCGTCCAGATCGCCGAACTGAAAGATGCCGCGGCTGCCGTAGAGGTAGTTCTCGGTCCACTTCGTGGCGGAGAGGGAGATACCCGCCTTGTAGCGGCTCCGGCCCGCACTGCCCGGGGAATACTGAATGGTTTCGCTCAGGTCGAAGTCGGAGCGCTTGAAGCCGGCTGGCGTCGAGGGGGCGATGCCGATGCCGGCGCCCAGACTAGTGAATTGGGTGGTCGGCAGCGGGTCGGTGGCGTCCCAGTCCCGCCGGGAGGTGCGGTAGCCGGCTCGGACTTCGTTGGCCAACCCGCTGCCCCATGTCGCGATCCAGGAGGCACTGCCGGTGAAATCGCGTGACTCCACCTTGCCGCCGGTCGAGGTCAGCACATCGCGGCCGAGTTCGGGATTCCACTCCCGGTAGCGGGAGAGACTGCTCCGCAGGACGATCGCGTTTGCCGCCGACAGGCGCCAGTCGACCCGGAAGCCGCCCGCGCCCCCGCGCAGCGTCCGCAGGAGCGGCTGGGTGAACTGACGCACGTCGCGGCCAAAGCTGTCGCTGGCGACGGCGGCGATGCCCTGGCTGAGCCCCACCGTCGAGCCACCGAAAGCGGTGCTGTCCGCCTCCCACGGCCGACCGCCGGGCAGCTCGAGTTCCTGGTAGTGGAATCCGGCGATGAACTGCGCCTTGTCCTTGACCAGCGTGCCGGAGACGGTGGTGCCGGCCAGGATCGAGGTAAGCGACGAGTCGCCCGGATTCTCGGCGCCGCGGAGACCGGGTTTCCCGCTCACGTAGACAAAGGGCTCGAAGCGGAACTGCCGGGCCCCGCGGCGGGTCACGGCCGAAACCATGGCCGCGTTGCCGCCGTTCAACTCCACGTCGACCGCGTGCGGCACAATCTGCGGCGGGAGGAGGAGGTAGGCCGGCAACGGCGGCGTGCCCGCGGGCGCGGGCCAGACCCCGGGATGGCGCATCCAGGTCGCGGGCAGGCCGTCGACGAATAGTCGGGTGCCGGATTGCGGGAGCCCGCCCAGCATATCCGCAAAGCCCCAGCCCTGGGTCCGCGGCGCGGCGACGAGCACCGCATCGCGGCCCGCCTCCGTGATGTCGGTCCGGGGCGTGAAGAACGGCGAAAGGCTTGTCTCGCCCAGGCCGCCCAGCAGCGGCGAGACCGGCACGATGCGCTGGTCGGCGATGTCGATTTCCTCGATCCGGGTAATGGGCGGCGGGCGCCGCACGACCCGCACGCGGACACTGGTCAGCGAGGCCGCCACGACCACGATGCCCTTCTGGCGCAGCGGGGCAAAGCCGCTCTTCTCTACCCTCAGGGAGTACCGCCCGGGCGACAGCAGAGGCACGCTGATCCGGCCGTGCAGGTCGGAGCGCAGCTGAGTCAGCGTCGCGCCGGACTCGTCCTCCAGCGAGACAATCGCCTCCCGCACCGGATCATCGACCCCGAGGACGATCTCCGCGGTGAGCCCGCCTTCGGTCAGGCTCTGCGCCATGAGTGGGCGACACAGGATCAGCAGGCCGAGCGCCCACGCCGTGGTGTAGAGGCACCGGCGGCGGGGCCCGCTCAGGGGAGCAACCATGAGTATTCCGGAGGAGTGGGGAAGAGCGATCACTATCTCGGTGTAGATAGTGCAGTTATGATGCCACCCGCGCAAGCGGTTAGCACCCGAGCTCTAATGATAAGGGAGTGTGGCATTGAGACAACGAAGCTGGTGGGGCGTTGCCCTCACCGGGGTGGCGGTGACCTTCGTCGCCTGGTATACGCTGCGGCCCTCGCACGAGGACATCCAGAAGGTCGCGCAGACCGACTTCCTCTGTCTCTACTCCTGTGGTGACCAGGCGCTGCGCGACACGGTACTCAACATCGTCCTCTTCGTGCCGCTGGGCTTGGCGCTTGCCTTGTGGCTGCCGGGCTGGGCGGTCATGCTGCTGTGCATCACAGCCACTTGTGGCATCGAATACCTCCAGTGGGGGTGGCTGTCAGGACGGGATGCCAGCCTGCGGGACCTGCTGACCAACACCCTTGGCGGGGGACTGGGGCTGTGGCTCGCGCACCGATGGCGCAGGCTCCTCCTTCCGACCCCGACTGCGGCCACGCGCCTCGCGGCCAGCGCCGGCATAAGTTGGGTCGCCGTGGTCGGTCTCACGGCGGTGGCCGTCCAGCCCTCCCTCCCCGACACCACCTGGTGGGGACAGTGGGCGCCGGAGCTGGGACAGTTCGAGCAGTGGCGCGGGACGCTGCTCGACGCCACCGTGAATGGCGTGGCACTGCCTAACGGACAGGCGCCCTCCACCGCGACCCTGCGCCACGAGCTCCTCGCCGACCGCGCGATCGTGACGGCGCGCATTCTGACCGGCCCGCAGCCGTCGGAAACGGCGCCGATCGTCAGCAGCTTCGACGGCGAACAGCGGGAGATCTTCGTGCTGGGACAACGGGGCACGGACCTGGTGTTCAGCCTCCGGACCGGAATGTTCGCCGCCGGGCTGCGCGGCCCGCTGGTGCGCTTTCCCGACGCACTGGCCCTGCCGCCAGGCGAGCCGGTGACGGTAAGCGGCGGTATCGCCGACCGCGGGTGGCAGCTCCAGGTGACGACCGCGACGGCGACGCAGACCTGGCACACCCGCTGGAGCGCCGGGCTGCTCTGGACCGGCTTCCTGCCGTTCACCTACGTGATGGGCTCCGAAACCGCGCCGCTCAACGCCCTCTGGCTCGGACTGCTGCTGCTTCCCGCAGGGTACTGGCTGGGCTATGCCACGGACCGCGGCCGTGCCATGCTCTGGCTGGGGCTGACCGTGGGCCTCGGGCTCGGCATCCTCGCTCCGCTGGCCGGGCTGAGCGCGAGCCCGCCCCTCGAATGGCTCGGCAGCCTCCTTGGCGGGGCGGCCGGGCTGGGCGCCGGCGCAGCAACCCGGCGGCGCGGGGCGCTGACGGTGCCGGGTCCGACGGTTACCCCACCTTCAAGGTAGACTGTTCGTATGGCCCTTCCGTTCCGCCGCCGCATCCTCCTGGCGCTGATCGCCCTCGGCACGCTGCCGGCCACGGTGGCCGTCATCGGCTGGGCGCTGGCGGTCCGGCCCTCCGCCAACTCCGCCAGTGTCACCCGCGAGGCCATCGAGACGGTCGCCGGCACGGGGCGGGTGCTGGTGCAGACGATTGATTCCACCCGGCTCTCCACCGCGGAACGCCGCGCACTCGCGGCCCATGTGCGCACGCTGAACGACGCGCTCAGCCGGGCCCAGCGACAGGAGACCATCTCCACCCTCTACGCCGGCGGGCTCGCCGCGATCATCCTGGCCCTCGGCGCACTGGCCATCTACCTCTCAGTGCGGGTCGGCGATCACCTCGCCCGGCAGCTCAGCCGGCCGATCGACGAACTGGTGGGCTGGGCCGGACGGATTCAGCGGGAAGAGCCGCTGCCGCCTGACGAACGGGAAGGCGGCGCGCCGGAATTCGCCGCCCTGCGACTCGCCCTGCGGGAGATGGCGACGGGCCTGACCGAAGGACGCGCCCGCCGGATCGAAGCCGAGCGGCTGGCCGCCTTTCGCGAGGTGGCGCGGCGGGTCGCGCACGAGATGAAGAATCCGCTCACCCCGATCCGTTTCGCGGTGGCGCAACTCAGCCGCACGGCGCAGCCGGAACAGCGGGAATCGCTCGAGGTGCTGCAGGCGGAGTCGGACCGGCTGGAACAGCTGGCGCGGGAATTCACCGAGATGGGCCGTCTCCCCGAGGGACCGGCCGCGGATGTCGACCTGGGCGAGCTCCTCACCGAACTCGGCCGCACGACGCTGCCACCGTCGATGGCCGTGACCTACGACATCGACCCGGCCACGCCCCAGATCAGCGGGTACTACGAGCCATTGCGGCGAGCCGTGAGCAACCTGATCCGGAACGCCGTCGAGGCCTGCGGCGGGCAGGGCGCCCTCGAACTCGGCTGCCGACCCCTGGGGCAGAACGGCGCGGAACTGCGGGTGATCGATCATGGCCCCGGCGTACCGGCGGAGCTGCGCGACCATGTATTCGAGCCCTACGTGACCGAGAAGCATGGCGGCACGGGGCTCGGCCTCGCGCTGGTGCGGCAGACCATCGAGGCCCATGGCGGACGGGTGCGACACGAGGACACCCCAGGCGGAGGGGCGACGTTCGTGGTGACCTTGCCGAGGGTGCGGCGGGCGGGTGGCTGACAGCTGGCAGGTGGGAGCAGGTGGTGGGTTGATCTGGGGCAGGGGGCCGACCGGCGGTCGGCCCCCTACCCCGGGGACGCGACGAGTGTCGGCCCCCATCCCGGGGACACGACGAGTCTCGGCCCCCACCCCGGGGACCTGACGAGTGTCGGCCCCATCACGAGTAGGCCATTCGGACGGACGGACCGCCTGACCGCCTGACCGTCCCACCGCCTGAAGGCCCTACGGTCATGCTGCGGTCTGGCTTATCATCCATGCATGCCGCCGCACATCCTGATCATCGACGATGAGCCCAATATCCGGCGCATGCTCGCCGCGCTGCTGCGCGCGGAGGGCTTTGCCGTGGAGGAAGCGGGCGGCGGGCCCGCCGGCCTGCTGAGCGTCGAGCAGACCGAGCCGGACGCCATCTTCCTCGATCTGTTCATGCCTCCCGGATTTGACGGGCTGGAAACACTGCGGCAGATCCGCGAGCGCGGAGTCGAATCGCCGGTGATCATGATGAGCGGCAAGGCGCAACTCGCCGATGCCGTGCGCGCCACCCGGCTCGGCGCCTTCCAGTTTCTCGAGAAGCCACTCAGCCCCGAAGCGGTCCTCGTCACCCTCCGTTCCGCCATCGAACTCGGCCGGACCCAAAGCCAGAACCGCGCGTTGCGCCAGGCGCTCGCGGTGCGGGAGGAGATGGTCGGGAACAGCGTCGCCCTGCAGCAGGTACGCCGGCTGGTCGCGCAGGTGGCACCGACCGATGCCCGGGTGCTGATCACCGGGGAATCGGGCACCGGGAAGGAACTGGTCGCGGCGGCGATTCACCGCGCCAGTCGGCGGGTGCGCGAGCCGTTCGTGACGGTGAACTGCGCCGCCATTCCGCGCGAGCTGGTGGAATCGGAGATGTTCGGCCACGAGCGCGGTGCCTTCACCGGTGCAGGCGAGCGGCGACTGGGCCGCTTCGAGCTGGCGGACCGCGGCACGCTGTTCCTCGACGAGATCGGCGACCTGCACCTCGATGCCCAGGCCAAGCTGCTGCGCACCCTGGAGACCGGCGTGCTCCAGCGGCTGGGCGCCGAACAGCCGACCCAGGTCGACGTCCGCTTCATCACGGCGACCAATCGGCGGCTGGAGCAGGCGGTGGCCAGCGGCAGCTTCCGCGAGGACCTCTTCTTCCGGCTCAACATCTTTCCCATTCAGCTACCGCCGCTGCGCGAACGGCTGGGCGACCTGCCGATGCTGGTGGCGCACCTGGCGGAGCGGGTCCAGCCGGGGCGGGCACAGCAGTATTCAGCCGACGCCATGGCGTTGCTCACCGCCTATCGCTGGCCGGGCAACATCCGCGAGCTGGCCAACCTCATCGAGCGGCTCGCGATTCTCGGCGGCGAAATCGTCGGGCCCGACGAGGTGCGGCTGGTGCTGCCCGGAGTGGACGGCACCGGGAACCGGCGAGGCGCAGCCACGACGGCGCGCCCGGCGGAAGGTGCCTCGCTGACCGACTCGCTGGACGAGTTCGAGCGGGAGCTGATCAGCGCGGCCCTGATCCAGGCGGACGGCAACGTCGCCGAGGCGGCGCGGGTGCTGCAGACGGACCGGGCGAATCTCTACCGGCGGATGAAGCGCCTGGGGCTGGCCGCGCGGGGGGAAACGGTTGGCTGACGAACCGCGGAAGTCGGGGAACGGGGAACGGGGAACGGGGAAGCGCCATTGGTGTTCCCGGTCCCTGTTCCCCGTTCCCGTTGCCGTTTCCCTCCTGCTCCTGTTCCTGATCCCGGCCTCGGCGCGCGCCCAGGACAGCGTCATCGTCATCGACCCCGACCAGCCGGCGGCCGACTCCACCGCGCTCGGCATTCCCCCCGCCATTCTCGACGAACTGCTGGCCACGTGGAATGACTCCGCCACGGTGCGGTTGCCTGGCGGCCTCGTGCTCCCCGCCGGCGCGCGGCTTGGCGGATCGGTGGCGTCGTACCGCGGCACGCTGCGGATCGGCGGGACGGTGGAGGGACCGCTCACCGTCATCAATGGCGACCTCATCATCGAACGTGGCGGCCAGGTGATTGGCGATGCACTGGTGGCGGGCGGGCGGATGACGGTGGACGAGGGGGGGAGCTTCACCGGCGAAGCCCGGGTGTTCTGGGACGCCGTTCCGGTGACACGCCAGTCGGACGGCAGCCTGGCCGCGCGGGAGCGGCGGCGCCAGTTAGGCGAATTCGCCACCGCGGAGAAGACCTTCCAGACCGGGCAGGTGCGCACGACGCTCCGGCTCACCACCAGCCAGACGTACAACCGGATCGAAGGGCTCGGGATCGTCTTCGGGCCGGCCTTCGACTGGCGCGCGGCGCCGAACCTCACTGCCAGCCTCGACCTGCGGGCCATCCTGCGCACCGCCCCCGACGCGTCGCCGTTCCGGCGCGACCTGGGCTGGATCGTCCGTACCGACTGGCGCTTCAACGGTGCCCGCGGCTGGGGACTGGGCGCCCGGACCTACTCGGTGATCTCCGGTATCGAGGAGCACACCCTGCCGCGCGACGAAATCGGCTGGAACGCCTTCCTCTTCCAGCGCGACAACCGGGACTATTTCAGCAGCGAGGGCGTGGGGGGCAGTGCGTTCGTCTACCTGAACCGCCGACTGCGGTTCGATGCCAGCCTGCGCTACGAAAAGCAGGGCTCGGTCCGGGCCAACGATCCCTGGTCCCTGTTCCGCAACGACGCGAGCTGGCGCGCCAATCCGCTGGTGGACGATGGGCACTACACCATTCTCGGTGCGAGCGCGGAATTCGACTCGCGCAACGCCCTCAGCCGGGCGTCGTCGGGCTGGTGGCTCCGCGGCAGCGTCGAACATTCCTCCAGTGGCAACATCGCCCCGGCCAGTCTCCCGACCACCGTCCGTCCTCCGCTGCCCACCCAGGACTACGGCTTCAACCGCTTCACCCTGGATCTCCGGCGCTACAACCGGCTGTCGCCCGACATCCAGCTCAACCTGCGACTGTGGGCCGGAGGGTGGCTCTCCGGCGATCCGCTCCCGCTTCAGCGCAGGCTCTCCCTTGGTGGGCTGGACCTCCTGCCGGGCTATCCGTTCCGCTCGCTCAGCTGCGCCCCCACGGGATTCAGCGACCCGGCCCAGGCGGCGTTGTGCGACCGTGCGCTAGTCACCCAGGCCGAACTGCGGAGCCGGCTGCGGCTGCGGATCGGCTACGCGGTGCGGGATCCGGACCATCGGGAGCTGGACCGGTTCATCGGGCTGGAGGATCCAGACCTCGTCGCCTTTGCCGACGCGGGCTCGGCGTGGCTGGCCGGCGATGGGCCAGGTCGCGTGCCCAGCAACCGGATCCGGTCCATCAGCGAGTGGAAGGCGGACGCCGGCGTGGGCATCGATGCGGGCGGGGTCGCCGTGTACGTCGTCAAGGCGCTCACCGACGGCGAGCCGCTGCGGGTGTTCGTGCGGCTGCAGCGCCGATTCTGATGATGGCTATGCGGTTGAGAGAGACGGGGAACGGGGAACCGGGAACAGGGAACGGGGAATGGGGAACGGGGAACGGGGGGGGCGATCGCCCCGGGCGCTTCCTGTTCCCCGTTCCCCGTTCCCTGTTCCCGCTCTGCCTCGCGGTCCTGTGCCTCACACAGCGTGCGGCCGCCCAGGACTCGACTCAGGTCACGCTCGAAGTGAAGCTGGCGACCGACACGACGGCGAACGGCGGTCGTGACGCGACGGTGCGCACCCGGCAGCTCTTTGCCGACACGCCCTGGCTGTCGGCGCTCCGTCAGGGGCTGCCGGTGCGGCTGCAGTACCGGCTGGAGGTGTGGCGCTCGCGGGCGGGATGGTTTGACGTCCTGGACCACCAGGTGGAGTGGACCGTCGTGGTGCGGCACGAACCGCTGCTGGACCAGTTCTCCGTCGTCCGCCTGCTCCCGCCCAACCGGGTGCTGCAGAACCGGATCGCGACGCCCGGCGCGCTCGCCGCGCTGCTCGGCAGTACCTACCGATTCAAGGTCGCGCCTGCGACGGAGGGACAATACTACTACGCTGCGTCACTGGACGTCTCCACCCTGTCGGATTCCGATCTGGATGACCTGCAGCGCCTGCTGAAAGGCGAGCTCGGCCCGGGCGCAGGCCAGGGCCAGAGCCTGACCCAACGCGCCCGGCGGCTGATCCTGCGGCTGGCGGGATTGCCGACGCTGAGCGTGCAGGGACGGTCGGAGAGTTTTGGGGTGAGATGAGGTGGCAGCGAGTGGGGAGATGTCGGGTAGGGGGGGGGGGGGGGCGGGCCCCCCGGGTTGGGTGAGAACAATTTGGGGGGGGGGGGGGGGGGGGGGGCCCCCGCCCAACGCCCGCCGCCCCCCCCCCCCCCCCCCCCCCCCCCCCCCCCCCCCCGGCCCGCCCCCCCCCCCCCCCCCCCCCCCCCCCCCACCGCCTCTCAGCTCCCCCCAACCCTC
>JANMYS010000085.1:0-69831 GCA_031382385.1 Gemmatimonadota bacterium
ATCGTTCCAGAAAAGCGGCGGCGGCGGGGCGCCTCTTCGGTCGGCGCGAGTCGAGCTCCGAAAAAGGCGTTCGCCCGGGCGATGACAGCGTCGGGGGCGAGATGGGTGCGATGGAAGTATTTCATCGAATGGTCAGGCTCCCTTACGGACGATTCGGCGATTGGGCGATTGGGCGATTGGACGGTTTGTACCAATAGCCGAATCGCCGAATCGCCTGATCGCCTACTTGTCCCCGTAATCGTAGTATTCGACGCCCAGGTGCGTGATCACCGGCTCGCCCATCAGCCAGCGCAGCGTGTTCTTCATCTTGGTCTGCTGAATGAAGAGATCGTGCTCGGGATAGAGGCCGGGCGCGACCTGCGGGCTCTTGAAGTAGAATGACAGCCACTCCTGGATGCCGCCGAGCTTGGCCCGCTGGGCCAGGTCGAAGAACAGCGCCAGGTCGAGCACCAGCGGCGCGGCAAGGATGGAGTCACGGCAGAGAAAGTCGACCTTGATCTGCATCGGGTAGCCCAGCCACCCGAAGATGTCGATGTTGTCCCAGCCTTCCTTGTTGTCTCCCCGCGGCGGGTAGTAGTTGATCCGCACCTTGTGGTACATCTCGCCATAGAGCTTGGGATAGGTCTGCGGCTGCAGGATGTACTCCAGCACGCCGAGCTTCGACTCTTCCTTGGTCTTGAAACTCTCGGGATCGTCCAGCACTTCGCCGTCCCGGTTGCCGAGGATGTTGGTCGAGTACCACCCGGCGACGCCGAGCATGCGCGCCTTGAACATCGGCGCCAGCACGGTCTTTAGCATCGTCTGGCCGGTCTTGAAGTCCTTGCCGCCGATGGCGACACCCTTGTCCTTGGCCAGCTGCTCCAGCGCCGGAGCGTCGCAGGAGAGATTCGGCGCGCCGTTCGCGAAGGGCACCCCCTCCATGATGGCGGCATAGGCGTAGAGCATCGAGGGAGCGATCGACGGATCGTTGGTCTCCATCGCCTTTTCGAACGCCGCCAGCGTCTGGTGCGCGGCGCCCGGCGCGATGAAGATCTCGGTGGAGGCACACCAGACGATCACCAGCCGATCACAGCCATGCTTCGCCTTGAAATCGCGAATATCCTTCCGCAGCGCCTCGGCCAGTTCCTTCTTGGTCCGCGCGGTCTTGACGTTCTTGCCCTCGAGCCGCTTGACGTAGTACTGGTCGAAGGCGGCCGGCATCGGGACGATGGTCTCGAGGAAATCCTTGATCGGGAAGACATGTTCGTGCTTGTCGAGCACGCCGCAGTGCAGGCAGGACTGGTAGGCGTTGTCCGGCAGCGGATCCCAGGCGCCGAAGACCAGGTCCTTGAGATCGGCGAGAGGAACGAAGTCCTTGATCAGCGGGGACCGGCCATCGGTGCGCTTGCCCAGCCGGATGGTGCCGATCTGGGTGAGCGCGCCCACCGGCTGCGAGATGCCCCGGCGGACCAGCTCGACGCCGGCGATGAACGTGGTCGCGACGGCGCCAAGGCCGACGGTGAGCACACCAAGCTTGCCTTTGGCCGGCGCGATGGGCCGGGGAGTACCTGCGGCGGTCGACACTTAGGACGGTCCTTTCGGTGCGCCGGACGCGGATGCGCCTTCGGTCACCTGGTAGACGTACACGAAACGCTGGACGACGGTAACGACCGACGCGAGCGCGAGAATAGCCACAATCCAGAACAGCACGAGACCCTGCGGCCCCGCCCCAACCAGCACGGTGGGCACTCCGAGAACGACAATCCGCTCGGCCCGCTGGACCAGCCCCACCTTGCAGTCGATCCCCAGGCCTTCCGCCCGCGCCCTGGCATACGACACCAGCAGCGATGCGATGATCGCCACCATGCTCAGGATCACCCCGAGGTCGCCATGGGCGACCGTCGCGGGCGAGGCCAGCAGGAAGAAGACGGCGATCCCCATGAAGGTGGCGCCATCGCCGACCCGGTCCAGCGTGGAATCGTAAAAGGCCCCGAACCGGGTGGTCTGTCCGGTCGCCCGGGCCACCGCCCCGTCCAGGGTGTCCACGATCCCGCTCAACAGGAAGAGCGCCCCGCCAAGTCGCACCCAGGCGGCACCGTAGGCCACCGCGGATGCCACCACCAGCAGGGTCCCGACCGTGGTGATCAGATTGGGGCCCACCCCAGCCCGGATCAGGGCCTCGGTGAACGGGCGGGTGACCGCAAAGAACACCCGCTCGACCGGCTTGGTGATCAGCTTCACCTGATGCAGGACCTCAAGTGTACACAAGGCGGGATGGCCGGGTTCGGACCCCCGAAAACCGCGGCAAACGATAACCGGGGGAACGGGTTAGGGGAAGGCGACGGGGGGGCGGGCAGGTGGCAGGTGGCAGCGGGTGTCATCCTGAGCGAAGCGAAGGATCTCTTTGCCTCGGAGCCGAACTCGGCTTGCGGTTCCGACCCAACGGGATTCTTCGTCGGCCCCCTTGGGGCCTCCTCAGAATGACATCATTCGACCTCAGCGCCCCGCGCCACTTGTCGCTACTCCGGATACAACAGAAAATCCCGCCTGCGTTCCCGGAACTCCTCCAGCTGCGCCCGCCACTGCGGGTCGGCCTGTAGAGGAAGGACATCCTGACGCGGGGGGAGCGTGTCGCGACCAAAGAGCCGCCTGAAGTGTTCCGGCAGGAAGCGGAAGCCCGGGAAATGCGCCCGGTCGCCCGCCACCATGCCGAGCAGTCGGACCGCCGTCAGCGTCGGATCGTAGCTGGCGCGGTCGGTGACCTCGAGCCGAATGCCGGTGAGCGTGGTGTCGTTGTACTTCCCGTCGCCGGCGGCATGCGGGGTGAAGACTGTCGCAATGAACCGCACCCCCGGCGGCGGCGACTGCTGCAGGTCGGCCAGGATGCGGGCTGGGTCCAGCCCTACCCCGCCGATCTGCTCGAACGGATGGTCGCTCCCCCGCCCGACCGAGAGCGAGGTGCCTTCGAACAGGCAGAGCCCCGGATAGTGGATCAACGCCTCCAGCGTCCGCAGGTTGGGCGACGGCGGCACGAACGGCAGTCCGGTCTCGTCGAAGTACATCGAGCGCCGCCAGCCGCGCATCGGTACCACCGCGAGATCCACGGAGAGATGCAGGTCGTGTCTGGCGAGCAGTGCGAGTTCGCCCAGCGTCATGCCGTGGCGCATGGGGATGGCGAGGAAGCCGACAGCGGTCTGGCTGAAGAGGGTATCCAGCACATTGCCCTGGACCGCACCACCGATGGGGTTGGGCCGGTCCAGCACCACCACCGGAATCCCGCGCCGCGCCGCCGAGCGCATGACCTCGACGGTGGTCCAGAGGTAGGTGTAGTACCTGGCCCCGGCGTCCTGCAGGTCCACGAGCATTACGTCGAGGCCGGCCAGCATCGAGTCGGTCGAGGCGGCCGTACGTCGATAGAGGCTGTAGATTGGAAGCCCGGTCGCGGAATCACGGCTGGAGCCGACCAGCGCACCGGGCGCCGCGGTTCCGGAGTACCCGTGCTCCGGATTGAACAGGGCGACGAGCTGGATGCCCGCCGACCGCAGCCGTTGGGCATCCGGGACGCCGGCGGCATCGACGCCGGCCTGATGGCTCACCAGTCCCACCCGGCGCCCGCGAAGCAGCTGCAGGCTGTCGGAGAGCAGGACGTCGATGCCCGGCTGGACCGCCGGCGCTGGCGCCAGGATTAATCGAGGCGCCAGACGGACGCCAAGCACGATCACCACTACGCCGAGCACCCATTGCGCTGTCCGCATACCGCTCCAATTCTTGGCCTGCTCACTGCGCTCGCCCTGGGCGCGGCGCCCGTCGCCGCCCAGCAGCCGCCAGCTCCGCATATCCGCACCAGTGGCGCCGCGGTTTCGGCCGATTCTCTGGCGCTCGAACGACTGATCGACACCCTGCCGCTGCGTGATCGCGTGGCCCAGCTGGTCATGCCGTGGATTCCCGGCGCCTATACCGCCTTCGACGACAGCGCCTTCACCGTGCTCCAGGGCTGGGTCGACTCGCTGCACGTCGGCGGCATCATCGTCTCGGTCGGCTCCCCGCTCGACGTGGCCCTCAAACTGAATCGGCTGCAGCAGCGCTCACGCCTGCCGCTGCTGATCGCCGCCGACCTCGAAGCCGGTTCCAGCTTCCGGCTCACCGGCGGCACCCCCTTCCCCACCAATATGGGCATCGCCGCCGCCGGTGGGGAGCACGACGCCTATGACGTCGGCCGGATCACGGCACTCGAAGGGCGGGCCGTCGGCATCCACCTGACGTTTTCGCCGGTGGCCGACATCAATAACAACCCCGCCAACCCGATCATCAACACCCGGTCCTTCGGCGAGGAGCCCAACGCAGTCGCCCGCCTGGTCTTTGCTTCCGTCCGCGGCTTGCAGGACAACGGAATGCTGGCGACCGCCAAGCATTTCCCCGGGCACGGTGACACTAGCGCCGACTCCCACCTGCTGCTGCCGGTGATCTCGGCGCCCTGGTCCCGCCTCGACACCCTCGAGCTGGCACCGTTCCGCGCCGCGATCCAGGCGGGCGTCGCCGTGGTAATGTCGGGCCATGTGGCGATGCCCGCCCTGGCCAGCGACCGTCGCCTCCCGGCCACGCTTGACCCGGCGATCCTCACCGGCCTGCTGCGCGATTCGCTCGGGTTCACCGGCATGGTCGTCACCGACGCACTCGACATGGGAGCGCTGGTCAACACCTACGGCGCCGGCGAGGCGGTCGTGATGGCCTTCCTGGCCGGTGCCGACCTGCTGCTGCAACCCAGCGATCCGCGGGTCGCCATCAACGCCATGGTGACGGCCATCGAGAGCGGCCGGATCCCCTATGAGCGGCTCGACCGCTCGCTGCGCCGGGTGCTGCAGGCCAAGCGTCAGGCCGGGCTGTTCACCCGCCGCACCATGCCGCTCGACAGCGTGCCCGAGGTCGTCGGCAATCGCCGGTTCCTCGTCACCGCGCGGGACATCACCGAACGCTCGATTGTTCTCGCCGTCGACGCGAGCGGCACGGTGGACAGCCTGCGCGCCGCACCCCGCAAGGTCGCGCTCATCACCTACGGCGAGGAGAACGCCTTCACCCTGGGCAACACCTTTGCCCGCGTCCTCCGCCAGGGGGGCCACGAGGTCACCAGCTTCCGGCTCTTCCCCGCCACCGGGGCCGTCGGCCTCGATTCCGCCCGCGCCGTCATTCGGCGCAATCGGTACGTCATCATCGCGGCATCGGTCCGGATCAGTGCCTCGAAAGGCCCGGTCGGTCTGCCGAACCCGGTCGTGCGCTTCATCGAGGAGACCGCCGTTCGCCGGCGCACGGTGCTCGTCGCCTTCGGCTCACCGTACATCGGCATGCAGGTTCATCGACTGCGCTCCTACCTGCTCGCCTGGACCCCCAACCCGCTCTCCGAGGCGGCGGCCGGGCGGGCCCTGACCGGACTGGCGCCGATCACCGGCCACCTCCCCGTTCACATTCCGCCGGCCTTTCCGCTCGGCGCCGGTCTCGTCCGGGAACTCACTACCGGTCTCAATTGAGGCAGGCGCTCGCTCGCGCCTGGCCACTCCTGATGCTGCTGAGCACCAGCTGCTCTGCTCCGCGTGCGACCCCGAGGGCAACCCCGCAAGTGCACCCGGGCTGGAACGGCGTGGCCCACCTGCTCGATTCACTCGTCGCCGACGGCGTGGCCCCCGGCGCCGTCGTTGGCGTGAGCTACCAGGGCCACCACTGGTTCCATGGTACCGGTCGTCTGGGCGACGAAGACCCCACCGTGCCCGACAGTTCCACGGTATACGATCTCGCCTCCCTGACCAAGGTGATCGGGCTCACCAGCGCGGTGATGATCGGGGTCAACGAGCGCCGCTTCAGGCTCGACGATTCCGTCCTCCACTACCTCAATGCTTTCGCCACCGGATCACGCGCGACGCCGGATCGTCGAGCCGTCACGCTGCGCCACCTGCTTACCCACTCGAGCGGGCTGCCCGCCTGGCGCGCACTCTACCGGGAGAGCACCACCCGCAGCGAGGCGTTTGCTCTCGCCGACTCCACCCCACTCGACACCCTGCCCGGCACACGTCTCGTCTACTCCGATCTCGGCGCCATCCTGCTGACCCAGATTGTTGAGCAGCGCTTCGGCGAGCGGCTCGACTCCCTGCTCCAACGGCGTCTGTTCACGCCACTCCGCATGACCGACACCCGCTACCTGCCACCGGCCGCGTGGCTGCCGCGGATCGCACCGACCGAAGCCGATCCGTGGCGCGGCCATGTCTTGCGGGGAGAAGTGCACGACGAAAACGCCGCCCGGCTCGACGGCGTGTCGGGACATGCTGGGCTGTTCAGCAGCGCGCGGGACCTGCTCTGGTTCGCCGACTGGATGCTCGCAGCACAACAGCGGGATTCGGGAACCGGGAATGGGGAACGGGGAAAGGGGAACGGGGAACGGGCACTACGGTCAAGCGAAGCGGTCCGTGATTGTCCGGCGACCATCCCTGGTGGCACTTCCCGTTCCCCGTTCCCCGTTCCCGGATTGCCGGTCCTTGAGTTCACAACGAGGCAAGACCTTCCCCCGGGCTCCAGCCGCGCCCTCGGCTGGGACACCCCATCGGGCGAGAGCAGTGCTGGCAACCGCATGTCACTCAGCAGTTTCGGGCACACCGGTTTCACCGGGACCTCGATCTGGATCGACCCGTCGCGGTGTCTCGCGATCGTGCTCCTCAGCAATCGGGTTCACCCCACCCGGGCCAACGCTCGTTGGACTCCGGTGCGCGCATTGATCGCCAATGCCGTGGTGGAGGCACTGCCCGATTCGACGATCCGACACTGACAGCATGGCAGGGGTCCGCAGGCGGTTCGGCAGGCTGCAATTGACAGCGCTGCCCCTCTCTTCCTAGCTTGATACAGCTATATTTCTGGCTGAAGCGCGGTCCCGTGTGGGCGTCGCGTCAATCCGAAGGGAGCAGCACCAATGGAAAGCACCGAACAGCAGGTCACCACCCCAGGTTTTGCGCTGATTCTCACCGAGCGCGCGGTGGAGGAAGTTCGCAAGTTCATCGCGGCGGAAGCAGTTCCGGTGGAGACGGCAGGCCTGCGTGTCAGCGTGATGCCCGGTGGCTGCTCCGGCTTCAAGTACAGCCTCAACATCGAAGAGCACTCTCTCGAGGACGACGTCGTGATGGAGATCAACAGCGTCCGCGTCTTCGTCGATGGGTTCAGCATGCAGTACCTGAACGGCGTGACGGTCGACTACACCACGTCCATGCAGGGCTCGGGGTTCACCTTCACCAACCCCAACGCCACCGGCGGCTGCGGCTGCGGAACGTCGTTCACCGCGTAGTCCGGGCGTCGGTGCCACTCGGCACGAATTCACCGTAGAAGGGGTCGACCGCTGGTCGACCCCTGTGTTTTTTGGGGTTGTGGCCGAGGGTCGTTCGATTCTTGTTTCCCCGTCCTGGTCGCCCCGGCGGGCCCGCAACCCACCGACTGCTCAACCATTTCGCCGGACACGCGTCTGTCCCCACTCGACCTCGCCGTCATCGCCGTCTACTTCGTGCTGACGCTCGGCCTCGGCCTTTGGGTCTCCCGCCGGCAGCAGACGGCGGGTGACTACTTCCTCGGCGCCAGAGACCTCCCCGCCTGGGCGATCCTCCTCTCGATCGTCGCCACCGAGACCTCCGCGCTCACGGTCATCTCGGTGCCCGCAGTCGCGGCGCGCGGCGACCTCACCTTCCTCCAACTGCCGCTCGGGTACCTCATCGGGCGTATCGCCGTCTCCATCTGGCTGCTGCCCGGCTACTTCCGCGGCGACCAGGAGACCGCCTACGTCCGGCTGGAGCGGCGGTTCGGGCCCACCACCCGGCGCGCCGCGTCACTGCTCTTCATGGTGACTCGCGCGCTCGGCGACGGGGTCCGGGTGTACGCCAGCGCCATTCCGCTGACGGTGCTCACCGGCTGGAGCATCCCGGCCTCGATTCTCGTGATGAGCGCCATCACCCTGGCGTACACCTGGCACGGCGGGCTCAAGGCGGTGGTGTGGGTCGATGTGGTGCAGCTCGTGGTCTATCTCGCCGGCGGCATCGCCGCACTCCTGATCGCCATGAAGCTCGCCGGTGGCGCACCGCAGGTCTTCGCCGCCGCCGCTGCCGCGAACAAGCTGCGGGTCATCGTGCCGGGCATCGATTTCACCGCGACCTACACCCTGCTCGGTGGCCTCATCGGCGGCGGCATGCTCACGGCGGCATCGCACGGCACCGATCAGCTCATCGTGCAGCGGCTGCTGGCGAGCGGCAGCCTGCGGGATGCACGGCGCGCGCTGGTGGGTTCCGGAATCGTCGTGCTGCTGCAGTTCACGCTGTTCCTGCTCATCGGAACCGCGATCTGGGCGGCGGGGATGGCGCCCGAGGCGCTGCCGGCCGACCAGATCTTCTCCCGCTTCGTGATCGAACAGCTGCCGGCCGGGCTGGCGGGCCTGGTGGTGGCCGCGATCCTCGCCGCGGCGATGAGCACCCAGAGCTCTGCCATCAACGCCCTCGCCTCCTCGGTCACCCACGATCTCTATGCCACCTGGACCGGCCGCACCGACCCGATCCACCTGCTGCGGATCGGCCGCCTCTGGACCGTCGCGTGGGGCGTGCTCATCACGGTCGCCGCCCTGATCTTTCATCGCATCGCCGGTGGCGGCCAGACACCGGTGGTGGTGTTCGCGCTCTCGATCGCGTCGATCACCTACGGCGGGATGCTGGGCGCCTACCTGCTTGCCGCCGGGCCGTCGTGGATCCAGGGGCGCCATGTCCTCGTGGCCGTCGCCGTCACCCTCGTGCTGATGCTCGTGGTGTTCTTCGCGAAGGGACTCGCGCTCCGGCCTGGCCTCGCCTGGCTCGCGCCGGCCGGTCGCCTCGCCTGGCCGTGGTATGTTCCACTCGGCACGAGCATCACCCTGGTCACCGGTCTCGGCTTCGCCGCCGCTACGCGGAAGGAGGCGCACCCCGCATGAGCGAACTGATCGTCGGCGTCGATGCCGGCGGGAGCAAGACCGTGGTCATGGTGTCGCGGGATGGCGTGGAGGCGGGACGCGCCACGGGCAGCGGCGCCAAGATGCGCTCGGGCAAGGGCATCGGCTGTGCGACGACGATCGCGGAAGTGGCCCGGCGGGCCCTCGCCGCGGCGGGGGCACTGCGGGCGAATGTGCTGGTCGCCGGCGTGGCGGGTGCGGGGCGCGAGCTCGAGCGGGATGAGCTGCGCCAGGCGCTGCGGGGTGAAGGGCTGGCCGAACGGATCATCGTTACCGGCGACACGGAGATCGCGCTGGCCGCCGCCTTCGAGGAACGCCCCGGCATCGTGGTGACGGCAGGCACCGGCAGCATCGCGGTCGGGCGCGATGGATTCGGCCGGTTGCACCGTGCCGGCGGCTATGGCTGGCAGATGGGCGATGAGGGCAGCGGCTATGCGATCGGCCGCTCGGCGCTCGGTGCGGTGGGTCGCGCGGCGGATGGCCGCAGCCCACGGACCGAACTGACCGCCCTGTTGCTGACGGCGACTCGCAGCGAGAACCTGGATTCCCTGGTGCGATGGGCCGCCGCCGCCACCGTGCCGGAAGTCGCTGCCCTGGCGCCGAGCGTGTTCAGCGCCGCTCTCGCAGGAGACACCATCGCCGCCGGCATCATGGACTATGCGGCACGGGAACTCTCCGGCCTGGTGCTCAAGCTGCTGCCGCATTTCGGCGTGGATGAACGCTCGCCGGTCGATGTGGCCACCAACGGCGGGCTGCTGTTCCATGACAGCCCGATCCATCGAATGCTCCGCACCAAGCTCGCCGAGGAACCCCGTATCCGCCTGCGGGAAACTCCGCTGGACGCAGCCTCGGGCGCCGTCCACCTCGCCTCGCGCCCGGTAAAATGACGCCGGGGCACCCTCCATCGGGCGCCCCGGCCGGTCGTCAGGAGCTTCAGTCTCACGCCGCACGGCAGGGCGATCTTCGTCATCGCCCCGACGCCCTTCCCACCCCGCCCGCTGAATTCCGCCGTTCTTCCGTCCCGCAGTGTTCCGCTTCAACCTCGGCTCAGCCGCACCCCGCGAACTGGTTGAACACCAGGTAATGCAGCACCAGCCCCACTCCGATGACACCCAGCAGTTCCAGCCATGGCAGCTTGAATGCCCGGGGACCGGCAGGGTTCCGCAGCCGGCTGTGGAAGGCGCCATACAGGAAATAGAGTGCCAACCCCGCCAGCAGCCACCAGCCAAAGCGCCGCCAGGTGATGCAAGGCAGCTGAACCATCAGGTAAACGCACGCCGCGACCGAAATCAGCGGCGTGATGGGCACCCACGGTACCCGGAAGGGCCGGACCCGCTCGGGTTCCTTGTACCGCAGAACGATCACCCCGATCGACACCAGCACGAAGGCGAACAGGGTGCCGATGTTGGTGAGGTCTACGACCTCGGCGATGTTGGCGGTGGCCGCGAACGTGCCGACGAACAGGCCGGTGAGAATGGTCCCGATATATGGCGTCTTGAACTTCGGGTGCAGCTTCGAGAAGAACTTGGGCAGCAGCCCGTCGCGCGACATCGACATGAAGATGCGTGGCTGCCCGAGCTGGAACACCAGCAGGACGCTGAACATCGCGATCACGGCACCGAGCGCGATGATGAAGCGCGAGGTGTGGAGCAGCCACGGCGGGCCCGCCGAGTATTCCAGCGCGGTCAGCATCGGCTCGGCGGTGCCGAGCACCTTCCAGGGGGCAATGCCGGTCATCACCGCCGACAGGGCGATGTAGAGCACCGTGCAGATCACCAGGCTCATGATGATGCCGAACGGCATGTCCTTCTTGGGATCCTTGGCTTCCTCCGCCGCCGTCGAAACCGCGTCGAAACCGATGTAACTGAAGAAGATGATCGCCGCACCAGCGCTGACGCCCTTCAGGCCGTTGGGCATGAAGCCGCCGGTCTCCGGGTTGGTCCAGTTGCCGGGCTTGATCAGGAACGCACCGATGGCGATGAAGAACAGGATCAGGCCGACCTTGAGCAGTACCATCAGGTTGTTGGTGTCGGCCGACTCCTTGATGCCCTTGACCAGCACCACAGTCACCAGCGCCACCGCGAGAAACGCCGGCAGGTTGAAGATCAGCGGGACGCCAAACAGATGCGGTGCGGTGACCAGGGCCGAGGCGAGATACTGGTTGCCGGCGTCGGCCGCGCCGCCAGCGATGGCTACCGCCGCGTTAGTGGCGGAACGGAAGTCGGTGGCCAGCCACGACGGAAGATGCAGCCCGAAATACTTGATCAATTCCCGGAAATGGCCCGACCACCCGATCGCGACACCGATATTGCCGACGGCATACTCCACGATCAGGTCCCACCCGATGATCCAGGCGATGAACTCGCCCAGCGAGGAGTAGGCGTAGGTATACGCCGATCCCGAAATCGGCACCATGGCGGCGAACTCGGCGTAACACAGCGCCGCGAAGCCGCAGGCGACGGCGGTGAGGATGAACGAGAGGATGATCCCCGGTCCGGCGCCGGGCCGGAAGGCGTCACCCACGATGGCCGTCCCGGTGGTGGCGAAGATCCCGGCGCCGATGGTGGCGCCGACGCCCAGAGCCGTCAGGTGCCATTTGGTGAGGGACCGCTTGAGGCCGCCGCGCTCGGCGATGTCGGATTCGCAGTCGGCAACCGACTTACGGACGAAAAGACCGCTCATGAGTGATGGGGTAGGAGGGAGAAATCAGAAGGTCAGGGCGTATACGTACGTTCCGTCAATCGGGACGCCAGTCGGGGAGAGCGCCGGGCGGAAACGGTAACTCAGCATGGTTTCCCTCAGGCGATCGGCGAACTTGCCGCTGATGTCCGGTTCAAACCGCACCGCGTCTACCCGCCCGTCGGCGCGCACCGCCATGACGATCCTGATTTCTCGTCCGCGCAGTTCCTTCGGGGGCTCGGCCACTGAGGGCCACATCTCGGCGCGGGGACGAGGGCCGCGCGCCAGTCCTCCCGCCCCTCCACCGGTGCCCGGGCCTGTCCCCGGCCCCGTCCCGGGACCATTGCCCCCACCCGCACCTCCACCTGTCCCGCCCCCTGTCCCAGGTCCAGCGCCCGCCAGGGAGTCGGCTGCACCGTTGACGGACCCCGCAACTGCGGTCTCCGGCGCCACGGCGGGGGTCGGAGGAAACTCGATCGGTGGTGGTGTTGGTGTGGCAACGACCGGCGCCGGAACGACTGGCGCCTGTGGCGCGGAGGCTAGAGGGCTGGCGCTCGGCGCGGGGAGGGAAATATACGCCATGCGGTCCCCACCGCCACCGCCTCCACCGCCGTCGTGGGCCGTGATCCTGCCCAGCTCCAGCAGTGCGGTGATCTCCCGGTGGATGGGGCGGACCAGCAGCGCGAACAGCGCCAGATGCAGCAGGATGGCGAGCACAAGGCCCGCCCGTTGGGGCGGGCGCGACCTGTCGCGGAGGACGAAGGCGTAGCGGGGCTGTGGCGTCGGGTCAGGCATCCAGTGCATCACTCAGGAGACGTGTGGTCCCGTCGCATGCCGCACCGGGGATGCCGGGCGCACCGGAAAATAGCCCGGGGGGCCATCGCCATGATGGCCCCCCGGGGAATGGCATCTACTGCGACAGCAGAGCTGCCGGCCTACTGTGCTCCGGCAGGTGGGGCCGGGGTAAACCCGATCACCTGCACCCCGGCACCGCGGGCGATGTCCATCGCCTCGATGACGTCCTGATAGATCCGATCGGGATCCGACTTGACGAACATCAGCTTGGCCGGCCGGGTATCGAAGATCGCGTGGATCTGGGTGTCGAGCTGTTCCTTCGGCACCGGCTGGGTATTGATGGCGTAGCTGCCGTCGTTCAGCAGTTCGAGCACGATCTGGTTCGAGGCGGCCGTCGACTTCGTGGCCGTCTCCTGCGGGGGCACCTGGATATCCAGGGCCATGCGGGAGAGCGGCTGGGACACCATGAAGATGATGAGCATCACCAGCATGATGTCGATCATCGGGATGACGTTTGGCTCGGCGCTGACTTCGCCAGGCGCTGAAGATGATCCACCGGCCATGGCTAGTTCTCCTTCGTCGGTTCGACGAACAGGCCGACCGCCTTCGGCTCGGAGATGGCCGCCATGACGCGAACGCCGGAACGGCGAGCCATCTCGACTGCGTCCTGAATCCGAGAGTACTTGAGCATGTTGTCCGCCTTGAAGTAGAGGATCTTGTCCTCCGTCCGGGCGGCGTACATTGCCTTCAGCTGATCCTCCAGCACGACCGGGTCGACCGGACCCTTGCCGTCGAGGAAGTAGCTTCCGCTCGCGTCGATGCCGAGGATGATCTCGCCCTCCCCTTCGGGGCGCTTGTCGAGGTTCGCCCCCTTGGGCATCGTTGCCTTGAAGCCGGCCGCGATCAGCGGTGTGACGATCATGAAGATGATCAGCAGCACCAGCATGATGTCGATCATCGGAATGACGTTCGGCTCCGCCTTGACGCTGGTGCGGCCGGCGGAGTTACCCTGCGACATGCCCATGGCCGGTCACCGCTTTCTGCGCCTGGAATTCCTTGGTGAAGATCGACCGGCCGAACTCGCTGCCGACGCTCTTGATGAGGTAGTCGATCAGTTCCTTCGACGAGTAAGTCATCTCGACCGTGAGATTCTCGATCTTGGTGGTGAAGTAGTTGTAGAACCACACCGCCGGGATGGCCACCAGGAGACCGAAGGCGGTGGTGATGAGGGCCTCGGCGATACCGGCCGAGATGCCGGCCAGGCCGCCGGAGGCGCCGGAAGCCGCCATGCCGGTAAAGGCCGTCACGATACCCATCGTGGTCCCGAGCAGACCGACGAACGGCGCGGTCGAACCCACCGTCGCGAGCACACCCATGCCCCGCTTGAACTCGGCCAGCATGATCAGCATCTGGCGCTCGACGGCACGCTCGGCCGAATTGATGTCGGCTGAAGTGATCGTGGCGCGGTCTTGAATCAGCGGCTTGACTTCGCCCAGCGCCCCACCCAGCACCTTGGCGACGTGGCTCTTCTGGTTCTTCTCGGCCAGCATGATCGCCTTCTCGAGATTCTCCTCCTGGACCGCGCGGCTGAACTCGGGGGCGAACTTCTTGGTCGCGGACTGGCTCTTGGCGATCATGATGATCTTGGTGATCGACACCGTCAGCGACCACATCGACATCACGAACAGCACGAAGATGACGCCCCGCGCGAAGGGGCCCGCCGCCTCAAACAGCTTCAGTAGATCGAGACCGTGACTCATGACCGAAGAACCTCCGTGGAGATGAAGCCGGGTCCGCGGCGCGGGACCCGGCTGACTGAAGTAATTACGACCCGAGTTTGAATGTCATGCCCTGCTGCACCAGGACCCGGACCGGCTGGCCCCGGGACTTGCCCGGCTTAAAGGCGCAGCCGGCAATCGCTTCCTTGGCCGGGGCCTCGAACGCCTTGTGGGTCGAGCTGATGATCTTGATATCGCCCCCGACCCGCCCATCGGTATTCACCACGAACTGCATCACCACCTTGCCGGGTATACCCGCCGACTGCATGACGGGCGGATACTTCGGCTGACACTTCGCCGCATCGATGACCTCCGGACGGTCCTCCACCTCCGCGGCAAGGAAGACCTCGCCCTCGATCGTGGGCACCGGGCCGGTCCCGCCGACGATACCGCTCGCGATCCCACCCTCGACGCCCTTGCCGGTGAAGTCCTTCGGGTCGAACCGCTCGTTCAGGTTCACCGGAGGAATCTCCGTCGGAATGTTGTCCGGCGGCGTGATGATCTGGAAGCCCTGGGGCGGCGGGTTGGCGCTCACCACCACGTTCTCCGGCGGCGGTTCCGGCGGCGGCGGCGGCGCCTCCGGTGGCTTCAGAAAGATCATCGTCGTATCGACGACGATGTCCCGCACCCCCTCGGCCACACCCTGCGTTGCCTTCACCGCGCCGAAGATGACACCGGCGTGCAGGGCAAAGGAAAGCACGGTCTGGCTGAGTGATGCTTTACGCTTGTGGTTGGACTCGATCAGGTTTTCGAACACGGAGTGCAGCCTCCGAGGCAGGGCGAGGGAACAACCTACCGGGCGGCCATTGCAGGGAATCGCCGCGCAGATGACAAATCAATGACAAGCCGATTAGCGAACCCGGACGAGAAGCCTGCGCCCGCGAACATGAACCACCAAGGAGGGGCCAATATACCGGTTGATGACAAGTGCGCTAGAGCGGTCGTTTCGCGATTCGTTTCACTCCTCAACCCCGCCAATCCCGGTAGCTGAGAGGTCATGCGGGGCCCGCGCACCGGCCACTTTCGGCAGGCTCACAGTAAACACCGCCCCCCTCCCCGGCCGGCTCTGCACCGAGATGCTGCCGCCATGTGCCTCCGCGATCCACCGCGTGATCGCCAGCCCCAGCCCGGTGCCGGGCCGGCGCCCGGTGCGAGAACGGGCGGTGTCGACCCGGTAGAACCGGTCGAAGATGTGGGGCAAGTCGCCCAGCGGAATCCCAATCCCGTTATCACCCACGATGATGGTGGCCGTATCGCCCTGATCCACCAGGGCCAGACTGACCTTCCCGCCCAGCGGGGTGAACTTGATGGCGTTGGTGACCAGGTTGAGCAGGAGCTGGCGAATTCGGCTGCGGTCGACCGGGACCACAACGCTTTCCTTTGGTAGTTCGGTCCGCACGGTGATACGCAGCTCTTCGGCGAGGATCCCGGCGGTTTCCGAGGCCTCGCTCACGAGATCGCGCAGATCACAGGGTTCGGTTGCGAGGCTGGCGCTGCCTTCGTCCGCGCGGGCCAGGGTCAGCAGATTGTCCACCATCTCGCTCACCCGGTGAATTTCCTCGAGCACCTCTTCCAGTGATTGCAGCGCCTCGGTCGGGGTGCCCGGATGGGTCATGCTCCGCTCCACCCCGGCCCGCAGGACCATGAGCGGGGTCTTCATCTCGTGACTGGCGTCCGCCGTGAAGCGGCGAAGGCTGCCAAAGCTCTCCTCCAGCCGTGCGAGCATGCGGTTCATGGTGGTCCCGAGGCGGGCCAGCTCATCGGCCGCCACCGGCACCGCCACCCGCCGGTGCAGACTGCGGCCATCGGTGATCGCCTCCAGTTCATCGATGATGCGATCCAGCGGGCGAAGGCTCGCGTCCACCAGGACGTATCCCAGCCCGAAACTGCCCAGCAGGATCAGCGGCGCGATTACCAGCATGGCCTGCAGCAGCTGGCCCGCGCCGAACGGCACGGCGCCGATCGGCGCCGCGACGAAGATGGACGCGGTCGCATCCCAGACGCCCGGCAACGGCACCTGCGCATAGCGGAACGACCGGTTCTCCCCTTCGATGGCGATGACCCCGGTGCGCACGGCGCCGGGCCCGGGCTGGCTCGATGCCGCCAGCACCTGTGACAGCGCCGTTACCCCGAACTGCTTGGCGGCCGCGTTGCGGTAGATCTGGAACCGGTCGGGATCGAAGACGACGACGTAATCCCGGATCCCGTCGAGATAGCCCCCGACCGCGCTGATGACCAGCGTCGGCGTCTCCATGGGCCTGAGGGTGCGCCCAAGCTGCCGCTGGGAGCTGATGAAGTACTGCGCCGCGAGATTCCCCTCCAGCTCGAGTCGCTCATCCAGCTCCCGCAGGCTGGAGCGCTGCCGCTCAAGGTACAGCGCCCCTCCAAAGGCACCGACCGACGCCAACAGGGCGACGGCGTACCAGAGGGTGAGGCGGCGGCGGATCGAGGACATGAGGCGATTAGGCGGTTGGGCGGTTGGGCGATTAGGCGGTTGGGCTGACAGCTGACGGCTGACAGCTGACGGCTATTCCTTAATGACGTACCCCACCCCGCGCACCGTGTGGATCAGCCGACGGTCCTGTCCGGCGTCCACTTTCTTGCGGAGGCGGTTGATCACCACATCCACGATGTTGGTGCCGGGATCGAAATGATAGTCCCAGGCGTACTCGGTGATGAGCGTCCGGGACATGACCCGGCCCACGTGGCGCATGAGGTATTCCAGCACGGCGTATTCCTTGGGTGTCAGCTCGATCCGCCGGCCGGCACGGTTCACCTCGCGGGTGCCGAGGTCGAGCTCGAGATCGCCGACCCGCACCGCCCGGGGGGCGAGCTGTTTGGGCCGGCGGCCCAGCGCCTCGACCCGGGCCAGCAGCTCCTCGAAGGCGAACGGCTTGGTGACATAGTCATCCGCCCCGGCCCGCAGCGCCTGGACCTTGAAGTCAACCGCGTCCTGCGCGGTGAGGACGAGGACGGGGGCGGTGTTGCCCCGGTCTCGCAGCGTCCGCAGCACATCGAATCCGCTCATGCCGGGCAGGCGCAGGTCGAGGACGACCAGGTCGTAGGCCGAATGCGTCGCCGCCGCGAGGGCGTCGTCGCCGTCCGCCACCAGGTCCACCTGGAATCCCTGCTCCGCAAGGCCGCGGACCACGTAGGGTCCGACCGTTCGATCGTCCTCCACCACCAGGATCTTCATGGCTCAGCCTCCCGGTCGAGGCGCCACAGGGAAGTACACCCGGAAGACCGAGCCGCGCCCGGGCTGGCTGTCGACGGTGATGCGACCGCCATGCTCCGCGATGATGCCGTAGCAGATCGACAGGCCGAGGCCGGTTCCGCGCCCGGTGGATTTCGTGGTGTAGAACGGCTCGAAGATCTTGGGCAGCTCCGAGCGCGGCATGCCGATGCCGGTATCCTCGATCTCCACCTCGACCTCATCCTCGTGGATGGTCCCATGCCCGGAACGCACGGTCAGCGACCCGCCCTGCTCCATCGCGTCCATCGCATTCAGCATGATGGCCATGAAGACCTGGATGAGCTGCTCGCCACTGGCGGTCAGCGTGGGGAGGTCATCCGCCAGCTCGCGGTGGACCTCGATCCGCTTGAACCGTTCATGATGCTTGAGCAGGAAGAGGGTGTCCTCGAGAATCGCCGAGACGTTGACCGGCCCCTTCGCCTTGCCCTTGGGGCGGCTGAAGTCGAGCAGGCCATCCACGATTGCCTCGCAGCGCTGTACCTCCTTGTCGATGATCTGGAGGTACTCCCGCATCGCCGCCTGGGAGGCCGCCGGGAGATCGTCCTCGACCCGGTTCTCTAGGGCCGCGACACAGGCACCGATGGTCGCGAGCGGATTGTTGATCTCGTGCATGATCCCCGCGGCGAGCTGGCCGATCCCGGCGAGCTTCTCGCTCTGCAGGATCCGCTGCTGGGCCACATGCCCTTCGGTGACATCCTCGCCGATCGTGATGACGTGGGAAATCGTCTCGCCATCCTGCCGCATCGGGATCTTGCTGATACGGTAGTACTTGGGCTCGCCCCCGACGGCCACCTCCAGCTCCATCTGCCGGGTCTCGCCGGTGGCGAACACCTCGTCGAATTCCTCCTGCAGCTGGCCCGCGGGCTGGCGGGTCAGGACCTCGAAGACTGGCCGGCCCACGACTTCATCGCGCCGCAGGCCCTGGGTCCCCATCTCCCGCTTCCGATTCCAGATCTGGATGCGATACTCCCGGTCGACGACGTACAGTCCCACCGGCAGACAGTCGATCACGAGGGTGATGAACCGGCGCTGCTCCTCGATTTCGCGCGAGCGCAACGCGACCTCGTAGGCCAGGTCCTCCGAGAGTTCAATCGAGGCCAGGAAGGGCGCCAGGATGTCCGCGATGACCGGGAGCAGTCCCGTCGCCAGATCCGGCGGCGGCACAGGAGTCACCTCCAGCATGCCGAGCCGCTCGCCTTCGTGCAGCAGCGGGAGGCGCAGGGTCTCGGCCGCTGCCTCCGGCAGGACCGCGAACGAGCGGCTGGTGCGCGGGCCCGCGGCGGGCATCGGGGCGCCGATGGCGCGGAGCGTCGTCGCATTCGGTTCGCGCAGCCAGAGCTGGACCTGGCTGGCGCCCAGCCCACGCCGCAGCGCTTCCGCCACGCTGGCCAGCGTCGCCTCGGCGGCGAGCCCCGTGTTCAGCATCCGGGCAATCGTCCCGATCAGCGCGAGCTGGGCGTCCGGTGTGGTGGCGGTGGCTGGCATGAGTTCCATTGGTTTGATCTGCAACTGCTCGGGAGCAGGCGGCGGGCGCGAGGCGGCAGGTGCACGCCGGTGGTGAAGCAATCGTGGCAAGTTCCGGCCCTGCCGTCGCCTGCCGCCCAGCGCCTATGGGTTATCGCCCCTCAAATAGTAGCTCCACGCCCCCGCTATTCCGCAGCCCTTGGCCGTGACGCCCAGGCCGAAGCCCCCAGCCCCAGCGCCGCGAGGAGCACCCAGCTCGTCAGTCCGACCCAGCAACCCAGCAGCCCAGCCTCGACCGGCGTCATGGAGAGCCGCAGGCCGTCCCGGGTCCTCGGCGTCGCCGCGATAATCACCGCCCGCAGTCCGTCCGCGTCCTCCACCCGCTCCACATCGAGCTGGCCCGGCGGTCGCGCGTTGACCGGCTCGACGGTGATACCGGCGGCGATCTCGGGTAACCGCGCCTGCCGCACACCCGTGCCAGTCGCGGCCACCTCGATCAGCCGCCGGGCCGTGAGCAGCTGCAGGTCAGTGGACGACCGTGCGGCGAGCCGTACGCTCCAGCCAAGATCGGCCCCGAGCAGGAGCACCAGCCCGGTGGACACCCCGAGCGCAAGCAGGCGAAAGCGGGCCGACTTCTCCCGCAGGAAGGCGAGCCCCGCCCCGCCGATACCGAGAATCGCCAGCAGCGACATCAGGTCCGCACGCAAACCCGGGACCTGGGGCGACAGGGTGTCCCATGTCCCGACCCATCCCGCAATGCTGGCCGAATCGCGACCGATGAACGGGACCACGCTGACCGATCGCTTCGCGTGCGTCGTCTGCACCGCGATCCCGGGTCGGGTAAGCTGATCGAGCAGCGCCTGCGGCAGCGGAGCCAGCCCAATCGTGTCGACGGCAAGGGCGACGTTGCCCAGGGCGAGCTGGACACCGCCAGACCAGGAAGAGCCGTCGACCAGCGCATTGACCGTGGAGATCAGCCGGGGGGCATCGTATCCCGCGGGCGACCATGGGGTGACGACCGAGAAATACGCCGCCGCCTGCCTGGCCAGCGCGGCATCGGTCCGGCGACGAACCACCTGCTCGGTCTGTCCCGCGGTCAACCACATTCCCAGCAGCGCCCCCGCGGCGACGACCGGTCCGGAGAAGGCCAGCCACGGTGCAGGGCGGTGGCCAGACCAGGAATCCGGCAGGGAGACGGGAATCATCGCGTGGTGTAAGTTGCCGGAGTCGGCCATTCCCGCAAGATTGACCTGCCATCTCCGACCGCCCCGGACCCGCATATGACCGCCGTTCCCGTCCTGACGCCCTGGATCGACAATGCCCACCTGCCACTCGAGGGCCGGGCTACCGACACCATCCTCGCCCCGTTCTCCGGCGCGCCGGCGGTCCAGGCCGCGCAGGGAACCGTGGCCGACCTCGACCGGGCCATCGGTGCCGCCCAGCGGGCCTTTCAGGCGATGCGGAGCATGCCACGCCACGCCCGGCGCGATCTGCTCGACCGGATCGCGGCGGCGCTGATGCGGGACCGCCAGGCGCTCGCGACCGAACTGGCCACCAGCGCGGGCAAGCCGATCAGCCAGGCGCTGGGCGAGATCGACCGCGGAATCATGACCTTTTCCCTTGCGGCCGACGAAGCCCGGCGTTTCGGCGGTGAGGTGATTCCCCTCGATATCGATGCGCGGGCCAACGCGATGACCGGCCTGGTCCACCGCTTTCCCGTGGGACCGATCAGCGCGATCACGCCGTTCAACTTCCCGCTGAACCTGCTGGCCCACAAAGTGGCGCCGGCCCTCGCCGTCGGCAGTGCCCTGGTCGTGAAGCCACCGCCGCAATGCCCGCAGATCGCCTTCCGGCTGGGCGCCATCCTCAAGGAATGCGGCGCACCGGACGGCGCCTACAACGTGCTGCACCTGCCGATCCCCGTGGCGGAGCGACTCGCGACCGACCCCCGCTTCAACATGCTGACCTTCACCGGCAGCCCGACGGTGGGATGGCACCTCAAATCGGTGGCGGGGAAAAAGAAGGTCTGTCTCGAACTGGGGGGGAATGCGGCGGCCGTCGTTCATGAAGACGTCCCCGATCTTGGTGCCGTCGCGCGTCGGCTGGCCATCGGGGCGTTCGCCTACGCCGGCCAGGTCTGCATCAAGGTGCAGCGCATCCTGGTGCACCAGCCGGTCTACCAGCAGTTTGTCGATCAGTTCGTCGCGGCGAGCGCCGCGCTGGCCTGCGGCGACCCGCTGGATCCGAAGACGGTTGTCGGACCGATGATTGATGCCGGTGCCGCCGACCGGGTCCAGCGCTGGACCGCAGAGGCGGTCGCCGCCGGAGCCGAGGTGCTGCTTGCCGGCCGGAGGACCGGCAACGTGCTCATGCCAGCCATCCTGGCCCGCGTCCCCGCCGATGCGAAAGTCTCCTGCATGGAGGTCTTCGGCCCGGTGACGATCGTCGAGCCCTATCGCGACTGGGCCGAGGCACTCACCCGGGTCAACGATTCGACCTTCGGGCTGCAGGCGGGAGTCTTTACCCAGGATATCGGCCGGATCTTCACCGCCTTTCAGGGACTCGAGGTCGGAGGTGTCGTCGCGAATGACTTTCCCACCCTGCGGGTCGACAACTATCCCTATGGCGGCGTGAAGGACTCGGGCTTCGGTCGTGAAGGGGTGCGCTACGCGGTGGAGGAGATGAGCGAGCCGAGGATGCTGGTGCTGAACCTCGGGCGATAGGCGGTAGGCGGTAGGCGAACAGGAACAGGAGCCGAGGAGGACTGAATCAAGCGGGTGTCATCCTGAGCGCAGCGAAGGATCTCTCTGCCCCGGAGCAGTAGTCTGACATCGGCTTCGGCCTCAAGAGATCCTTCGTCGCCTTGCTCCTCAGGATGACAGCGGCGGCCGATGGCTACCCACCCAGCCCAAACAGCACTTCATGGCTTCCGCTCGCCCGGAACACCGCCCGCCCACTGCCTAACGCAACTTCATCGACGCTCACCTGCATCGAACCGGCTGGCCCGTCCAGCACCGCGGTCAGCCGGAGCGCCGGCCCCCGCGTCACGTCGCAGCGCAGGACCACCTGCCCGGCACGGCGACGGTAGCGCAGCGTCAGCGTCGTCCGTCCGACCCGGAGTCCGGTGAGCGCCATCTCGCCGGCGTCAGGCGGGAGCCGCAGCCTGATGGTGAGCTGTTCCTCAGGCGCCGCAGGCTCGAGCCCCCAGACTCCTCGCGTCACCTGTTCGACACCCGCGAGCGCAGCCTCGCCAATCGCCTCGCGCCCATCGCCTGATCCGCCGCCCCGACCGCCCATCACCCCCATCGGATACTTCTCCAGAAATTCCGCGTCGCCGGTCCAAGCCAGGAATTCGCGCGACATGAGCACCAGCGAAGGACCCAGCGCCGCGGGAAGCGTCCCCTGAGCCGTGGCGCGCGACAGCAGGCGGATCAGCGACCGCGCCGGCTCACGCCGTCCGGCGGACAGCAGCACGACTGCCGCCTGACAACCCGCCAGGAGTTCGCCGGAGGCGTCGGGCGCGATGCCCGCTCGGGCCCGTCCGACTGCGGCCTGCGCCAGCGCTTCCCCATGCAGAATCGCCCGGTCCCACCCTGCGACGAGGGTGAGATCGGGCGAGAGCAGCCGGGTGCCCAGCGCGGGGAGCGCTATGCGATGGCCTTGAGCTGGGCCAGCAGTTCGCTGTTGTCCCGCTTGGTCCCGGGCGTCTCCTCGGCGAACGTCCAGCGCACCGTGCCAGCCTTGTCGATCACGACATAGGCCCGGCTGGAATAGAAGTACTCCTCCAGCAGCGTGCCGTAGGTGCGGCTGACCTCGCGCTTGAAGTCACTCAGCAGGTCCACGGCAAGCTTCTCTTTCGCCTTGAACTCCTTGAGTGACGCCACAGAATCCACGCTGATCGGCAGCACCACCGCATTCAGACTCTGGAACTTGCTGTAGTCATCGGTGATCTCGCACATCTCCTTGGTGCAGGTGCCGGTGAAGGCGAGCGGGAAGAACGCCAGCAGGACGTTCTTTCCCTTGAGCGCAGAGAGGGTGACCTTCTGGCCCGAGGTGGAGGCAAGGGTGAAATCAGGCGCCGGAGCGCCAACGGCAGGCATGGGCATGGGAATAGGAGAAGAGAGAAAGAAGCAAGGAGAACTGGGAACGGGGAACGGGGAACCGGAAGGACGGATCGTGGTGAGGTGGTTCCCGATACCGCTTCCCTGTTCCCCCTTCCCGCTCTTTCCGGTCCTACTTCCCGATATATCGTTTCCCCACGGCGGTCCAGTTCACCACGTTCCACCAGGCGCCGACATAATCCGGCCGCCGGTTCTGGTACTTCAGGTAATAGGCGTGCTCCCAGACGTCGCAGCCGAGCAGCGGCACCTTGCCCTCCATGACGGGGCTGTCCTGGTTCGCGGTGCTGTACACTTCGATGCTGCCGTCCTTCTTCTGCGCCAGCCAGGCCCAGCCGCTCCCGAATCGGGTCGTGCAGGCCTTGGTGAACGCATCCTTGAACTGGGTGAAGCCACCGAAGCTCTTGGTGATGGCATCGGCCAGCGCACCCTGGGGCTCCTTGGCGCCACCGGGCGCCATGAGCTCCCAGAACAGCGTGTGGTTGGCGTGCCCGCCGCCGTTGTTGCGCACCGCGGTGCGGGCCGCTTCCGGCACGGCGTCGAGATTGGCGATCAGCGCGTCAATGGACTTGGCGGCGAGGTCGGCGTGCGCCTCGAGGGCGGCGTTGAGGTTGTTGACGTACGCCGCATGGTGCTTGTCGTGGTGGATCCGCATCGTCTGTTCGTCGATGTGCGGCTCCAGGGCGGTGTAGTCGTACGGCAGCGGCGGCAGGGTGAACGCCATGGCGCTCTCCTCGTGAAGTTGAGAATCGATCGGCCGGAGACGGCTCCGGCGCGAGGGCAGAATATAAGGCGGGCAGGTGGCCATTGGCCATTGGCCGTTGGCTATTAGCCGTTGGCCGTTGGCTTGAAACCTGAGCCGCGAGGATCGGCGACATACCCCGGAGTCCGCGGGCCGTCAGCCAATGGCCAACGGCTAACGGCCACCATCGCCACCAAAACCATCGCCACGCCATACACCACCTCCACCCCCAGCATCCCCTCCACCACCGGCAGCAGCAGGGCGACACCCGCCACGGGCAGCAGCGCGGCGAGGACATCGCCGACTCGGCTCAGGCGGAACCCGCTCGCCATCAGTCGAGTGGCCCCGGCGAACACGCACCCGAGCGCCACGAGTCCAACACCGGCCACTCCGGCCGTGGGCTCCAGGGAGGCGATTCCGCCCAGCCCCAGCGTGGTGAGGATCGCTGCATCGCTCCGCCGGGCGGCCCCCGCCACCGCAGCCGCCACGAGCAGCAGGAAGAGCACCGGCTGCCAGTGCACCACCCCGCCGGCCAGCGCGGTCGGCCCCAGCCGATACAGCAGCACCGCGCCGAGCAGGGGAGCGGCCGGCCCCTGGCGGGCGGACTGGAAGGGAGCGAGATGCAGCAGTGGCCAGACGGCCAGGCAGAGGAGCGGTGTTAGCAGAAGTTCGAAGCTGTCGCTGTAGGGTGCGTCGCCCAGGGCCGCAAACCCGAGTGGTGCGTCACCCGCCACCGAGGCGAGCAGCCACCAGGCGGCCCCAAGCGCGGTGAGGCTCAGGGCGACGCCGACCGGCCAGCGTCCCCCGCCCCGCGCGGACCGCTCGAACGCCCACCCGGTCACCACACCGCCGACCACGGCGGCGAACAGCAGGTGCAGGTGAGTCACGCTGAGCGCGACGAGCGTGATCCCAAGATGAGCCGCCAGCAGACGCAGGCGGCGCGTGGTCCCGAGCGCGGGGGGCGAGTCGATTGGCGATGAGCCCGCAGCCACTGCTCTCCGGGCCCGCCACCCGTCGATCCGACTGAGTAGCGTGCCGCCCAATTGCCTGACAGCGATCCCGAGCAGGATCGTCGCGCCCGCAATCAGCCCGAATGCGGCCAGGGTCCGGGCCATCCCGCCGGCCAGCGCGAGCGGTCGTGCGAGCACGACGGCGAGCAATGCACCCGCGCCCAGCACCGACACCGCCAGCGGACGCTGCCGCCAGTGAGCTCTGCCGCCCGCCGCCGTCAGGCCCGCCGCGAGCAGCACCAGCGCCGCCGTCGTGGCGAGATAGCTCTGCGGGAGGGACGCCGATGACCAGTCATCTCCGCCCGCGACCACCAGGCTCGCGACCGCGAGCGTCGCCAGGACGCTTCCAGGGAGGGCGCGACGGCGCGCGACACGATCATCCAGCAGCACGGCGGCGAGGCCGAGGAGCAGTGGAAGCAGGGACGGCATGGAGGGAGTATAGTCGTCGTCGCACCCTGCGACGAACCCTATACAATTGAAGTACGGCGGCGCAGCTTTTCGGGGTGCCGTCGCGGTGAACGCCTCCTGCCGCCGGCACACCGCGAAGAGATGCTATCCAGAGAAACGAGCACCACCATGACCGCCAGACATCCCACCCGCCATGCAGTTCGCCTTCTCCTCGCCGCAGTGGTCGCTGGCGGGTGCTCCGACAACACCGAGACGCCGCCCGTCGTTGGAGGGCTGACCTCGGTCCTGATTGCGGATACTCCCTTTCCTTATGATGTTGTCGCCGAAGCCAACCTCTTCGTGGTCCGGGTCGAGGCGGGCGTCGATTCCGGCGCGGGCGGCAGCAGTTGCACCAACGCCACCGTTGTGGCGACGCCCAATCGCCAGATCGACCTCCTTGCGCTGCAGGGCGGGATCACCGCCACGCTGGGCACGGCAACCCTTCCTGCGGGCGACTACCACGCCGTCTGCATCACGATCAATACCGACCTGTCCAATCTGGTGCTGCGCGATGGCCGCATCCTCACCGGCACGTCCTCCCCGGTGATTGACTGGTCAGGCAGCGGTGAGCGGATCATCAAGGCCGACATCTTCGAACCCATTCCGGTGACCGATTCCGGCGGCACGATCCTGATCCACTTCGATGTGGGCAAGAGCTTCATCCCGCTGCAGGATGTCTTCCCGCCGCGCGCCGACAGCGGCTACGCCTTCATCGCGGTGACGGAGGCACTCAATCCTGCGGCCTCCGGTTCCATCAGCGGGACGGTCGTCGCCACCACCTCGGGCGGCACGCCGCTGCCCCACGCCTCGATTCGGATCATGGTCGGCGACTCATCGCAGGCCGAAAACACCTGGTTCGTGGCCGGCACCGGCACCACCGATACCACCGGTCATTTCAGAATATCCTATCTCTCGCCCAGCACCCGCTGGGCGCCGCCCGGCTGGGTCTACAATCTGGTGGCCGACGCCCCCTCGACCACGAGTTTTCTCCCCGTCACCATCAAGGGCGTCACCGTCGTGGCCCCCTCCGAAACACCGCTCGGCGAGATCGTCCTTCCCTGACCCGCCCGGGGAGCGCGTTTGGTCCGGCGCGCTCCCTCCCCTATCCTTCCGCCCGATTCACCGACCGTCCGACTGCCTGACCATCCGGCCGTCTGACGGTTGACGCATTCAAGGATCTGGCATGGCGCTGCTGGGCATGAGGGATGTGAGTATCGCCTTTGGTGGACCGGCCATTCTTGACCGGGCCAGCCTGGGGATCGAGCGGGGCGAACGGGTCTGCCTCCTGGGCCGGAACGGCACCGGTAAAAGCACTTTGATGAAGTTGCTCGACGGCTCCATCACCGCGGACGCGGGTGAAGTGATCCGTCAGACCGGCACGACCATCGCCCGGCTGGAGCAAGAGGTGCCCGGCGAGCTCGCCGGTACCACCTTCGATGTCGTCGCCGCCGGTCTGGGCGAGGCGGGCACACTGCTCGCCCGTTACCACGAGGCCAGCCACCGGGTGGGCAGCAGCGGCGGGAGCGACGCAGCCCTCCGCGAGATGGACCGGCTGCACCACGCCCTCGATGCCGTCGGCGGCTGGCAGCTCGAGACCCGGGTGGAGACGGTGCTCTCCCACCTCGGCCTCGAGGAGGACACCCCCTTCGGCCAGCTCTCGGGTGGAAGGAAGCGCCAGGTGCTGCTGGCCCGCGCGCTGGTGCGCCAGCCCGATGTGCTGCTGCTCGACGAACCCACCAACCATCTCGACGTCGACGCCATTGAGTGGATGGAGGATTTTCTCATCGGCCGCGGCGCGACGCTGCTCTTCGTCACCCACGACCGCGCCTTTCTGCGACGCCTCGCCACCCGCATCGTCGAACTCGACCGCGGCAAGCTGGTCGACTGGGGCACCGGCTACGACAGCTACCTCGAACGCAAGGAGGCGTCGCTCGCCGTCGAGGAGAAGGAGTGGGCGGAGTTCGACAAGAAGCTGGCGCGGGAGGAGGTGTGGATCCGCACCGGCATCAAGGCGCGGCGCACCCGCAATGAAGGCCGGGTGCGCGCCCTCGAGGCGCTCCGGCTGGAAC
This sequence comes from Gemmatimonadota bacterium, assembly GCA_031382385.1. Classification (GTDB taxonomy): domain Bacteria; phylum Gemmatimonadota; class Gemmatimonadetes; order Gemmatimonadales; family GWC2-71-9; genus JADJOM01. The sequence goes on from JANMYS010000085.1 coordinate 27,327, forward strand.
GCAGCGCGCGGCGCGAACGGTCCGGCACCGTGCGGCTGCAGGCGCAGGAGGCGGAACGGTCCGGCCGGCTGGTGGTGGATGCGCGCGGCGTCGGGTTCTCCCACGGCGCGAAGGTCATCGTGCGGGACCTCACCACGACGATCACCCGCGGCGACCGCATCGGCCTGATCGGGCCGAACGGCTCCGGCAAGACCACGCTGCTCCGCCTGCTCCTCGGTGAGCTCCAGCCCGACACCGGGACCATTCGCCAGGGGACCGGACTCGAGATCGTCTACTTCGATCAGCTGCGCGAACAGCTCGATCCCGAGGCGACGATCGCCGACAGCATCGCCCACGGCAGCGAGTGGGTCGAGATCGGCGAGAACCGGAAGCATGTCCTGGGCTACCTGCAGGACTTTCTCTTCCCGCCCGAGCGGGCCCGTACTCCGGTGCGCGCGCTCTCCGGTGGCGAGCGCAACCGGCTGCTGCTGGCGCGGCTCTTCACCCGTTCATTCAACGTGCTCGCGCTGGACGAGCCGACCAACGATCTGGATATTGAAACGCTGGACCTGCTGGAGGAGCTGCTGCTCGATTTCACCGGCACGCTGCTCGTCGTCAGCCACGACCGCGCCTTTCTCGACAACGTCGTCACCAGCACCCTGGTCATGGAAGGCAACGGGCGGGTGGGTGAGTACGTCGGCGGCTACGCCGACTGGCTAAGGCAGCGCCCGGCGCCGCGAATCGAAGGCAGCTCCGCTCCGAAGGTGGCCACCCCCGCCGCGCGCCCATCGCCCGCCGCCGACAAGAAACGCAAGCTGAGCTTCAAGGAAAGCCAGGAACTGGCGACGCTGCCCGAACGGATCGATGCGCTGGAGCGGGAACGGGACCAGCTCTTTGCCACCCTCGCCAGTCCTACCGCGCTGAAAGCCGGCGCCGCCGCCGGGGCGAACGCCCGGCTCAAGCAGCTCGCGACGGAGCTCGGCGCGGCGACATCACGGTGGGAGGAACTGGAACTGCGAGCACAGCCATGAAGAAGAAACCATCGGTGACCCGCACCGCCCTGCGCCGACAACTCGCCGTACTGGAGCGCGCCGCCCAGCCACTCGACCCCGGCCCGGCCCGGCGCCGGGAGGTGCGCGGCGCCATCGTCGCCTCGGCCGACCGGTTTCTCCGCAGCCTCGACCAGCGCAAGGCCTTTGAGGATGGCGGCGGCACCGGCGAGGGACTCCTCGCCTCCCCGATCAGTGAGGCGGCGCTCCCAGTCGACGAGATCATCCAGCTGCTGGAGCAGGAGGTCGTGCGTCCCGGCGGCAATCCGGCATCGGCCGGCCACCTGGCGTACATCCCGGGCGGCGGCCTCTACTACTCGGCGCTCGGCGACTACATCGCCGCCGTCACCAACAAGTACGCCGGCATCTTCTTCACCGGACCGGGCGCGGTCCGGATGGAAAACCAGCTGCTGCGCTGGGTGGCGGACCTGGTTGGCTATCCTGCTGGCGCGCTGGGCAACATCGCCTCGGGCGGCAGCATCGCCAGCCTGATCGCCATCGCCACCGCGCGCGACGCCCATGGACTGACCGCCGCCGACATCCCCCGTGCCGTCGTCTACCTCACCGACCAGGCCCACCACTGCCTGGAAAAGGCTTTGCGCATCGCGGGACTGGGTGAGGTGGTGGTCCGCCATGTCTCGATCGATGCACTGTTCCGGATGCGGCCCGATGCGCTCGGGGCGATGATTGCCGCCGACCGCGCCGCCGGGCTCAGGCCCTGGCTCGTGATCGCCGCGGCGGGGACGACCGACACCGGCGCGGTGGATCCGCTGGAGGAGATTGGGCAGGTGGCAGCGCGGGAGTGCTGCTGGTTCCACGTCGATGCCGCCTACGGTGGCTTCTTCCTGCTCACCGAACATGGCCGGCAAATCCTGCGCGGTATCGAGCGGTCGGATTCGGTGGTGCTCGACCCGCACAAGAGTCTCTTCCTCCCCTATGGCTCCGGCGTGGTGCTGATCCGTGACCCGCGGCCGATGCTGGCGACGCACCACTATTTCGCCAGCTACATGCAGGACGCGATGTCGGCACTCGACGAGGTATCACCCGCCGACGTCTCGCCGGAGCTTAGCAAGCACTTCCGGGCACTCCGCATGTGGCTGCCGCTCAAGCTGCTGGGACTCGCCCCCTTCCGCGCGGCGCTGGAGGAGAAACTCCTGCTGGCGCGCTACTTCCGCGATGCGGTGTCGCCGCTGGGCTTCGACGTCGGCCCCGAACCGGATCTCTCGGTCGTGACCTTTCGCTGGGCGCCGCCCGGCCTCAGCCTCGAAGCGACCAACCGCCTCAACCAGAAGATCATCGCATTCGTCCGCCATGACGGACGGGTCTTCCTCTCCTCCACGATGATCGACGGCCGCTACACCCTGCGGCTGGTGGCGCTCGCCTTCCGGACCCACCGCCGGACCATCGACACGGCGCTGACGGTACTGGCGGAAGCGCTGGCGGGGCTGGGAAGGGAATAGGCGGGGGGGCGGGGGGGCGGGATGATGAAACGGATGGCGGCTCTCAGTTCATGGCTCCGGTCTTCGTTGCGGATGGCTTCAGCTCTGCCGACTTGGGATCCTCTCTGGCTCGCTCGGCCCGAACACCTCACCCAGCTGTTCGATCGCGATGACGCTCACGAGGAGCCGTTCCGTGCCACGGCCCAGCAGCTGGCGGGTCCAGTCGGTGAAGCCACCCAGCCCGATACGGTGCTCCACCTCGGCCTGGTCCTCCACGGCGACGGTGAAGCTGAGCGGGGCATAATACCCCTGCCCCGGGGAGCGGTCCGGGTCCAGCGCCAAGCGCACGCCGGGAAACGCCGTGAAAAGCGGCTCGAACACCCGCTCGGGTATGACATGGTAGAGGTCCGTCTCGGAGCGGACGAAGAGCGCCACCCGGACGACGCCGATCCGGTGCCCCACCCGCCGCAGCTGCTCCACCACCTGAAGATGGACTCGCAGCTGCTCCACCAGATTGTCGGTCACGAACCGGAGATCTTCCTCCGCCGCCCCCGCGCTGCAGAGGGCGAATACCCGCGCATGCGGTTCGCTCCTGAGCTGAGCTGAGTACGGCGCGTGCAGTTCTCTATGGCTGGCGCTGAGTCGGATCAGCGGCCCAGCCGCGGAATCCTGCCGCCGCCGCGCGCACTCCAGCGCGAGAACGCTCACACAACTGGAGACCACCTCACTGCTGCTGCCGACGCTGCTGGCCGCGCCCGGATCGACGGGCGCCACGACGGCGATTGTACCCGAGGGACAGATCGGTGAGAGCTCCAGCAGCTCGAACGGAGGCGCCGAGGCCCACCGGGCCACGGCGTCGATCTCGGCGCAGACCGATGCGCGGACCAGCGACGGCTGAACGCGCTGCTCCCGCTGATACTGCTCCAGTAGATCCGGCGGCATGACCCGGCCGACTCGCTGGCGATAGGCCTCCAGCAGAACGGTCTCCAACTCCGGCTGGGTCAGCCGTTCGGACAGGATCTCGACAAGGTCCGGCACACCTGCGTCCCGGAGGACATCGCCCAAGCGGGGTTCGGTCATGATCGGGTCACCTCCGCGGACCCTCCAGGCGAGCCATCCGGGAATCCGGGCAGCTCCTCCTGGATTGGTTCCATGTCCGCTTCAGGGATTGCCGCTACGGCCGGAGCTCCACCTCAACCTTGCCTGACACGAGGTTATTCAGGAACGCTGCCCTCACGACCGCCGGAGAAAAGCCGTACGCGCTGGGGTTGCCGCAGATGGCGCGCGCCACCGCCACTCTGGTGTGTATGTGTGCGGTCGCCTGGTCCGTCGCGCCCTCGCCATTGTCCTGCACCGCGAAGACGATGCCGTCATCGTTAGGGAGAACGGCGGCGGGCAGCCCTGGGAATGACCCCGGAGGGTTCATGGCAACCCGCTGCGTGCCCTGGGCGGAGATGACGACCAGGCCGCCACCCATGTCATTGACGCAATTCACGCGGCCCGCCTGAATGGTGACCTCCAGGCCGTTGGTGGTTTCGACTCTGTACTGCAATTCACCCTTGACCGCACCATCCGCATCCTTGAAGGCAGTGAAAGCGAAGTTCTCAACGCCCGGCGCGCCGGGCGGAGCGCCCTTGAGCGTCGCATAGTCAAGGATGCCCTTGCCGGTGGCAGACAGAACCGGGATGGATGTGGCGCTCAGGTCGCCGCTGGGGCCCTGCATTGGAGTGGTGCCCTGCTCGCCGCATCCGGTCATGACCAGTGCGGCCGCAACGGACACCGAGAGGGGAAGGAAGAATCGGTGCATCATGATGACCTCCGCCTGCATTTGAGGGGAACATTGCCCCGCAGCGAACGCGGGGTACCTTGGATACCGCGGCTCCAGTCTGGGGAGCCGGCGTTCCCCAGCCGTGGCCCAGCCGTTCCCGCCCGTTGCTCCAGCCGTTCCCGCCTTCCACCCGGTGGAGAACTCCATCTGATTGAACTGCTTACGTTGGGGAGACTCGATCTCCAGGATGCCACTGGGGCTCCCTTCGACGACCTGCTGCGCCAGCCCAAGCGGGTAGCGCTGCTGCTGTATCTCGTGCTGGCCGAGCCCGCCGGACTCCGCCGGCGCGACGCCCTCCTCGCGCTCTTCTGGCCCGACCTCGACACCCTGCATGCCCGGGCCGCCCTCCGCAAAACCCTCTATGTCCTGCGTGGTGCGCTCGGCCCCGACGTCATTCTGACGCGCGGCGATGACGAGGTCGGGGTGGATCCGGGGCAGTTCGACTGCGATGCCATCGCCTTTGCGGCCGCACTGACCAAGGGTGATATCCCGCGAGCATTGGAGCGCTATCGGGGCGACCTGCTGGCGGGCTATTTCGTGAGTGAGGCGTCGCCCGAATGGGAACAGTGGCTCGACGCACGGCGTGCCGGGCTTCGCACTCGTGCCGTCGAGGCGGCGTGGCAGCACGCGGCCGGACGGGTGGAAGCGGGCGAGCTGTCCGAAGGCGCGAAGTGGGCCCGATGGGCCAGCGGCCACGCGCCCGACGACGAGGCCGGTATCCGACGGCTGCTGGAGCTGCTCGGGAGTATGGGCGATCGGGCCGGCGTGATGCAGGTCTACGAGGAGTTCCGCAGTCGACTGCGCAGGGAGTACGACGTCGCGCCCGACCCGAAGACCCAGGCACTCGTGGCGGCGAGCGGTTCGCGCACAGCGCGGCCTCCGCCGCTAGTGCCCGTCACCACCGCCGAGCCGGCGGTGGCATCCACGATTCCTCTCGAGACTCCCCATCCTGCTCCTCGCGCCCGCCGGTCGTGGAAGCCGGCGATGCTGCTGATGCCGGTGTTAGGCGCCGCAGCCGCGGCGATCGTTCTTGCCCGCCGAACCCAATCCCCCCAACTGCAGCCCGATCTCGTCGTCGTCGCCCCGTTCACGGCGTTGTCGGCAAACCTCACACTCTGGCAGGAGGGGATCGTGGACCTGCTGGCCCGGAACCTGGACGGGGCGGGACCGCTCAAGGTGGTGCCTCCCTCACCGGCGATTCGTGTGTCCGAGGGACGGGTCGCCGATGTCGCGTCCGCCACCCGGCTGGGCCGGAGCACCGGCGCCGGCCTGGTGGTCTTCGGCTCCCTGCTCGGCCTGGCCGGGGATTCGACCCGGCTGAGTGCCACGGTGCTCGACGTGAGTACCGGACGTTCGATTGGCGACGTCGAGATCCGGGGCTCGCTGGATCGCATGGATCTCGTGGTGGACTCCCTGACCCGCGGCCTGTTGCGCGTGGTCGGGCAGGTCCGCCAGATCGGATCCGCCCGGCTCACCGGAATCGGCTCCCGCTCGGTGCCCGCTCTCAAGGCCTTCCTGCGGGGCGAGCAGTTCCGCCGGCGGACCTCATGGGATTCGGCCCAGGTCCTCTATGAGGAAGCGGTGGCGCTCGATTCCACCTTCGCGCTCGCCTGGCTGCGGCTGGGTGAGGTCTACGCGACGACGCAGTTCCCGGTGCCGCTGGCCTCCGGTCCAACGAAAGACAATCCCTGGCACGTCATCTATCGCGCCGGGACCGTCAATCACGGGCTGGCCCGCCACGACAGCCTCATGGTAGTCGCGGCCGCGGGGGTGGCAGGATTTGAACTCAATCTGGTGCCGGACGCAGAGGCGAGAGCGACGGCCGCACGGGTGTACCAGTCCGCGCTCGAAATGGCCCGGCTCTATCCGGAGGACGCGGAGGCCTGGTACGCGGTGGCCGTGGTCCAGGATTTTCTTGGCGGCCTGGTGAACACCACAAACGCCGTGACGTACCGCTCGTACTCCCGGGCCATGGGGCTCGACTCGGGCTTCGCGCCGGCGTACCGCATGGCGCTGCGGATCGCGGGAGACGCGGGCGACGTGACGGGAACGCAGCGGATTGCGGAGCACTATCTGACGCTCAATCCTCCGGCATCCTCCCGGGCCATTCCGTTCCTTATCGCCCGGCTGCTCCATCCGGCCACCGATTCAACCGCCGCGCGCCGCCTGCTCGATTCCACCGCCACCGTCATGTTGTGGCCCGGGCTGCTGGCGATCTGGCTGCTGCCCGATACCCAGGAGGCCGCGGTGCGGGTGGCACGGGAGATCGCCTCCCGGGAGCATGATCCGCGCTATTGGTTCACGGCGGACTTCATCGTCCGCCGAAACCTTGCTGCGGTGCTGGCCTACCGGGGCCACCTGCGCGAGGCCCTCGCGCTCAGCGGGGACGAGCGCTCCACCTGGTTCGCCAACGTCTTTCCCGAGTTGACGGTCTGGGGTGCGGTGCCGGCGCCGCGGGCCGACTCGGTGTTCGTCGACTGGCTCATGCACCACACCGACGCGCACGGGCTGCCGTTCTCGCGCTGGTGGTGGGCGGTGCGGCGGGACACGACGGCACTGCTGCGGTTCCGCAGCCTTCCCTCCCGGGGAGGGCCGTCGGACCTGGCGTTCCTGGAACTGGGGCGGCGGGATACCGCGGAGGCGTTACGGCAGTTCACCGCCTGGCGGGAGGACCACGGCAGTGACTATTTCGGGCTCCTGGCCATGGTCCGCCTCCTGGTGGCAGGCGGCAAGAGGGGTGAGGCGCTCACAATCCTCAACGGCCGCGAGCCCAATGACTGGCCGCTGCCGTCCCACGTCGTGTGGGCGCTGGAGCGAGCGCGCCTCCTGGAGCTCAGCGGCGACCGCGACGCCGCGCAGCTCGATTACCAGTTCGTGGCCGACGTGTGGCGCCACGCCGATCCCGATCTGCAATCGCTCGTGGCGGAGGCCCGTACCGCGGTCCGGCGACTCGGAGGAGACAGGGCCATCGAAAGCGAGCCGGTCCGGGGGCGGACCGGACTCCCCGGTGCCGCCCGCGAGAGCGTCGCGGGCCATCGCTGACGGCGACAGTGCGCCATGATCCGCTCAAACGATGCCGGGTGGAATGCTCGGCGGCCCTCACCCGCGCTGCGCGGATGGTGAAGGCAACACAGGACGGCCGGCCCTCATGACGAGGGCCGTCGGTCACATCACCTCGAAAAGTTACCCGCTCCGCTCCACGTGTGTGACGGCCGCCTCACACATCGCGGTCAGACTCAGTCGAGTGGTATCCAGCTCGACCAGCGGTCCGCGCTTCCGGGCCTGGTGCCGCAGCGCCTGCTCCCGTAGGTCATAAAACTCCTGAGACTCCAGCACCAGCTGCTCGACCCGGGTCCGCCGCCTGGGCAGCCGCTCCCGGATCCGGTGGCAGGCGGTCTCATAGTCCGCGGTGAGGAAGAGTGTCAGATTGGGAACGCAGAGGTAAGGCTCGAAGGGAGCGCAGATCCGGTCCAGATCGGTTTCGATAAAGGCTGACTCCGCCAGCAGGAGGGAGAGAGGGCTTTCCAGGTACCGATCGCAAATCACATCGCTCCGGGCCAGTTGTTGCCGGACCAGGTCGGAAAGTTGCAGAGTGGCGCCCAGGTAGTAGAGCAGCCGCGGAAGTGCGGCGACGTCGGTATCGAGCGCGACCTTCTCCCGGAACGCCACGAACTCCAGCGGATAATGGAACACCACGGCTCCCCGCCGGTCGCTGAGCGCCTGGGCCACGGTGCTCTTCCCCACCCCGTTGCAGCCCGACACCACGATGAACTTCCGCTCCGAAGGCCCCGGGCTCGTCCTGCCACCCGGCGCCGCGTCCGCATTCCGGTCGGCGACCGAGGTCGGTGTTCCACTGCCAGCGGTCATGTGGCGCGCCGACCTTTCTGTTGCGGTTGATCAGCCCTTGAATGGAGCGGCGTGGAGGGCTTCCTTCCACCCATACGCCTCCCGACGTTCCCCGCAGTCATCGTACACCGCGCTTCTGATCGAGGCCAGTCGTGACAGGTCCGCGGACACCGCACACCCCCAGTATGACGGAGATGCTCGAACGCGCCCGGGAGATCAGCCGCACGGTTCTCTCCCGGTGGGCCCCGGTGGTGGACCGCGAAAACCGCTTTCCCCACGAGAGCGTGGCGGCGCTGCGGGAGGCCGGATTGCTGGGCTATTTCGTCCCGCCGGAGCTCGGTGGCCTCGGCGGTGACGTCGACACCTACCGCCAGATTGCCGAGCTGCTGGGTCGGGAGTGCCTGTCGACGGCGATGATCTGGGTGATGCACGCGCACCAGACCGCCGTGCTGGCGGACCATCGCACGCCGGCCCACGACCCGTACCTCCGCGAGATCGCGGCCAACGGCCTGCTCCTGGCCTCGGTGACCTCGGAATACGGCAAGGGGGGCGACGTGTTGCGGGCCGATGCCCCACTTGAGCGCGAGGGTGCACTCCTGAGGGTGCGGCGGCGGGCCCCGGCGGTCAGTTACGGCGCCCAGGCCGGGTTCTTTCTGGTCACCATGCGCTCGGCGGAGGGCAGACCTCCGACGGATGTCACCCTGGTCCTGCTGCGGCCTGAAGATGGAGCCGTCGGTGTGTCAGGCGAGTGGCACGCCATGGGGCTGCGGGGAACCGCCAGCGCTCCGATGGAGTTCGATGTCGCCGTGGACAGTCACCGCATCGTCGGTGATTCGTTCCGGGAGGTCGCCCTGAGGACGCTGGTGCCGCTGGCACAAGCGGGGTGGACGGCGGCCTGGTTCGGGGCCGCCCGAGGGGCCGTCGCCCGCTTTCTCCAGGAGCAGCGCCAGCGGCGGACCCGAGACCTCAACTCCGACCTCTTCCTGAGCCGGCTGGCCGAGTTGCGGCTCGAGCTCGATCTGATCGAGTCGCTCCTGCTACGAGTGACTCACCGCCTGGACGAACTCCGGAAACAGCACGCCCCGTTCGCCAGCTACGAGGATTTCGGCCACAACATCCTGGTCAACAACCTGAAGCTCGCCGGGTCGCGACTCGCCTTCTCGGTGGCGGACGGACTGATCGAGCTGAGCGGCCTCAACTACGGCTACCTCCAGTCGGACGGCTCCGGGTTGGAGCGGGTTTTCCGCGACCTCCGCTCCGCCGCGCTGATGTACAGCAACGACCGTCTCCTGCAGGCCAACGGACGGCTGCTGCTGGTCGAGAACCTGCCGGTGAACCGCATCTGGGACCCAGCCACGCCGGATCACCGCTAGCGGGACGAGAGCACTCCCAGCAGCCGTCCGTCCGCGTGCATCTCTTCGACAACCTGGTGGCTTGCTCCCGGCTGGGGACAGAGCTCGACGCCGGGACAGCCCCCGATCCGCTCGGCGAACTCGCGGTCCCGCGGGGAGTCCAGACAGTAGAAGATCTTGTATCGGGTCTGCCCGTTATGCTCGGCCAGCAGCAGCCTCAGATCACGATGGGCCTCGGGAAACCGCCAGGTATCGTTTCGCCCGGCCATCTTGCCCAGACGTTCGAGGTCGATCAGCGTCTGGGGAGAGAAGGCGTAGACGACGTCGGCCTTGAGGTAGTGCCCGAACAGGATGGCGGCGTACCCGCCCATCGAGCTCCCGAGGCAGAAGGAGCGACGCACGTGGGGCAACGCCTCCCGACACGCCACAAGGTGGCGCCGAAGCGCTTCGATGTCCGGCAGCTCCCGATTGACGCCGGCATGATAAAAGAACTGGTTGTAGTCCCGAGCCATGACCAGATTGACGTCCATCAGTCCCGTCGCACGGAAGAATGTCAACGGTTCCATCGTGAGCCGCATTCGCCGTCCCTGGAATACATAGAACAGCTCGGTGGAATCGGGGCGCTTCCAGGTGACCAGCGCCTGTGCCTCCTTAACCGCCACCGGCACCAGGTCTGCCTGCCTGTCGCGCCAGTGCCTCCGGAACCAGATGTACACCCGCTCGAGAATCGTTGGCACGGTTCGGTTCCTCTTGCGACGTGGGCAAAGTGCACAGTAGCATTGGCCGCAGGCCTACGGCTCTGGCGACAACTCCACCAGCACTACCGCACGCACTAGTCTGACAACTCGGCATTACGGGAGAACCATGAGCACTGGTACGACGGAGCCGGACCTCGCGCTGGGTCCTGAGTGGGCCGCCCTGGAGTTGCTGAGCATAGGGCGGGCGTGGGAGCAACCGGAGCAGCTCCTGAGGCTGCTCTCGCTGCCCGCATTCCACTGGGGCGAGGTGCTGGAACAGGCGCTGCGCCACCAGATGCTCCCGCTACTCGCGTGGCATGCGCTCGAGCTCGCCGAACGGCACGGACTCCCGCTCCCGGGGCGCCTTGCTCAACACCTGTCCGAAGTCCTTGAAACCAATCGCTGGCGTCTTCAGGTCTTCCGCCGCGAGGCGGCCCGGATCACCACGGCGCTCCGGGCGCTCGACGTCCCGTTTGTGGCGACCAAGGGCATCACCTTCGAGTCGACGATCTACCGCGGCGCTGGTGTGCGGATGCTGAAGGATATGGACTTCATGATCCCGCCAACCGCCCGCGAGACGGTGGCCGTCGCACTCCAAACGCTGGGATATCGGCCCGGCAACTACGATCGAGCCACCGGAACAATCGTGCCCCTGGCGCGCCGGATGGAGATGACCTACGCGCTGAACCCGGACCATCTGCCCCGTCACGCCCGTCTGGCCGACGATCCCTGTGTTCCCTTCCTCTACGTGGACTTCGCCAACAGTCTGACCTGGAGCAAGAGCCCCTACGAGGTGCCCGTCGATGAGGCGTTGCGGCACCGGGTGGCGCTACCTCTCCCGGACCTCGCACCGGAAACGATTCCCTGCTTCACTCCCGACTTCCAGTTCCTCTTCACGGTGCTCCACCTCTTCCGGGAGGCGTGGATGGAGCAGTGGCTCGAGATGGAACTCGACGTCAGCCTGATGAAGTTCGGCGATGTCATCCTGCTGTTCTACGCACATCGGGAGGAACTTTCCGGTGGGCGATTCTCTGCCCTGCTGGAGCAGTACGGCGTAGTCGAACCGGTGGCCTGGGTGCTGGAACATACCGATCGGACCTTCGGGACCGGAATGATCGAGGCACTCGGTCTCAAGGGGCGGGTGAACGACCAGTGGCTCGCCCACGCCCACCCGTCCCATGGCAGGGAGCGGGCGTGGCGGGGCACGATGCGGGAGCGGCTGTGGGCCAAGGACCGGCGGGCACTGTTTACACTGATCGAGGCCCAGCCTACGCGGTCCTAGGAGCGCCCGGCCGGGACGCCACCAGCTCACGGACGGCGGCCAGCAGCGTTTCCCCGGTGCGAAACACCTTGGGATCGAGCATGACTGTCGGAAAGGTGATGGCAAACGCCTCTTCCACCTCCAGCAGCAGCGCGATCGCGCTCATGGAGTCGAGGCCGAGCAGGAAGAGTTCGATCGTCATGTCGATCTCCCCTTCAGGTACTGCGGGGAGGTGCTGGCGGAGACAGCGGTGCAGCGTTCGAGTGAGCTCGTCCATCGCGGCAGTATCCGCGCCGCCCGGATGGTTGTCAAGGTGGCGCCAAGGGAGGAATACAGATGCCGATCGAGCATCAGCATACGGTCAAGGCCGGAAGCGTGTCGAAGCTTCTGCTCATCTTCGCGGCCGATGCGCGCGATCCCACTGTGGGGAAGCGGGGCGTGAAATACGACGCGCCCGGAGCGGTGGCCGCGTACTTCCGTGAAGGAGAGACCGCCGCGCATCCGGTCCCGCTCGCGCCCGGACGCCTGGGGCAGTGGTCTCCCGGCTCGCTGACGGAGGTCGACGCCGAGCTGATGCCAGGCGTCTATCAGCTCGGAGCGCCTGACGAGATGCTCGCGCGGGGATCGACCCGGGCGCTGCTGCTGGTGCGATTTCCCGGCGCCACGGTCACCCCGATCGAGATCAGCCTGGTCGCCTACGATCCGCAGGACAGCGAGCGCATCGGCGTATCGAGCCTGGCGAATGCCGAACGTCACCAATTCCTGCGCCGGGCCATGCCCCGGCTGACCGAGATGGAACTGGGCCTCGGCGCGGGGGTCGAGGGAGAATTGCGACGGTCACTCACCGCGCGGCCGGAGGACTGACCCCATGTCCTATGTGCTGAAGAAGGGGACGACGGCCAAGCTGATCCTGCTTCATATCCGTGATGCCGCCGACGGCTGTTCCGGCAAAACCGGATTGGGACCACTCGCACCCGGTGCCTCGGCCGCGTACCTCCGCGAGGGCGAGCGTGAGCCGCGCCGCATTCCCCTGGTCCTGACCAGGCTGGGTGAACACCTGCCGGGTGGCATGGCGGAGGCAGACCCCACACTCATGCCTGGTGTCTACCAGTTCGGCCTGCCCAACGCCGTCCTGGAGGGAGGCGCCGACAGCGTAGTGGTCTATCTCCGATTTGCCGGCGCCATCCTCGAACCCATCCAGATCAGCCTCGTGGCCTATGATCCGCAGGACGAAGCCCAGATGGGGATGACTGCCCTGACGCCCGAAGGCCGTATCGCCGCGCTCCGGGGCGCCTTCCCCCGGGTCGCGGCCAGAGAACTCGACGAGATGCAGGCGAAGCTGGAACACTCACGGAAGGAGTGAAACCCTATCGCCGCAGGCTCATCGGGCTTCCGCTGCAGCGATCGCTGTTCCGCGGTATCAGCCGCGCCCCGGCGACGATCGGCCTGCCTGGTGTGCTGCCGGATGACCGTCTCGGTGCCTGGCTGGACGACGAGGGGAACCTCTACCTCGACACGACTGATGTCGAGCGCCTGACAGCGGCACTCGCCGCGCGGGCCACACCGGCATTCTTCGAAGCGATGGAAATTGGCCTGGCCGCCGCCTGCGACGCGGTGATCACATCCACCGAACGGTCCCGGAGTCGTGCCACCTCGGCCGATGAAGCGGAGGCGCGCGCGCTACTCTCCGAGGTTGGCGAGAGGGTGACGACGTTGCTCCCCTACGGTATCCTGAGCAAGTTCGTCCCCGATGCGCTGTATCGGCTGCTCCAGGCCACAGGCGACTCCGACGCCCCCCCCTTCCCGACCAGGAGTCCGGGCACCGAGTTGACCCTGGCGGCGGCGTCCCTCTGCCGCTCCTGCCACGCACGGGGGTACTCGCCGGAACGGCTACGGACCGAGTGGCCCCTGGTACCACCCGAGGTGGCCACGATGGTGGAGGAATTCTGCGACGACCACACCGGTTTCGGCCCGCTGGCCTGCGAGGCGCCGGGCTACGAAGATCCACGCTATGTAATCGGTATCCTCGAGGGGATGCTCGCCGATGACGATCCCGCAGCGCTGCTGCGCCGGCTCGCGCCTTCGGCCCGGATTCCATCGGTCGAGATCCCGTGGGCGGAGACGTCGCCGTTGCGCCGGCTGCTGGCAGCCTGGCTCACCTTTCTCGATCGGGAAACCTGGTACGTGCGTCGCGCCTTCTACCTCGGCCTGCTCCCGATGCTCCATCGACTGCTGCCCGCGTACCGGCGGACCGACCCTGGGTTTCTCCCTGAAGACCTCCTGTTCCTGACACTGGATGAACTGATCGCGCCGCCAGCGGAGCCCCGAGTCGCCGCGACCCGCCGGGCGCGATACCTCGCCGATGCCGAGTACTTCGCGAAATACGGGATCACGGCGGATCGACTCCGTACCATCATGGTGCAGCGATGAGCGAACCATCCGAGATCCACCTTCAGGGCCGAGCCGCCGCGCCGGGAAAGGCCAGCGGCCCGGTCCACCTCGTCAATGAGGCATCGCTGCACCAGCCGGTTCCGGCCGGCTGCATCCTGGTGACGCGGATACTGCATCCCCATCAGGCGCCGCTGCTCGCTCGCGTCTCCGGCATCGTTACCGAAGAGGGTTCGCTGCTGCAGCATGCGACGACGCTGGCACGGGAGTTCGGGGTGCCCGCGGTCGTGGGTGTCCGGGGTGCCACGGCACGGTGCCACGAGGGGGACCGGATCGAAGTGGACGGCAATCTCGGTTTCGTGATCCTGCGGGGCCGGTCGGTGGACGGGGGCGCCTGGTGACCCCTTCCCCCTTTGTGGCGCACTTCCACAGCGAGGCACCCGAGGCACGCCGGCTCGGCGGAAAGGGAGCCAGTCTCTGTCAGCTGGTGCAGTCCGGGTACCGCGTCCCCGCCGGCTTCGTGATCCCGATCGATGCGTTCCGGCAGACCTGCGAGGCGCTGGATCTCGGGGCGGCGCTAACGGCCGTCAACGATGGGCTGGCGCGGCGCGGTGATGTCGCGCGCCTGGGAGAGCCGGTCCAGTCGCGATTGCTCGAGGGCCGGATCAGCGAAGCCGTCCTGGCCCCGATCCTCGCAGCCGTCGATCAGCTCGCTCTCTGGGAGAACAACACGGCGGGAGTCCTGGTGCGCTCGTCGGCCACGGTGGAGGACGGTGCGTCGCACTCTTTCGCCGGCATCTTCGAATCGATCCCGATCAGCACGCCGGAGGCGCTGGAACGGACCATTCGTGACGTCTGGTCCTCGGTATTCTCGCCCCGCGCCCTGAGCTATTGCCGGGAGGTCGGCCTCACCGAGTACCCCGGGATGGCCGTCGTCATCCAGCGGTTCCTCGAGGCGGAACGATCCGGTGTGATGTTCACTCGATTCTCCGGCCGCACCCTCGTCGAGCACGTCGAGGGAGGGTGCGAAAAGCTGGTGAAGGGGGAGGTGACCCCGGAACAGCTCTGGATCCCGGGCCCGGGACAGCCGCCGATCGATACGGGGAGTTTGCCAATCGAGCATGCCCGGGAACTCTCCCGACTGGCCGAGAGCCTGGAGCAGGCGTTCGGCGCGCCGCAGGACGTCGAGTGGGTCCTCTTTGAAGACGCGGTACATGTCGTCCAGTCGCGGCCGATCACCACCACGGCGACCCCGGCCGCAGCGGGCGTCGCGCCGATGGACCTCGGAGACAGCACGCCCTTTCTGCGCGGCATTCCCGCGAGCGGCGGGTGGGGCGCCGGCCCGGTGCAGCTGGTGTTCAATATTGACGATGCGCTCGCGCTGGAATCGGGCCAGATCCTGGTCACCCCGATGACCAATCCCGACATGGTGGTGGCGATGCGGAAGTCGGCCGCAATCGTCACCGACGTCGGTGGAGTGATCTGTCACGCTGCAATCGTCTCGCGGGAGCTTGGCCTTCCCTGCGTGGTCGGAACCGCGGCGGCGACCACGACGATGCAGACAGGGGACATTGTCACCGTGGCCGGAACCGAGGGCGCGGTCTACCGGGGAAGGCCCGAGGGTGCCGGCCGCGCGGCGGCACGACGACCGGCGGAGTGGGTCGATCTCTGGGCGCGGTGGACCGCAGTCACCGCCGGCCGCCCGGGCGTGATTCCCATCCTTTCCAGCGCCGATGCACTGGCAGATCTGCCCGTGGGTCTCAGTACTCTGGTGCTGATGCCCGATGTCGATCTGCGCTGCGATCCCTCGGGGCTCTGGGCAGATCTCGAGGGGATGAGCGCTGCAGCGGGTGGCCGGCTCCTGGACGATTACCTCGTGCGGGTGGCGGAGCTCGCGCAACGGGCCGGCATCAAACGGCTCTACCTTCTCCCCCATGACCCCAGCCTGTCGGCACCCGTCGCGGCCGCGGTGCGCCGGATCGGACATCCGGTCCTCCAGCTTCACGCCGATGCTGCCGACGCGCCCGGGATCGTCCTGGTCCCCGGGCCTCACCTGCCCGCGACAGGTTCCGCGATCCCACTCGCCGCGGCGGCGCTCTGTGGTGGCGGTCGATCCGCCGCGCCGGTGCTTGCCGGCATGGAGACCGCGACAGCGGCCGCACTCGATACCCTCAAGTTCTTTGGTCACCAGCCCGGCACCAGCCTGGGCCCCATGCCCGCCGCGACCCGACGCCGCGACTGGTGGCAGCTGCTTCCCGAGTACGGCCGGTTTCACCATGAGTGCAGGACCGCCCAGGCGACCGGCGATCACAGCTGGCTGGAGGTGCGTCCGGAGCTGGTGATCTCCGCCCTGCTCAAGTCGCTGGTGCTGCCCGGATTCGAAATGGTACCGCGGGTCATGGGCTTTCCCGGCCTGCCCCCGATGCATACCAAGTGGATCAAGTGCCGCTACCACTTCCGGTCGGACAGCTTCGCGCTGGCGTGGCAGGCGATCGTCCGCGGCACGTGGAGCGCCGAGTACATGGCCGACCTGATGCGGCGGATTCGCATCTCGTACCGGCAACTCGGTGAAGTCCTCGTCCTCTTTCCTGTCGGCGCGACGGAACTGGCCGCCCTGACCCCGGAGCGGATGGTGGCGCTGATGACGTCGTGGTGGCCCCGCTGGGTGGAGTTCTTCGCCCTCTGCTGGTTCATCCAGGCCCAGGGTGACGACATCGTCTATCCCTTCCTGAAGGAAACCGTGACGGACAGCCTCGAGCGGGTGTCGCGCGAGTCAGATGACTTCGCCTGGCCCGGTCTCCCCGACCTGATGGCACCAACCACGCCCGTGATGAGTGGCGCATACATGGCGAGCGTTGGCCGGTTGCGGGAGGCGCTCGCTGCTGCGGGACTGACGACCACAACGGCGGCCATGGCGGCGCTCGCCGCAGGCGGGGCGGATGCGGCGTTCTCCGCTTTGCTGGCGCAGCACCTGGAGCAGTGGCACTGGATGCGCGACCGGGACCTGCTCTTCGAACCCTGGGATACGCCGCGACGGGTAATCGAGACCGCGCTCAAGACCGACCAGCACACCGCCGCGCCCTATCAGGCTAACCTGCGGCGAAACCGGCTGGCGCAGAGCGTCCATTTCGATCTGGCCCATGGGGCCGGCCGGGCCGGTGGACTCAACCTGGCCGGGCGCTTCCTGCACGACCTGAACGTCGAGCGGGAGAACCACCACGTCCTCTGGCTGAAATACTCCTACCCCTTGCGTCGGCTGGTGCTGGAGATCGAGCGCCGGTTCGTCGCGCTCGGAAGTCTCGAGCCGGGCGACATCTTCTTCCTGCAGGCGCCGGAACTGATCGAGGCCACTGGCCGGCTCCCGGCACCCCTGCCACCGGAGCTGGTGCAGGCCGTGAAGAACCGCCGTCAGGGCTACCTCCACGAAGCGAAACTGGGGAACGTGGCGCCGACGGCGCTGACCCGGGAGGACGATTACTACTAGAGGAACCGTCTGGCCACTATGGCATCGCCGACGCCGCCCCATCGAGACGCTCCCAGCGCAGGCCATCTGGTGACACCCGATACCCGTCGTTCGTGGCGGGATCGCCTCCGGTATGGAACTCCAGCGGCGCCTCGAGCCCGTCGGTGCTCGCCACCCGGATCTGCCGACTCACGGCCCGCATGTGCACTTTGCAGACCTCGCGCTCCCGCAGGAGCTCTCGATTGAGCGCCGGCCGCTTCGCCGGATCAATCGTCCCATCCACTCGAAGCTGGAACAGTTCCCCACTGCGCTCGCGCAGCCGCAGGAACTCCTCGACCGTCGTCCCGGCGCCAGCCACCAGCTGGAGGAAGGCGTGATTGGCCGTCTCTTCACTGGCGAGGACCTTCCGCGCGTTCCAGAAGTAGGATTGTTCGTCCCGGTGCATGTCGTAGAAGCTGAGAAGGAAATCGTAGAACACGGAGAATTCGCTGCGATAGCGCCGCTCGTAGATGGCGAGGCCCACTTCCTCCGGCATCTCCCCGCGCAGAATCGTGGCGATTGACCGGGCGGCCAGCATGCCGCTGTAGGTCGCCAGATGGACCCCGGAGGAGAAGACAGGATCAACGAAACAGGCGGCGTCGCCGACGAGCACGAGCCCCGGCGCCCAGAAGCTGGAGTTGATGTACGAGTAGTCCTTCCGGACCCGATAGCTGCCGTACATGCCGCTCTCTACCCGTGTCGCGCCCGACAGCAGCGCCCTGATTTCCGGACAGGCCTCGATGAATTCCCGCATCGCGCGCTCGGGGCCAGCCTGAAGCTTCTCGGCATGCTCCTTTGCGACAACGGCGCCGACACTGGTCAGCGTGTCGGAGAGCGGGATGTACCAGAACCAGCCGTACGGGAAGATGCAAGAGAAGATGTTGCCGCTGTTCGGGACGGGCAGGCGCCCGGCCCCCTCGAAGTAGGCAAAGAGCGCGACGTTCTGGAAGAACTGCGAATACACCCGCTCCCCGGCATGCGCATGGAGGCGGCTCTGATTGCCCGACGCGTCGACGACGAAACGGGCCCGTGCCTCCGAGAGCCGGCCGGCGGCATCCTTCAGCACCACGCCAGAGATTCGGCCATCCTCCCGGATGATCTCCGTGACGGTGGTCTCCTCCCGCACTTCCACGCCATGGCGACGGGCATTGCCAAGGAGAAGGTGGTCGAACTTTGCCCGTTCGACCTGATAGGCGTAGTTGAATTCGAGGGTCTGATTGACGCGCGCCGTGCCAAAGTCGAAGGTCCAGGGCGTCGGGTCCTTGCCCCAGCGAAACGTTCCGCCGCGCTTCCGGACGAAGCCGGCGGCGTGAATCTCATCGCTCACGCCCAGCAGCCGGCAGACACCGTGAACCGTTGCCGGCAGGAGCGACTCACCGATCTGATAGCGAGGGAACTGCTCCCGGTCGACCAACAGCACACGCGCCCCGGCTTTGGCCAGCAGGGTCGCGGCCGTCGAGCCGCCCGGGCCTCCCCCAACGACGATGACCTCGTGTTCTGACACTGGCATCAACCCTCCGGGCCGATCAACCCAGGCGTGGCGTCCGAAACATCAGGTGGGGGTGCTCCGCCGACCGTGCGGTGCCGCTGGGAAAGCTGCTGCGCGCACCTCCCCGCGGCAAGAAGATGCGGCTTCGCCGGATTCACCTAGCGACCATCCCTGGCGGCGGGTAAGTTGGGGCGTCAGACGATCTCTCCCATCTGCGGCCGGCAGCCGCACTGCAGGTCCGGGTCCGCGGACCATTTGCCCATCTCATGGCGGCTGCACGACGATGGCATTCATCATCGCGGGGCACATGCGGTCCGGCACCACCATGCTGCGAGAGGTCTGCCAAACCCACCCACGCCTTGAGGTCACCCGCGAGTTCGGCAACTTCCACCGGCTGGACCTCTCCTACCCGCGATACGCTCGCTTCATCCTGGGCCAGTGGTGGCGCAAGCGCGGCGGCATTGCTCCGCTGGCGCATGTCGTTCACCCGGCTCGCCGGCCTGAATTGCGTGACCTGCCATATGTGATGCGGTACCTGGCGCAGGTCTCTCGGGTCCAGCATGGTCGCGTCACTGGCGATGTCATCGATCAGGCGCTTCGCCGATTGCACCCCCATGCCACCCAGGCGGGGGATAAACAGCCGGATTACGCTCTGAAGCTGGACCAGCTGACCGGGGAAACCGCCATCAAGTGCGTGTACATCTATCGCGATCCGCGCGACGTCGCTGCCTCGACCGTCGAGAAGACTCGCGGTCCCTGGTATCGGACTCACACCGACGAACTGCGTGAGCCACGCCGGATCGCGCAACGCTGGGTCCGGATGATGGAGGCGATGGAGCGCTGCCACGATCGACTCCTGGTCATCCGCTACGAGGACTTTGTCACCGATCCGGAGCCGGCGCTGGCTCGCCTCGGCGCCTGGCTCGGCGTGGACCCCGGCGGGTTTGATCGCTCCCGGGTGCACGGCAACAGCATCGGCACTCACGCCACGCGACTGTCACCGCAGGAAATCGCCGACGTCGTCGAGGCGGCAGGGCCCACCATGCAACGCTATGGATACGCCGCCGAGTGACCGAGGAACCCAAACGCCCCCGCTTCAAGAACGCCTGGGCCGAGGCACGCCAGATCATCGGGCGGCACCGCTACCGGCTTGCCATCGGGCTGCTGCTCATGCTGGTCAATCGGGCTGCCGCCATGGTGCTGCCGGCATCCACCAAGTTCGTGATTGACGAAATCATCGGCCATCGGCGATCGGACCTGTTGTGGCTGGTGGCGCTTGCCGCGGGCGGTGCCACGCTGATCCAGTCGGCCACCAGCTTCGCGATGTCGCAGGTGCTGGGCGTGGCGGCCCAGAAGGCGATTACCGACATGCGCCGGACGGTGCAGGAGCATGTGATGCGACTGCCGGTCAGCTACTTCGATTCCACCAAGACCGGTGTGCTCATCTCGCGGATCATGAGTGATGCCGAGGGAATCCGGAATCTGGTCGGGACCGGGATCGTGCAGCTTTTCGGCGGTTTCCTGACCGGGATCATTGCCGTGGGCGTGCTGCTGTGGCTCAACTGGCAGCTGACGGCGCTAACCTTCGTCGTCCTGCTCTGCTTTGGCGGCGGGCTGGCCTATGCCTTGACCCGGTTGCGGCCTCTGCTGCGCGACCGGGGCAAGCTCAACGCCGACGTGACCGGTCGCCTCGCGGAAAGCCTGGGCGGCATCCGGATCGTGAAAGCGTACGTCGCCGAACGGCGGGAGGACCTCGTCTTCACCCGGGGGGTCAATCAGCTGTTCCGCAACGTGGCCAAGTCCGTCACGGCGGTGTCAGCCCTGTCTGCCTTCGCGGCAGTTATCGTCGGGACTATCGGTGTGCTGATCATCGTGATCGGAGGGCGCGCCGTCCTGGATGGGACGATGACGGTCGGCGACCTGTTCATGTATGGAGTGTTCACCGGACTGATGGCCGCCCCGATGATCCAGATTGCGTCGATAGGCACCCAGATCACCGAGGCGTTTGCGGGGCTCGACCGTATCCGCGAGATCCGGCTGATGGCCACCGAAGACGAGGATGACAGCAAGCGCACGCCGCTGGCGGATCTCCGGGGCGATGTGAGCTTCGAGGAGGTCAGCTTTGAGTACCGCCCCGACACGCCGGTGCTGAGGCAGGTGACGTTCCGCGCCCCCGCCGGCTCGACGACCGCACTGGTCGGGTCGAGCGGCTCAGGCAAGAGCACGCTGATCAGCCTGATCATGACCTTCAATCAGCCGCTGTCGGGCCGGATCCTCGTGGACGGTCACAACCTGGCCACGACGCGTCTGCGCGACTATCGGGCGCATCTGGGCGTGGTGCTGCAGGACAACTTCCTGTTTGACGGAACGATTGCGGAGAATATCCGGTTCGGGCGACCGCAGGCGAGCCTGGAGGAAGTGCGGGCGGTGGCGCGGATCGCGCACTGCGACGCGTTTGTTGCCGGTTTCGAGCAGGGCTACGACACCATCGTGGGAGAGCGCGGCATCAAGCTCTCCGGTGGGCAGCGCCAGCGCATCGCGATCGCACGCGCCATCCTCGCCAATCCCCGAATCCTCATCCTGGACGAGGCCACGAGCAGCCTCGACAGCGAGAGCGAAGCGCAGATTCAGGATGGCCTGCGGGCGCTGCGCCGGGGGCGGACCACCTTCGTGATCGCCCACCGCCTCTCCACCATTGTCAGCGCCGACCAGATCCTGGTGCTCGAGGGCGGTGAGATCGTCGAACGCGGTACCCATGCGGCATTGCTGTCGCTGGATGGCCGCTACCGCCAGCTCTACGACCGGCAATACCAGATCGAACGGGACCGGTTCATCAATCCCGGCGAGGACTTCACCCCTGAGCCCGAATCCGCGACACCGTTCATCTCACGCACCCCGCCGACCGCGCTGTGACGCCCCGGAGTCTCCCGGCGATACCACGGGCGCACATTACCGCACAGGTTCGTCACACCGCGTGCAGGACCTCGAGGAGGATATCCATGGTGCGCCGGGCGGTGCGGTCCCAGGAGAAGCGTTGCACATTCAGGAAACCGACCGCCCGGAGCGAGGCATGCAGCGCGGTATCGTCCAGCAGGCGGTGCATGGCCAGGGCGATCTCATCGGGGTCCCTGGCGTTCACGAGCATCGCCCCAGTACCGGCGACGTCGGGCATGGCCGCATGATTCGCGGTGATGACCGGCGTGCCGACGGCCTGGGCCTGGAGGATGGGAATGCCGAAGCCTTCGTAGCAGCTCGGGAAGACGAGGGCGTGCGCCCCGGCGATGAGCGCCGGCAGGTCCTCCTCAGGGACGTACCCCGGCATCCGGAGATGCGGGGCAAACCCAGAGTCGCCGATGGCCGCCTCGATCCGGTCGTAACCGAAGCCGGGCGTGCCAGCCAGAACCAGCGCGATCCTGTGGCCGGCCCCAAGCCGCTGCCTGAGCTGCGCGAAGGCGCGCAGGATGTTCGTCACGTTCTTCTTGGCTTCAAGGCGTCCGAGGTAGAGGAAGAACGGCTGGGCGAGACGATACTTCGCCAGCACCTCCATCCTGCGCTCCAGGGTGATGCTGCTGCTGTAGACGGCCGGGTCGACGGCGTTCGGCGTCACGTTGACCCGACCCGGCGCGACACCATAGGCCGCAATGATCTCCTGGCGAGAGAACTCGGACACCGTCAGGATGCGATCAGCGATGCCGACCGCGCGACGCGCGGCGAGGCGATGAGCCAGCCGGTCGGAGACCGAGTAGAGATGCGGCAGTTGCACGAAGCCGATATCGTGGAGCGTGGCCACGACCCGCTGCGGCGGGAACAGCGGCAGGATGTGAGTTGGCTGGAACAGCAGGTCCACTGGCCGGCGCCACAGCTCCCACGACAGGCCGCACAGGGTCCAGAAGGGCCGGTGTTTCCACGGCACGACCCGGCCGCGCCAGTGTGGCGGCATCTGCTCCAGTCCGTCACGCAACGGTTCCCGGGAGAAAAGGACGAACCCGACCCCCGGGTCCTCCAGCTGCTTCATCGCCTGAATGAGGTGATAGGCGTACCACTCGGCACCGGTTCGCCGCGGTGTATTCGCCCTCGAGGCATCGATGCCGATTGTCACCATGCTTGACCACGCTCGCCGTCGCCGGGCTGTGAGTGACCTTCGAGCAGATGATAGTCGTCGCTGGCAGGCGGTGCCATGCCGGGGCGCATGACCAGTTCCCCGATCTTCATCGTCGGCTGCCCCCGCAGCGGCACCACATTGCTGCGCAATCTGCTGCGGTCTCATCCGCAATTGACGTTTCCCTCCGAGTCCCATTTCATCCCGTGGTTCTACCGTGCCTATGGCCATCCCAGGACGGAGCGGGACGCCGTAGCCCTCGCGGCGCGCATCCTCCGGCTGCAGTGGGTGCGCCAGTGGCACATCCGCGTCGAGCCGGGGGAATTCGCTCCGGACCGGACCTTTCAGGCGGTGACCCATCGTCTGTTCGAGGCGTGGACGCGCAAGGAGGGCAAGCACCGCTGGGGTGACAAGACCCCGCACTACGTTGAGGAGATTCCGGTACTCGCCGAGTTGTTTCCGGCGGGCAGGATCATCCACATCATTCGCGATGGCCGCGATGTGGCCCTGTCCTGGCTGAAGGCCGGCTTCGAGCCGCGGAACCTGTATACCGCCGCGACCCTCTGGAAGCGATACGCCTCCGCCGGTCGCCGCGACGGTGCGCTGCTTCCTCCGGCCACGTACCTCGAAGTGCGCTACGAATCACTGGTCAACCAACCCGACGCCACCATGCGCAAGGTCTGCGGGTTCATCGGCGAGCCCTACACCGAGGTGGTCCTCCGGCCGTCCCCCATCCGGGGGATTCTGCGACCCAAGATCATCGGTGGCGGCCTGCCCGAGGCGGCCTCGAAGCTGGAACGCATCGCACCCGCCGCGGTCCACTGGCCCACCGAGATGACCCAGGCGGACCGGCTGCTGTTCGAGTCGATTGCCGGCGAGCTCCTGCAGACGCTGGGCTATGACGTCACCGGTGTCCGCCGCTCCATCTCCGCAGGGGAGCGATTGGCATGGGGACTACACCACCGGCTGTGGTGGGTCCTCGAGCGGCTCAACACGAAAGGAAGTCACCGATGGTTGCTGGCGAACCTGGAGCTTCGCCTGGCCGTCGCGCGGGCCCGCGGACGCCAGGTGGCTCCGCCCGACTCGTCTCAGTCAACGTGAAGCCGCCCGGCCGGACCTCCGGTTGCGAATACCAATGGCTCTCCTGAGCGTCGGATCGGTGTCCGTGAGTTGGGGAGAGGCATTCGCGGTCACAGCGACACTTGTGCTCGCTGCCCTGGTGCTCTGCTTCGGCAGTCTGGTCGTCTGGTCGAAGCATCAGGCCCTGACGCTCCTGCGACAACTCGCCCCCGCTGCGCTGGACTCCAGGCGGATCAGAATCATCTATACCGCCAGCTCGCTTGACCCCGGTGGCGCCGAGAAGGTAGCACTCGATCTCATGGGCAGCATCGATCCGGAGCGCTTCCTGATCATCCTGATTATCCGGGACGCGGTCGGACAGTCCTGCGTTTTCGCCCACACCATCCGCCGGGCGGAGGCACGCGGCATGGTGGTCATCCACAAGCCCCGCATGAGCATTCCAGCGCGAGACCCGGGGACCGGTCATCCGCCAGGCAGGCTCATCGACTTCATCCCCGGAGCGGTGCGAGCCTTCGGAGAGCTCCTCACCGAGTACGCCATCTATCGGTCCATTCGTCCGCAGATCCTCCATCTCCATCTGGTGCTCGGTTTCGGGCCATTCGCCAAGAAGCTGGTGGCCCGGGCGGCAGGTATTCCAGTCGTGGTGACGACCTACCACCAATTCCCCGTCTCGCATCGCCCGTCGAGCCATCGCCCGTACCGGGGAATCGTCGACAGCATCATGATGCGGTGCCTGGATGCGCTGACGCTGATCGGGTTGCAGCGCATCGATGATGTCTTGATCGCGACCAGCCCTGAGGAACGGGAGGCCCATATCGTCACCGGGGTTCCGGCGCACAAGATCGTGACCATCTCAAATGGCATCGACCTCGGGCCATACGAGAGCCCGCCTTCCCGCGCCAGCCTGACCGCGCTGAGAGCTCGGCTGGGCATTCCGCCCCATGCCTTCGTCTTCGGACACATTGGCCGGCTGAATGTGCAGAAGGCGCAGCGCTACCTCATCGAGGCGGCGGTCTCGGTGCTGCGCGATGCGCCGGAGGTATTCATGGTAATACTCGGCGAAGGAGAAGAGCGCCGGGCCCTGGTGGCTCAGTTGGCCGCCACCGGGGGGGAGAGCACACGCATGCGCATCCTCATGCCGGGGCAGGTCGCGGACATCGATGTGCCCCGCTACCTCTTCCTGTTCGATGCCCTCGTGGTCTCGTCTCGCTTCGAGGGACAGGGGCTGGTCAACATGGAGGCGATGGCCGCCGGGCGCCCCATCATCGCCACCCGGGTCGGCGGCGTCCCCTCCACCGTGGGCCATGATGCCGCGATCCTGGTGGAGCCGGAAGACGCACCAGCGCTGGCGGCGGCAATGCGAACGCTGTTCTCCGACGCCGATCTCTGCCGCCGCATGGGTCAGACTGGCCGAGGCCGCGTCCATGCGATGTTCGACTTGCGACGGGCGGCGCGTGAGCACGAAGAGTTGTACCACCGCCTCCTCGCGGAGCGGGGGATCAGTGCCTAGGCCCAATCTCTTCATCGTGGGGGCGATGAAGTCGGGAACGACTTCCCTGCATCGATACCTGTCAGCTCACCCACAGGTGTTCATGTCCGAGCCGAAGGAACCGAATTTCTTCGTGGAGGAGCTGAACTGGCGGCGGGGACTGGAGTGGTACCTGGAGCTGTTCACCTCCGCCGGGAATGCCGCGGTTATCGGCGAATCCAGCACCGAGTACACCAAGCTCCCTACCCATACCGGAGTGGCACGACGGATTCATGCCTTCAACCCCGAGGCGCGGCTGGTCTACCTGATGCGGGATCCGCTGGACCGGATCCGGAGTCACTACTGGCACAACGTCGCGGACCTGAAGAACGAGGCGGAGCGACGCACCATGCTGTCGGCCGTGCGGGAGGACCCCCGGTATGTCGCGTACAGCGATTACGCGATGCAGCTGGAGCCGTACCTCGAACTCTTTGGTCGTGAGCGCATCGTGTTGTTGACCGCCGAACAGCTTGCCGCCGACCCGACTGCGGTCGTCACCACGTTGTGCAGTTGGCTCGGGCTGACCGGCGGCCTCCCGTCCGAGGCCTTCTCGGAACGGTGGAACGTCCGGTCGGCGGACGGACGAAGCGTCCGAGGCTGGGGGCTGCTCAATCGGCTCCGACACACCGCATTCTGGCATGCCGTCCGGCCGTGGTGGCCTCGACAGCTCAGGAATTTGGGCCTTCGAATTGCGGAACGACGCACGCCGCTCCGGGACAGCTCGGAGCCTGAGGCAATGAACTTCCTCAGACCGATCCTGCGGGTTCGAGTCGAAGCACTCACCCGGCTGGTGGAACGGGACTTTCCCGAGTGGGCGACACTTCAGGGGCTGACGGGCGAGTTCGCAAGGGGCGAGAGAAAGGGGATTCCTGCCAATCCTCTGCCCCATGGGCAGTCCCGCAAGTAAGGAACAGGCACGCCCGACCGGGGGATCATCTGGTGATCTCGGACAAATGCCAGCGATCAATCCCCGTCGTCGCGTTGCGCCATTCGCAGGTGTGATCGGCTTGTCCGGCGGAGACCACCGCGCCAGCTTTGTACCGTTCCCATTCGTGGATCCTGCGACAGATTTCCCGGGAGTCGATCCGATGTGCTTCCATCGAGTGCTCGGCACGATCTTCACCGTCATGGCAATCGCGACCGCGTCCCACGCTCAGGCCCAGGCGGCCCCCGATACCTCGTCCATCGCCCAGGCGACCGCAGCCGGCAGCGCCTGGGTGAGCCTCATCGATGCGGGGGACCTGGAAGCCAGCTGGGACTCGGCAGCTCCGGCGTTTCAGGCGGCGGTGTCCAGACGGGAATGGCTGCAAGCCGTCACGCGGGCACGGGGACCCTTCGAGCCATTCGCGACGCGGACGCTGGTTGCGGCGCAGTTCCAGGCCACGCTGCCCAATGCCCCCCCGGGGCCCTACGTGATTCTCTCGTACCAGACCGCGGTCGAGGGGAATCGCACGGTCATCGAGACCGTCGTCCCGATGCACCTGGCCGATGGCCGCTGGCGGGTCTCGGGCTATTTCGTCCGACCGGCCAATTGACAGGCCCGGCGCTACATCGTATTCTCGGTTCACCATGATCACCCAGCGCCCTTCTCACTCGCTCGCCACCTGTTGTACGCCGTGCGGCTGTATCGCAGCGGTGACGCCGCGGCGTGCCCGGTGGTATTTCGGCTGAGCGACTGGTAGTGCTCTCACGAATGGCCCCGGACCCGCGTCCGGGGCCTCTTTTTTTCCCCGTACTCCACAGGATGATCCATGTCGACCGTTCTCCCCGAAGTTCTGGCAGCAAATGCATCCTACGTCGCGACCTTCGGCGCCAAGGCGACGCTGGCGCTCCCGCCCGCTCGGCGCTTTGCCATCCTGACCTGCATGGACGCGAGGCTCGACCCCGCCAAGTTCGCCGGCCTCCGCGAAGGTGACGCGCACGTCATCCGCAACGCCGGGGGCCGGGCCAGCGACGACGCGATCCGTTCACTGGTGATCTCCTACAAACTGCTGGGTACCCGTGAGTGGTTCGTGGTGCACCATACCGATTGCGGCATGGAGTACTTCACCGACCCCGTCATGCGAGACCTTCTGGCGCGGAGCCTTCAGACCGCCGAGCTCACCGCCAATGGCTTTCGCGATGTGGGCGCGGGACCGGGCTCTCCGGAGGGGCAGTATGTCGATTGGCTGACGATCGCGGATACCGCCCAGGCTGTCGTCGATGACGTCGCCCGAATCCGGCATCACCCTCTGGTTCCGCGGAGTATCCCGATCTACGGGTATCTCTATGAGGTGAAGACCGGACAACTGCTCGAGATCAGCGCAGCGACGCAGGTCGGGCAGGCGGCGTGAGGGAGTAGGGAGTAGGGAGTAGGGAGTAGGGAGTAGGGGGTAGGGAGCCGCCTACCTCCCTGCTGCCTGCTCCCGGCTCGCTTCCTCTTGACCGCCGCGGCTCCCGGGGTACTCTCACAGGAGGCGTACAGGACGCCTCCCGTCCGCGGGCAGGACCGAGTCCACCTGGTGTGATCTGCTGGAAGCCGTCAGTTCCTGCGAACCTCCTCTGGCCCGACCGTGCGGACGACGGGCATTCTTCAGGAGGCTCGTCATGCCCGCTCGTCACCTGCCCGTCCGCCCGAATCTCGATCAGCTGAGGCACCAGGCCAGGGATCTGCTGCGCGCCATCCGGCGGGGGGATCCGGAAGCCCTCGCCGACTTGCAGGAGTTCCACCCCAGGCCGACCACGCCTGAGATGGTCAAACTCGCCGATGCGCAGCTCGTGCTCGCCCGCGCCTATCAGGCGCCGAGCTGGCCAAGGCTGGTGCAGGCCTGCGACCTGGTGGACGCGATCTGGCAGGATGATGTCCAGATGGTCCGCACGCTCGTGACGAAGCACCCCGCCCTGCTGCATGAGCCCGCCCTGGTCCGGGAGAGCAACTGGGGCCCGCCGATGAGCTATGCCGCCAACCTTGGCCGCGATGCGATCATCCACGTACTGCACGGCCTCGGCGCCACCGACCACCTCCACGCCATCGAGCGGGCGGCGCTGCAGGGCAAGGTCGGCACCGCGCACCTGCTGCATGAGCTCGCCGGCAAGCCCGCCGTCCCCGAGGGCGCGCTCAGCGGGTCGGCCTATACACTGAATGTCGCGGGGACGGAGTTCGCCCTGGGGCTGGGGGCGAAGGTGGCGGACGCGGACGGCCGGCGACTTGCGCCGGTGGACGTGGTCCTGGAAACCGACAGCCGGACTCCCCCCGCCAAGCATCGGATCCTCGAGCTGTATTCCGAGCATGGCCTGGCCCTGCCTGACACACCGGTGATGGCGCTGCACCGTGGGCGGATTGACCTGCTGGAACAGCACCTGCGCCGCGACCCCGATCTCCTGCGCCGCACATATTCGCAGGAAGAGATCTACCCGCCATCCATGGGTTGTCGCGATCCCCTCAACGCTACGGTGGGCACACCGCTCGGCGGCACCTCGCTGCTGCACCTGTGCGTCGACTACGATGAGATGGACATCCTGCGGTGGCTGCTTGACCGGGGAATGAACCCGAATCTCCCCGCGCGGGTGGGCCCGAGCGGGTTCGGCGGCTACACCGCGCTCTTTTGTACCGTGGTGTCACAGCCGAACTTCTGGATGAACTTCAATGGTAGCCGCCCGATGGCGGCCCCGATAACCGAGCTGCTCCTGGCCTGCGGTGCCGATCCCAATGTCCGGGCGTCGATCTGGAAACAGCTCCACCCCGGGCATGGCGATTCAACTCGCCACGAGTATCGCGACGTCACCGCCCTGTCATGGGGCCGCCGGTTTCACGCCCCGATCTTCGTGAGCCAGCCGGCGATGCAGCTGATAGCGGACGCAGGCGGCGTGGAGTGAGGCGTGTCGAGTGCGGGGCGGGAGTGCTGAAGGCTGACGGCTCGCGGCTGCCCGTGTGCCCTTGCGGCAGCTCCCGGCTCGGCGCATTTATTAGGCTGCTGCTCCTGCTTCCCGGTTCCATCCCCAGCACAGCCCTGCACCCCGCTCACCCCTTTCGGGAGTCTTCTGATGGCTCATGCGCCGCTTCCCCTCGCGCCTCGCCGGTTCGGCGAAACGATGCGGACCGACGCGTGGTGGATCCAGCCGACGGCCACCTTTCTGGTCCTCACTGCATTCATCATCTACGCGACCTGGGCAGCCTTTCAGGGCACGCACTACCACTATGGCCCCTACATCTCGCCGTTCTATTCACCGGAGATCTTCGGCGAGTCGCCCCACGCCCTCTTCGGCCCTCAGCCGGAGTGGTGGCCCCAGTGGCTCACCTTCTCGCCGGCATTCCTGATCCTCTGGGCGCCCGGCGGCTTCCGCTTCACCTGCTACTACTATCGCGGCGCCTACTACAAGGCGTTCTGGGCCGACCCGATCAACTGCTCGGTTGGCGAACCGCGCAACAGCTACCGGGGCGAGCATTCATTCCCCCTGATCCTGCAGAACATCCACCGCTTCTTCCTGTTCATTGCGCTCCCCTTCCTGGCATTTCTGTCCCAGGACCTCTACGAGGCGATGTGGTTCACCGACGCCAGCGGGCAGCGTGCCTTCGGCATCGGACTCGGCACCCTGGTCCTGCTGGCCAATCTGCTGCTGCTCGGCGGATACACTCTCGGCTGCCATTCCTTTCGGCATGCGATCGGCGGCCTCTTCGACCGCCTGTCCGAACGACCCGCCCGCAAACTGCTCTATGACTGCTCGAGCTGCCTGAACCGCTCCCACATGAAGTGGGCCTGGTGTTCGCTCGTGATGGTAGCGTTCTCCGACCTGTACATCCGTCTCTGCTCGATGGGGATCTGGCACGACTGGAGACTCTTCTGATGGCCGAGTACCAGACGCACGAACACGACGTCCTGATCATCGGTGCCGGTGGCGCTGGACTGCGCGCGGCGATCGCGGCTGCGGCCGCCGGTGTACGGGTGGGATTGGTCTGCAAGTCGCTGCTCGGAAAGGCCCACACCGTGATGGCGGAGGGCGGCGCCGCGGCGGCGATGGGCAACGTCGACGATCGCGACAACTGGATGGTGCATTTCGCCGACACGATGCGTGGCGGGCAGTACGTCAACAACGCGCGAATGGCGGAACTCCACGCCCGGGAGGCGCCGGCACGCATCATCGAACTCGAATCCTGGGGGGCGGTATTCGATCGTACAGCCGATGGCCGCATCCTGCAGCGCAACTTCGGGGGGCACCGCTATCCGCGGCTCGCGCACGTCGGCGACCGCACCGGGCTGGAGATGATCCGGACGCTGCAGGACCATGCGATCCACCAGGGCATCGACGTTCACATGGAAGTGACCATCGTGGCGTTGCTCAAGGAGGGCGCTCGGGTCGTGGGCGCCTTCGGATATGATCGGGAGCGCGGGCGCTTCCGGCTGTTTCGGTGCAAAGCCGTGGTGCTGGCCACCGGTGGCGTGGGACGCGCCTTCAGCATCACCAGCAACAGCTGGGAGTACACCGCCGACGGTCAGTCGCTCGCGTACAATGCGGGCGCCGAGCTGCAGGACATGGAGTTCGTGCAGTTCCATCCGACCGGCATGGTCTGGCCGCCGAGCGTGAAGGGCATCCTGGTGACAGAGGGGGTGCGCGGTGAAGGCGGCGTGCTTCGCAACAAGGACGGTCGCCGCTTCATGTTTGACGATATTCCCGAGAACTACCGCGGCCAGACCGCCGACACCGAAGAGGAAGGGTGGCGCTACACCCAGGGCGACAAGGAGGCACGCCGCCCACCGGAGCTGCTGACGCGCGACCACGTGGCGCGCTGCATCATGCGCGAGGTCCGGGCGGGGCGCGGGTCGCCACACGGCGGTGTCTTCCTTGACATCTCCTGGATCAAGCAGCGGTTGCCGAACGCCGCCGAGCATATCAGGAAGAAACTGCCAAGCATGTACCACCAGTTCAAGCAGCTGGCGGACATTGACATCACCCAGGAGCCGATGGAAGTCGGGCCAACCACCCATTACATCATGGGTGGCATCCGGGTGGATGGGGATTCGCAGATGACCAGCGTCCCGGGACTCTTCGCCGCCGGTGAGTGCGCCGCTGGTCTGCACGGCGCCAACCGGCTCGGCGGCAACTCACTTTCCGATCTGCTCGTCTTCGGCCGACGGGCGGGCGAATATGCCGCGACGTTCGCCCAGGCGCAGGGCGCCGGGACCATCGACGCCGCGGCGGTCGACCAGATTGCACACCAGACGCTGGCCCCATTCGAGCGGGGCGTGGACGCCGAAGGCGCCTATCATGTGCAGCACGATCTCCAGTCGATGATGCAGGAGCTGGTGGGTATCGTGCGCCGCGAGGACGAAATGCGGCAGGCGGTGGAACGACTGGCGAGTCTGCGAGACCGCGCCGCGAAGGTGGGCGCGGTCGGCAACCGGGAATTCAACCCCGGCTGGCACACGGCGCTGGAGCTGGGCAACCTGCTGACCATTTCCGAGGCCATCGCGCGTTCGGCGATCGAGCGGAAGGAGAGTCGCGGGGGACACTTCCGCGAGGACTTCCCGGAGAAGGACCCGCTGGCGGCACGATTCAACATCGTCGTCCGCAAGACTGCCGATGGCGCGATGGCCCTCACCCGCGAGCCGGTTGCCGCCCTCACCGCCGAACAGGCCCGTATCATCGAGGAGCAGAAGTAATGGCCCAAGCCACCTTCCGCATCTGGCGCGGCGCCGACGGCGCCGGCAAGTTCACCGACTATCCCACCGAGATCTCCGAAGGGATGGTGGTGCTCGACGCCGTCCACGCCATCCAGGCGGACCAGGCCAATGACCTCGCGGTGCGGTGGAACTGCAAGGCTGGGAAATGCGGTTCCTGCTCCGCCGAGATTAACGGCAAGCCGCGGCTGATGTGCATGACCCGCCTCAACGAGCTGGATCTCACCAAGGCAGTCACGGTCGAACCGATGCGCGCCTTCCCGCACCTGCGTGACCTGGTCACCGACGTCAGCTGGAACTTCCGGGCCAAGAAGACCATCAAGAAGTTCACCCCGCGGCCGCCCGATGCGGCGGACGGCACCTGGCGGATGCAGCAGTCCGATGTCGACCGGGTGCAGGAGTTCCGCAAGTGCATTGAGTGCTTCCTCTGCCAGGACGTCTGTCACGTCCTGCGGGATCACCAGATGCAGGAGTCCTTTGTTGGACCGCGTCACTTTGTCTACGTCGCGGCGCTCGAGATGCACCCGCTCGACACCGCCGACCGGATGGAGGAGCTGCGCGCGGCCGACGGCGTCGGGTACTGCAACATCACCAAGTGCTGCACCAAGGTCTGTCCCGAGGGGATCGCCATCACCGACAACGCGATCATCCCCCTCAAGGAGCGCGTGGTCGACCGTTTCTATGATCCACTCAGGGCGCTGGTGCGGCTCGTCCGTGGCTCGCCGTTGTCCTGAACATCGCACTACCGTACGATCCGCTACCGGAGCCTCGTATGCTGGCACTCAAGCCGATTGCACCCGCCGCCATTCCGCATGCACTCGAAAAGGTCGAACGCTACCGGCTGCTGAACCAGCCGGCGGCGGCGGAGAGCATTTGCCTCGACATCCTGCTGGCCGAGCCCGGCCACCAGACCGCATTGCGAATGCTGCTGCTGGCGCGCACCGACCAGTTCAGCACCGAGTCGGCCGCACTTGCCACGCGAGCGAGGGAAGCGCTGGCGCAGCTGACCAGCGAGTACGAGCGAATCTACTATGGCGGCCTGATCGCCGAGCGGCGCGCGCGGGCCCAGCTCCGTACGCTTGCCCCGGGCGCCAGTCACAACGCGCACGAGTGGATCTGCGAGGCGATGGAGGCGTACGAAAAGGCGGAGCGGATGCGCCCCGCCGGGAATGATGACCCCATCCTGCGGTGGAACAGCTGCGCCCGCCTGTTGAACTCATCGCCTCACATCACGCCGCGCGGCCGGGAGGTCGAGGAACCGGCGATCGGCGAATGACGGCGACGCGGGCGGATCGCGACGCGGCGCCAACCCTGGTCCAGCGCCGGCATTTTCTGCGAACGGTGGACCGACTCGCCGCGGTGGCGCGCGGGACCATCCGCCGCCACCTCGCCAAGGGTGTGACCAAGCGCATCAAGGCCGATCGGACCTACGTCACTGATGCCGACCTGGCAACCGAACAGGCGCTCAGGCGGGCCATCAGCCGTGCCTTCCCGTCGCATGGCATCCTCGGAGAGGAGTTCCCGTCGCACAATCCCGAGGCGCCCTATCAGTGGATCCTCGATCCGATCGATGGCACGCTCAGCTTCACCCATGGCATTCCATTCTATGGATCACTCATCGCCCTGTACCACAAGGGCCGGCCGGTGGCGACCGCCATTGATCAGCCCGGCCTGGATCTGCGGTATACCGCCGGCCTCGGCCTCGGTGCCTTCCGGAACGGGCGGCGCTTCCGGTTGCGGGATTTGCCGGCGACTGGCGACCTCTCTCGCGAAGTGATCGCAACCGCCGAGCGATACCGTTTTGCCCGCTGCGGCCAGGCCGGCCGATTCGACCGCCTGCAGCGAACCCACCCGCTGGTGCGCTCCTACGCCGATTGTCTGGGTCATACCCTCGCCGCCGAGGGCCTGGTCGGCGCCATGGTGGATTACGGCATCCGGTTCTGGGACGTCGCCGCGACGAGACTCCTCGTGACCAAGGCCGGCGGGCGGTGGGTGGAGACCTACCGCCGTCCCTCTGACCC
Source organism: Gemmatimonadota bacterium (assembly GCA_031382385.1). Taxonomy (GTDB): domain Bacteria; phylum Gemmatimonadota; class Gemmatimonadetes; order Gemmatimonadales; family GWC2-71-9; genus JADJOM01. The sequence continues at coordinate 61,581 of JANMYS010000085.1, forward strand.
CGCGAGCGGGGTGTACGGCGTCATCTTCGGGAAACCGAGAGTGGTCGCCTGGTTGCTCCCCTTTTTCCGTGTCGGCGGCAAGCCGCAAGCAAAGGCGTTTGATGGTCACGCCTGAGCCGCTCGACCGCCTCATCGAGCGGCTGACCCCGCTGCTCGGAGCTCCGGCCGGACAGCCGGTCCACCTCACCGGTGGGATCACCAACCTCAACTATCGGATGCGGATGGGGGATGGCGAATTCGTCATCCGGGTGACCAATCCGGCGGCCGGGCTGCTCGAGATTGACCGGGTCGCAGAGCTCATCGCCGTGCGAGCCGCCGCGGCGATTGGTGTGGGCGCCGAAGTCGCGGCCTTTCTTCCGGAGCAGGACTGCCTGGTCTGCCGGTTCATTCAGGGGCGGCCGATCCCGCCCGAGGAGCTGCGGACCCCGGCCCGGCTCAGGGAGGTGGGAACGACGCTGGCCCTGCTGCATGCGAGCGGAACGATGCTGCCGTCGACCTTTAACCCATTCCGCGTGGTGGAGAACTATGCCAGGACCGCGGCGGCACAGGGCGCGCAGGAGCGGCGAGAGTTCCACGAGGCCAGCCGGGCGGCAGCCGAGATAGAACGGAGTCTGCAGGGCGGCGAGCACCTCCCGGTCATGTGCCATAACGACCTGCTCAACGCCAATTTCCTGCACGATGGGAAGCGGATCCGGATCGTCGACTGGGAGTACGCCGGCATGGGCGACCGCTACTTCGACCTCGGCAATTTCTCCATCAATCATGAATGCACCGAAACCGACGACGTCCATCTCCTCGCCGGCTACTTTGGCGAACCGGTCACCGACCGGCGGCTCGGCATCGTGCGGCTGATGCGGATCATGTCGGACTTTCGTGAGGCGATGTGGGGCGTGGTCCAGTCGGTCAATTCCACCATCGACTTTGACTACGAGGCCTACGCCTCCCGCCACTTCGCCCGGCTGCTGCACAGCGCAGCCGATCCCCGATTCGCATCCTGGACCAGAGTGGCCCATGACCGATAGTCTCCCGCGACACGCCAGAGCGGTCATCATTGGCGGTGGCCTCGCCGGCACCAGCATCGCCTATCACCTCACCCGGCTCGGCTGGCGCGACGTGGTGCTCCTCGACCGGGCCGATCTCACCAGCGGCTCCACCTTCCACTCGGCCGGCTTCGTCGGGCAGCTGCGGGCGTCGCTGACGCTGACCCGGATGATGACCTACTCGGTCGAGCTGTACCGCAAACTCGATCTGGAGGCGACTGAGCCGCCGGGATGGCGGGAGACCGGCGGCCTCCGCCTGGCCACGAGCGAGGAGCGGCTCGATGAACTGCGGCGGCAGGCGGGGTGGGCCCAGACCTTCGGCCTGCCGCTGGAACTGATCTCGCCCCACGAAGCGAAGCACCGGTTCCCGCTGCTCGATCTCGATGGCGTGATCGGAGCCTCGTTCCTCCCCTCGGATGGGTACATCGATCCCTCCCGTCTCTGCCGGGCCCTCGCCGAAGGAGCGGTCGGCGCGGGCGCGACCGTGGTGACCCATTGCCGGGTCACCGGTATCAGGGTCGACGGCGGCAGAGTGCGCGGCGTGGAGACCGACCGGGGCGCGATCGATGCGGAGGTGGTGGTCAATGCCGGCGGGATGTACGCCGCCCAGATCGGCCGCATGGCCGGTGTGCGCGTGCCCGTCGTCCCGTTGCTGCATCAGTATGTCGTGACCGATCAGTTCATGGGCCCCGATGAACCCGGTGAACGACTCCCCACACTCCGCGATCTCGACGGGCTCATCTATGTCCGTCCCGAGCGGAATGGGCTCGCGATGGGTGGCTATCACGCAGACTCGACGCCCTGGTCGCTGGACCAGGCCGGACTGGACCGGATCCCCGAGGATTTCAACTTTCAGCTGATCGAGCCGAACTGGCTGCGGTTTGCCCCGCTGCTGGAAAGCGCCCGGAAGCGGGTCCCGGCATTCCGAACCGTGGGATTCGAAAAGCTGATCAACGGCCCGGAGGGATTCACCCCCGACGGGGAGTTCTGCCTGGGCGAGACCGCGGTGCGCGGCTTCTTCGTGGCGGCGGGCTTCTGTGCCCACGGGGTGGCGGGGGCCGGCGGGGTGGGAAAGATCATGGCGGAGTGGATCGCGGGGGGCGAGCCGCCGCAGGACCTGTGGAGCATGGACATCCGGCGGTTCGGCCAGCAGTTCCGCTCCCCGCGCTACACCCTGGCCAAGGCTAACGAAATCTACGAGACGTACTATTCGATCGCCTATCCGGGCCGGGAGCGGCAGGCGGGTCGGCCACTCCGGATCTCGCCCGCGTATCCCTGGCATGCGGCCCACGGCGCGGTGTTCGGGGAGAAGTCCGGGTGGGAGCGGGTCAATTACTACGAGGCCAACGCCGCGCAGGGCGATCCGGCCGTCCGCCCCGCCGGGTGGGCCGGGCGGCTCTGGTCCGCAGCCACCGGTGCCGAGCACCGCGCGACCCGTGAGGCGGCCGGCCTGTTCGATGAGTCCTCGTTCGCCAAGATCGAAGTATCGGGGCCGGACGCGGAGGCGTTCCTGGAGTTCCTCTGCGCCAACCACGTCGGGGGACCGGTGGGGGGCGTGGTTTATACCCAGCTGCTCAACCGGCGCGGCGGCATCGAGGCCGACCTGACCGTGAGCCGCGTGGCCACCGACCGGTTCTGGCTCGTTACCGGCACCGCTTCCGGGACCCATGACACCGCCTGGCTCGAACGCCACCTGCCTGACGGAGCCAGGGTGACGATCCGTGACATCACCTCGCAATACTGCTGCTTCGCCTTGTGGGGACCGCGTGCCCGGGAGATTCTCTCGCCCCTCACGCCGGCCCGGCTTGATGACGCGGCATTTCCCTACCTCACCCGGCAGTCGATCACCGTCGGCCATGTGCCGGTGGAGGCGCTGCGGGTCACCTATGTGGGGGAGCTGGGATGGGAGCTCTACGGGCCGGCGGAGTACGGTCAGGGGCTGTGGCACACGCTCTGGGAAGCCGGCGCTCCGCTCGGGATGCTCGCGGGTGGATACCGCGCCATCGAAAGCCTGCGGCTGGAAAAGGGGTATCGGGCCTGGGGGGCCGACGTCACCCCGGACACCACACCGCTCGAGGCGGGGCTCAGCTTCGCGGTCCGGATGGACAAGCCCGGCGGCTTCCTCGGTCGGGACGCCCTCCTCGCTGCGCCCCCGAGCCGGCGCCTTCGCTGTCTGGTGCTGGATGACGCCCAGGCCGTCGCGCTCGGCAACGAGCCGGTCCGCATCGGGAAGGAGATCGTGGGGCGGGTGACCAGCGGCGGGTACGGGTACACCATTGGGCGGTCGATCGCCTATGCCTACCTGCCGGCTGAAGGCACTCCCGCCGGTACTCGTGCGGAAGTGGAGATCTTCGGGCGCTGGGTGGGAGCCGTGGTGAGCCGCGAGCCGCTGTACGATCCGAAGGGGGTGCGGGTGCGGGGAGCGGAAGCGACCTCTTGAATCATGTTGGCGCACGCCAAGGGCCCTCGGGCGGTCGCTGGCGCGCACGGTATGCCTGGCAAGAACACCGCGGCCGCTGTCGGGGCCATCCATCGTTGGATTGGAGGGCGAGGGGGCGCGGCGGGCCCCGGGCACCCAGTCTCAGTCCACGGTGCGCCCTTGGGATGCCTGGCATCGCACAACCCGCTTTGGTGTGCCCTTGGCCTGGTACATTGCCGTATCGGCATTCTTGAACAGCGTCTCGGGTGTTTTGCCATCGGCGGGATAGATGGCAATGCCGATACTGGCTGTGATGGAAAACGCGGTCCCATCAAATTCGCAGGCCTCGGAAATCCGGGCTACCATCTTCTCTGCAAGGTGCGTGACGTCAGCCTCCTGCTCGACTTCCAGGCACAGGCATACAAACTCATCGCCTCCCCAGCGACTGACGATATCTGCATCGCGTAAGAGCGCCTTCAAGCGATCTGCCACCATCAGCAGCACCTGATCCCCCAGGTCATGGCCGTGCGTGTCGTTAATGCTCTTGAACTTGTCGATGTCAATGAACAGGACGGCGAGCCCCCACCCATGCCGCTTGGCCTGGCTCAACCCGTGGTCGAGTCCCTGTTCAAACAAGGCGCGGTTGGGAAGACCCGTGAGTGCGTCCTGGAGCGCCAGTTGTTGCGCTTCTTCCGCCTTGTCCTGGGCTTCTGCTAGCTCGTCGCGTACGTCGGCCAGGTCGGTCCTGGTCTCGGCGAGTTCGGCTTCGATGACTTGGCGCTCAGCGACTTCTTCGGTGAGCTTGATGTGAACCAGCCTCAAGTCATCTGCGGCCTGCCCCACCTTCTGTTCAACCCCTATATTCTGGGTGACGGCCACTTTCATCGCCTGAACGGTGACCTCTTCCTGCTTGAGGACCTCATTCTCCTCTGTCAGTTCACGGGCCGCGGTCTTGACGCTTTTCTTGATCTTCTCCGTCTTCTTGAGCACGCGTTCAAGGGAAGCCTTCTTCTTCGCTGCAGCTTTTGGTTTGCCTCGTGATTTCATTCGAAGCTCTCGTTGCATGGGGCGGCGCGCCGACCCTCAAAGATACACTCCCAGACGGCTGCACATTGCACGGTGATCCCAGCATCTGTCGCATGTGATGTTAATGGAATGCCGAAGGGGTCGGGGCATGAAGGTGACCCGGCAATGCTCCACTGCTAGCGTCACTCGGGCGGCAGCTCGCCGAGCGCGAGCCAGCCACAGAGCGCGGCTACGACCACGAGCAACCAGGTCAGCCGTCCGTTTGGCATCTCGCGGAACCAGTCAGCCGAGCGGAGTGCGGCGCTCCATCATCAGAGGCGGTCGTAGCTCGCGGGGACATACTGCAGGTACTCGCGCGTCAGGCCCGATGAGACGATCGTGCCGTTGCTGCGATTGGCCGCGCGGAATGAGACGGCTTTGGCAAGGGTCGGCGTCGCTGCGTCAGCCATGCCTGCGCTTCGTCGCCACTATCGATCCGACAACAAGCTGCTCGAGAACGGCGATGTCGATGTCGTCAAGGCGCTTCAAGTACAGACAGGACTTCCCCATCTTGTGCTTGCCAAGCTGCGACAGCAGCGCTTTCTGCTCGGCGTCTTCAGCGTCCAGATAGACGACGAGTTCTCGGCCGCTGATGGCAAAGGCCGCCATGGGCATGTCGCCGGATCGGCCGCTCTCGTATGTGTAGCGATAGGAGCCATAACCGACGATACTCGGCCCCCACATCTTTGGCTGACAGCTGGTGAGCCGCTTGAAGATGGCCATCAGCGTCCTGCAGTCCGCCTTCTGCTCCGCGTTGGCGTGCGACCTGATGTAGTCCGCAACGCTCGCGCTGGTTGGTTTGGTCTTGTTGTCAGCCATTGTCATTCACTCCAAAGGTGTTGGGGGCGACGCCTGCCGGTTCCATGCAAGAGCGCACCCTCCTCAGCCCACCACCCAGGCTGGGAGACCCGAGCGCACGAGGCGTGCCCGGGAGTGGGGGGGAGGGCGTCACAGGAAGCCGCACAACGCTCTCGTTCAGCCGCACGGCGTAACCGCGGCGGCGGCAATGGGTTGTTGGGCGTCAGTTCGCTCGTCTTCGGATCGGGGACGTTCATTTCCAGCCACCCTTGCGGCCTGCCTGCTGAATCCACTTGCGCATCATGGCCCCTGCCCTTCCTCCAGGCTTTTGAGCTTCACGTATTGGCTCCGCCCCAACGACGCGAGCGGAGGAGGATGGTCGAAGTCCGCGCCACCGAAGTACACGACGTTGACGGCGACGAGGTAGGGTACCATCTCCAGAATCCATCCCTGGGCCGGGAGACCGTAGGACGCCTTTCCCCATTTGACGGCGTATCGAAGCCCAGGGATCGTTTCGCAAATCAACTTGTCCAGCCGCTTGACCAGGGGGTGCATGTCAGGCACCACCTTGCGACGGATCAACTCGTCCAGTTCCACGTGGCTAGCCGCGGGTTCAGGCGGTGTCCTCGTCGAGAACGTCTTGAGCGTGTAGCACTTGGTCCGGTTCCTCGATGGCCTCATAGGAGCGCCACCGCAAACGGCCCTGTTCAGGGAGTTGGCGAGCCAGCGTCTGGCTGCTCCAGGCGCCAGTGGGCCAGCCGGAAACGCCTTCTCATGCTTTCAGCCGACGTTTGAGAAAGTCGATGGTCCGGCGCCAGGAGTCCGTCGCGTCGGGCTGGGAGTAGCTCGAAGCCCACGGCCCGTTAAAGACATGCTCCGCGCCCGGGTACAGGTGCATCTCCACGTCCCCGCCATGCGCGCGCATCCGGTCGTAGAGGCGATGCGCGAGGGCGACCGGAATCTCGGTGTCGGCTTCCCCGTGCAGGATCAGCATGGGTGGAAACTGGGGTATCTGAGCCTCGGGGGGATCCGCGTCGCTCCCCCCTCCGTAGAAGTCGACGACGGCCCTGATTCGTGGGGCCGAACCCGCCACGGAGATGGCCAGGAACGCGCCCCGGGAGTAACCGACCAGCGCGATGGGCTGGCCGGCCACGGCCGGCACAGTCTCCAGGTAGGCCACGGCATTGCGGACGGTGGCCTGCCACGCGGGCCAATTCCGACTCTCCTCCGCCGACGAGGCCCCGCGACCGGTTTCAGCGTCATAATCGATGGCCAGTGCGACAAACCCGGAGTCCGCGAAGGTCCGGGCGAACCGTGCATAGTCCGGCCGCCAGCCGTACGATCCGGGCAGGAGTAGCACGGCGGGGTGGGGGCCAGGGGCTGAGGGCACCTCAAGGATCCCCCAGACGGCGGGCGTGACCCCGGAGCCGGTGAGGCGATGCGGGGTGGGAACGCTGCTGGTGCACGCGGCGACGACGAGAGGCAAGACGAGCAGGCGCAGGCGCGTGACCTGCATGGGTCCTCGTTTCAGTAGCCCTGGCGGTGCTCCTCATTCGGGGAGCACGACATGGCAGGCAGGGGTCCGGTCTGGCTAACGCCCCGCATAAATTGCAGGGCCGCGGCGCGCCTCACTGCATTATGGGGGACATCCGCAGGTCGTGCCAGCCCTACACAACCCGTTGGCCGCGCCCTGCTAACTTCATGCCTTTGTTAGGCAGCGCCCGTAGCGCTAGCCCGAGGGCTTAGTGGCGGCCACCGTGCAGCAGGCCTAGGAGAAGAACGAATAGGGGAAGTACAATAAAGAACAGACCAAGGAGCACCCAGGCAAAGTGAGCTTCTGCGATGATGAGTAGACGGTTGCTCCACGTGGGCCTCTGTCTCGCTTCCAAGTACTGGCGATTTTCCTCCTCACCCTGTTGCGTATAGTAACGTACGATGCGTGCCGCCTCCGCCTGGTCCGAGGGTACCGGTACTGGGATGTCGTATGCGCCCCACTCCATAACAAAGAGGACCCACTCGCTCTCCAGGTGGATCTGTGAAACCACGTTGTACTCAAAAGCGAGACACCACTGGCCCACGAAGACTGCATCGTCCCGACACACGACTTCGAGGCCGGACTGGGAGCCTTCTTCACAGGCTCTGAGGAGGTCGATGGGGCGGAAAGGTGAGGCACCGTACCTGCCATGAACACGTTGCGTGAAGTCTCGGACGCGGGCACTGTCAACTGTCCATCGCGCCAAGATCACCTCGCCGGGATATCGCTTCGTCATGAGATGGAGGGTGGATAAGAGAGTAGGACGGAAGCCTCAAGTGGTTAGGTGCCTCGGGTAAGGGTGTGCCTCGCCGAGGATTGGTGCAAGGGGCGTCTGCCTAACTTCTACTTCGCTTGCACCCGAACACCGTCGCAGCCTTTGACGCGCGCCGTACCCGGGAAACCCTGCGAAGGGATTCGCCAGCACGTGGCAGGAGTTCCGCCGGGCCGCGCACTCCCCGGCCGCCCTGCCGCGGGACATGAGCGTAGATCATTGTGGTCGTCACATCCCGATGGCCCGGCAGGTCCCGCACCGTCTCGGTGCACTACCCCGCCTCCAATTGGCTGGTCGCAAGGGAGTCCCGCAAGAGGGGACAGCTGGGCCGATCTCCAGCCGCCCGCGCCGCCGACCTGGGCACGCCGGACTCGCAGCCTGTTGCACACATGACGGCATTGGGACCGCCAGATGGTCAGGCGACCCGGATTGAACTGCGGGCAAGGGCGCATCCGCATCGGGGGCTGCCCGGGGCTTTCCGGACGGACAGGGAGTCAGGGGGTCAGGCGGTCAGGCGGTCAGGCGGTCAGGCGGTCGGATGGTAGTGCGGTTGGTCTATCACTATGTCATGCCGGACTAGCTTCTGTCCGTCCTCCCACCCACCCCTACGCCCCACCCCCCTC
>JANMYS010000126.1:0-3656 GCA_031382385.1 Gemmatimonadota bacterium
GCGGTGAAGCTCTGCGCCCCGACCGTGGCGCCGAGGGTGGCCCCGCTGGTGGCGCGACCGGCGAGATCGGTCGTGGCCGTCGCACTGTCCACGCTGCCGCCGCCGCTCAACGCGGCAAAGGTGACCGTCGCCCCCGCCACCGGCAGGCCGTCCGCCGCCCGCACCTCCACCACCAGCGGGAGCGGCAGCGGGCTCAGGATGTTGCCGCTCTGGTTGTCGCCGCTGATGATGACGAGCTGGGTGGCCGGCGGCACGACCGTCAGCGTGGTCGAGTCCCGCGCCCCGTTTGGCGTGACCGCAGTAATCGTCACGGTCGCGCGGCCCGCCCCCGCCGTGACGACCCCCGCGCCGTCAATCGTGACCGCGGCGGACGAGCTGCTCCAGGTGGTGTAGAACTGCGCCACCGGCGCCGCCTGAGAATCCTGCGCCGTCACCGCGTAGGCGAACGTGCCCCCCGCGCGGATCGTGGTGTCGCGCGGGGCGAGGGTGAGCGCGGCGACCTGCCCGCCGGGTCCGGAGAAGGTGACCGGGATCGGGATCGGACTCCCGCCCCCGCCGGCGCCGACGCTGAGGAGCTGGGTGCCGCTGAACAGCAGGGTGGTGCCGGAAAGCAGGTCGAGGGTGACCTGCAGGTTTTCGCTGGGCCCGAGCAGGAGGACCGGGACGGTCAGCTGCAACTGGGTGGTGGTGGGGGCAAAGGGGCGGGCGATGCGGGCGAGGGTATCGGCCGGTAACCGCACGACGGTGAGCCGCACATTGTCGAGCACCAGGCCGCCCAGTCGCGACGCCTCGGGCCAGATGGGGGCGACGCGGACCTGCCCCAGTCGGGGCGCGCCGGGTGCCACCGGCTCGCCAGTGCAGGTGACGAGCAGCAGGGCAGTGCCAAGGGCGGCACTGGCCGCCAGGGCGCGGCGCCCGAAGGCGCGCGGGAGGCTCAGGTTCAAGGGGTCCGCAGGGGTCGGGGTATACCCTAATTGGCGGCCCGATTCGACCGCTGTCAAGGCGAGGTTTCTGTCCCACAGTTGCGCGGTAACCACAACACCATACGATTGACCTCATGGATCAGGCACCGGATGAGATTTCTGTCGCGCTCGATGGCGTGGTCGCCCGCTTCGCACAGCGCGTTCGCTACATCGGCGTGCAGCACGGGATGATGGGGTCCGACGTCGAGGATCTGGTGCAGGAAGTCCGGCTGCGACTCTGGAAAGCGCTGCAGAGCGGCGAGAAGATCACGTCGGCACCGGCGTCCTATATCCATCGCACCGCCGTCTCCGCCGCGCTGGACCTGTTGCGCCGCCGGCGCGCCCGACGCGAAACCCCAGTGCGTCTGAGCCGTCCGAGCGGATTCGCGATGCTGGGCGAATCGGCGCCAGCCGACCGGATGCTGGAGGAGCTGGAGCTGCAGCAGCAGATCGCGCGCGGGGTGGATCAGCTGATTCCCGCCCGCCGCTCTGTGATCCGGATGTACCTGGCCGGCTACGACCGTGAAGAGATCTCCGACCTGCTCGGCTGGACCGAGCCGAAGACCCGGAATCTGCTGTACCGGGGGCTGGCCGACCTGCGGGAAATACTGACGGGGATGGGTCTCGGACCGGAGGCGCTGGGATGAGCGACGAACGACTGCGTACCACATATGATCGCATGCTGATGTTTCGGGCGGAGACCAGCTCCGACCGGACGGCCTGTCCCCCGGTCGAGCGGCTCGGCGCCCTGGTGCGCCGGGAGGAGGACGAGGAGAGCCGCCTGGCCCTGCTCGATCATGTCATGAGTTGTCCCTTCTGTCAGGCGGAGTTCGAGCTGCTCCGGGTCGCGGCGCGCGCGTCGGGGTCGGAGACCGCGCCTCCCGGTGAGTAGTCGCCTCGCGCCTCCCGCCACTCCCCGGGCACAATTTCTCGTGCCCGCGTCCGCCTAGTGGTTGAACACCGCCGCGCCGCCCTGACCATCGGTGAGGATCCCGATGCCGGTATTCGAGTTGCTGTAGGCGCCGGCCCCGCCACCGTAGTTCTCTCCCACCCCGCCATTCTGCTGGTATAGCTGCCGCGCCAGCTGGAACAGGTTGATGGTCGCCGGTTGGCCCTGCGGGCCGGCATACCCCTGTGCATCCAGCCAGTAGCGTCCCGGCATGACCTGTCCCACCAGCTGCGTCAGGCCGGCGGCATCGACCGGGTGCAGCTCCCGGCCGTTGATGAAGATGCCGGTTCCGCCTCCCGAGATGTCCGCCGGCAGCGGTCCGCCAAGCGGCAATCCGGCGAGGGTCAGCCCGCGGGCAAACCCGCCTTCGAGGCCCCACGCTCCGGAGATCCGGTCGTACCAGTAGCGGCCAGCGGGAATGGAAGTCTGGAACTGCTGTTCCAGCAGCCGCAGTGTGTCGGCTGGAATGGCGACGCGGTTGATCACGACCTGGCGGGCCGGACCCACCTGAGCGAGGGCCGGCGCGGCGGACACCAGTGCACCGGCAACGGAAACCAGCAGGATGGCGCGCATTGCTCTCCTCCGGGTCTGATTGGGCGACATCGGGAGGAATTACTTCGGCCGACGCGGCCCGGCAAGGGGCGGGATGGCGCTGGGCCGCCCACCGGCTAGCGCATGGCGAGCGGCGTCCCGAGGGTCGGTGCCGCAGAGCGGGCGAGGATCACCGCCGCATGCGGCGCGAGCGCGCTGTCGACCGCGCTCGGGTCGAGCTGATCGGCGCGCGGATTGGCGGGAAGGCCGAGCCATGGGGCGGGTGCGGCGTAGTCGTAGTCGCCCATGACCAGTACCGGCGTGCCGTAGCGCTTCACCTCCGACCCGCGCCCCGGGACCCACTCGCCAGACCACCGATAGATCCAGCGCGCATCCTCCTCCAGCAGCCGGACGCAGCCATGACTCACCGGCCGGCCAGGGAGGTCATACTGATGAAACGCGATGCCCTTGAGCGCGACGAAATTGACATACCAGTCGAGCAGCCAGCTCGGGTCGTCGGTGCTGATGGCCTGGCGTGATTTCCAGTTGGTGAAGAAGAGCCCGCTGTCGGTCGGGGTCGTGCGCTTGCCGGTGCTGGTCGGGCCCCAGCGCACCAGGACCCCCTGCTCGTAGGCGCCGAAGGCCTGCATCTGGCGCGAGACCAGAATGAACTTCGGTACGTTGGCAAGGGCGGGGAGTGAGGCCGGCAGCGGGCTGTAGCTGAGCTCGGTGTCGAAGGAGTCCGGTACGACAAGCCACCGACGGCGCACGTAGTCGGCGTCGATCCGGTTCAGCTTGTGGATGATCTGCCGTTCGGCGGAATCGAGCGCGGCGTACCGACCCCACGACTCCCCCGGCACCAGGTGGAACTGCCGCGTGCGGCTCCAGCCGAACGTCGTGACGGCAGTCGGATGCCCCGCCAGCAGGTTGGCGGCCTCGGGGGCGTGCGGCACCCCCGTCCGATGCTCCCTGTAGTGCGCGCCCAACATTGCAGCCCCTGCACCCAACACCACCACAACACGTGCCCACCGTCCAAGCGCTGCGCGACCTGCCTGATTCCCGTCCATCTTTCTCCTCATGAGCCCCGGAACTTCCGGGTCAACTGCTGCGCCGCCAACAGCTTGCCGCAGGGGCGCGAATAGCGACTTCCGCTGCCACCCGTCGCCGTGCCGCTACCACCCCTTGGCAGAAAGGCAACTGGTGGGCCACCCTCC
>JANMYS010000128.1:0-22198 GCA_031382385.1 Gemmatimonadota bacterium
TTCGGTCCGGCAGGCTCTGCACCGGCGCCGGGGGCAACGGCCGCCAGCTCTCGCCGTCCCGCCACTCGATCACTTCGCCCAGGACCCGCTCCGGCTCGATGGGCGGATCCGGGATGCGCGAGCCATCGCCCCGGGTGAGCATAAACTCGCGTCCACCACGGTCGCGCCCCGCGCCCACGATCCGGTGACCGACCAGTCCATTGCCGCCGAGAAAGGCGATGACCGTGCCGGCGGGAGGGCCGAGCCCGTCGCCACACCGGATGCGGATCCGGGTGCCGGGCTTGAGGGTCTCTCCCATGCTCGAACCGCGAATCTCGGACTCGATGATCGAGCCGGCCCGCTTGAGCAGCGGTGCCAGCGACTCCCCCTGGTCCGACGATGGCGGTGTGGTCAACGGCGGGCGGGCGCGGAGGGCGCCCTCAGGCGAGCGGGGCGGGCGACTCGGTGTTCGGCGCGGCCGGGGGCGCCGACGCCACCTCCGCGCCCCGGCGCCAGCGCCAGGCCAGGCGGATGGGCGTCATGAACTGATTGATCAGCGATTCGTGAAATTCAATGTCCGCCACCCCGTAGCGGGCAGGACGCGCCGGGGCATCGACCGCCGTGCCGAAGAGATAGTCCCAGCAGCTGAACATGAGGCCGAAATTGGCATCGGACTGGTGTCGGTCCACCGAGTGGTGAAAGGCGTGGAAGTGCGGGCTGACCACCAACCGGCCCAATCTTCCATAGCGCCAGTCAAGCTGCGAGTGTTGCAGGGCCTGAAGGCAGGTCACGGCAACGCCCAGTGGCAGCCAGCCACGGGTCGGCACCCCGAGCAGCATCTGGAAGACCCCGATGAAGATGAACAGGTCGGTCGCCATCATCTCGAAGGGGTGGCGCCGCCAAGAGCTGAGCACCGTCAGCTCTGATTGCGAGTGATGGACGCTGTGGAAGGCCCAGAGAAATCGGCTGGAGTGCTGCAACCGGTGCCACCAGTACAGCAGGAAATCGCCGCCGATCCAGAATAGGGCGAGACCGAGCGGCCACGGGAGCCCGCTCAGCAGCTTGAGACGAAGGAAACCCACATGAGTGTCGAGCGCGTTGACGATCGCTGCGAGCACGAAGATGCTGAAGAAGCCACCCCGGTACAGGAACATGTACAGCACATCATTCGCAAAATTGCGGCTGCGGTATCGGGCGACATCCGTGCCGGCACGACGCTCCAGCAGGTAGACCACCACGACAAAGCCCCCGTACACAACCAGTGCGTTGGCCATTGACTTCGCCAGCGTCACCAGATGGATGAGCTCGGCGAGCTCGGCAAGCCGTTGAAGCAGTCCCGTCACCGTTGTGCCTCCCATTCCACCACGATCACGGTCAGGCCGTACCCAGCCGTGCGCGCACCGCGGCCCGCCGCTCATCCGACATCCGCACCGCGACCGCCACTTCCTCCGCCGAGAACCCGGCCTCGAGCCTGGCCTCGACCGCCACGCCGTACTTCTCGATCTCCTCACCGCCACCGGCAAAGATCTGGGCAAAGGCCTGGGCGCACTGGGTCAGCGCGCGGGCGATCTGCAGCCCTACGCGCGGGGTCTCGCCGAGCTTCGCCTTGATGTAGTCGTTGGCGAACCGGATATGGCAGACCTCGTCGGCCTGCTGGGCGTCGTACATGTCGGCGAGGACGTGATCTCCCTTGGCGCGCGCTTCATCACGACCATGGGTCGCGGCATCGAGCCCGTCGGCCTCGAAACTCCGGTTCTGCACCGCGAGCCGCCCGATCAGGTTGTCGATCCGTCCCAGAATGCGATACTGGAAGTTGGTGATCGGGTACTGGCCCAGGAACCCACCCCGCGCCACCAGCAGGCGATGGTAGTTCGTGGTGTGGCGCGCCTCGTCGGCGCACTGCCGCGCCAGCCCCTTCCGCACGCCCCACTCCGCGTCGGGGAAGTCCGCCAGACTGCGGGCGGCGTTTTCCATGACGCACATCTCCTCGTTCATCTGCCGGTGGAGGAACTCGTGGTCCCGCTCCGGCGTCCCATCGGGGAAATTCTCCAGCTCGGCCCAGACCTCGCGCACCGTGAAGCGGTCGTCGCGGGCGGGACCATCGCCAAACAGCAGCGGATCGAGGGCGGGAGGGGCAGTGTCGCTCTGGGTCATGGCGCTAGTTGCCCTGGGCGATCGAGGGGAGAATCGAGCGGAACCCGGCCTGGCGCAGGACCTCAGCCACTTCCTCCTCGGTGAACTCCGCCGCCCGCCGGTCCTCGATGTTCACGGCCGGAGGCAGGCGCCGCTCCTCGGTCCAGGTGACCCCGACCGCGTTGGTCTCGCCGACTTTGGGAGAGAGCCGCTCCAGCACCTGGCCCAGATAGCGCACCGCCATGGCAACCTTGAGCAGGTTGCGGGGGTCTTCTTCCGTGATCCGCTTGATCCACCGGTTGGCGAAGCGGACATGGGTGACTTCGTCGGCCAGAATCCCCTCCAGCAGCTCGGCGGTTTCATTGTCGCCCGCCTCCCGCCACCGGTTACGCATGGTGCCGAGGATGTCGATCAGCCCCGCCTCGAAGGTGCGGTTCTGCACCGCGAGCCGGCCGGGGAGATTATCGAGCATCAGGGTGACGCCCCACTCAAAGTTGGCGACGGGGAAGTCGCCCTTGGCGCCCTGCAGCTCCTTGAGCCGGCGCAGCAGCAGGCTCGCGTGGCGCGACTCGTCGGCCACCTGGCGTGCCAGCGACATCCGCAGGTCCCACGATGCGTCGGGAAAATCAACCAGGCAGCGGGCCGCGATCTCGATGGCCCCGGTTTCGTTGTTCATGTGCCGGTGCAGCCGCTCACGCCGCGAGATCTCGGACATATCGGGCCAGTCCTGCAGCTCGTCATCGCTCTGGACCACGGTGAAACAGGGCTCGCGCGCCGGGTCCGAGACCAGCACGACGCCCTTGACCGTCTTGGTCTGCTGACCGGCGCCGCTCATGTGGCCGCGACCGCGGTCCGCCCAGCCGCGCGGCTGGTGACGTAGTCGGCCTCGGCGCGCGCGAGTGCCGCGATCCGCGCCGGCCAGCCGGCGTCGGTGAGCTTCAGGTCGGGACGAATGGCGGGAAAGCCGGCGCGGTCGGCCCGGATCCGCTCGAAATCGAACAGGATCCGCTCGAGGATCCGCACCGTCGGCTCGTCATTGAGCACATCGGTCCGGGCGATATAGTCGCGATAGCGGCGCTCGAGGTCGGGCAGCAGGCCGTCGTGGAAACCAGTGAGCCGTTCCATGGTCCCGGTGGCACCGGCCATCGTCTGCAACACTTTGAGATAGCCGTCGGCGGGCTGGAGCGACCACTGCATGGGCGAGCGCAGCTCTCCCGTGCGCCGGCCCAGCCAGTCGGCGTGCTGGGCAAAGTCCCAGACCTGCCGGCCGAAGAAGACCTTGGCCTCGAGCTCCGGCGTAGTGGGGATCCACCGGGCCAGGGTCTCCATCAGGAAGACCGAGGTGAACCGGAAAGTGCCGACCCGGTCCGCCTTCTGTCTGATCGTCTCGCCCATCATTCCTCCAGAGATCGGGCCAGCAGCTCCGCCGTTGCTTCCGGCGGACCGAGGTCGAGCATGACGGCGGGCACGGCGGTCACGAGTCGCAGCAGGTCACGCATGGCGTGGATCGGCGACCGGCCCCACATCGAGGCACCGAGCGGTGTGAGCAAGCCTAACAGCGCACGTCCGGCGGGCGCCGGATCCAGTCGCGCCACCGCTCCCTTCTCCCGCAGGAACACCAGCCGCCGGAGCGGCAGCGCCGCCGCCGGCTCCCCGAACAGCTGGCCCGCAAAGGCGCGGCGCCGACTGGTCCCGTCGGGGAATGGCTCGTAGGGCGCCTCTTCCCGGTCGAGCGCGGCACCCACCGCCGCCGCCCGGGGCCCGTCGCGCACCGCCAGCGAGCGGCGAATCGGGACCAGCTCCATCTTCCCGTCCGCCTGTCCGACCGTCCGACCGTCCGCCCGTCCGGTATCGAGCCGCACCCCCGCGATCTCATCGCCCAGAAAGGCGTGGCCGCGGGCGGCGAGCGCCAGCGAGAGCGTCGTCTTCCCCGCGCCCTTGGGCCCCATCAGCAGGACACCCTGCCCGCCGATGCCGACCGAGCCGGCGTGGAGAAAGAGCAGGTTCCGCTGCAAGCGGAACAGCCGGCTCATGGCCAGACTCCCCACCAGCGCCTGCCACGGCGTTGCCTGCTGCACCAGCAGCTGACTGCCAGAGACAGCCACGCCCCCTACTCCACCGGACATCGGCAGGGTGAGGAGGCGCCAGTCCGGCACCGCGGACGGCGCTTCGCCGTAGCCACGGTCCGGGAACAGTTCGAGCGCGAACCGAATCTGGTCGAGCGGCTCGGGATCGTCGAATGTCACCAGGGCGACATCGGCGCCGGCTGCGCCGGCCGGCGCCCGGACGGTACAGCGGACCCGTGGAAGCCCGTCCTCCGCCGGTACCGGAACGGTGCACTCACGGAACAGCAGTTCCAGCCGCTCCCGGAATCGATCGTCATCCGACCGGATCTCGAGGTAGCCGTCCCCGAGCCGGTACCACTCCTGGCGGGTCGGGCCCGGGACTGTCTCGAGCTGGCGGCAAAGCATGGCGGCATCCTGCAATCGCGCCCCCACCACCTCATCCACCAGCCCGCCCGCCATCGCATTCACCAGCTACCATACAGCGTCAACCGGTGATGCTCAGGCCCACCACGAAACGCCGGCGCTGGTGACCTGGAAGACCTTGAGTACTTCCTTTTCGTCCATGACCATCACTTCGGGCGCCTCGTAGGGCTTGCGCGACGGCTCGTTGGCCGACGTGGTGCTGTGGGTCGTGTTTTCCATCTCTCGACTCCTTGGTGGTAGGGAATGTGGGGTCAGGCAACAGCTTCGGGTGTGACCAATGCGAGATCGGTGAATCGCTGCAGGGCGGCGCGCACATCCTGCTCCACCTGTGCGGGTGCCGGCCCGTCGAAATGCCGCGAGACCTCCGCGGCCAGCTGCTCCGCCGTGGACGGCTGCTGCAGCCGCTCCCAGACGAAGGCGGCGGTGCCGTTGAGGAGGCAGAAGCGGTTGGTCGCTGGATCGAATAGTAGTGCCTCGCCCTGCATAGGCGAAGCCTCGATCGACGGGTTGCGGCGGTAGAGATTGCTCATCACCGGGGCCTCAAGAAGCCGATCGGGGGGTGGGCATCGGAGCTGCCGCACGGGAGGACGGGCCGGTCGGTGATCGGCGACCGAACAAGATCACGAACGGCGCCAGCAGTTGCGCACCGATCGTCCGGGGGACAGGTAGTCCATCCACCCCCAGACGCTCCGGCATCCGCTCGGCGCGAACCCCGGTCCCGAAAAGAAAATCCCAGATACTCAATAACTTCGCGTAATTGCTGTTGAAGTGTGCCGGGTCCGCCGAGTGGTGTACGGCATGGAACCGCGGACTGACGAAGATATAGTAAGCTCTGCCATAGCCCCAGGTAAGGGCAGTATGCTGAAATCCCTCCAGCAGGTTCATCACCACGAAAAGGGGAAGCCACCGCTGCGTCGGCACCCCGAGCACCAGAAGAGGCACCACCATGATCAGATTCTGGCAGAGCTGCTCGACCGGATGCATTCGGTAGGCGGTGATGAAACTCATTTCCTCCTGCGTATGGTGCACACTATGGAAGGCCCAGAGCGGTCGCCATGTATGGAGAGAGCGGTGCCACCAGTAGGTCAAGAAGTCGACGATGACCCAGTACAACAGGAAGTGCGCGATCGGCGGTAGCTGCGACAGGACTTCGATCTTCAGGAACAACAGCCTTGAATTGAGCGCGTTGACCAGCCCGGTCCAGAGCAGGGCGTTGTAGAAACCGCCCTGATAAAACAGGGCATACAGCACATCCTGGACAAACGTCCGCGAGGTATACGGGGAACGCTTCGGGGCGAAAAGCGTCTCGATCACGAAAATGAAAGACAGAAATACGGCGAGCCACGCCAGAATCGTCACCGTCGCGTAGGCGAGATTCGTCAGCTCGATTGCCGCAGTCACGCGCGCGACAAACTCCGTGGGAAAAACAACCCCGAGGAGCGCAGTCACCCCATCGGCCAACCCGGACGCGAGGTCCCGGAGCCGAAGTGCCTGACTAATCCTCGAAAGACCATCGGCAACTAGAATGTGACGACTCCGCGCTGAGACCCGGGAACTGGGAAAGTGCAGCACCCTGTGCCGCATTACTTTACTACCCTACCACTGGCTGGCGTCAGCTGTCAATGGCGATTCAGCCACCTTATTGACGATGTTCGAGCGCTCCCCTCAACCCACTTCCCCCGTGGCTTGAGGCGATACGCGCCGACCCACAGATGTGCATCGAATTGAGACAGATGAACATCATCTTTTTCGGGGTAGATGGCGCCCTCTCCCTGCGTGCCCTTGGGCTGATCGCCGGGGAGCACGAAATCGTGGGCGTGGTCCGGGCGGCGCCGCGCCCGGCGACGGTCACTCCACGACGCACTGCGCGCCACCTGCTGGGTACGGCCGCACGCGCCGTCGGCCTCCGGCGCCCCGGATCGCTGGCCGAGATCGCCCGGTCAGAGCAGGCGCCGATCTGGAATGCAGAAGCGGGTGACGACCCGAAGATCGCGGCACTGGTGCGCGACGCTCGGCCCGATGTCATCTGCATTGCCGGCTACCCCTGGCTCCTCCGGGGCGACATCATTTCCAGCCCGCCGGCGCTGACCCTCAATGTCCATGCGGCGCTGCTACCGCGGCATCGCGGCCCACTCCCCCTCTTCTGGATCTACTATCACGACGACCGCGAGACCGGCGTGACGGTGCACACCGTCACTGACCGGGCCGATGCCGGCGACATCCTCGGTCAGGAGTCGTTACCCCTGCCCCGTGGGTTTCCAGTGGAGCAGCTCAACCGGCTCAACGCGGAGCGCGGCGCACGGCTGCTCTGCCGGGTGCTCGCCGAGGTGGCGGGCGGCACGACAGCGCCACGACCACAGGACGAGGGACGGGCGACGCTCGCGCCACGGATTCGCCCCGGGACGCCGATGATCGACTTCCAGCAGTGGGAGGTGGAGCGCGTCTGGCACTTCTGCGCCGGGCTCTATCCCCGGTTCATCGAGCCGCTGACGACCGACAACGGCCAGCCGGTGCGCTACGGCGGCGTGCTGGGCTATGAGACCCACGAGACATCGCATCGCCCGGGCAGCGTGACCGCCACGAAGGGCGGCTACGATCTGCACTGCCTCGGCGGGACTGTCCGGCTCCGGATATGAGGCGGAGGCGCTAGCGATGTGCGGTATCGCCGGTTTCGTCACCCGTACCCTTCAACCCGCCCACGCGGAGGCGCTGGCGCGGGCGCTCGACCGGCTGCGGCACCGTGGCCCCGATGACGCGGGAGTCGCCACCATTCCCGCGCCGCCAGTTGTGGGCGCGCCCTGTGCCGGACTGGGGAACCGTCGGCTCGCCATCCTCGACCTCTCCCCCGCGAGCCACCAGCCGATGATGAGCCGCAACGGCCGGTGGACGCTGGCCTACAACGGAGAGTTGTACAACTACCGAGAACTCCGCACCGAGTTGGAGAAGCTGGGCTGCAGCTTTCACTCCTCGGGCGACACCGAGGTGCTGCTCGCCGCCTTTGCCGAGTGGGGGACGGCAGCGCTGCCGCGGCTGGTGGGGATGTTCGCGTTTGCGATCCACGATCGGCGGGAGCGGCGGGTCACCCTGGTCCGGGACCCGTTCGGCATCAAGCCGCTCTACTACGCCGTCGCCGGCGACACCATGGTCTTCGCCTCTGAAATCCCGGCGATTCTCGAATTCCCCGGCGTCAGCCGCACGGTCGACCCGCGCCGCTACTACGACTTTCTCGCGACCGCCAACACCGACTCGGGCGGCGGTACCCTCTTCGCGGACATCCGCCAGCTCCCCGCGGCGCACTTCATGGAGGTCTCGCTGGATCGGCCGGCGAGCGGACAGCCCCTATGCTGGTGGCACCTCGATCTCGAACGGGAACTGGACGTCTCCTTCGAGGCGGCCGCTGGCCTGGTGCGCGACGCCTTTCTCGACAGCATGCGCCTCCACCTGAGGAGCGACGTCCCGCTCGGCTTCTCCCTGTCGGGCGGGCTCGACTCCTCCGCCGTGGTCTGCGCGGCGCGCCACCTCATGGGGCCGGCGGCGGAGCTGCACACCTTCAGCTTCATCCCGGCGGATCCGCTGATCGACGAGCGACGATTCAGCGACGCCGTGATTCAAAGCGCAGGGACCGTCGCCCATTCGCTTACTCTCGAAGCGGAGGAGCTGCGTCGGGATATCGACACCCTCTCAGGTATCCAGGCCGAGCCCTTCGCCAGCCCGGTGATCTACGCGCAATACCGGGTGCTCGGACTGGCACGCGAGGCGGGCATGAAAGTGGTCCTCGGCGGTCAGGGGGCCGACGAGACTCTCGCCGGGTACGATCGCTATCTCCCGGCGCGACTCGCCTCGCTGCTGCGGCAGGGCCACTTGCTCCGCGCGGTGGGCAGTGCCCGGCGGGCGGTGACGCCGTATAGCGGAGGCACGCTTGGGTCCCTGCGTGTGGCGGCGGGTCACGCCCTCCCGGGCTGGCTGGTCGTGCCGGTGCGGGAGCGCTGGCGCCAGGTTCGCGGCAAGGCGGCGTGGCTGGATGGGGAATGGTTTGCCGAACGTGGCGTGGAAGCGACTCCGCTCTGGAGCGCCCGCGGCCCGCGGGTGCTCCGTGAAATGCTCGACTTCAACCTGCGAGAGTCCCAGATTCAGGCCCTCATGCGCTATGAGGATCGGAACGCCATGGCCTTCTCGCTGGAGAATCGGGTGCCATTCCTCACCCCCGCGCTGGTGCAACTCCTCTTTTCCCTCCCGGAGGAGTACCTTCTCGCCGCGGACGGCACCCGAAAGGCGGTGCTCCGCCAGGCCATGCGTGGCATCGTGCCGGATCTGGTGCTCGACCGGCAGGACAAGATCGGCTTCTCCGTCCCGATGCGCAGCTGGTTCACGGCACTCGAGCCGTGGATCGCCGAGCGGCTCGAGCATGTGGGGGGATTGCCGGGGGTGCGGTTCGATGAGGTGCGGCGCCGGTGGCGGGGGGACGGCCGTCCGGTCGATCCCTACATGGTCTGGCGCTGTGTCAGCCTGAGCACCTGGGCCGAGCGTTTCGGCGCGCGGTTCGTCTAATCCGCCGCCGCGGATTGAACACGGAGAGGAGAGACATGACCGTGCCACCGCTCACCCCCGACAAACTCGGGGCGGATTGGATCGACCAGCTCACCGACAGCCAGTGCATGGAGGTCTTCTGGCTGTACGTCGATCCGCCGGAGCCCTTCCTCGAGCGCTTCCCGGCGGCGCTGCTCGGCCAGGCCCTGCGCCATGCACTCCGCCAGGTCGCCGAACGCTGTCCGCCGACGCCTACCACCGATCACTGACCTCGCCGGCTCCTGACTGGCTGACCATCGCGAGGCAACCCGGGCCCGGCGACACCGGTACATCACCCGCCTCACCGGCAGGCGGGCGCCGTCCACGAACGGCGGCCCGACTGCCGGCATCCCGCTTAGCGAATGAAAAACGGAATGACCTTGATCTCGGAGGCTGTGCCCAGTGCATCGAGGTCCCGCTCGTCGCAGATGCCATCCCGGTTGGCATCGGGGACCACGTCTGGTGCGTCATCATAAACGCCGTCGTGATCAAGATCGGAGATCTCCGCCGCGTAGAGAATGCTCGCCGTATGGACACCGAAACTCGGTGCAGTGATGATCCAGGTGTCCCAGATCTCCGTGCCGTCATCCCCGACATTGGTGACCCCGGTGATGTTGAACAGATTCGCGGTGTTCTGGCACGACAGGGCGCCGATCGAGGTGGTACTGAAGGTGACCACCAGACCACCGAAGCGATCATCCTTTCCGGGAGCGAACACACCAGGAAAAGGTGGAGCATTACCGAAGACCCCTGGGCCAGTGAGCTGGGGGCCGGTAAACCCGGTGCTGCGAATGTTTCCCGGGAACTCCAGGTCCAAGTCGATGAACCAGCTCACGCCGTTGACTCCGGCGTGATCCCCTTCCCCGGGGGCGAAAATCTCGAGCGAGACGGGCTTCTCGGATGTGGTCCTCACCGGCCGCCGCGCGCTCTGCGAGTCATTCGCGGCGCTGGGGCGGGTGCCGCCCTCACTGCAGGCGGAGGAGAGAACGAGGGCCGGGACCAGCAGCAAGCTGAAGGCAACGAATCGCGTGCCTTGCTGAAATTGAGTGTTCATGACGTGCAACTCCGGTGCGCCAGCGCGCCTCTCAGCGCGAGGCTTAGGGTCGACAACCGCGGCGAGGAGTGAGGTATCCAACGTTCCCCGACCCGATTTCATCGGTTGCGCGTCCACGCTATGCCCCAGTACCGGGATACGACATCCATCGTTTGGTCGAATTTGGGATGAGGACCCTCCCCTGCCCGAACCGGCCGGTGCCCGCTTACAGGACAAGCCGGGCGGCGGCGATCCGACAACAAATTCTCGCACACTTCTCACACAACCACCGCTTGCCCCCCGCGCTCCCCCGGCCGACCTTCCCTTCATGCCCCTCCGCCCCGCTCCCGCCGCGCGAGCACGCACCAGGATCAGCTGGCCGCTCGCCGTCCTGCTGCTGAGTCTTGGGCTCACCGCCAGCGCGATCGTGCTGGCGGATTACCTCGAGCGCCAGCGCAAGCGCACCGCGGACCAGCTGCTGGGCGACTACGCCGCCTTCGCGGCCTGGAGCTACGCCGAGCACCTCAAGAACGCGCTGCTCGAGGCGAGCTGGCAGGTGACCAACCCCATCCTCCACGAGCAGGTACATCAGGCCGACCATATTCCATCTGTCACCCGGCTGGCAGAGTATCGGGCCCACAGTCTCGCCATGTGCCGCTGCAACCCGGCGTACCGTCCTTCGCTCTACTTCGCCTTCACCCTGGGCAGCGATACTCTCGCTGCCATCGACACGATGCTCCGCCCGGTAAGCGTCGCCGGACTTCAGCCGGCGCTGACCGGCGTTATCCGGAATCCGGAAGCGGTGCGCCGTCCCCGTCTCGGGATCGTCCCGCTCCACTCCGGACTCACCGCCTACGGCCTCATGCCGACGGCACGGCAGGATACGATCGTCTACGGCTTCGTCATCGACTCCACCACCATTCCCGCCATCGCCCGGCAGGCCCGGGACGAGGGCGATCTGCTGCCGCGCTCGGTCACCGGCGGTCGGCCCATCGCCGACCTGATCGCGATTGAGATCCGCGCTCCCGACGGCGCCCTCCTCTACGATGACGGTCCCTGGCCCGACGCCGGACTCCAGCGCAGCGACAGCCTGCCCACCCAGGCAGCCGGACTGCGAGTCCGCACCGCGGTCCGGCCCGACGGCGCGGCGCTCCTCGTCTCTGGCGGCCTCTCCCCCTCGACCCGATGGCTCTTCCTCGGACTCGGCGCGATGGCCATCACGCTCGCGCTCGTGGCGCTGCTGCAACTTCGGCGGGAGCAGGCGCTGGCGCGGATGCGGACCGACTTCGTCGCCGCCGTCTCCCACGAGCTGCGGACACCACTCGCGCAGATCCGGCTCTTCCTCGAGACCGTGCGACTCGGGCGCTACAAGAACGACGAGCAGTACCGCTGGCTGATGGCCAACGTCGACCGCGAGGCCAGCCGGCTCGGCCACCTGGTGGAGAACCTGCTGCTGTTCAACCGGCTCGATCGGCGCGACTCGGAGCTGGAAGCGCCAACCCCCGTCGACATCTGTACCGAGACCGCCGAAATCCTCGACGGGTTCGCGCCGCTCGCAGCGTCGCGCCGGGTGCAGTTTGTCCGCACTCTGGCCCCTGGTGCGGTCGCACGAATTGACCGGGACCGCTACCGCCAGGTGGTGCTCAACCTGCTCGACAACGCCGTCAAGTTCGGGCCGGCAGGGCAAACCGTGACTGTCAGCGTTGAACCGGGCCCGCACCAGGTCCGCCTCCGGATCGGGGATGAAGGCCCCGGCATTCCGGCTGCAGAGCGGACCCGGATCTGGGAGCCGTTCTTCCGCGGCAGCTCGGCGGATGCCCGTGCGGTTGGCGGCAGCGGCATCGGGCTGGCCATCGTGCGTGAACTGGTGGAGCGCGCTGGCGGGACAGTCGCGGTCGAGGATCACACCGGTCCGGGAACATCGATCGTCGTCACGCTCGAATCGGTGCCGCAGAACGGGGCGGGCGCGACGTGAGCGGCCGGATCCTTCTGGTGGAAGACAACCTCGACCTCGCCGAGGGGCTCAGGTACAACCTTGAGCTGGAGGGATACGAGATCCGGCATGTGGCGGACGGGCCGGCGGCGATCGAGGCGGCGGGCAAGTGGAAGCCGGAGCTGATCGTCCTCGACCTCATGTTGCCGGGCTGCGACGGCTATGAGGTACTGAAGACGATTCGCGCCCGTGGGGCGACGGTGCCAGTGCTGATATTGAGCGCGCGCGGCGAGGAGGCCGACAAGGTCCGTGGCTTCCGGCTCGACGCCGACCAGTACGTCACCAAACCCTTCGGCCTGCTGGAGCTGCTGGAACGGATCCGTGCGCTGCTGCGACGCAGTGCGAGGACGTCGGGCAGCGCCGGTGGAGCGGCCGGAGCACTTCCCCCGGTGCTCGCCTTTGGCGCGGTGCGGGTCGACCAGAGTTCCCGTATCGTGACCGTGGGGGGCGAGGTGGTGAGCCTGACACCGAAGGCCTATGATCTCATGCTGGCGCTGATCCGGCGCGACGGCGCCGTCGCCTCACGAGTAGATCTGCTACGGGAGGTCTGGGGCAGCGCGGGTGATGTCGTCACTCGCACCGTGGACTCCCACATGGCGGAGCTGCGCCGGAAACTGGAGCCGGAGGCAGCGGAACCGAGGCACTTTCTGACCGTGTGGAAGATCGGGTATCGGTTTGAGGCGTGACGGGACGAAGGCGGTAGGCGATAGGGAGTAGGCGGTGGGTCGCGGGGAGAACTGAGCGCGGCGATGGAAGCGTCGCGAGCCGATTGGTCCCAGAGCGCGCGTGTGGGCGCCTTTCATTGCTTGGGATCTGTCCCCCAAGCGCGCACGCCGAGCGTGCGGAGGGACCATCGGCCGCGACGCGACATCCAGACCGGGCGGAGCTGGAGCTCCGCCCCTACCAGGCATCATGTCAGAACCGCACCCCCCTCGCACAAAACCACCACAACTTTGCGGCGGCGGCACCGTATCGTTGGGCAACCCGAACACCCCGAGGGAATCCCATGCTGACCCGTCACCTCTCCGCACTCGTCGCCGCCGCCCTGTTGTACCACACGCCGCTTGCCGCGGCCAGCCCAGCCCCAACCGCCCCACGCGACAGGCTGCTGGTGACCCCGGCCTGGCTCAGCGCCCATCTTGCCGACCGTGACCTCGTGCTGCTCCACGTCGGAGACAAGACCGAGTACGACAAGGCCCACATTCCCGGCGCACAGTACCTGGACGTCTTTGGCACTCTTGGCAGCAAATCGCCCGACGGGCTCTCGCTCGAGCTGCCGCCTGTCGACCAGCTCACCAGGGCGGTCGTGGCGCTCGGGATCACGCCGCGCTCACGCATCGTGCTCTACTTCGGCAGTGACTGGGTAAGCCCGACCACCCGCGCCTGGTACACCTTCCAGTATCTCGGCCTGGGCGACCGGACCGTGCTGCTCGACGGCGGTCTCCCGGCGTGGACCGCTCTGGGCAAACCGGTAACCAGCGAGGTCCCGGCCGCTCCCGCGGTCACCGCGAACCTCTCACTCGTCGCCCATCCCGACATCAGGGTGGACGCGGAGCAGGTCCGGAAGCTGATCGGGCGGCCACGGTTCCGTCTCATTGATGCCCGCGACGCCGAGTTCTACCGCGGCCTCGACGCCGGATCGGGCACCCGCCCGGGACACCTCCCCGGAGCGAAGAGCATCCCCTACACGACAGTGACAGACAGCGCCGGCCGCTTTCTCGGGAACAAGGCGCTCCGGCGGCTCTTCGCCGACGCGGGTGCTGCCGCGGGCGACGAGATCGTGGTGTACTGCCACATCGGGCAGCAGGGCACCGCGGTCCTCTTCGCCGGCCGACTGCTCGGACTCAATGTGCGGTTGTACGACGGCTCCTATCAGGACTGGAGTCGGCATCAGGACACCGCCGTCGAAGGCGGTATCACACCGACATTGGCGGGATTGATCTCCACCGGGGATCTGGCCGCGAGGCTGGAACATGACAGCCTGACGGTCATCGACCTGCGCAGCGACTTCAATGCCTACCTGGCCAATCACCTCCCCGGCGCACTGTACCTCCACTACGAGACGCTCCGGCTGGTCGATGGCGGCGTCCCCGGCGCCACGCTGCCACCGGCGGAATACGCCGCCATCTGGTCGCGGCTCGGCCTGCGACGGGACCGCCCAGTGGTGATCTACGGCAGCGGTGACGCCCAGAATTTCAACGCGACATTTCTCGCCTGGCTGCTTGCCGGCTTCCGGCATCCGACGGTGTACGTGCTGGATGGCGGCTACGGCAAGTGGGCCGCGGAGTCGCGCCCGCTCACGCGCGCCTATCCGGAAGCGGTCACGACCCAATACCCCGCCCTTGCCCAGCTCGACCTGATCGAGGGCATCCATGTGCAGCACTCGCTCGGCCGGCCGTGGCTCACGCTGGTGGATGTGCGGCCTGCCGATCAGTTCGCCGGCACCGCGGGGGCGCAGCTCCGGCGGGGGCACATTCCCGGGGCGATCAATCACTTCTGGGGCGATGACCTGCAGGGTACGGCGGGGAACAAGGGCTGGAAGCCGGTCGAGGAGTTGCGCGCCGCGTATCTGGCGCAGGGGATCTCACCCGACAAGATGATCGTGATCTACTGCAACACCGGCACCGAGGCGAGTCATGTCTACTTCGCGCTGCACGAACTCCTGCACTACCCCAACGTGAAGGTGTACATCCCGTCCTGGACCGAGTGGTCGGAGAAGACGGAGTGGCCCATCGAGGGGCCGGACGCCGCGGCGGTGAAGCCGGCGGGGAGTGAGGCGCACGGCTGCTCGGATCATTAGGGGTGATAGGTGGCCGGTGGCAGGTGGCAGGTGGAAGTGCGCAAGGTGTAGGAAGGGCGACAAACAGCACGGGCCCGTTGCTCCACCGGAGCACGGACCCGTGTTTTTTCTGCCACCTGCCACCTGCCACCTGCCAGCTTCCTACAGCCCAATCGGCAGCGCCCGCACCGGCTTCCCGGTCAGCGTGAAGATCGCGTTCGCCACGGCGGGCGCGATCGGTGGCGTGCCCGGCTCGCCGACGCCGGTGGGCTTCTCGGTGGAGGGGACGATATGCACCTCG
Organism: Gemmatimonadota bacterium; assembly: GCA_031382385.1. GTDB lineage: Bacteria > Gemmatimonadota > Gemmatimonadetes > Gemmatimonadales > GWC2-71-9 > JADJOM01. The sequence continues at coordinate 15,274 of JANMYS010000128.1, forward strand.
ACCACCGGCATCTCGTTGATCCGCAGCACCTGGTAGCCGTCGAAGTTCGACTGCTCCACCTTGCCGTCCTTCAGGGTAATGGCGCCATGGAGTGCGGCGGACAGGCCATAGGCGATCCCGCTCTCCATCTGCGCCCGGATGTTCTCCGGATTGATGGCGACGCCGCAATCCACCGCGCAGACCACCCGGTGCACCTTCACCTTGCCCCCCTCGATGGACACCTCGGCGACCTCCGCCACAAACGAACCGAACGACTGGTGCACCGCCACGCCGCGCGCCCGGCCGGCCGGCAGCGGCGTGCCCCACCCCGCCTTTTCCGCCGCCACATTCAGCACGCCGAGGTGGCGGGGTGAGGTAGTGAGGAGGGCGCGACGGAAGTCCACCGGATCCTTGCCGGCGGCGGCGGCGAGCTCATCGAGGAAACACTCGACCGCAAAGGCGGTGTGGGTGTGGCCCACCGACCGCCACCACTGAACCGGGACGGGGAGTGTCGTGGTGTGCAGCTCGACCTGCTGGTTCGGAATGGTGTAGGGCATGTCCGACGCCCCCTCGACGGAGGTGGGGTCGATGCCGTTCTGGATCATGCCCGCGAACGCCGACCCGGTCATGATCGACTGTCCCACTACCCGGTGATGCCACGCCGACGGAGCGCCATTGGCGTCCACCGCGCCGCGAATCGAGTGCAGGTACGCCGGCCGGTAGTATCCCGCCCGCATATCGTCTTCCCGGGTCCACACCAGCTTGACCGGCACCCGCCCCTTGATGGCCTGGGCGATCGTGACCGCCTCGATGACGTAGTCGGCGGTCGGGCTGGCCCGCCGCCCGAAGCTCCCGCCGGCGAACAGCATGTTGAGCGAGATCTGCTCCGGCTTGAGTCCCGTCACCTGGGCAACCGCGCCTTGGTCTGGCGTCTGGAACTGCTCGCCGTTCCAGATCTCGCAGCTGTCGCTCCCCAGCTTCACCACGCAGTTGAGCGGCTCCATCGTGGCATGGGCGAGGAAGGGGAATTCGTACGAAGCGCTGACGACCCCCTTGGCACCGGCGAGCACTCGCTCCGCATTCCCCTCATGCTTCGCGACGGTGCCCCGCTTGCCGGCGCGCACCCTGTAGTCGGCCATGATATCGCTGCTGGACCTGGTGAACGATCCGCTCTCATCCCATTCGATGATCAGCGCATCGCGCCCCTTCTTGGCGGCGTAGAAGCCGGTGGCCAGCACTGCGACGCCATTGGGGATCTGCACCACGTCCTGCACGCCGGGAACCGCCGTGGCCGCGGTCGAGTCGAAGCTCTTCACCTTGGCCCCGAATCGCGGCGGATGCGCCACCACCGCCGTGAGCATCCCGGGCAGGGTGAAGTCCTGGGTGAACATCGCGGTGCCGGTGGATTTGGACTTCATGTCGACCCGCGGCGCCGTCTTGCCGATCAGGCGGAAATTCGCGGGATCCTTGAGCGCCACCTTTTCCGGCACGGGGAGCGTCGCCGCCTTGGCCGCCAGAGAGCCGTAGGTCGCTCGCTTCCCGTTCGCGGGATTGGTGACCACGCCATTCTCCGTCGTCAGCCCCGCTGCATCGACCTTCCACTCGGCGGCCGCCGCGGCGACCAGCATGGCGCGGGCCGTCGCACCTGCCATCCGCATCTGCTCGTAGGAGTTGGCCATCGCGGTGCTGCCGCCGGTTCCCTGCACACCAAAGGCGAGATTGGCGTACTTCGACACATCCGCCGGCGCCCCCTCGACCCGCACCTTGCTCCAGTCGGCATCGAGTTCCTCGGCGACCAGCGTCGCCAGCCCGGTGTAGCTGCCCTGCCCCATTTCGAGGTGCTTGGCGAGGACGAGGACGTGACCATCCTCCCCGATCCGGACGAATGCGTTGGGCAGAAAGACCGGAGGGGTCGACACATCAGCCACCGCCTCCGCGCCGCGCGGCCCGCAACCGGTCAGGGTGAACCCGATCGTCAGTCCGGCGCCGGCGACCGCCCCGGCCTTCACGAAGTCCCGCCGCGTGACCGGCATCGCTGTCGTTGTCATGGCTCAGGCCTCCTGGCCGGCGGCGGTGTGAATCGCCGCGCGGACCCGCAGGTAGGTCCCGCAGCGGCAGACATTCCCCGCCATCGCGCTATCGATGTCCTCATCAGTCGGTTTGGGCGTCTTCGCCAGCAGCGAGGCCGCCTGCATGATCTGCCCCGACTGGCAGTAGCCGCACTGCGGCACCTGGTGCGCCACCCACGCCTTCTGCACCGGGTGGCTGCCATCCGCCGAGAGCCCTTCGATCGTCGTGAGCTTCTTGCCGGCCGCTGCCGACACCGGCGTCGAGCAGGAACGGACGGCAACGCCGTCGAGATGCACGGTGCAGGCGCCGCACAGCGCCATGCCGCAGCCGTACTTGGTGCCGGTCAGTCCGAGTTCGTCGCGGAGCACCCAGAGCAGTGGCATTTCCGGGGCGACATCCACTTTACGGGACGTGCCGTTGATAAGAAGGTCGATCATGGGGATTTCCTGCGGGCAAAGGGGGTGCTGCGACGGGCCGCCTGCAATGTTGCCGCCGCTGCCCACCGGGGTCAAGCCGAGACAGCCCGTGCCGTTTGCGGGGCATCAGACTACTCTGTGGGAAGGACGGGGTCCCACCGCCAACCTTGAACAAGACGCCGATGCGCCACCGTTCGCTCCTGCTCATCCCGGCCGCCGTCGCCGCCCTCCTGCTCCGCGGGGGAGTCTGTTCCGCCCAGCCCGCGCCGGATTCCGTCATCGCGATCACCGGCGCGGCGCTCTGGGACGGCACGGGCAGCGCCGCACAGCCGGATGCGGTGGTGATCGTCCGCGACGGCCGCATCGCCTGCGCCGGCACGCCGGCGGACTGCCCCATTCCCGCCGGTGCCGCCCGGATCGATGCGCGGGGGCGCTTCCTCCTGCCCGGCCTGATCGACACTCACGTCCACCTGCTGTTCCGGGCCAATGGTGTCACCGACACCTCACTCGGCAACGACCTCCACGCCCTGCTCGCCCGCGGCATCACGACGGTCCGCGACATGGGCAACAATCCGAAGCAGCTGCTCCTGGGCGCCGCAGCCACCCAGCCGGCCCCCCGCGTCTTCGCCATGCAACTGGTGGCGGGTCTGCATTTCTTCCAGCCGGAGCTGGAGATCGATCAGTACGGCAACCGGCGGAACCACTCCCCGGCGGCGCTCGGCATGCGCCAGCTCGGCTGGTGGCCCCTGATGTTCATGCCGAACACCGATCCCGCGGAGATCGTGCGCCACGCGCGTGAGGCCGGCGCGATCGGACTCAAGCTCTATCAGGATCTGGATTCGGCGCAGACGGCCGCGCTCGTCACCGCGGCCCACGCTGCGGGGATGCCGGTGTGGGGCCATGGCTGGGTGCAACCCGCAAGTGTGCTGGAGCAGTCACAGGCCGGCCAGGATGGAGTGGTGCACGCCGCGGGGCTGGCGGGAGAGCTGGTGAGCAAGGCGGCCCGCGCCAGCCTGCGCACCAGCAGCAGTCTGCTGCAGGTGACCGCGGATTCCGCGACGCCCCTTTCGGCGCAGAACCCCGCTGTCATCGCGGCACTCGATTCCCTGGCCGCCCACGGCACTTTTCTCGAGCCCACCCTGGCCGCCTCTCAGCTCAGTGCGTCGCGTGCCATCTGCCACAAGCGCCGGATCCCCAGCCTGCCTGACCGCTATGCCCATGCAGCGAGCCGCTTCGGCATGGAAGTCACTCGGGCGGCCGCGGCCCGTGGAGTCCGGCTCACCGCCGGGACCGACCACACCGCGTACGGACCGGAGGCGGAGCGGGCCCAGCTCAACGATGAACTCGCGCTGTTCGTTGATTCCATTGGCCTGAGCCCCGCGCGCGCACTCCTTGCCGCCACCAGGGATGCCGCAACTGCGATCGGCCCCGTCGCCCATGACATCGGCACCGTGGTCGTCGGCAAGCGGGCGGATCTCGTGCTGTTCACCGCCGACCCGCTGGCGAATATCGGCAATCTTCGGAGTGTGGAGTGGGTGATGCTGGAGGGAACGCTCTATCGGTCGGAGGAGCTGAGGAGCTTGCCGTAACGCGCTCACCCCATGTCCCCTTTTCCCGCACGCGGAATCGGGGGAACTCATCAACGAGAGCTGAACGCCCCCTCTCCCCGACAGGTGAGAGGGGGTCGGGGGGTGAGGGCGCCGGATCGTGGAGCCGGGTCGGGTGGGGGTGAGGGCCTATCGCTCGATCGGCAGCTCCTCGCGCTCGGCCCATTCACTCCAGGCGCCGGTGTAGATCCGAACCCTGGGATAGCCGAGGAGGTAGCGCAGGGCGAAGTAGAGATGACTCGCCTCGGTGCTGCTGTTGCAGTAGAGGATGATGTCGCGATCAGGGGTGATGCCCTGCGCCTCGTACCCCGCCATCAGATCCGCCTTCCCCTTCCACACCAGCACCAGCTCGCGCTGCTCCAGGTCATCTTTCCACGGATGACTGATCGCGCCAGGAATATGCCCACGACGCGCCTGCGCACCCGCGCTGCCGACGAACTGCTCGGAGGGACGGGCATCGACCAGCGTCACACCGCTCCCGGCCGCGGTGGCCGCACGCACCTCGGCGAGGGTCGCGACCGGCGGGCGAAAATGCTTCGCGCTGAGCGGACGCACCGGCGCGAGCCGGGGATAGCGCTGCGTGACCGGCCGGCCCTCGAGCTGCCAGCGCGCAAAGCCGCCATCGAGCAGGCGCACGTCCGCATGCCCCATCTCGTGAATCAGCCACACCACAAAGGTGCCGTCGATGTCCGACTGATCACCGGCACTGTAGACCACCACGGGCCGCTCACGGCCGATACCCAGGCGGGCGAATAATTCGGCGTAGTGCCTGGCCGGCAGGAGCTGGAAGGGCAGTGGCCCTGAGCCGCTGCGCAGCGTCTCGACGTTGAGCCACGCCGCATCGGGGAGATGGTTCTGCAGGTAGCTCGACCACGCCTGGCGCACATCGATCACGCTCACAGGCCCCTGCTGCTGGAGCGCGATGAGTTCCGCCGGGGAGATGAGTCCCGGCGACGGAGCACCCTGGGCGTTCAGCGCACTCCACTGCGCAAGGAGCATTCCGGAAACGAGGACAATCACCGAGCGACAACGTCGCATGATCACGACTCCACTTCTGTCATTGCGAGAGAGCGAAGCGACCGAAGCAATCCCCCTGAGAACGCGAGATACCCACCGAGATTGCTTCGTCGGCCCCTATGGTGCCTTCTCGCAATGACTGTGGTAGGGCATCGCTCCCCTTCGTCGGGCCGTCGGGCACGAAGGCCGAGCTACTATCACCTCTTACTTCCTGCCCCTCACTCTTCCTCCTCCACCCCCAGCGCCGCCCGCTCCATCTCACGATACACCCGGGCTGCATTGCGCCGCTGGCGTGAGTTGAGCGAGACCGCGCGCGCGGCGTCCGGCGGCGGCAGATACTCCAGCGCCTTCCGCATGCTGGTGCCGCGCTGCACCGCTGCCTGCATGCTGTCCCGGAGTGCCGTCAGGTAGGATCGCGTGATCCGGGTAAGAGCGGTCGGATCGGGATCGATCCGGCCATGGCCGGGAACGACGATGCGAGGGTGGAGCGAGTCGATCAGGTCCAGCGCCTGCAGTAGCACCACCGACTTTCCGTCGACCACCATCGAGACGCCATCCTCGAGCAAGATGTCCCCCGCGAACAGCACTCGCTCCTGCGGCAGCCAGAGCATCAGGTCCCCCGGCGAATGCGCCGAACCCGGATGCAGCACGACGATGGTCTTGCCACCGAGCCGCAGCGTGTCGATACCGGTCACCGGCCGGTCGGGGGTGTTGGCGTACTCGAAGCCAAGCAGCTCCTGCAGCCCGACCACCGCATCCCAGTCCGCGACCATCTGGTCCGGTCCCGCCTCGCCCGCCAGGACCCGCTTGTCGGGATGGGCGACGATCACCGCGCCCGCCCGCTTGAACTCGATCGCGCCGAACATCATGTCCGGATGGTGGGCATACAGGACGAGATAGCGCAGCGGCCTGGAAGTGACCCGGCGGATGGTGCGGATGACCGCACGTCCCTGTGCCGGACTGGCCAGCCCACCGACAGCGACCACACCCGCCGACGTGACGACAAACCCCGCGTTCGGCCGCCCCTCTGCGCCCTGTCCCGAGTCGCCCAGGACGACATACACTCCGGCTCCGAGTCGGCGCGTCGGGTAGAGCGTCCGCTCGGTTGTGATGCCGAAGGCCCGCGGCCTCGGGGTCAGGTCCTGCGCCGGTAGCGCCGTGGCAGCGGCAGACAAGGCAAAGGCGGCCAGGATGTTCCTGACCGCCCGACCAATCGTCTGACCGCCCGACCGTCTGACCGCCTGACCGATCATGTCGTCGCGAACTTGATCTCTGCGCTACCGTGGTACTCCTTGCCACGGTTGTCCTTCGAGGTCACCGTCAGCAGTGCTTCCTTCTCCGCCCGCAGCTGAAAACTCACCAGCGGATCCTTGCTGATCCCGGTGGTCCACTCGAACTGGGCGACCTGCTCATCGCCGTAATGGATCTGCACATCATTGATGAAGTACGCGGGGATGATCTCCGCATTGGCGTCGCGGAACAGCCCGGTGTCCATCGGATGCTGTACCACGATCTGGACCCGGATCACGTCGCCGCGCTGGATCCGCTCGGGCACCACGACTTTGGTTCGGCCGGTCTCTGGCATATCAACCGCACCCGTTGAGGGTGGTTTCGACCTGCAGATAATCCGCGTAGAGCTCTCCCCCGCTGGTCTCGACGATCGCCCGAATCCAGCTCGACCGCTTCATCTTGATGCGGGTCTGGACCTGCACCGCGGCGATGGCGGGCGTAAGGTGGAATACGGTCACCAGGGGATCGGGATTGTGATCCACGATGAGGAAGACGCTCTTCACATAGCCGTCGGCGGCCATCGGCAGGTCGCTCTCGATGATGACC
>JANMYS010000133.1:0-10504 GCA_031382385.1 Gemmatimonadota bacterium
AGCTCACCGATCTGGTCGGCCATCTGGCCGGTGGTCTCGAACTGTCCCGGCAGGGCCAGCGCGATGTAATTGCGCGCGCGGTCCAGCTCGACCTCGCTCACCGGCGCATCGCGGATCGCGTTCAGCTCCTTGAAGAACTCCACCAGTGAACTGTCGGTGACGTCGCTGCGCACCGCGGAGCGGGCCACGAACGGCCCCGGCAGCGGCCGCCAGGCGAAGCCGGAGCCGGCACCGTAGGAGTAGCCCCTTGTCTCCCGCAAATTCTGGTTGAGCCGGGAGGAGAAAGAGCCGCCGAGGATGGTGTTCATTACCTCGATGGCGACGTAGTCGGGGTTGGAGCGGAGCACGCCGGGAGCGCCGATCATGATGACCGACTGCGCGGCATCCGGTTTGTCGACCAGGTACACGGTGCGCTGCGCGGGAGGCGCCACGGCCGGTGGGACCGGTGGCCGCAGTCGCGCCATGCGATCGGGAATCCAGCGGCCAAAGCGGGCTGCGATCTCGCGCTTCGCGTCAATGAGAGTGATATCGCCGGTGATGACAAACTCCGCCTGGTCCGGCCGGAAGAGGCGCTGGTAGAAACGACGCACGGCCAGGGAGTCCAGCCGCGCGGTCGAGCTGGAGTCGCCGTTGGCTGGCCGATGATACGGATGTCCGGCGGGGAAGGTGATCGCGTTGAAGGCCAGGCTCGCCGTCGCGTTTGGCTGATCCCGCTGCTGGATGATCTGCGCCAGTCGGAGGTCACGCTCGCGTGCGACATCGGCGGCCTTGAACAGTGGCCGGAGCGCGAGATCGGCCAGGAGATCGAGCCCCTCTGCCAGCGTGCGTTTGGGAGTGTTGAGGCTGACGTACAGGTGATCCCAGTCGGCCGCGGTGGAGAGATCGGCGCCGAGGTAGGCGGCCTGGGCGGCGATGCCGAAGGCGTCGCGAGTGCCGGCGCCTTCGTCCAGCATGCTGGCGGTGAAGGTCGCCAGGCCGGCGAGATCACCGTCGAGCCGGGCGCCGCCAGTGATCCGAAGGGTGATCTGCACCAGCGGCACTTCGTGCATCTCCACCAGCCGGAGCGTGATGCCATTGGGGAACTTCGCCAGCTGCACGGCGGGGAGGCGCAGCTCGGCGGGAGCGCCGAGGGGTGGCGGCTGAGTGAGGCTGGTCTGCGCGGAGAGCGGCGCGGCGAGGGCGAGGACGGCGATGCACGCGAAGGAGCGGCGCGGGGCGCAGGGCGTGTGCGCGGTCATGGTGTCACCTGCGTCGACGTGGCGGCGAGTTCGGGGTGGCCCTGCGGCACGACGCTCAGCATCACGCGTGGTGCCTGCAGGTATCGCTTTGCCACTCGCTGGATATCGGCCGCGGTCACGGCGCGATAGTGGCTGAGCTCGGCGGCGAAGCCATCGGCGGTGCCGGTACGAACGAAGTAGCTGTTGAGCTGGTCGGCCTTTTCATTGACCGTTTCCAGCTGGCGGAGCAGGTTCGCCTCGATGGAGTTCTTGGCCTGATCCAGCTCCCGTGCAGTCGGCCCGTCGTTTGTCAGGCGGTTGAGTTCGCGCGCCAGCGTCCCCTGCAGCTCGGCCAGTCCCTTGCCCGGCAGCGCGGTGGCCACGATCCAGAAGTCGCCGGCGAGACGCTTGCCATCCTGGTAGGCAAAGACGCCTGAGGCGGACTGGTCCTCATAGACCAGCGCCTGGGTCAGCCGGCTGTTCTTCTCGCCGGTGAGGAGGTAGGCGAGGAGGTTGAGCGCGGCGGCGTCGTCGGCCTGATCCTTCACCGTCGGCCAGACGTAGTATAGCCGGGCGGCCTGGACCCGATCCTCGAGCACACCACTGGTATCCCGCGCCAGGCGGGCCGCCGCAGCGGTGGAGCGGGGCAATTCGGGTCCGCGCGGTATATGGCCGAAGTACTCCCGTGCCAGACGCAGCACTTCGCCGGTCTTCACTGCGCCGGCCACGACGAGGGTGGCGTTGTTGGGGACGTAGTGGCTGCGGAAGAAATCCTGCACGTCCTCCAGGGAGGCGGCGGAGAGATCGGTCATGGAGCCGATCACCGGCCAGGAGTAGGGATGAGCCGCGGGATACAGCAGAGCGAGGATCGTCTCGGTCGAGAGGCCGTAGGGCTGATTCTCGTAGCTCTGGCGCCGCTCGTTCTTCACCACATCGCGCTGCAAATCCACTTTCTCGCCGGTCATCACCGGCAGCAGGCCCCCCATCCGGTCCGCTTCCAGCCAGAGCATGAGTGCCAGCGAGTTCGACGGACCCCACTCGTAGTAGTTGGTGCGGTCCTCGGTGGTGGAGCCATTGTTGTTGGCCCCCGCCGCCTCGAGCAACCGGTCGAACGCGGGGTACTCCGCGTACTCCGAGCCCATGAACATCAGGTGCTCGAACAGATGGGCAAAGCCAGTCCGGCCGGCCTTCTCGTCGCCGGAGCCGACATGATACCAGATGTTCACCGCGACGACTGGGACCGACTGGTCCTCGTGCACGATGACGGTGAGTCCGTTGGCGAGGGTATCCACCGTGACGGGAACGGTCAGCGCTGGCGTCTGGGCGGCGAGTGACCCGGCGGTGGCGCAGGCCAGCGCGAGTCCCCAGCCGCAGGGTCGGAAGGGTAGCAAGAGGCAGCTCCAGGGAAAGTCAGTGAACCGCTGGCGCTCGGGCGATAACGGGACCACAATAGTAGCAAGCGGTTCCCCTCCCCGCCTGCCGCAGGACCCTGCATGGCAGTTCCGGCTCTACATCCCCCCTCACCGGCGCGGCCCCACGCCGGTGTCGCGCCGTGGCTGATCGCGGCTGCGGTCGTGTGGGGTGGGCTCGCGCTGTTTGCGCTGCTAGGACCCTTCGCCAGCTGGCCCGTGCTCTGGCGGTCTCTCTGCTATACCGTCACCTCCTTGGCGGTCGGTGCACTCTTCGAGGCGGCCGCACGACGATCCGACCTGAGCCCTCGTCTCCGACTGGTCCTCCGGATCATTGCGGCAGCGTTCTGGGTGACGGCGCTCAGCTATCTCTATGACGCGCTGGCCCTGCTCGGATGGCTCGTGCCGCTGCCGGCGGGGGCGGCTGCCGCGGTTACGCTGGCCACCTACGGCATTGCGGTGGTTGGCCTCCTCTGCTGGCCGCGGGCGCCATTGTCGCGAGCGCACTGGTGGCAATTCGCCCTCGATGCCACGATCGGCGCCGCCGGCATGTCGCTCTTCCTCGTGGTGCTGGCAACCGTGCCGGCGACACGCCCCTCCGTTGGCGCTGACGACCCGTTCACTGTACTGGCCTATGGCGCGGCGCAGCTGCTGGACCTGATCGCCCTCAACATCGTGATGATCCGGGGTCTGCCGCTGCCCAGCCGGCGGGCCTACTGGACCTTCATGACGGCGCTGGTCCTCGAAATTGTCAGCCTCATGCCGATTCAGTACTTCGCGGCCTTCCTCCCGCCCGGGGCCACGAGCAGGTATGACAGCGTTTGCTACATCATCGTTCAGCTACTGTACGCCTGGTCCGGCATCTTCTTCCTGTCCGACCCGCTGGGTGAGCCGGAGACTACGCTGCTCCCCTCCTGGAGGCTCAGCTTCAACCCGCTGCCGCTGCTTGCCATCACGGGGGTGGGCGCACTGCTGGTGGGTGAGAGCATGGCGGGCCACCCGGAAATGGTGCGCACACTCGCCATCGGCCTGGTGCTGCTGGTGGCGCTGCTCGTCGTCCGTCTGATGGCGACGGTCTGGGAGAACGTGCGGCTGGTGCGGCAGGGGGCGGCGCTGCAGGCGGAGAAGCTCGAAGCACTCCGGCGCATCGCGGGCGGGATCTCGCATGAGTTCAACAACATGCTCACGGCCGTCATCGGCCACGCCGATCTGGGGCTCTCCGAGGTGGAGCCGGCGTCCCGGGTGGGGCATGATCTCCAGGGCATCCGTGCCGCTGCCGATCGGGCGGCGCACCTCACCCACCAGCTGCTCGCCTTCAGCGGCAGACAGTTCACCGGCCTGGCGCGGCTCGATCTCGCCGCCGAGGTGCGTGCGCTTGCACCCCAGGTGCGCGAGGTGGCAGGGCCTCGTGTGACGGTGGTGCTCGAGCTTCCGGCCTCGCCGGCCCGCACGCTCGGGGACGCGGCCCAACTGGGCGAATTCGTACTGACCCTGGCGCATCGCGCCGAGCGGGGGATGCCGGGCGGGGGGACGCTGCGGCTGGAGCTCGCAGAAGTCGAGCTGGAGGGACCACTCACCGATGCGACCCTGACGGTGGGTGCAGGGGCCTACATCCTGCTCTCCGTCGGCGACACCGGCTCGGCCATCCCGCCGGAACTGCTGGCCCATCTCTTCGAGCCGTATTTCCCTGCCGGGTCGAGCTCGAGGGTGCCGGAGCTGGGATTGGCGGCACTGCACGGCATCGCGGCGGTGCACGGTGCGGGCCTGAGGGTGCAGGCGGGACAACCTCACGGGACAGTGTTCAGTCTCTACCTGCCGGTCCTCACAGCCTGAAGATCACGATCGGGATCTTGGCGGCTTCGGCCAGAAAATAGGGCAGCTCCAGTTGCCAGCTGGCCGAGATCGGGCTGGTGGTTGTGGGTGAGGTCCAGGCTGTGAGCCGGGTCCGGCCGACTTCGAATCGCAGCCGCAGCATGTGAAAGGGGTCGCTCACCAGCAGCACCCGCCGCACCCGATGCTCCCCGGCCCAGGACGCGACGGCGGCGATGGAGGCCTGGGTCGAGCGACCCTCCGGCCGGACGATCACCGCATCCCTCGGCACATGATGGGCGACCAGGTACTGCTGCCCGACCGTCGCTTCGCTGACGCGGTCGCCCTCGCCAATGCCACCCGTCACGATGACGAGCGGCGCCAGCCCCTCCTTGTAGAGCGCCAGCGCATGATCCAGCCGGGCGCGGAGCACTGGCGAGGGCCGGCCGTTGTACTGCGCCGCACCCAGCACCACGATGGCGTCGCAGAGGCGGCGCTGATCCTGCCGGCTCGCGATAACGACGCTGGCCAGCGAGGCGATGTACCCGAGGGCGAGGAGCACCAGGAATGCGACGGCGATGCGACGGCGGGAGATGAGCACGGCGGGAAAATAACCTGCGTGGCGGGTGGTCGGGATGGGATCCGTAAGGGCCGCATATATGCGGCCCCGACGCCCGGCCCTACGCGAGATCGAATGCCTCGCTCTGGCGCGGCACATCCACCTGGCGTACACCCTCCTCCCGGAGGATGCGCGCCATCGCCTGGGCCGCGTCCGGCTCCCCATGCACCACAAAGGCGCGGCGGATGGGACCACCAAGTTTCCGAACCCAGCCGCGCAGCTCGGTGCGATCGGCGTGCGCCGAGTACCCGCCGATGCTCTCGATTTCGGCACGCACATCCACATCTTCGCCAAAGATCTTCACGGTCTTTGCCCCCTCCTGCAGCCGCCGGCCGAGGGTGTTTTCGCCCTGGAATCCGGCGAAGAGCACCAGGTTGCGATGGTTGCCCACGCCGTTGGCGAGGTGATGGAGAATGCGTCCCGATTCCGCCATGCCGCTCGCTGCGATGATGACCGCCGGTCCCGCCATGCTGTTGAGCTTCTTGGATTCGAGCACGTCACGGGTGTAGTGCACCAGCGGAAAATCGAACAGCTGCGTCGTGGTCTCGATCATGTTCTCGCTGCGATCGAACAGATCGGGATGGAGCCGGAAGACCTGGGTGGCATCGATCGCGAGGGGACTGTCGACGTAGATGGGGATGCCGGGAATCTTTCCGGCGCGGAACAACTGGTGCAGGCTGTAGACCAGCTCCTGAGTACGCCCCACGGCGAACGACGGAATGAAGATCTTTCCCCCGCGGCCCACCACGCGGCGGACGATGTCACCCAGGCGGGTCTCGGCGTCGGCCACCGATTCGTGATCGCGGTTGGCGTAGGTGGATTCGATGATCAGGGTGTCGACCGGACCGGCCGGCGGGTCGGGATTGCGGATGATCGGCAGGCCCACCCGCCCGATGTCGCCCGAGAACACCAGCCGATGGGTGGCGCCGTTCTCCGTCACCCGCAGCGCGACCGATGCCGAGCCGAGGATGTGGCCTGCGTCGGTGAACTCGAAGGCGAGATGCTTCCGGAGATTGTGGACCCGGCGGTACGGCAGTCCGACGATCAGGTCCTGCACCGCGATCGCATCCTGCATCGTGTAGAGCGGCTCGCTCTCCGGCCCGGCCCGCCCGCGCCGCTGCAGGAACTCGGCGTCCTTCTCCTGGATATGCGCGGCGTCGGGCAGCATGACGGCGGTGAGGTCCCGGGTGGCCGGCGTCGAGAAGATCGGCCCGTGAAAGCCGTGGCTGACCAGCAGCGGCAACCGGCCGGCGTGATCGATGTGCGCATGACTCAGGATCACCGCATCGATGACCCGCGGGTCCACCGGGAGCACGGCGTTGAGGGCGCGGGCGACGGAGCGTTTGCCCTGGAAGAGGCCGGCATCGAGCAGGACGCGCGCGCCGGCGGCCTCCAGCAGGTGCATGGAGCCGGTGACCTGGCCGGCGGCGCCATGGAATGTGATGCGGAGAGTCATGGGCGATTGGGCGATTGGGCGATTGGACGATTGGGCGATTGGGCGAGAGTCATTGGGTCCCGAACAGCCGATCGCCGGCGTCGCCCAGCCCCGGCACGATGTAGCCGTGCTCATTCAGCCCCCGATCGAGCGCGGCGGTGAAGACTCGCACGTCGGGATGACCGTCGAGCATGCGCCGCACTCCCTCCGGCGCCGCGACGATGCAGAGAAACCTGATCCGGCGCGCGCCCGCGGTCTTGAGCGTGGTGACCGCCGCCGTCGCCGACCCGCCGGTGGCGAGCATCGGGTCGAGGATGAAGTAGTCGCGTTCCCGTTCGTCGCCCGGAAGCTTGGCGTAGTACCGCACCGGCTCGAGCGAATCATGATCCCGCGCCACGCCGATATGCCCGATGCGCGCGGTGGGCAGCAGCTGTGACACACCGTCGACCATGCCGAGCCCGGCGCGGAGGATCGGGACCAGAGTGAGCTTCTTGTCTGACACCATCCGGCCGGTCATCCGCTCCAGCGGCGTCTCGATGTCGACCGGCTCAGTGGGCAGGTCCTTGGTCACTTCATACGCCATCAGCATCGCGATTTCGCGGACCAGCTCCTTGAAGTCCCGCGTGCTCGTGGCGCGCTGGCGCAGCAGGGTCAGCTTGTGCTGAATCAGCGGATGATCGAGGACGGTGAGGTTGGGCAGGGTGGGGTGGGCCATGGGGGAGAAGATGCGGGCTGGGGTGGGTGGGCGGTAGGGCGGGGGGTCGGACGGTCGGACGGTCGGACGGGCGGACGGGCGGACGGTCAGACGGTCAGACGGTCGGACGGTCGGACGGTCGGGCGGGGAGACGGTCGGGCTGTCGGCTTGCTATTCGACTGCCACCTCGACCGGCAGGCAGACCGCTTCCCGCTCCGGGCAGACGCTCGAAAGAATCGTCCCCCGTGCCGGCGCATCCAGCAGCACCGAGGGCGGTGAGGTGAAGTAGCTCCCGTCGGCATCCCGATCGGGAGAGTCGAGCCGGAAGATCACGCCATCCTTCCGCTCGAACGCCGGGAGGAGCTGTGCGTTGATCCGCGCCCCCGCCACCGGCACCAGTCGCAATCTGATGGAATCTCCCTCGGCGACCTGCTCCGCCCGCACCAGCACCCGTTTGGCCGGTGCGCCCGTCGTGCATGCCAGTGAGAGCAGGGCAAGAAGGGGCAGCCGGAGCGTGCGGCTCACGCGCGCGGCTTCTTCTTCGGTGTGTCGGCCGGCGCTGCATTCCGCTTGGGCGACGGCTTCCGGCTCTTCTTGCGCTGGGCCACTGCGATCGCCTTTTCCACCCACTCCTCCAGCTCCTCGGCGTCTTCCAGCAGCTCGGTCGAGAGGGCGTAGTACTGCATCACCTCGCCGCCGTCGCCGAAGGGCTGGAACGGTCCCAGCCCGCGTTCTTCGAAGTCGGGCCGGTTGGTGTCGTCCACCTTGAGATAGAGGATGTCATCATCAATCAGCGCAAAGAACAGCTGGCCGGAATAGATGCCGACACCGCCGAACATGCTGCGGGCGCGGATATCGCCAGCCACGCGGCCGAGCTGTTCCAGCACGAAGGTCTTAAAGGTGGGACTCACGCTCATCGATTCCACTCCAGCGACAGGGGACTGGAGGAATGTACCCCGTCTGCTGCGGGCGGGAATCACTGCAGTCGCCCGAGGAGCCAATAGGCCGCTCCGCCCGAGGCGGCTGCGCAGGGCAGCGTCACCACCCAGGAGAGCAGCACATTCCGGACGACGGCGAGGTTGGCGGTGCGGTTGACGACACCGATGCCGACGATCGAACCGACCGAGACGTGCGTGGTGGAGACCGGCAGGCCGAAGAGGCTGGCCGCGACGACCAGCAGGCCGGTACCGAGATTGGCCGCGAGCCCCTGGCCCGGGGTGAGCGAGGTGAGCTTGTGGCTCATCGTCTCCGCCACGCGCCTGGCCCCGAGCAGCCCGCCGACGCTGATCGCCAGCGCGATCGTGAGCATGCCCGCAGGGACCGAGAGTGCCGGCAGGACCAGCAGCAGCGCCGCCATCTTGGGCGTGTCGTTGAGTCCGCGGGCAAAGCTGACGATACCGGCGCTGGTGATGTGCGCTGCATCCACGATGGCTTGCGCGCTCACGCCAAGGAACTGGCCGGAGTAGCGCTGGATGCACTCACCCGTCGTGCCGGTGGTCAGGCTCAGTTCCGGCGGACCCTCAAATGCGGAAAGGGTACCGCCACCGACGGTGGGCCGAATCGGGACGAGGAGCCGTTCCGCGCCGATGCAGAGGCACCATTCCTTTGTAATCCCGAGTTGCCGACAGGCCTGGCGGAAGCCGAGATAGAGCCCCGATCCGAGGACTACGGCGAGGAGCGGGCTCAGCAGCAGCGGCAGCAGGATCAGCTTGCCGAGGGCGCCGAGCTGGACCGCCGGTCCGACGGCGGTCCAGCCGCTGCCGAGCATGGCGCCGGTGAGGGCGTGCGTGGTCGAGATGGGAAAGCCGTAGCGGGTCGCGAGGACGACGGTCAGGCCGGCGCCGAGAGCCACGGCGAGGACGAATCCTCCCGAGGTGGCGAGGCTGTCGGGGACGAGCCCCTTGCCCGAGAAAGTTTTGAGCAGTCCCGCGGCGAGGAAGACCGAGGCGACGGATCCGGCAAAGGTTGCCACCGTCGCCCAGGTGAGTGCCGCCCGGTAGCCCATCGTGCCGCTGCCGAACAGCGAGGCGACACCCTTGAAGTTGTCGTTGGCGCCGTTGGACCAGGCCAGGAATCCGACGGCGCAGAGCAGCAGGATGATCATGGGGAGCGAGCTCCGGGGTCAGCTCGCCGGAGCGGCCTCCGCGAGCAGGGTACGGATGCGGTTGTCGACATCGCGGTGATTGCCGTCGCCCAGGTGGAACTCGCCGTACCCCTCCCAGCGGATCTTCCCCGTGCGGTCAATCAGTACGTAACTCGGCCAGTACTGGATGTTGTACAGGTTCCAGGTGGCGTGGTCGTTGTCCTGCGCGTTGGCGTACATGATCTCATGGCGGGTGAGCGCGTCGGCCACATTCTTCCTGTCGTGCTCGCCGCCGTAGGGGGGAAACTCGGGGGAGTGGATGCCGATCACGGTCAGGCCCTGGTCGCGGTACTGCCGGTCGAAGGCCACCATTGAGGGGAGCGCGCCGCGGCAGTTATAGCAGGTGAAGGTCCAGAAGTTGAGCAGCACGACTCGGCCCCTTAGGCTGGCCACCGTGAGCGGCTTGCCATCGGGGGTATTGAGCCAGCTCGAATTGCGCCAGGCGGGCGCGGCGCGGCCGATACCGAGTCCTGGGTCGCTGCGCCGGATGTTGGACGGGGGGCGGAGCAGGGCGGAGGCCCCATCCTGGGCCACGATGTTCAGCGTGGTCAGGGCGACGGTGCCCGTGGCGAGGGCGATCACCAGGGCGAGGGAGGGCTTGAGCATCAGGGGAAGACTCCGCTGGGGACGATGGTAGAACGACATGGGGGGCGGGATGGTTCGGTGGGGGGGCAGACGGTCGGACGGTCGGACGGTCGGACGGTCAGACGGTCGGGGGGTCGGACGGGCGAGCGGCCGACAGCTGACGGCTGATGGCTGACAGCTGACGGCTGATGGCTGACGGCTGACGGCTCATTGCTGGTTTCCCCCGGCGCCGCTCCGGGCTTATATTCCCGCCCCTTCCCGGCTGGGTAGCTCAGTTGGTAGAGCAGCGGACTGAAAATCCGCGTGTCGGGGGTTCAATTCCCTCCCCAGCCACTGCGAAACACCAAGCCCTCCCAGGATGGGGAGGGTTTTGTGCTCTGGGGTTGAGCTGCGGCCGCTCTGCGGCCTCGCTCCCCTCGCCCTGCGGGCTCGGGTCAATTCCCTCCCCAGCCACTGCGAAACACCAAGCCCTCCCAGGATGGGGAGGGTTTTGTGTTCTGGGGTTGAGCTGCGGCCGCTCTGCGGCCTCGCTCCCCACGCCCTGCGGGCTCGGGTCAATTCACTCCCCAGCCACTGCGAAACACCAAGCCCTC
>JANMYS010000146.1:0-1548 GCA_031382385.1 Gemmatimonadota bacterium
CTTGCCACTGGTCAGGGGGGGTGAGTTCGCCGCGATGCTCGGCCGGTCACGCACGGCGGCCGTGGAGTGGCATCGCCGCCTCGCCGCAGACCCGAGGTTCGTGGCGGGCCTTGGACCGGAACTCGACATCGTCGTGTGGGCACCGCGGGAGACATCGGCCAGTGCGGCTTCGCGCCGCTCTCGACAGATCTTCGCCGACGCGGCGCGGCGCAACCTGCACCTGGCGCTGGCGGAACTGCCCGTGGGGCTGATCGACCCGACCGGCACCGCCTTCGAACACGATCAGCCGACAGTCACCGCGCTGCGGTCCGTGCTCATGAAACCGGAGCATCTCGACTGGCTCGATCGGCTCTGGGCTCTGCTCGACGCGGCGACGGGGGCGAGCTTGGCGACAGGCTGAACTGGGCGGCAAGGAGGCGATGGGCGCTGGGCGAACCGCTCAGCACCGACCGGCACCAGCCTGCTGTTCCCGCCTACCGCCTATCGCCACAATCGGCAAGTACTGCTCCCCCTAACGCACCTCGCCCACCGTCGCCATGCACTCGATCTCCACCCGCGCGCCGAGCGCCAGCCCGCTGCCGGCCACGGTGGAGCGTGCCGGAGGATCCACCGGAAAAACCGTCGCATACACTTCGTTCATCGCCGCGTACTCGCTGATGTCGGCGAGAAAGACCGTGCACTTGAACACCCGGTCGAGCGAGCTTCCCGCCGCCACCAGCACCGCCCGAATGTTCGCGAAGGTCTGGCGGGTCTCCTCCCGGATGCCACCCGGCACAATGGTGCGAGTACCGGGGACATTGCCTAACTGGCCAGAGAGGTAGATCACGTTTCCCACCTTGACGGCGGGTGAGAATGGCAGCCCGGCCACGGCACCGGGTACCTTCAGGACCTCTTTCTCCTGCGCGGCGATACCAGTGGGCAGCATGGCGACAAGCAGCAGCAGGACCGGCGTGCAGCGCATGGGGATCCCCCGGGTCAGTCGGTGAATGTCACCAGGATGGTGACGATCTCGTGCGGCCAGGCCTCGACGCCGAGCCGGTGTCCATCGGGAGTGACGGTGATTTCCTCGAGCGGCGCGCCATCGGCACGGATTCGCGAGGCCCGCAGCACCGGGCGCTCCGAGCGCCAATGGCCGCTCGTCGGCCGGTCGAGTGCGTTCCAGCACCGCAGGACCATGCCCCGTCCCTCCTCCGCACTCTGGCAGGCGGAAAACACCAGCCCTGCTCCTTCCAGCGCAATTCCCTGCGGACTGGGCGATACCGCGCCGAACGGGGCATAGTCGCGCAGCCACCAGGCGCGCACCGGCAGGAAGGCATCCTCCCACAGCTGTTCCAGCCGGTCAGGCTCGGCGAGATCATCGGCGGTGATCAGCGCGATCGCCAGTTCCACGACGGTGGTTCCGCGGCACTGTGCCCCCGGCGTGGCGGTTGGCCAGCCGGCGTGACCGGGACGGGTGGGCAGGGTGTTGCGCGAGAGTTCGCCGACCGAGCGGAGCAGGGTGATCAGCAGGTCGCCACCCGCGGTCCATTCATACTCGAAGAAGCCGGG
>JANMYS010000161.1:0-18220 GCA_031382385.1 Gemmatimonadota bacterium
TGAGGATCCGGCCCAGCGCCGCCGCGCCGACCGGCACCGAGATCGCCGCACCGGTGTCGGTCACGGTCATGCCCCGGACCACGCCATCGGTGCTGGACATGGCCACCGCGCGGACCATGTTCTGGCCGATATGCTGCTGCACCTCGACCGTGAGATGGATCGGGATGGCGCCCGTGGTGTCGTGCAGGGTCAGCGCGTTGTAGATCTCCGGCAGGTGCTCGGGCTCAAACTCGACATCGAGCACCGGTCCGATGACCTGGACGACCTTGCCGATATTGTGCGTTGCGGTAGCGGTTGCCATGTCGAAATCACACCCTTTGTTGGTTGGCCAATGGCCGTTAGCCGTTGGCCGTTGGCCGTTGACTGTGCTCTCCAAACCTGCTGCTCCTGCCGCGATGTGCCGGATCGGACGAATACCACTCCGCTCGATAGTGCGCCAATGGCTAACGGCCAATGGCCTCCTACCCCTCCAGCGCCGCCGCCCCGCCCACGATCTCCGCGATTTCCTGCGTGATCGCCGCCTGTCGCTGACGGTTGTAGGTCCGCTTCAGCAGGTTGTAGATGTCCCCGGCGTTATCGGTGGCGTTCTTCATCGCCGTGCGCCGGGCGCCATGTTCCGCCGCCGCCGTCTCGACCAGGCCACGGTAGATCTGGTTCCGCACATAGAGCGGCAGCAGCTGGGTCAGGATTTCGTCCGGGCCGGGCGTCAGGATGTAATCGGCCTGCACGCCGCCCTTGGGCCGCACCGGCGCGGCGACCGGCAGCACGCGCAGGGTCGTCGGGGGAGTCGAAAGCGGGCTGTTGAATTTGGCGTAGACCACATCGAGGCTGGCAAGCTTGCCGTTTGAGAACTCCTCGATCAGGCCACCCACCAGCTCGATGGCATGCTGGGCCGTCGGCTTGTCGCCAATATCGATCCGCTGCGACGCGAGGGCGCGGCCCACATAGCGGAAGAAGCCGATCCCCTTGCGACCGACGCCATGGAGATCGACCTGATAGCCCTGCCCCTCCAGCTCGGCGATCCGGTGGCGGGCTTCCTTGATCAGATTGGAATTGAAGCCACCCGCCAGGCCGCGGTTCGAGGTCACCAGGATCACGGCGGCGCGGGAGGGGCCACCCTTGGCCAGCGGGAGTGGCCGACGCAGGAGCGGGAACTGCTCCGCCAGCTCGGGCGTGATCAGGTCGCCAATCACCTCGGCGAGCGCGGCCGCGTACGGCCGGGCACCCACGACGCGATCCTGGGCCCGCTTGAGCTTGGAGGTGGAGACCAGCTCCATCGTCCGGGTGATCTTGCGGGTGTTCTGGACGGAGCGCATCCGTCCACGCAGCGCCTTGTTCGAGGCGGGCATGCCTAGTCGGCCCGGAACAACGGCTTGAAGGAAACGATCGCGGCCTTGAGCTTGGCCGTCAGATCGTCGTCGAGCGCCTTCTTGGTCCGGATGCCCTCAAGCACCGTGGCGTGCGCGGACTCGAGGTAACTCAGGAAGTCGACCTCCCACTTCCGGATGTGCTTGACCTCGACGTCGTCCAGATGACCGTTGACCACCGCGAAGATGATCGCGACCTGCTTCTCCACCGGCGCGGGTGCGTACTGCGGCTGCTTCAGGATCTCGACGGTCCGGGCCCCGCGGGCCAGCTGCCGCTGCGTCGCCGTATCCAGCTCCGAGCCGAACTGGGCGAACGCCTCGAGCTCGCGGTACTGCGCCAGCGCCAGGCGCAGCGGACCGGCGACCTGCTTCATCGCCTTGATCTGGGCGTTGCCACCCACCCGGCTCACGCTGATGCCGGCATCCACCGCCGGACGGACGTTCGAATAGAACAGGTCGGTGGTCAGGAAGATCTGACCGTCGGTGATCGAGATGACGTTGGTCGGGATGTAGGCCGAGACGTCACCGGCCTGGGTCTCGATGATCGGGAGCGCGGTGAGCGAGCCGCCCGGCTTCTTGATGCGACTGTCGAGCTTCACGACGTCGGCATCCTCGGAGATCTTCGCGGCCCGCTCCAGCAGACGGCTGTGGAGGTAGAAGACGTCGCCCGGGTACGCTTCGCGGCCCGGCGGCCGGCGGAGAATCAGCGACACCTGGCGATACGCCGCCGCCTGCTTGGAGAGGTCGTCGTACACGCAGAGCGTCGCCTGACCCTCCTCGTACATGAAGTACTCGGCGATGGCACAGCCGGCGTAGGGGGCGATGTACTGCAGCGGCGCGGGGTCGGAGGCGCTGGCGACGACGACGATGGAATACTCCATCGCGCCCTTCTCCTTGAGCTTCTCCACCACCGTTGCCACGGTCGAGCGCTTCTGCCCGATCGCGACGTAGACGCAGATGACGCCGGTGCCCTTCTGGTTGATGATCGTGTCGACCGCGATGGCGGTCTTGCCGGTGCCGCGGTCGCCAATGATCAGTTCGCGCTGCCCGCGACCGATCGGGATCATGGCATCGATGGCCTTGATGCCGGTCTGCAGCGGCTCCTTCACCGGCTGACGCACGATGATGCCCGGTGCCACCATTTCCACCGCCCGGGTCCCCGTCGCGGCGATCGGCCCGCGGCCGTCCACCGGCTGGCCCAGCGCGTTCACCACCCGCCCCAGCATCGCCGGACCAACCGGCACCTCGAGCAGGCGTCCGGTGCAGCGCACCTCGTCGCCCTCGCGCAGCTTGAGGTAGTCGCCCATGATCACCGCGCCGACGTTGTCCGCCTCGAGGTTCAGCGCCAGCCCGATGACGATCTCCCCCGTGGCGCCAACGGTGAACTCCAGCATCTCGCCCGCCACCGCCTTCATCAGGCCGTAGACCCGGGCAACGCCATCACGCACTTCGAGCACGGTGCCTACCTCGCTCACGTCCACCGAGACCAGATCGGCCTGCTCGATTTCACGGAGCAGAACGTCCTTCAGTTCGCCCGGACGGAGGATGGATTCGGTCGCCATAGTACTCGCAGTTGGGGAAAGGACGGAGGTTCCTGCACAGCTTGTGAAAACTATCACAAGGTCCGACCGATGGCAACCGGGTCCCGCGCGGGAAAACCGGGCCCCGCGCGGCGCCTGCCAGCGCCTGTCTGGCCCGGAATTGCAGGGGATTCGACCCGCGTCCCACGGTCCCGGAGCACGCCCCCCTCAGCTGACCAGGTGGAGCCCCAGCAGCACACCGATGACCGCCAGTCCGACCGCCAGCAGGAGGGCCGGCCAGTGGGCATGGGGTGAGGGGCGATCGTCGGCGGCGATGACACGGAGGTAGTGATGGAACTGCCACGCCGCGACCGCCGAGGCGAACGCACCGAGCAGCACCAGCGCCGTCCCCATGAAGACGGTCGGCCCGGTTGGCGACGCGGCGGCGAGCGCGGGATCGAGCAGCCGGCGGAACAACGCGAAACGCGCAACCACGAAGCCCAACCCAATCGCAGCCAGCCCCGTGCGCACCCACGCCAGCAGGGTCCGTTCGGCGGCGAAGAACACCCGGGGATCGCCGCTCACCGGTCCTGCCCGGGTGCGACCGCGGGGGCGCGCAGCCCCAATTCGTTCAGAACAGAGTGCGAGTGCGACATGATGAGTCTCCGCGGAAAGCGCAGGACCTCAGAGCCGGCTGCGGGTCTTGCCACGAGTGAAACTGGCCAGCACGCCGCGCGGGCCAAGTCCGTGCAGTCCGCCCCCCGATACCCCGGCGATCCGGCGCGCCGTCACATTGAGGTGGCTGGCAGTGGCGAAGCGGAGAATCCGGGCGACGGTGACGAGGTCGTAGCCCGGATTGCGCAGCAGGCCCGCCGCGCAGGCGATCCGGGTGAGATCGATCACCCGCTTGAGATTCGGTGCCCCGCCGGCCCCGAACTGCCGGGAGAGATGCTCCCGCGAACAGCCCACCTCCCGGGCCAGGGTCACGGTGCGGACCGGCAGGTCGGTGCGGTCGAGCAGGTAGGTCCACACCTGGCGCTGCACCTCATCCGAGAGGCGGAGCACCCGCACCGCCTCCTGCATCGCCTGGCGCCGGACGGCGGCGGCGGAATGCCGCACGATCAGTTCACCCGCCACGGTGTTGTCGACACCATCCACCAGGATCAGGGCCACGGCGTGCATCCGGCAGTCGGCCAGCAGCTGGCCATCGTCGGGGCGGAATGGCGCGAAGGCCATCCAGGGGATGGCGGGGAAGCGGGCGCGCAGCGGCGCCGATTCGGCGAGCGGGGTCGCGGTGGGAGAAAAGACCACCGCATCGACCAGCCGGGTCAGGAGGACCTGTTCAAGCTGGCGCACGGTGCGGGTGGAGACAAGCGACCAGGGTCCGCTGGACGGCAAGGTGCGGCGGATCGCCTGCCGGGCCTCGGCGCCGGAGAGGAGGGCGACCACCGCAGGCATCTCAATCCTCCGGCAGGGCCGGCGCCGGCTCCCGTTCCGGCCGCGGCGCACGCCCGGCACCGACGGCCACGAGGGTGCGGGCCATCTCCCCGCCGCGCTTCAGCACCCCGCGCGCGTTGTCGTAGGAGAGGGTCTCGAGTGCCTCGTCCAGCGTGAGCCAGCGGTGATCGGTGATTCCCTCATCCAGCTGGGGCACGACCAGAGCCGCCGGGCTTTCGAACAGGAAGAAGTGACAGAACTTGTGGATGTAGCGGCCCTTGAACCGGAAGTGCCAGTCGATGATCCGGATCGGGCCATGCAGACGCAGGTCGTCGAGACCGGTTTCCTCCATCGTCTCACGCTCCGCCGCCTGGGCCGGAGTCTCCTCGCCCTCAAGGTGGCCCTTGGGAAAACCCCAGTGCTCGTACGGATCACGGATCAGGAGAAAGCGGGCGTGCACGTCAGCGCCACGACGAAAGACAATTCCGCCGGCGCTGACTTCGCGTTCTGCCTTGCGCTTGGGCTTGGCCATCAGAACACCGAGAACTTGAAGTACTTGCGGGGATTGGCCTGGATGTCGGACAGCAGGCGCCGCATCTCCTGCATCGTCTCGATCGACTCATTGTACAGCGCCGGGTCGCGCGCGAGGAGCCCCACCGTGCCCTTCCCCTCCTGGATCGCGGAGAGCACGCTGTCGGCGGCGAGGAGGGTATGCACCAGCGTCGCCTGCTGGCCGCGCGCGGTGGCGATGAGTTCCCGCAGATCCGCCGAGGCATCCTTCAGATTGGCTGTCCCCACGCGCGCGTTCCCCATGATCTCCTGGATCTGCCCGTCACGCGTCGCACTGTCAATCCGCTCCAGGGTGGCATCCAGCCGCGTCGAGGCCTCGAGAACCTCGTTGGAGATCCGCTGCGCGTTGACCGAAACGCTGTCGAGTCGGGTGGTCTGGTTGGTCGTGAAGCGCTCGAGCTGGCTCGAAATGGCGCCGAAATTCTTGAGGCTCTGGCGCAGCTCGGCCACGGCCGAAGAATCGAACGTCTCCGTCACCCGCTGCGCGACGGTCGCGATATCGGTCGCGATCCGGCCGGCCTGGGCGGTGAGCTGGCCGACATCGGGCAGGGTGGCACCGGGCCAGCGATCGCCCCCGGGCCTTGCCGTCTCGGCCAGCATCTGGCGGACGTTGGGATCGTCCTGCGGCTGATCCCGCGAGACGATCGTGGCGGCCCACTCCCCGAAGAGGCTCTGCGACGCGGCGATCACCGCGGGACGGGCCGGCAGCTCCACCCCCTGGTAGACTTTCAGGTCGGCTTCGACGAACTCATCCGCCAGCCGGATCGCCTCCACCCGGCCCACCCGCACCCCGCGGTACGTCACCGGCGCGCCGGGGCCCAGGCCGCCGACGGTACGGAAGCGACCCACGTGCAGCGCCTCCCGCTTGCCGATGTTGGCCTCGGAGAGCCACAGCGCGCCGGCCACGACGACCGCCAGCCCGACGAGCAGGACCAGCCCGACCAGGAACTCGTTGCCCCGTTTCATGCGGCGGGCCCGAGCGGCACGAACCGGTCGGCATCGACGGGACGGCCCTCGATGAAGTTCCGCACCACCGGATCGTCGGTGGCGCGGATCTCCTCGATGGTCCCCACCTGCCTGATGCGCCCCTGGTGCAGCATGGCGATACGGTCTCCCACGGTGGTCGCGCTCCGCATGTCATGAGTGACGACGACGCCGGTCACTCCCAGCTCCTGACGGGCGCGGACCATGAGTTCATCAATGACCGCGGAGGTGACGGGATCGAGGCCTGTGGTGGGCTCGTCATACAGAATGTAGCGCGGCCTGAGGGCAATCGCGCGGGCGATGCCGACCCGCTTCCGCATGCCGCCGGAGAGCTCCGCCGGAAAGCGCTCCTCGGCGCCCGGCAGATTCACCAGGGCCAGGCTCTCCCGGATCCGCTGGCCGATCGTCTCCGGATCGAGGCCCCGCCGCTTGAGGCCGAGCCGGAGGTTGTCGGCCACCGTCATGGAGTCGAAGAGCGCGGCGAACTGGAAGACGTAGCCGATCTCGCCCCGCAGGGCGCTGAGCGCATCGGGCTCGAGCTCGCTCACGTTCCGGCCGTCGACCTCCACCGTCCCGCTGTCCGGCTGCAGCAGCCCGACAATGTGCTTGAGCGCGACGCTCTTGCCGGTGCCGGAGAAGCCGATGATCACCGTCGTCTGGCCCTCGGGGATGTCGAGCGTCATCCCCTCGAGCACGGTCTTGCTGCCGAACGCCTTGTGGACATCGGTGAAGCGGATCACAGCAGCACCAGGGCCCAGAACGCATCCAGGACCAGAATTGCCTCGCAGCCGATCACGACGGCGCGCGTCGTGTTGCGGCCCACGCCCTCCGCGCCACCCTTCGTCTTCAGGCCCTGGATGCAGCCGGCCAGGGTCACCACCGCCCCGAAGCTCGCCGCCTTCAGCAGCCCGAACCAGATGTCCTTGAAACGATAGAAGAGCTTGAGGCCTTTCACGAACTCGAGCGACGACAGATCCAGCAGGTTGATCGCGGTGAACCACCCCGCCGCCACGCCGACGGCCATGGCGAGCGCGGTGATGACCGGGAACATCAGCGCGCCGGCCAGCACCCGCGGGACTACGAGATAGCTGTGGGGATTGTAGGCAAGGGTCTCCAGGGCATCGACCTGCTCGGTGACCCGCATCGTGCCGACTTCGGCGGCGATGTTGGCGCCGACCCGCCCGGCGAGGGCGAGACCGGTGAGCACCGGCCCCAGCTCCATCATGATCGTCTTGCCCACCAGCGCGCCGACGAAATACAGCGGCACGGCACCGGTGAAGATGTACTTGGAGAGGAGCGAGAGGACGATGCCGGTGAAGACCGCGATGAACAGCGCGATCGGCACGGAGTCGACGCCCAGCCGTCGCATCTGCACGGCGAGATGCGGCGCCCAGGTGCGGAGATCCGCGAGCGCGCGAATGGTCTGGACGGCCCCGCGCCCGACGCGCGCGATGCGCCATCTGAGCGAGCGGGCCAGGGGGGCACTGGAGGACACGGGGCTAAGGTATGTGGGCCACAGGAATAGCGATAGGCCGCGCGCGGCGGCAGGGAAATGCGACGAGGGCCGACGTCCTGTCGGCCCTCGCGATGGCACCTGGGTCAGACGAAGCGACGGCTCGGCGCTTCGGGGTCACGCCGCGAACGATGCCAATGCGCGCCCCACTTCACCCTCACGAAGCCGCTTCAGCGCGCGGTCGCGCAGCTGACGGACCCGCTCGCGGGTGACGCCCAGCATGCCGCCGATTTCCTCGAGGGTATGCTCCCGGCCGCCATCCAGGCCGAAATAGAGCCGCAGCACCTTGGCGTCGCGGGGCGGCAGCGTGTTGAGCGCGGTCTCGATTTCCTCGGTCAGGAAGCGGTCCATCGCCTCTTCCTCGGCATCGGCCTGGTCCTCCGCCACGAACCGATCCATCATCGAGCGGTCGCCATCGATGTCCATCGGCGCATCGAGCCGCACTTCGGCGGCGTTGAGCGCGGCGAGCGACTGGACCACTTCCAGCGAGAGGCCGGTCGACTTGGCGATCTCCTCCGGCGTCGGTTCCCGGCGCAGCTCCTGACGCAGGGCTTCTGCCGTCCGCACGATGCGCGACAGATCTGCCGTGCGGTTGAGCGGCACCCGCACCGTGCGGCCCTGCCGCGCGAGAGAGGCGAGGATGGCCTGACGGATCCACCAGACGGCGTAGGAGATGAACTTGACGCCCTGATCGGGATCGAACTTCCGCGCGGCGGTCAGCAGCCCGATGTTGCCCTCGCCGATCAGGTCGGTGAGCGCGAGACCCCGGTTCTGGTACTTCTTGGCGACGGAGATGACGAACCGCAGGTTGCGCTTCACCAGCTCGTTCATCGCCTCGGGATCCCCTTCGCGCACCAGCTTCGCGATGGCGATCTCCTGCGGCCGGGTGAGCAGCGGGGTCAGGCTGACTTCGTAGAGATACTGGTCGAGGATATCGCGATCGGAGTCGTAGACGCCGAGCGACTTGGAGGTCTCCCGGCGGGCCTTGCGGACCTTGCCGGGCTCCGAGCTGGCGAGGATCTGCTGGACCGGTGAGAGCGGAACCGGCGGCTTTGGTGCGGGAGCGGCGCCCTTTCGGCCGCGAGGCGCTGGCGTGCCGGTGTCTTGGGGGGCCGCCGCGCGGCCCTTGCCCGCCTTGCCCTGGCCGGAACGCTTCGTCATGTCGGGACGTCACCCTCCAGCTTCAGCGAGAGTCTGCATGGCAGTTGACATGCCCGAGGGCGGCCAAGTAGTTTGTCGTGCTCTTCAAACCACCGGGGAGCCAGCGGGGCGCGCTAATATAATGGGGGCGTAGCTCAGTTGGGAGAGCGCGTGAATGGCATTCACGAGGTCAGGGGTTCGATCCCCCTCGCCTCCACTCTCAAGCCCCGCAGGTTGTGCCAGTACCGTCGCTGGCGACATGCCTGAATGATCTGGTTGCGCAGGTGCAGGCCGGTTGGTACACTCTCTGGCGCATTCGCGGGAATAGCTCAGTTGGTAGAGCACAACCTTGCCAAGGTTGGGGTCGCGGGTTCGAGTCCCGTTTCCCGCTCTCCATAGGTGGTCACCTCAGCGCTCGTGCTGGTGTCCACCCGCAGAGAAGTCAGTTACCGTCGCGGGGTGGAGCAGTCTGGTAGCTCGCCGGGCTCATAACCCGGAGGTCGTGGGTTCAAATCCCACCCCCGCTATTGGTGGATGGACAGACAGACGGTCGGACGGACGGAGAGACCGACGCACGCCAGGCCTCCTGTCCACCGACCGTCTGTTCGTCTGGCCCGGGCGGTTAGCTCAGTTGGTTAGAGCGCCACGTTGACATCGTGGAGGTCACAAGTTCGAGCCTTGTACCGCCCATGGCAGTGCTGCTGCACGCAGGGTCCATAGCTCAATTGGATAGAGCATCTGACTACGGATCAGAAGGTTGGGGGTTCGAGTCCCTCTGGGCCCATCAGGACGATTCGGCAGGAACCCGCCGCTCAGACGGACCGCAGGACCAGTGACGGGGCGTAGCGCAGTCCGGTAGCGCGCCTGGTTCGGGACCAGGAGGCCCCGGGTTCAAATCCCGGCGCCCCGATGGAGAGCACCGAAGCCCCGTCGCGCAGCTGCGCGGCGGGGTTTCGTGCGTGTCGGAGTTGATCAGTCGTGCTGGTGCGGGTGCCCGTCGCCGGCCGGAGCCGGGGTGGTGACGGTCAGCGGCGCCTGGGTGATACTGGCGACCCCCTCGGTCAGGTAGGCCATGTCCTTGCTGCCCCGGTCCGGCCAGCGGCGCAGGTCGTCGGGCTGAATCAGTCCGTCGAGATGGCCCATGGCGCCGGTGATCGGCGCACCGGTCGGATTATGATACCGGGCGACGATACGATATCGCCGCTGGGCCCGGAGCTTGAGACCCGCGCCCGCGATGCCGTAGAGCTTGCGCGGCATGTGGGTGATCCGGCCGGCCGAATCCATGGTGGTGACGAAGTCGGCGAGCACCTTGCCGCTCTCCACCTCCTGCAGCATCAGGCCGGCGCCCCAGTCGTGCATGTGGCCGCTGAGGGCGAGCAGCCGCCCGCTGATCGGCATGATGAACTCGCGGCTGGCGCTGAAGTCCCCGGGCGGGATGGTGAAGGTATTGGGCCGGCTCGGGGTATCGGCGACATCGATGGTGAGCGGCAGCACCGTCGTCGGCGTCGGGACCAGGTTGGCGGGCGAGTAACGGATCCGCAGCGTCAGCCGGACGCCGTCGAGATCTTCCGCCGACTCGTTATGCCACATGATCTTGATGCGCATCTTGCTGCCGGCCGTCAGCGGCATGCCGATTGTCTGGGGGAGGATGAGGCTGCGGGTCTCCCGCCCGATCGCCATGATCTTCTCCTCGAGCGGCAGCAGGAGCTGGCGCCGGTCGCCGTTGATGATCTGGAGATGGTGGAGGAAGCGCTGCGGGAGTTTCTTGCCCGTTGAGTCGGCGATCTCGAGGCGGAAGCCGCGCCCCATCCCCTGCACCGGCCAGGGGAATCGGCCGACGAACTGGGGCATCATCGCGTCGTGATCCATCTGCTCCATGCCCGGCATGGCCATCATCTCCATCATCTCCTTCATGGAGGCGAGCCGGAACGGGCCGACGGCGATGACCACTTCGTGCCGGGACGAATCGACCGAGACCGTGAGTTCCGGATCGGGGACCGCGGCCTGAGCGATCAGCAGGCGCGCCGGCAGCAGTGCGCAGAAGAGGGCGGACGACACTGGGCGGCGCCAGTGAAACATGCGGGACTCGTTGGCGGAAGTGGGCAGCGACATGCGGGCAGCGGAATATAGTGGGCCGCACCCCGGCACGTGCCGACTCATGAAGCCGGCACCCGACGTACTGGAGAGTGGCGCATGAAGCGGGTGGTGCTGATCCTGGTCGATGGGCTGCGGCCCGACGTCGCTGAAGCAGCGCTCGCACGCGGCGAGCTGCCCGCGCTCGCCGAGCTCACGGCGCGCGGCGGCGTCGCACGGGGGGTGACCGTCTTCCCGTCGACCACCGGGGTCGCCTATCTCCCGTTTCTCACCGGCTGCACCCCCGGCCGCTGCAACATTCCCTCGATCCGCTGGCTGGACCGCAATCGCTATACGGGTAACTGGTGGCGTGAGCGGGAGCTGGTGCGCAGCTACTGCGGCTACCAGGCGGGACGGCTGGACGGGGACATCACTCCCGGGGTCCGCACCATCTTCGAGCTGGTGCCTGAGAGCCTCGGGATCTTCACCCCGGTGGCGCGCGGCCTGACGCCGCAGCGCAATCCGGCGAGCACCGAGCGGCAGTTCTGGGGCGCGCTGGCGCATATCGCCGAGTGGCATCAGCCGGCCGACAATGCCGTGCGGCGTCATCTGCTCAAAGGCATCGACGCCGGCTGGCGGTTCATCTTCGCCCAGTTCCCGGCGGTGGATGGCTACACCCACCAGAGCACGCCGGATGGCCCCAAGGTCCTGCGGGCGCTGCGACAGGTCGATGCGACCCTCGCCGAGGTCGTGGCGCGGCTCCGTGCCCGGGGGGAACTGGACGAGACGCTGATCGTGCTGGTGAGCGATCATGGCGCGTCGTCGGTGCATGCGCACCGTGATCTGGCCGACTGGTTTCGCTCGCAGGGGGTGCGCACCATGTCACACCCGGTGGTGTGGGAGCGGGACCCGGCGGCGGCGGTGATGGTGGCGGGCAACGGCTCCGCGATGGTCTACGCGCGGCCGGGCGTACCGCGCGAGCAGCGGCAGTCGCTGAAGGAGTTGCGGAGTGCGGCCGGTTTCGGCACGGCGCACGACTTGATCGCCGCGCTGGTGCAGGAGGAGGCAGTCGCGTTCGTCGCCGCCGAAGAAGAGCGGGGCGTGGTGCGAGTCGCGGACCGCGGCGGGGAAGCGCTGATCACGCAGGGCGATGATGGCCGCATCGGCTACCAGCGTGTGGGCGGCGATCCGCTCGCCCTCGGCGCCGACCTGACGTTGGACCCTGAGGCCTGGCTGGCCGAATCGTGGGAGGGACCCTACCCCGATGCCTGCGTGCAGCTGCTCGATCAGTTCCGCGCGGCGCGCACCGGCGATCTCCTCGTGATCGGGCGGGAAGGCTACGACTTCCGGCGACGGTTCGAGGTGCCGGAGCACAAGGCGGGGCATGGCAGCCTCATCCGCGCGCACATGCAGGTGCCGATCTGGTCCAACGTCCCTGTCCCAGACGAGACGCTGCGGACGGTGGACCTCTTCCCGGCGATGCTGTCGTGGCTGGATGAGCCGATACCGGAGGGCATTGATGGCCAGCTGCGGTGGCAGCCGGGCCTGACCGCAACGGTTGCATAAAGCGGCCGGAGCGGCGAGTTTACCGCTCCCTTGGAACGGTCAGTCGGCCGTCGCCCAAGCGCCCGTAGCTCAGCTGGATAGAGCGCTTGCCTCCGGAGCAAGAGGTCGTACGTTCGAATCGTATCGGGCGCACTCGTCTAACCGAAAGCCCCGCAAAACTGTGCGGGGCTTTCGCGTGTCCAGTGTGCAGCTCAGGACAGAGGTCGTGTCGGAGAATGTGTCAACCACCATCAGCCCCGGCGGGGAGCGCCTCCAGGTGAATGGCCACCGTACGCCCGTCTCGCAGCATCGCGCCCTGGTGTTGCTCGATTCTGAACTCCACCGCCTCGCTGCGGTGGCGGATAGTCCCCATGTGACCGTAGACCTTTTCCACCATGGCGGTGGAGCTGTGCCCCATCTCCCGCCGGACGGTGTCCAGCGCGATCGGCGCGCCGCGATCGAGCGTCTGCAGGCGCGCGGTGCAGTAGGTGTGACGGAAGGCCTTGGTGCGGAGGGGGAAGTCCAGAACGGGCCAGCCGCCCTTTCTGAGCGGCTTCCCCGCATCGTCCGTCACCGGACGCGCGAGGCCTGAGCGCACCGCGAGGTGATCGAGCGGCTTCCGGCAGTCGGATAGGATCGCCTCTCGCCCGCCTGCGCTGCTCGGGAAGAGCAGGTCTCCCGTCGGCCGGTGCGGGCCCTTCAGATACCCCTTCAGGATCTCCGCCAGTTGGGGATGCAGCGGGAGGACGCGCTGCGAGCCCTTCGTCTTCAGCCGGCGCCAGCGGTTCGGCCGCACCGTGACCGTCTCGCGATCGAAGCTCACATCATCGAGCTCGATGCCGTACGCCTCCGTCTCGCGGCAGCCGGTGAGCAGGAAGAACCCCACGAGCGCGTAGGCAAATGGCGTGGCGTCGACGGGCGCGACATACCGCCGCGCCGTTTCGAGCAGCAGGGCGGCCTCGTGGGGCTGTAGGTACCGCGCCTCGAGGGCGCGGCCAACCGGCTTCTCCAGGAGGGCGCCGACGGGGTTGAAGTTCGGCGGGACATAGCCCTCACTCCCCGCCCGGGTGTAGACGCCGGACAGCGCGTTGAGGTAGTGGCGGACCGAGCCCTCGCTCATCGTGCCGCCGCGGCCGTTGGGCAACTTCCGCAGGTGTGCGACCAGGTCCCGGACCTTCGCGACGCCGACGGCGTTCGGGTCGACGCGCCGCGCCTCCGGATCCGCCGCGCCGCCGAGGAAGCGGAGCACGGCCTTGAGGCGGAGCTCCAGGGCGGTGAGGTGGCTGTCGGTGTACTTCCCGCTATCGGCCTTGGCGAGCAGGTCCACCCGCGCCACGTCGGCCAGGCTCCCTTCCTTCTGCTCGCCTTCCAGGGAGCGGCCGCTGCGCTTCCGATCAAGCGCCTCGAGCCGCTGGGCAATGAGCTTCGTCGCCTGGTTCTGGTCCGTGGTCGCCCGCGCCATGCCGGGCCAGACTAGCGCCTCGCGCCGGCCACCAACGTCGGCGTAGTCGCGGAAGTCGCCCCAGGCCCGGCCGTCGCGCCAGTAGAGCCGGTCACGCTTACGAGGAGGCACTAGGCGCCCCCGGTCCGGTCCACCATGATACGCCGCGCTCCGAAATTTCCATCAGGGCCTCGATCTCCTCCTCAAGTATGAACCCAATCGTGTCGACTGCTCCCTCGCTCACATTGCCGTTTCTGCTCTGGCTGAGGACCTCGGAGAGCGCGGCGACACGGAAGACCGCGGCCTGCAAGTCCTCCACTTTCCGACGGAACATCGACGTTGCGAGAGGAGGGAATGGCGGCAGCGCCAGATCATCCGGGAAATTCTGCGGGCTGTAGTAGGCCGGCGGGTGGACAGAGGCGGGCTTGGGAGGCTGGGCCGGTGGGGTGGCTCGGGAACTGGAGGACCGGGAGGACTTCGCCATGGCTGGCTCCTGGGGCGTTGGCCCCGTTGGGGTGTGTCTGTAAGCTGTACGCATATGCGTACCGTGTCAAGTATGGCAGGAGGAGGGCGCTTGCTGCCGGTGCCGCGAAGGCGTACACTACCCGCATGAGTCCGATCACACTGCGCGTCGGCGAGCTGCGCGAGGCGAAGGGATGGAGCCAGGCCGAACTCGCCCGCCGTGCGGGCGTGCGGCGCGCCATGCTGAACGAGCTGGAAGCCGGGAAGCGCCAGCGTATCGACCTGGGCATCCTGGAGAAGCTGGCTGCCGCGCTAGGCGTCGACCCCGCCATCCTGCTGGTCGTAACCCCCGCCAAGCGGAAGCGCGTCGGGTGACACTCCGGCGGCCGCCGACCCACCCCGGTGAGATGCTCCGCAGGGAATTTCTGGAGCCCCTCAGACTGACCGTTGCCGGGACCGCCAGGCGGCTCGAGGTTCCCCGCTCCCGTCTCACCGCGTTGCTGACCGCTCGCCGGCCGATCTCTGCTGACACCGCCCTCCGCCTGCAGCGGTTGTTCGGCATGGACGCTGAGTTCTGGCTCCGGCTGCAGCTGCACTGGGACGTCTGGCAGGCACAGCAGGGGAGGCGGGGGAAGGCCATCGCGCGCGTGCGGGGCTTCGTCCTCGATGACCGCGCGATCGCGCGCGTTCCCCGGTATCTCTCGAAAGCTGCCCTCGCGCGCATCCTACAGGCTGACGGATAGGAGCCCTCATGCCCACGATCGAGAGCCATCTGCTGCTGGTGGAGAAGAGCGGTGTAGAAATGCCTCTCACGCTGCTGGTCCAAGGCCAATTCATTTCTGGTCACCTCACCGCCTGGGCGAACTACACGCGTTGGGCCAAGGAAGTGATGATGCGGACTGCAATCACTGGCAGCGAAAGCTTGACCAGGGTTCCCCCGCCATCGCCAGAGATCGCTGCCCAGCAGGCGCGCGACTTCAAGGCCAGGCACGCTGAGGCGAAGGATGCTGATAGCGTCGCGGCACCCGTGTTCGCCCTGCGCAACGCGCGCGCGGAGAACGGTCCGGGGCTGATGTGGAAGCGATTCCCCTACCTGGTGATTGTGACGGCGCATGTCAGCGCGCTCAGCCTGGGCATATCCGGGCCCGACGAGGATGAGCCGGAGGTTTTCCCGCCCGCCGGCTGAGTACCCGCAGTCTCTTGCGGCCAGAGGTCGCCCATCCCCCGCCTCGCCTTAGCTGGCCCCGTGTCGGCAGCCGTGCCCACCGGGCGGCTTCCGGTTGAAGCCTGAGGTCGCTAGATTCTCCACATCGCCGAGGTGAACCCCGGCGGTACCAGTCCAGACCCTGCTCCGACGGCCTCTCGAGGCCGCGGGGCTTTTTCGTTCTCATCCGGAGGAAAAGTCATGATGCAGTCTCCCTGGGGTACCGAACCCGTTCCAACCGTTGAAGTCAGGCCGAAGACCCCAGAGCTTGCCGAACGGCTCCGGTTGCCATTCGCCTGGCTTCCGGCGCGTGAGTTCGGCGCTGAGACGCTGAAGGTCATGCACGAAGATGGGGAAACCATGGTCGACCGAGCTCAAGTCGAGGTCCGCTCTCTCGAAGGCTGAGCGAATCGGGTCAGAAGCTCCTCCAGAGCGGCGAGGCGCGCGTCGAAATCGGCGGTCTGCAAAATCTGTCGTTGTGCCGAGAGCAGCTGGGCGATCGCGTTGGCCGTGTGATAGTCAAACGGCACTCGTGCCAGGGCGCGCAGCGTGGCGGCGGTGAGCTGGCGGAGACCCACCGCGGTGTGCAGGTCGCACTCCGCCACAGATTCGAGAGCGTCCAGGGCTGGCGGATCCGGGAGCAGGCTAGCGCGCCCGCCCCGCGCGCTGGCCTCCAGCCGGCGCGCAACGTCCTCCTCCGAAGGGCTATGCCACTTACACCACCTCTTGCCCCTCAGCGAAGCTGCACGGCACCTGGTCCCCGCACGCGTTGTCTGCTCGCAGGCCATCTGCTCGCTCGGCTAATCGGGAGCGTGGTCGAGATCGGCGAGCGGAATCACAGCCGCGCACCCGTCATGGCCATGGCCTCCAGCTGGGCGTCCGTCATCCCTTCGAGTTCGGCGGCCGTGATCCGCTCCCCCTCTGGCTCCATGGCAGCAATCCCGCGGAGTTGATCATCGCTCATCTGATGCAGGAAGGGTCCGACGGCATCCGGGGGGAGGGTGCGCAGCTCCACCGCGAGATCCTCGGCGGAGCGAGCATGGAACCGCTGAGGAGCGGTCCGATCCAGCATGGCCGACAGTCGCGCCAGCCAGCGCTCCTGTCTCACGAGATGCCCCCAACGGCGGCGGGGGAGACTCTCCCGGTATTGCAGGCCTCGAGCGCGGCGAGCGGGTTCGCCAGCACGGCGTCAGCGCTCAGAAGGCGGCCCCGCCGCTCCAGTTCCGCCTTGAGGAAGTCGCTGGCCGCCTGTTGTGCAGCGACCCGATCGGGGTTTGCGGGGGCAGTGTCGCTCATGCTGCTGCCCGCTGCGGAACGCCTGCCACCACGCAGAGGCGCTCAACCTCGGCGTCGCTCAGCGTCCGCGAGCCCTCCCCACTCCCCCAGGGAATGACGCCGACCGCGTGTGCCCGCGCGAGGAATGCCGCCGGATCCGCCACCAGCTGCGCTCCCAGGTCGAGGAACGGGCCTTCGGAAACCAGCCGGCCGAGCTCCACCCCGGCGCCGACAAAATCGGCCAGGGCGTCGGTCGACACATCGCCGGCGATCTCTTCGAGGCGGGCGGCGATCGCAGCCACGCCAGGCGTATCCTGGGCAACTGCGCGCAGCGCGAGGCGGATCGGCCAGGCCATCACTTGGTCTTTCGCCTCGGCCGCCACTTCGGCACTCGCCGCCAGCTCGCGCACGGAGGCCCCGGTCAGGAGGGCCATGACGGCCGCGGCCTTCGCGGGGTTGAGCAGTGCGGCGGAGCGTTGCACGGCCTCGGGGAGAAACTTCAGGTAGCGGGCCTTCGCTTCATCATGCCAGTGCGTCGCCTTCACCCTGGCCGCTTCGAAACGATCCTTGAGCCGGCGATCGATCGGGGCCAGCGCCTTCTCCAGCCCGGGCCCGGTGAGCTCCATCTTGTGCAAGCGCTCGCGTTCGGCCAGGTCGAGCGCGTTGGCCCGGGTGAGCGTTTCGCGTTCGCTGCGGATGAGTCCGGCATAGATCGGGGGTGCCATGGGATGCCTGCTTTCAGGTGAGAGAGGATTCAGGGCAGCGAAACGGCGCCCGCTTCAACCAGCGGCACCAG
The DNA here is from genome assembly GCA_031382385.1 of Gemmatimonadota bacterium. Taxonomy (GTDB): domain Bacteria; phylum Gemmatimonadota; class Gemmatimonadetes; order Gemmatimonadales; family GWC2-71-9; genus JADJOM01. The sequence goes on from JANMYS010000161.1 coordinate 17,328, forward strand.
AGCGGCGACACGGTCGAGATGGGTGTAGGCCTCATGCAGCCGTTGGCCAGGGAGCGCGCGCAGCACCGACTCTGGAGTGGCCGCCAAGCGTTCGACGATCGATTCCTCAGTGATGCCAGCGAAGGCGAAGCCGCCGGTGGCCACCAGCTCCCGGGCATCGGGTGACTGGCGTTCGAAGACGAGGCCGGTGCTGAGTTGCCGGATCTTCATTGTGTGGTGCGCGGTGCGTTCCATAGTCGAGCCCTCCTCCGGGGGTGATGCCTCACGCGCGCGCGGCATGAGGTCGGCTACTCCCCGCCGCGCTTTACAGCGCCGCGTGGCAGGGCGTGTGTCAGGAGCGCGTCACTCATGCGAGGCTCAGGCCCTCAAGGGCGAGCTTCGTGGCGATCGCGTTGGCCGCATTCTCCGCCCGGGTGGCCTTGAGTTCCGCCAGCAGCTCGGCCGCGCTCGCCGCTTGCACCGCGACGAGCGCCTGCAGCTCCACGTTGGACGCCTTCAACTCGTCCAGCATACTCTTGTTCGTCTCGTAGATCAGCTGCTCAACCGCAATGGAATCCGCGAACATGGTGGCGAGCGCCGCCGTGTCAGCCTGCACTTTGGCAAAGTCGGCGGCGAAGGCCGGGCCGCTGGCGTTGACCGCGCGGCTGGCCTCCAGGAAGGCGCGGGCGGCGTCGGGCAGTGCCTGGGCCGCCGCCGTGTCCCCCGCCTGCGCCTTGGCCAGCAGAGCCTCATACTGGCGCCGGGCCTCGGCGAGCTGCTGGACCGGCGAGAGCGTCGTCAGGTTGCGGTCGAGCTTCAGGCTGTCGCCGAACGTCTGGAGCGTGTCAATCGCCTCCTGCATCGCTTCGGTGCTCCGGAACAACGCCTCCGCCCGCTGCACTTCGGCGAGGGTC
>JANMYS010000163.1:0-2349 GCA_031382385.1 Gemmatimonadota bacterium
TGCTCACCCGGGGCGATGGCTCGCGCATCCCGGATCCGCCCATCGAGCCGGAGCGGGTCCTGGGCGAAGTGATCGAGTGGCGGGACGGCGAGAGCTGGCGGCCGTTGCCCCCGGCGCCGGTGCAGAGCCTGCCGGACCGAACGAGCGCCGCGGCGATGCTGTGGCTGGTGCGGCTGCTGCTCACGGTTGATGCCCGCCTCGCGGTCCGCACCGCCGTCCTGCTCGCACGGGTGGGCCGCCGGCTCTCGCCGCCGCTGTCGTCGCCGTGACCCCTGCCGACCAGCTGCTCCTCGCGCTGCTCCGGCGCGACACCACCCGCGAGTCCCTGCCGGTGTACGGTCCAGAAGCGTGGCACGCACTGCTTTCGGTCGCTCCGCGGGATCTGCACCCCTATCTCGCCTGGCGAATTCCCCAGCTGCTCGATCCCTTCCGGAGCCCGCCCGACGTGCTCGCGCCACTCGAGCTCGCGCGGCGCGGCGCCGCCGTCGGCCTGCTGACCCGGCAGGCGGTGCTCCGGCGCCTGACCCATGCGCTCGATGAGGCGGGCATTCCTTTCGTTGTCCTCAAGGGGGTAGCGCTGGCCCACCTGGCATACCCCGAGCCGGCGCTCCGCAGTATGGGCGACATCGACATCTGGGCCCTGCCTGAGGACCTCGACCGGACGGCAGAGGTGTTCGCCGGCATCGGGATTCCCTACTCCTCCCGCATGGAGGTGCGTCGGGCTGCGGCCAAGCCGATGACGCAGGCGATGAATCGAGTCTTCGAAGCGTCGGGCACCTCGGTCGTGGTCGAGCTGCACGGTGAGGTGCGTTCGATGGCTGCGGTGGCTCCATCGTGGGGAGCGGCCGCATGGCGCCGGGCCGCACCACGCAACCTCGGCGGCATCTCCGCCCGGGTGCTGCACGCCGAGGACCTGCTCACGCACCTCGCGGTGCATGCGAGCTCCCATCACCAGTTCGAGATGGGACTCCGGCCGCTGCTCGATATCGCGTTGTGGCTGGAGCGGGAGGGCGGGGCGTGCGACTGGTCCACGCTGGGCGAGCGGTGGCGCGTGGCGGGGTGCCATACCTGGTGTTATCTGACGGTGGCACTGGCGAGGGAGCTGCTCGCCGCGGCGGTGCCCGCTGCCTTTCTCGCGAATGGTGGAGCGCCGGCAGGGTTCGACGAGCTGCGCGCACTCGCCCTGGCCCAGGTGCTCGACTCAACGAGCACCCTGCCGCCGACGCTGGCGAAGCTGGCTGCAACACCGACCGCCGGTGGGCGCGGGCGCTGGTTATTGCACCGGCTCACGGCGTGGTACTGGGAGGGGCCGCCGGGGGTCGATCGGCGGCCGCTCGAGATCGTGCGGGACGCGGTACAGCGGATGTCGAGCGACTTGAGGACCAAGCTGCCGGCGTATCTGCGCGGATGGCGCGACGGGTCGCTGCGAGGGGATGAGTTCCGGCGGCGGCAGGCGCTCGCCGTGGGGCGGCGGCGGTTGCTCGAGCTGGTGGAGCGTGCGGAGGGGGCGGGACGGGGAGGCTGACAGGGGGCGGGGCGCTGATTATTCTTCCCCGCGATTCACGGGGCGGTAGCTCAGCTGGGAGAGCATCGCGTTTGCAACGCGAGGGTCAGGGGTTCGATCCCCCTCCGCTCCATGTGTGCTAAGGGTTGTAAGGCGATTGGGCGATTGGGCGATTGGCGATGGGCGCGGGGCGGTACTGCCCTATGCCTATCGCCTTTCTTGTGTTGGCGGTCGGGAGGGACCGGCGTGCGAGCCGGAGCGAGTCATGCGGCGGCGGACGGGCTCGCCACCCGGCAGCGGGCAGGGATCATCGCGGAGTGCAACGCCCATGGGTAGAAGCGGGAACTGCGGGACGCGTCTGTATCACCTGTTCCGGGTGGCGAGAGTCGCCGGGACGGCGGAACCGGAGCTGCCGCTCAAGTTCCGTCAGCCGAAGGAGAGTCGCAGGCTCCACAGCTTCCGGACGGCGGCGCGGGCGTTGGTGGTGGAGGCGCGGGCCAACCGGGAGGTGCTGGTCGGCCATGGGATGTCGGAGGAGGTGGTGGCCGATCTGGTGCTGCTGCTGGATCAGTTCGACGCGGCGATGGATGCCGCGGCGGCAGGCAGGAGCGCGCATGTCGGCGCGAGGGCGGAGCTGGAGGTAGTGGTGCAGGAGATGATGGAGGTGGTAAAGGTGCTGGACGGCCGCAACCGGTTCCGGTTCAAGAATGACGCCGAGTTGCTGGCGGCGTGGGAAAGTGCAAGCAACGTGGTCACACCGAAACCGGGGACGGCCGATGGAGCGATACCACGGCCGGCGCAGGTCAAGCCGGCGGCATGAGGCGGGAGGGGCGGACGGGAGGGTG
>JANMYS010000081.1:0-6265 GCA_031382385.1 Gemmatimonadota bacterium
TCCGGCCGCAGCGCCCATCAGGAAGAAGAGGGCGCTGAACTGCTCGAAGTCCCAGCCCCATTGCCGCGCGCCGTAGATGAAGAGCCCGAAGGTCACCACAACCGCCAGCAGGATGGCGAGGTCGCTTGGCGAGATGGCGGACGCACGGGTCGGCGCGAGCATGCCCGCCGCTCCCGGCTCGGCCGGCGCGGCTGACGCAGCAGGCGTCACGCGCGTCTGCGCGGCGTATCGCATTGTCGCCCAGATCCACAGCAGCATGGCCGGGATGAGCAACGCCATCCGAAAACCGAATCCCGACTGGGCCGGCAGCTCCGCCACCTTCTGGGCGATGACCACCTGAAAGGGGTTGACCGGGCTGAACGCCGCACCAACCGAGGCTGCTCCAATGCTGATCGCGCAGGCAACCAACGGGGTGTAGCCGAGGCGCCGCGTGAGCAGCAGCAGGACGGGGACGAAGGCGATCAGCTCTTCGGACATCTGAATGAGGATGCCGCCGAGCCCGAAGGCGATCGACGCGAGCGGGATCACGAGAGCGGTCTGGTGTCCCAGCCGGTCGACCAGCCAGTGGATCAGGCGGGTCGAGGCGCCGGTGCGCTCGATGACGCCGAACGCTCCGCCGACGAGGAATACGTAGAAGATCACGGCGCTCGCATCGGCCATCCCGCGCGGAATGGCGACCACCGCTTCGAACGGACCCACCGGTGAGGGATCAACCGTGTGATAGGTGCCGGCGACCACGACCGAGCGCCCCGTCACCGGATCGTCGCGCCGCTCGAACTCGCCGGCGGGCAGCACCGCAGTCAGCACTGCGGCGATTGCGATGCAGCCGATGAGCAGGACCAGCGGGTGCGGAAAGCGCATGAGAAGCCGGTGAGCGTGATCCTGAACGGGCGGAGCTGGAGCTCCGCCTCTACCCGGTTACTTCGTCTTGCACTGGGAGGAGAGCGGCGGCGTGCGGTCGCAGGCGATCGATTCGTTCATCCCGCTGGTGATCGGACCGCAGGCGGTGTTCTGGGCCGAGCGCTTGGCCTCTTCTTCGGACTCGTGGGAGGCGGTCGCACAATTCTGCCTGCCGTTGAACTCGACGCAGACGTTGCACTCCACCTTCTGCGCCGAGACGGTGTTGTACAAGAGCAGGGCGCCGAAGCCCAGGACGAGAAGGATGGTGATGATGGTGGAGCGTTTCATGGCGGTGTCATCGACCGTGTGCAGAGGGTGCTTAAGGCTACCGGGGGCGGCCAGCCCCCGCCAGAGCAGCGCGGGAGGTGTCGAGCGCATCCCAGTCGATGTCGGTGCGGACGCCCTGCCAGATCTCGACGGGTCCGTGCAGGACGTAGGCCCCCGCTGCGGCGGAGCCGAGCCTGAGCGCGAAGGGAAGGTCGAGTTTCAGAGGGCGTGTTGGTCGCCGGAGGGGGAGCCCATTGAGCGCCATGCCGCAGCGTCCATCGGGAAAGATCTGCAGCCGCATCGTGATCCACTCGCCGTTGCCCAGACCGGAGTCAACGGGGAACTGGGCTCCGCCCGGACCACCGATTCCAATCCGTACTCTCCCGAGCGGTCCCTCCCCGCTCGGGTAGCTCAAGCCACAGTTGCGCCGCGGATCCCCAGCTGGGTTACTCGGCCACGTCCCCGTCCGGTGATCCCAGCCCGCCAAATGGAGCGAATCGAAGCCGCCGCTCAATTCGATTGAGCCGACCTGCCATTGACCCCGCGACAGCGGAATTGACACCCGCACTTCGGCACCAAGCCCCTCGCTGGCGGTCCAGTGCTGGCGCGTGTATGCGCCACTCGCGTAGGAGCCATCGCCCCGGTTCCAGAAGCCCCGGACGCCGTCGGGCCGGGTGTAAAGCGCCGGCCGCGGGTCACCGAAAGGAATCCACTGGCCCGTGATCGTCCCGCTCCAGTCTTCGCGGAGCACGATGCTGTCGCCGGCCGGAACCACAGTCAATCGAATGGAATCCCGGCGCCAGCCGCTGAGCTCAGCGGAAATCATGGCGGAGCCAAGACGACGCGGATGAGCCAGCCCCGTGCTGTCCACTGCAATTGTTGCGGAATCCGAAGAAGACCAGCGCAAACGCCCAGCGATCGGACGGTCGGCCCCTGATGGATCAACCCCGCGGGCGCGCAGGCGAGTCGTCCCGGAGACCGGGATCTGATTATCGGCCGGTCCATGAACGTCCACACGGGCAAGGTATGTCGGGTGGGGGTCCGAACTGAGCCAGACCAGCCGAGCCAGCGGCAGTACCCCAACGGCTGAGATCTGCCTGGCGCGCCCAGGATTGTCCACCGGATACACGAATAGTCGAGGGTCACCGCCGTCCTCCGCATCATCGCGCCACACCGCCACCCAGTTACGATCGGGCGAGAGAAGCGCGGTCAGGACGGCGTGGTCCAGGGTGCGCACCGCCCCCGTCGCGAGGCTGTAGCTGACCAGGGTCCGGGCCCCGCTGGTGTCCGCAGTCAGCAGAACGCGATTGTCATCGATCCAGCCGACCAGATCAATAGGGGAAAGCCCTTTGAGCTCGGGGCAAGCCGGGGCTGTTCCGCCGTCTTGCGGGACCCAGCAGAAGGTGGGAAAGCGCTCATCGCTGAAGCGATGGAAGCCGATCCGGCTACCGTCGGGGGAGTACTTGGGACTGTGGTCGGCTCCCCGGCCACTGGTCAGTTGCCGGATCGTGTGGGTCCGTAGATCCATGATAGCGAGGTCGTAGTTGTCCGCCTCGGGTGGACTGTAGCGCGAGGTAAAGAACACCATGGCGCTCTGGTCCGGGGCCCAGTCAGGGTTGCCGTCATCATGCCTGAATCGGGTGAGGCGCGTCTCTGCTCCGCTCGGATCCCGCAAGTAGATGTCCGAGGTCGTCGAGTCTTCGTCGGGCGGCTGATCCCGTACGATCAGTGCGGAACGACCATCGGGAGAGAGAATGAACTCTTTCGCGTTCTTTCCGCCGGGTGGCGGCGGTACCGATCGCAGCGCGCCTGCGGCAATGGCGACACCGGCTTGCCATGTCCTGAGGTCGATCTTCACCTCGTGACCGCGGGTCCCCAGGCCGGCCGGGGATTCCCCGATGAGGAGTCTGGCATCCGGTGCATCGCCGGTGCGGGAGGCGGCGAAGGCTGCGGCTCCGATCAATGTCGCCACCGCGGCAACATTATGAGCACTGCTCCACCTGACCCGACTCCACGGCGGGAGCCCGCGTACGAGGCTGCGCACCTCGCTGGGAGCGGCGCCTTCCCCGAGGAATTCGTACGCCACCGCCCCGACGCGTCGGCCGTCGCCCTGGCGCCGGACCTGGCCGAGGTGTCGGGCGAAGAGACCGATCACTTCCGCCTTCCGTCCCGCGGCGGCGAGGTGATAGGCAGCCTGGATCAGCTGAACCCCGCGCGCCTCGGCGCTCTCGGCGATCGCGCGCCCGAGTCCGGCGTGCGCGCGCAGTCGAGCCTCCTCGGATGCCAGATCAGTGGCAGACGTGGCCACCTCATCGTGACTCGGCAGCCAACGGTCGTCCAGGCGACGGAGGAACCCTTTCTGCTCAAGTCTCGCCAGGATTTCCTCGACGGCAATCCTCTCGCGCTGACCAACGGCGGTCAGCTCGGTCGCGCTGAGGGCGGTGCCCGCCACCGCAAGAATCAGGAGGAACCAGCGATCCTCCGCTGACAGAGCCGCGATCCGTGTCCGGAGCGCGCTGCCGCCGCGGAGCTGGTGCGCGAGTTCCGCTGGCGCCGGGCACCCCCACTGCCCGCTCGTCAACTGGAGGTGGCCGCGATCCAGTGCGAGTTGCAGTGTCTCGAGCACGAGCAGTGGTATGCCATCCGCCGTGCGATGCACAGCACCTGCGAGGCTTGAAGCCCACGCCTCGTCCGGCAGTGCCCCGAGGCTGGCAATGAGCCGGGCGACATCGGATTCGACCAGCGGCTGGAGATCCAGCCGGATCGGGGTGAGCACCTCGAAGCCGGTGCCATGACGTGCGGCGGTGACGCAGAGTATGGGTGTGCGTTCGAGGCGTTCGAGCGTGGCCGACAGCACTTGGCGTGAGGCGTTATCGAGCCAGTGCATATCGTCGAGCAGCAGCGCAAACGGGGCCTCATCCGCGGCGACGGTCAGCAGCTCCGTGAGTGCGGCCGTTCGACGGCGGAGCGCCTCTTCTCCACCGGCGGCGTCGAGTGGAGTGGCGAACCGTTCGGATAGCGACGGATGCAGGGCGACGAGGGATCCAGCGGACGCCGGTGAAATCGCGGCAGTTCCCGGCCGTTCGGATACGGCCCGGACCAGTTCACCGAGGAAGCCATATGCGATCTGACGCTGGGCCGGTGTCGCGCGGAGGGCGACGACGGGCGCGCCCAATCCCCGCAGTCGACGCTGCGCATCCGTGAGCAGCCGGGACTTGCCGAGGCCCGCCGCGCCGGAGAGGTGGAGGTGAATCGTCCGGCCCCGTCGCGCCTGTTCCCAGGCGGCGAGCAGCGCCGCGAACTCGGGTTCCCGCCCGACCAGTTCCGGAAGCAGGCCAGTTGGCGGACCGGCATCGGGCTCCGGGATGGCGCCGGCGATCCTCCCGAGCAAGGCACGAGTGGTCGGCTCCAATTCCCGGTCTTCGCTACGCCAGCTCTGCTCGAGGGCCGCCGTCTCGAGCGTGAGCGCCAGGGTATCGCCGCCAGCCACGAGTGTCTCCAATAGCAGCCGCCACGCCGCTTCATGGCGTGGCGCGGTGTCGCGCAACCGGCGGGCGAGGGCCTGCGCATCCCGCATCCGCCCGTCGCGCAGCCACTGGCGGGCCAGCGACTCGCCGGTCCGCAGGAAGACGGTACGCAGCTGTTCCCGTTCGAGATCGGCCCAGTGCTCGAAGTCCGCCCCGCCCGGGGCGGCGAAGCCGGTGAGGAAGTCACCGCCATACAGGGTGATCGCCCGGTCCGCGTCACCTTCGGCGATGGCCCGGAGGAACTCCTCCCGGTCGAAGTGGAGCGGCAGCTCGAGGGCGATCTCGCTGCCTCGGCTCTGAATCGCGTCGTCGCCGAGTGCCTGGCGGAGATACCAGATGATCTGCCGCAGGGCGTGGCGTCCCTTCTCGGCGGGCAGGTCGGACCAGAGGAGGTCGAGGAGATGTTCGCGGGTCGCGGTCCGGCGGGGGGAGGAGGCGAGGTAGACGAGGAGGGCGAGGGGCTTCCCGGCGCCGCGGAGCTCTCGTCCTCCGGACAACGCAAGCTTCGCTCCGCCGAGCGTGGTGAGCGTCAGCGAAGCGTCAGCAGGAGTGGTAGTGTGGCCACTGTTCAACATCTGACGGTGTCCTGACTTCGGGGTGGTAGTGTCGGCGCGTCCTGAACGACAATCCCCCGATCACCGCCTGACAGACGGGCTTTCTACGGGTCGCACCGAGAAGGTACGGCTGGATGGGTGGGTCAGCAAGACGGCCAAGTGCCGTGGTCGGGGGACGCCTTCCCACCCTATCGACGGGAGTACACCATGCCACGGCGGCCCATTTTCTCACAACTCTCACTCAGTCGCGTTGGCGCCGGAATTCTCGCTGGCCTGCTTGCCGCTTGCGCCCCAGATCAGCAGTCGCGGGGACCGACCGAACCGGCGATTGCTTCGCCGGGAGATGCCATGGAATCTGGTCAACCCACCACTCACTCCGGCAACACCTGGTCGACCCGTGCACCCATGTCCACCCTCCGGCAGGGGTATGCGATGGCGTCGTCGGGCACGACGATCTTCGCGATCGGCGGGTACACCGGGGTGGGGGCCACGACCGCGGTGGAGGCATACGCGACAGGGACCGACTCCTGGAGCAGCAAGGCGTCCCTGCCCTCGGCCCGGTATGGTGGCAACGGGGCAGCCGTCATCAACGGGACGCTCTATGTGGCGGGTGGTTTCAACGCGGCGGGGGCGCTGACCGGGACGCTCTACGCCTACACCATCGCGACCAACAGCTGGGCCGCCAAGGCGCAGATGCCGACGATCAGCGGCTGTGGCGGCAGCGGTGTCATCAGCGGCAAACTGTACGTGTTTACCGGGTGCACCGGCACCGGCAGCACCATCACCGGGCTGCTGCACCGCTACGATCCGGCCACCAATACCTGGACCGCGCTGCCCGCGGCGCCGAACATCCATCAGCACGCGATCATCCGCGTCGTCAACAACCGGCTGTATGTGGCCGGCGGGGTGCAGGCGCTGAATTCGGTGACCACTGCCATGGATGTCTACGATCCGGTGACCAACGCCTGGACATCCGCGACCCCGCTCCCGGTGGCCCGCTACAATTCGGCGTCCGGG
>JANMYS010000101.1:0-10466 GCA_031382385.1 Gemmatimonadota bacterium
CCGACGGCCGCGACGGCCATGACTTCAGGGTAGCCGGCGGGACAGGGTGGCGCGCTACTCTGGCTGTTGCCGGCGGAAACCACAACCAGGGCGCCACCACCGGGCGCTGCCGGATTGGTTGCTGCGACGACGGCGTCATGCATCGGATCCAGGCCCGGGGCCGGGTTGGGACCGGCGAGACAGGAGCCGCCAAGACTGAGGTTGAGAATGCGCGCCGGCTGCGCGGGGGGAGCGAGCACGCCACCCTGCCCGTCGTCCGCCGGCAGACCGGCGGCGTAGAGAATCCCCTGCGCGATGTCGTAGTAGGTCCCGCTCTCGAGACCAATCACCCGCACCGGCCGGAGGCTGATGTTCCAGTTGACGCCGACCACCGAGTAGCCGTCGTCGCCCCGCGCCCCGATGGTACCGGCCACGTGAAGCCCGTGCCCCCCCAGCGAATCCCGCGCACCGAGGCAGCCGCCGCCGGCCAGCCGATCATCGGGGATCGAGGGATCCGGGTCGTAACCGTCACCGGTGCCATCACCGGTATCACCGGCATTGTCCACCACACCGCCACCACAGAGCGGGATGGTATAGGTCGAGACAAAGTCATAGCCGTCGTTCAGCAGGTTGCCGCCGCCGGTGAGATAGGTCCCGCCCACGGCGCCGAGGGCGGGATGATCGAACCGCGTGCCATTGTCCAGCACCGCGACGATCACGCCGGCCGACCCCGTCGTGATGGACCAGGCTCTTGGCAGGTCCACCATGCTGTAGTGCCATGACTGATTGGGGAAATTCGGATCGTTGGGCAGCATCGGCGCCCGGGCGGCCGCCTGCGGCATCCCGGCGTCATCGAGATAGAGCTTCGGGGAGCGCTGCACGCTGACGACGGTGGGATCCTGCGCCAGCGCCCGCATCACGCTGTCCGTGCGGGTGGAATCGACCACCCGGATCCGCGCGGTGCGGATCACCGGTGAAACACCGACGAGAAGCACCCGCCCGCCGACGAGGTGCGCCGCCAGCTGCGCACGAATCAAGTCGGCCTGCGACCGTGCGACGGTGAGCAGCGCGGGCGAACGGCGGGCCAGCGCGCCAAGGACCGCCGGCTTGAAGGAAACGAGCAACTCACCAGGAACGGTCGCTCCCGGCGGGCTTGACCGGCCCTTCGTCCAGCGGTCCACATTGCCCGCCCCGTCCGGCGCGGTGAATCCGGTACCCGAACTTGCGGCGGGCCCCGCCCCGGCCGCTCGGCGCAGCGCGGATGGTGTCAGGATGTTGCCGCTGATCGTGCCTCCAGCCGGGACAATCCCCGTCGCGGAGAAGGTGACGAGAGCAGGCGTGAGCGCGGCGGCGGCGACCTGCGCCGTCTGGACACCGGTGAGGGTATCGAGTTGCCAGGTGGCCGTCGCACGACCCGCCTGATCGGTGACAGAGACCGCGCTCAGCCCGCCGCGCAGCGCCTGCCACTGCAGCGGGGCCCGCTCCACGCCGATCCCATCTGCAGCGAGCACCTCGACGACGAGGCGCGCGGGCAAGGCTGCGCCGGGCAGGCCAAGTTGCCCGTTGCCGCTGACGACGCGCAGCGTTCCGCTGGAGAGCGTCGTCGAAGCCGTGATGGTTTGCGTGACGCCATCCACCGTCGCGAGGAGGCGCTGCGATCCCGGGCCGTAGAGGTGACCTAGCCTCCAGGTCGTGGTCGCCCGCCCCTGGCCATCAGTGAACCCGGTGGAGGAAGGCACCCCGCCGCGCCCGGAGTCGGGAATCCAGGTGACCGCCCGCCCCACGATCAGATTGCCGTATCGATCACGAACCTCGACGGTAACGGGCTGCGGCACCGGCTGCCCCACTTCCGCCGACTGTGCGTCGCCCAGCAGCATCACGATCTGGCTGGCACGGCCACCGATCACCGTGGCGCTGAATCCCACCGAATCCCGCGGAAGCGCCGCCGCCCGTACCCGTACCGCGCTGGTCTCGCCCGTGAGCGTGCCCAGGGTCCAGCTGACGCTCGCATTGCCCGTGGTGCCGGTCGTGACCGATCCAGCGCTGAGACTCCCGGTCCCGCCGACGAGCGTGAAGCTGACAGCGATACCGGCGACGGGATCGCCCGCCCGGTCCGTCACCCGGACGACCAGTGGCAGAGCGAGCGGCTCGCCTGCCCCACCGGTCTGCCCTTCGCCGGAGACCAGCGTCAGTGCGGAGGGCGCCCCGTTGGGATCGTTGCCGCCACAGGTGGCAACCGACCCGGCGAGCAGCAGGCTACCGGCAAGGCGCAGGATCGGGAACGGGCGCAGATTCATGCTGAGGCTCGGCGTAGCATGGCGGACCAACGGGCTGACGGCTGACGGCTGACGGTCTACCCCAATATCCGCTCCTTCCCCCTGGTCGGCCAGCGGCATTTGTCACGGTCTAGCCGGGACCGGGGGGAGAGGGGATATTGTCGGGCGGCCTGTCAGGTCGCGATGAATTGACATATCTGGAGGCATCATGCGCTGGAGCCGTGGGCGGGACACAGGCAACGTCGAGGACATGCGTGGCCAGTCGGGCGGGCCACGATTCGGTGGTGGTGGCGGTGCCAGGCTGGGTATCGGTGGCATGCTGTTGCTGCTGGTACTGAGCGTCGTCTTCAAGCGGGACTTTTTTCAGCTCGTGGGCGCCGGTGGCGGGGTCGCCGGCGGCGCTTCTGCCGGAGAGCCGCTCACGCCTGCCGCCCAGGCCCATGAGGACTCGCTCGCCGAGCTGGCGACCTTTGTATTCGATACGACGCAGGCCACCTGGCAGCAGGTCCTCGGCACCAGGTATCGCGACGCCAAACTCGTGCTCTTTCGCGAGTCGTATCCCTCCGCCTGCGGCACCGCGGAGTCGGCCGTCGGTCCTTTCTACTGTCCCGGCGATCAGAAGGTCTACATCGACCTCGGCTTCTACGATGAACTGGAGCAGCGCTTCGGTGCCCCGGGCGACTTCGCGCAGGCCTATGTGCTGGCCCACGAGCTCGGGCATCATGTCCAGAACCTGCTGGGCATCGAGCGGCAGATGCGCGAGGCACAACAGCGCAATCCCGAGCAGGCCAATGAGCTCTCGGTGCGCCTTGAGCTGCAGGCCGACTGCTTTGCGGGCGTGTGGGGGCACGACGCGGCGCAGGAAGGGGTGCTGCAGACCGGGGATGTCGAGGAAGGGCTGCGGGCGGCGGCGGCGGTGGGCGACGATCGACTGCAGAAGATGGCCACCGGTCGGGTGAACCCTGACGGGTTCACCCATGGAACGGCTGAGCAGCGTTCCCGCTGGTTCAACGAGGGACTCAGGAGTGGGGATCCGAATCGGTGTGATACGTTCGGGGCGGCGAGGCTGTAGGCGGCGGCCTCCGTGCCGCCCCTGAAGGAGTAGGCGCTAGCACGATGCCCGGGCGGAGCTCCGCTCCGCCCTCCGGCTCAACTTGGATACCCCAGCACCCGGCGAATCCAGACGAGCAGGGCCGGCGCACGCTCCAGCCGGGTGGGATCCGCGGCAGATTGGGCCACACCCACCCGAACGAGCTGTTCCCGGAGGTTCAGGAGCTCCTTCGGTGGCAGCCCCGTCTCGGCTGCCACCTCCTCGATGGAGACGCCGGCAATCAACTGCTTCGCGGCGTGCGCCAGCCGATCAAGATCAAACGATGGGGCGGGTTCACTTCGCTTTGGCGCCACGCGGCTGTCACCGGTCGAATGGGGGCGGTCCATGCCGATTGGACCATCCCCATTCTAGGGACCCAGCGTCATCTGGCCGTCAGGAGGGGCGCGGCCTGGCTTGTCCCTCCTACGCTTCCTCGCTCCGCGCGTGGAGCTCCGCCAGCGCGCCGCGCACCCGGTCGGAGACCCGACGCTCATCCCTGAGCGCGACCAGCACTCCTTCCGCCTGGCGCGCCTCCAGCCCCAGCGACATCGCCTTTTCAAGGAAATGGTCGACCTGGGCCTTTTGGGCCAGCAGGGTCTCGAGCGAGGCCCGGACATCGGCCTCCAGCACCGAGGCCTGATTCAGCCGCTCCTCGACTCGATCGACCTGCCGGCGGCGTTCCTCCAGCGACCGGGTCAATCCGTCAGTCTCCCGGAGCCGTGCCAGGACGGTGTCCAGCTCGGCCCGGGCCCGGGCGAGTTGCGGCTGGGCGTCCACCACCGCGCGGGCATCGTCCTGGGCCCGCTCCGCGACCTGATGGAGCGACCGGATTTCGCTCTGCAGCGCGGTCATCGCCACCTGCCTGCCCGACGCCTGGTCCAGCGCCAGCGCCAGCTGCTGCTCCACCCCATGCCACTCGGCGAGCTTCGCTTCAAAACCAGTCACCCGATCCAGCACGGAGCCCAGCGCGGCGGCGCGACCATCAAGCTGGGTGGCGAGCTCATCGAGGGATGCCATGCGGTCGCTGGAACGCAGCAGCGTGGCGTCCATCGCGCGCGCCTGATCGGCCAGCAGTGCGGCCGCGGCAGCCGCTTCTTCCCGGAGCGTGGTGGCCCGTTCGAGGTGCTCCGTCGCCCGCTGCAGCGCGTTCTGGCGCTGATCGATCTCGCGCGAGAGCCCGTGCATCTTCTCGGTCAGCTCCTCGAACCCCTGGACCCGTTCCTCCATCCCCGACAGGGAACCCTGGACCTGGCCCACCCGCCCTTCCATCTCCCGCAGATCCGCGCCGAGTTGCATCAATTGCCCCCCCGCACGCCCGACCTCATCCAGCCGCGGTACCAGTGTGCCAAGGTGATCTTCCGCGGCATCGAGCCGCTGCTGCAGGCCGGTCGCCCGGGATTCAATCGAGGCACCCAGCGTCGCCGCGTCCGACAGCCGGCGCTGTACCTCCTCGACCATGCTGCGCCGGCTCTCGACCACCCCCATCGACGAATTGATCTGGTCCACTTCCTGGCGCACCGCATCCAGGGTCGTTCGCATCCGGTCCAGCGACGCCACATCGCCCCGGAGCGCAGCGACACTCCGCTCCGTCTCGCCGAGCCAGCCACGGGTATTCTCGACCGTGCCATGAGCGGTGGAGAGCTCCTGGCGCGCCACCCGCAGCTGCTCAAGCGAATCCCGAATCGCCTCCCGCGTGGCGCTCAGGCTGCCGAGGTCCCGGACCGTCTCCGTCAGGAGGGGACGCGACTCCTCCAGCCGGCAGGTGCGTTCGGTCAATCCGGCCAGCACCTCCTCCATGCGTTCCAGGTCCACCAGGCTCGCCCCGACCCGGCCGCCCAGATCGGTGATCTGCTGCAAGCCGATCGTGAGCTGCTGAACCTGCGTGACCAGGACATCCGCCTTGGCGGCGGCACCGCTGATCGCATGGGTATTGGTCGTCAGGGTGACGAGCCGCGCTTCGGACTGGGCCAAGCTCTGCCGCAACTCGCCGACCCGCTGGTTGATCCCCTCAGCGCTGCGGCCATCGGTGGCGATGCGCTCGGCATTCTGCTCCAGTGCGTCCCGCACCAGCGTGAGTCCGCGTTCGGCCTGGACCTGGGCCGCCTCCAGCTGGGTGAACTGGTCGGCGAGCGCGCGGGTGCGCTCCTGCAGTCCGCCCTGCCCTGCACTTGCCGCCTCGACCTGGCGCCGGACCTCGGTCAGCATCCGTTCCAGCTCAGCATGTCGCTCAAGCCCCGCATCCGCCCGCTGCATCAGCACGCTGAGATGCTCCAGCTTGGCTGACGCCCGATCCACCAGTTCCCGCTGCTGATCGAGCAAGGCCACCTTCTGCCCCAGCTGATCGGCGGTCGCGCGCGCGGTGGCGACCTCGCGCCGTACCTGCGCGATCGTCTCGGCGGCCGGCGAGAAATCGACCAGCAGCTGCTCCAGTCCGGCGATGCGGTGGCCGGTCTCGGTCAGCGTCCGGGTGACGCGCTGCCATTCTTCGTCGAACTGCTGGATACGGATGGCCGCAGCACGGTACTGCCCGATCGTGGCGTCGTGCTGCTCGCGCATGCGGGCAAGCTCGGCACGGTGGGATTCACCCAGGCCCTGCAAGGCGTCGAAATCGCCCCGCAGCTGGCGCAGCGGCTCGTGCAGCGTGAGCACGGACGCGACCTCCTCCTTGATCCGATTCGCGCCAGCCAGGGAGGCCTGCAGCTCCGACACTTCACTCCGGGTGCGGGCGACCCCATCCACCGATTCGGCGAACTGGCGCTCCAGCCGCTGATAGCTGCCGTCCAGCTTCTCGAGCTGGCTCTCGGCGCTGGTGAGCCGCCCCATCACCTGCTCGACGGCGGCGAGCTGCCGCTCGAGGGTGTTCACCCGCTCGCCGAGCCCGCTCAAGCGCTGGAGCTGACCGATGGAGCGATCGGCGTGGGACACGAGTTCGGTGAGGGTGGCAAACCGGGACTCGAGCCGCGTCGCGAGCTGCTGCAGTTCGGCCAGCTCATCGCTCGAGCCGCTCTTGCGCAAATTGCGGAGGAAGGTCGCCATGACTCGCTCTCCTCGGCGCCAGGAGCACCGGGGTGATGGGGATCGGATGGGTGGGGACCGCAACAGTAGGGGAAAGCCGCGGCCGGTGAGGTGTCTCAGGTCACAGACGGGAGATGAATCGTGAGTCGGGGAGTAACGAATCTCACGCGGGAGGTGTGGCGCGGCCGTCTGTGGCGTGTATGAGACGGTGGATCGGAATGCTTGGCGTGTCGTTACGGGGCGGTGTCGCATTTTGGGTGCAGGGGCGGGGCTGTGCATCGTTCCTTGACCGTACCGGCGGGAAGGCCTGTCGCCCGATTGAGCAGCCGGAAAAACAAGCAGGGACGGGGCTGGGCCCCGCCCCTGCTCGGGCTGTGTCGTCCGTCGTCCGCCTCGCGGGGCGGGAGCTTCAGTTAGAGGTCGTCATCCCCCGTGATCGCGGCCAGGACGGCTGCAATCGGGGAAGGCTCCGGGGCCGGAACTTCCGGCGCCGGCGGCGGGGCCTCGTACCCTTCCGGTGGCTGAATATCGATCTCAGCGTAGCGGAAGATGCCCGAACCGGCCGGGATCAGGTGACCGATGATGATGTTCTCCTTGAGGCCGAGGAGGTCATCCTTGGCTCCGCGGATCGCCGCATCGGTGAGGACGCGGGTGGTCTCCTGGAACGACGCCGCCGAGATGAACGACTGCGTGGTCAGCGATGCCTTGGTGATACCGAGCAGGACCGGCTCGGACTGGGCCGCATGCTGCTTCTTCTTGAGCACCCGGTCGTTCTCGTCGCGGAAGACCACCTTGTCGACGGTCTCGCCCTCGAGGAAGTCGGTGTCGCCCGGATCAGTGACCCGCACCTTCTGCAGCATCTGGCGGACGATCGAGCCGATATGCTTGTCCGCGATCCGCACGCCCTGCAGACGATACACCTCCTGCACTTCGTTGAGCAGGTATTCCTGCACCGCGCGCGGGCCCTTGATCCGCAGGATGTCATGCGGATTCACCGGCCCTTCGGTCAGGCGGTCGCCGGCACGGACCCGGTCGCCCTCGTGCACGCGCAGGTGCTTGCCGGCCGCCACTTCATAGAGCTGCGGCGGCTCCGGCTCGCCCTTGGCCTTCGGATCGACAACCGGGTAGACATAGATCTCGCGCTTGCCGCGCTTGATCTCGCCGAACTTCACGCTGCCATCGATCTCCGAAATCGTCGCCGGATCCTTCGGCCGACGGGCCTCGAACAGCTCCGCCACGCGCGGGAGGCCGCCGGTGATGTCGCGGGTCTTGTACGCCTGCCGCGGCATCTTGGTCACGGTCACACCGCGGGTCACCTTGACCGGCGGCGAGAGGTACACCGTCTTGTCCTTCGCTTCCTTCTTGCTCTTGCTGGGCCAGGCCACGTTCACCGGGTACTCGTCCACCTTGAACTTGGACGACCACGGATTGGCCTCGGGCGGCAGGTCCATCGCGCGGGTGATCTGGTCGGTATCGGAACCCAGGATGATCCGCGAACCCTCCGCCAGGATGTACTCCTGCGGATCCTTGCGGTTGGGCGCGTAGACCAGCACCGAGGGGTGCAGCTCCTTGTCCTGGTCCTGCATGACGACGAGCGAACGCAGCCCGGTCGACTCATCCAGCTCCTCGCGCAGCGTCGAGCCGGGGACCAGGTCCTTCCACCGCAGTTCGCCCTCGAGCTTCAGGATGCTCGGGTCGTTGTACGGGTCCCAGGTGTAGAGAATCGACATCTTCCCCTGCACCGTGTCGCCTTCCTTGACCTGGATCAGCGCGCCTTCCGGCACCGGATACCGATTGAGCACCTTCTTCGGATCCGCGGCGTCGACCACCAGGATGCCTTCCTTGTTCTCCTCGTCGGCCGACTCGTCCTCGCGGGTCAGCGCGATCCGGGTCATCGCCTTGGTCCCGTCCTCGTACTCGACCGGCACGTCGGCGTACTCGAGGCCGGCGGTGTATTTCACCAGGCCGCTCGCGCGGGCCCGGCGTTCGGCTTCTTCCGCGATGCGGGACGATGCACCGCCGATGTGGAAGGTCCGCAGCGTCAGCTGCGTGCCCGGCTCGCCGATGGACTGCGCCGCCAGAATGCCGATCGCCTCGCCCATGTCCACCATGTCCATGGTGGCCAGGTTCCGGCCGTAGCACATCCGGCAGCAGCCGCGACGGCACTCGCAGGTGAGCACCGAGCGGATCTTCACCTTTTCGATGCCCGACTCCTCGATCTGATTGGCGATCTCCTCGTCAATCAGCGCGCCGGCCTGGACCAGCAGCTTCTGGTCGCCATGATCGTCCAGCGCGTGCGGATCGAACACATCCTCCGAGGCCACGCTGCCGATCACCCGCTCGCGCAGTGACTCGATGATGTCCTCGCCTTCCTTCAGCGCCGACATCTCGAGGCCCTGGATCGTGCCGCAATCCTCTTCGGTGATCGTGACATCCTGCGCCACGTCCACCAGCCGGCGGGTCAGGTAGCCGGCGTCGGCCGTCTTGAGCGCCGTGTCCGCGAGGCCCTTGCGGGCACCGTGGGTCGAGATGAAGTACTCGAGGCCGGTCAGGCCCTCGCGGAAGTTGGACTTGATCGGGCTCTCGATGATTTCACCGATGCCGCCGGTGAGCTTCTTCTGCGGCTTGGCCATCAGGCCGCGCATGCCGGCGAGCTGCCGGATCTGGTCGCGCGAGCCGCGGGAGCCGGAGTCGAACATCATGAACACCGGGTTGAACCCGCCACGGCTGGCCGCCATGTGCTTGACCATCGCCTCGGCCACATCGTTGTTCGCATGGGTCCAGGCGTCGATCACCTTGTTGTAGCGCTCGCCAAAGGTGATCTGACCGGTGTTATACGCCTTCTGGAACCGGGCGACGCGCTTGTCGGCCTCTTCCAGCAGCGTGATCTTCTCCTTCGGAATCTCCAGGTCCTCGACGCCGATCGAGACACCGCCCTGGGTCGCGTAGCGGAAGCCGAACTCCTTCAGGCGGTCCAGGAACACCACGGTGTCCGACAGCCCCGCCTCGCGGTAGCTCTGCAGCACCAGCTCGGACAGCGCCTTCTTCTTCATCAGCGCATTGCGAAAGCCGTGGTTGACCACCACCTGGCGCGGCAGGATGCTGTTGAACAGCACCCGGCCCGCGGTGGTCTTCACCCAGTGCGGCTTGTTCTCCACCGAATCCCGCGGCGGCTGGTACCAGAAGTGGATCGCTGAATGGAACCGGATGGAGCGATGCAGCAGCGCCATCTCGATTTCGGCCAGCGAGCCGTAGTACTTCGCCTTGTCCCACGCCGGGGCCGGCTTGCCCACCTTCAGCTCCTCCACCGACGGCGGCAGCTTGGTCAGCCAGTACGAGCCCAGCACCATGTCCTGCGACGGCTCCGCCACCGGCCGGCCGTCGGACGGCTTGAGGATGTTGTTCGACGAGATCATCAGCACCCGGGCTTCGAGCTGCGCCTCGAACGACAACGGCACGTGTACCGCCATCTGGTCGCCATCGAAGTCGGCGTTGAACGCAGCGCAGACCAGCGGGTGAATACGGATCGCCTTGCCCTCGACCAGCACCGGCTCGAACGCCTGGATGCCCAGGCGGTGCAGCGTCGGCGCGCGGTTGAGCAGCACCGGATGGTCCTGAATGATCTCTTCCAGGATCTCGAAGACCTCCGTGCTCTCCTTTTCCACGATCTTCTTGGCCCGCTTGACCGTTTCGGCGATGCCCTTTTCCACCAGCTTGTGGATGATGAACGGCTTGAACAGCTCGACCGCCATCGCCTTGGGCAGGCCGCACTGGTGCAGCCGCAGCTCCGGCCCGACGACGATGACCGACCGGCCGGAGTAGTCCACCCGCTTGCCCAGCAGGTTCTGGCGGAACCGGCCCTGCTTGCCCTTCAGCATGTCCGACAGGGACTTGAGCGGGCGCTTGCCACGACCGCGGATCGCCTTGGAGCGGCGGCCGTTGTCGAACAGCGCGTCCACCGCCTCCTGCAGCATGCGCTTCTCGTTGCGGAGGATGACCTCCGGCGCCTTGTGCAGGATCAGCTTCTGCAACCGGTTGTTCCGGTTGATCACGCGGCGGTACAGGTCGTTCAGGTCCGAGGTCGCGAAGCGGCCGCCATCGAGCGG
>JANMYS010000124.1:0-3204 GCA_031382385.1 Gemmatimonadota bacterium
GGCGTTGCCGTAGGGCGAGGCATTCTCCACCGCGATCGCCTCATCCATCGTGGCCGTCCGCACGATGACGAGCACCGGACCGAACACCTCTTCCTGCGCGATCTTCATCTCCGGCCGCACCTGGTCGATCACCGTCGGGCCGACGTACCAGCCGCCTTCCATGCCTTTGACCACCGCGCCGCGGCCATCCACCAGCACCTTGGCGCCGGCCCGCTCCGCTTCGGTGATATACCCTTCGATCCGTGCCTTCGCCACCGGGGAGATCACCGGTCCGACGTCCTTGCCGGTCACCATCGCCTTCGCCTGCGTCGCCAGCCGGTTGACGATATGGTCCGTCGCCGACACCGCGATCATCACCGACGCCGCCATGCAGCGCTGACCGGAGCAGCCGGCCATCGCCGCCAGGACGCCACCCGCCGCCATCTCGGGATCGGCATCGGGCAGCACGATGATGTGGTTCTTGGCGCCGCCCAGGCAGAGCGCGCGCTTGAGGTTTCCGGTTGCCCGGCGGTAGACCTGCTTTGCCACCGCGGTCGAGCCGACGAACGTCACCGCCTGCACGTCGGGATGGTCGCACAGCGCTTCGGCGACTACCCGGTCGCCATGGACGATATTGAAGACGCCGGCCGGCAGCCCCGCTTCCGCCAGCAGCTCCGCGATCTTCCCCGCCGACAGCGGCACCAGCTCCGACGGCTTCATGATGAAGCTGTTGCCCATCGCGATCGCGTTGGGAATCGTCCAGTGCGGCACCATCGAGGGGAAATTGAACGGATTGATCGAGGCCACCACGCCGAGGGGGGAGCGCTCCACCCGGCACTCGACGCCGCGACTGACTTCGAGGACTTCGCCGGCGATGAGCTGCGGCATCGAGCAGGCAAACTCCGTCAGCTCGATCGCCTTCAGGATCTCGGCTTCGGCCTCACCGGCGAGCTTGCCATGTTCCAGCGTGATCAGCGCGGCGAGCGACTTGAGGTCCCGCTCCAGCAGCGCCTTGTAGCGGAAGAAGACCTGCACCCGCTCCTTGACTGGCGTGACGGACCACTTCGCAAAGGCGGCGGAGGCAGCCTGTGTGGCCCGGTCCACCAGTGCGGCGTCCCCCAGCGGGACCCGGGAGATCACCTGGCCATTCGCGGGATTGTGCACCTCCTGGAACTTCGGGCCACCGGCCACCCATTCGCCACCAATCCAGTGCCGCACGTCGGGGTAGATCACGATTGCAGCCAGTGACTAGAACAGTCGGTGACGGGTTGGTCAATCGATCAGGAGCGGGCCAGCGGTGGGAGTTTGCCCGTGCCGCTCCGGTCTGTCAATCGTTATCTTGACTCTATCCAATTGCGGGCGACGTCGTCACCAGGCAGTGCCGTCGGAATCAGACGGCACCTTGGCGCATGGCTTGCCCGTACTCCCGGAAACCGGAATAGTTGCTGCTCCCGTCGCCACCTCCTAACTGCAGGTCTGAAATATGGTTACCTCGATACAGCCGACTGGCACGCAGGCCTCGGTGTTGCGCGCCAGCGGGAGATGGCGCTGGCAGATTCCCACCCTGGTTGCGCTTGGCGGTAGCCTGATCGCGGCCTGCTCCGGCAGCAAGGGAGGGATCGGGCCCGGGGCCGGCATCGCCGCAGGCCTCGAAGTGCTGACCCAGCCGGGGGCGACTTCCGCCTCCCGCGCCACGCTGACACCGGCGCCGGTGGTCCAGATCATCGACAGCAAGGGGGATCCGGTCGACACCGCCGGCATCACTGTCACCGCCGCCCTCGCCTCGGGCAGCACCGGCAGCCTGACGGGTACCAGCAGCGTGGTCACTGACGTCAGCGGTCGGGCGACCTTCAGCAACCTCGCGATCGCCGGCCTGATCGGGACCAAGGCACTGCGCTTCAGCGCTGGCAGCCTGGTCGCCGTCAACTCGTCCAGTCTCTCGCTCACCGCTGGGGCGGTGACGTCACTCGTTGCCAATAGCTCGACTTCGCAGAATGGCCTGTTGAACACCGCCGTCACCACCAAGCCCTCGGTCCGGGCGACCGATGCCGACGGCAATGGGGTGGTCGGCCGGTCGGTCACCTTTGCCGTCACCGCAGGCGGCGGCAGCGGCACCGGCCTGACGCAGACCACCAACGGCAGCGGTGTGGCGACGGTGGGAAACTGGACGCTCGGCGCGGCGGCAGGCGTCAACACCATGACGGCGACGAGTGCGGGATTGGGCGGGAGTCCGGTCACCTTCAATGCCACCGGCGGGACGACGGTCTCGAACTTCACCATCCAGCTGCAGTACCTGACGGCGGCGTCACCCGCGAATCAGGCCACGTTCAACCTGGCCAAGTCGCGCTGGGAGCAGGCCATCACCGGCGATCTCGGAGCGATCGCCACCGGCAACCTCAGTACCGGGCCGACCTGCGGCAACCAGAATTTGAACACAACGATCAACGACGTCCTGATCTTCGTTCAGCTCGATTCGATTGATGGTCCAGGCCAGATTCTGGGCCAGGCCGGGCCGTGCTTCTACCGCGGCTCGGGGCCGTTTCCCAATCTGATTTCCATTGGCATCATGACGTTCGATACCTTCGATCTGGCGGGCCTCGCGGCACAGGGTGAACTGAACGACGTGATCCTGCACGAGATGGGACATGTGCTGGGCTTCGGGACATTGTGGAACGCTCCGTTCCCCGTAGCGAACGCCGGACTCACGCAGTTCACCGGCGCCAATGCCCTTGCTGCCTACACCGGAAGCAACGGAGGAACCGGGGCGTTCGTGCCGATTGAGGACAATGGTGGCGCCGGTACCGCCGGATCGCATTGGGAGGAGAGCATTTTCCAGAGCGAGGTGATGACAGGGTTTATCACCGGGACGGTGCGGCCGTTCAGTCTGACCACGCTTCAATCGATGGCGGACATGGGGTATGTGGTGAACCCCGCCGTGGCCGATGCCTTCAACATCAACACCCAGCCCACGATTCGGGCTGGGCAGGTGCCGATGCGGCGTCCGTATGGCGACGACATCCGTCACGGCCCGATTCTGCCATTGCCCGCGGACGCCGGTCACAGGCGCCCGTAGCGAAGGACACAGAGTGAACCAGGAAGGGGGGCGCGGCCCCACCACGGTGGAGGGCGCCGGGTGTTGGGCGGGGGTGCTGGGGGGGGGCGGGAGTAGTCCATCAGGAGCGCGCCCCGGGCGAGGGGAAAATATACGCAAAAGAATTTTGCAAT
>JANMYS010000142.1:0-26275 GCA_031382385.1 Gemmatimonadota bacterium
AAGGCCGACAGCTCGGCGCGGGAACAGGGGGGACGAGGGCGGCGCGATGCATGGGCGGTGCGACGTGAATTCCGCTCGACCTACCGGGATACCGTCGTCGCCTCGGAGAAGCTGGTCGTGGGTGACTGGTTCCCCCAGCCCAATGCCCCTCTCCCGCGGAGCGGGGGAGGGGTCGGGGAGGGGGCAATCCCGATTTCACTGGAAGTGGGGATCGCCGGCGATCTCGACGTCACCGTGCGCGACACCATCGTCTGGGATATTCAGGGTGTGGCCGTCACCAGCGTCATCACCAGCCTGCGGGAAGTGAACTGGGCCCGCTTCGAGCCCAACTTCTTCGTGGTCTTCCCCGACGGTCCGCTCAACGATGCGCCGCAGAGCTTCGTGGTGCTGACCCGGGTGGACAGCGCCGCGGTGCTCGGCACGCTGCAGCGGACCATCGTGGAGCGCTACCCCAACGTCACCTCGGTGGACCTCTCGGCGGTGCAGCAGACCATCGAGAAGGTGGTCGGCAGCGTGGTGCTGGCCCTCCGCTTCATGGCGCTCTTCAGTCTTGCCACTGGCACGATCGTGCTGGTCGGTGCGCTGGCGACCAGCCGCTTCCAGCGGGTACGGGAGGCGGCGCTGCTCAAGACCCTCGGCGCCACCCGGCGCCAGGTGGTCCGGGTCATGGTGACCGAGTACGCCGCTCTCGGGGTGCTGGCGACGGCGGTCGCCACGGTCCTGGCCAGCATCGGTGGGGCGGCGCTCACGAAGTGGGTGTTCGAGATTCCCTTCACCGTGCCGTGGCTCGCGTTCTTCGTCCTGGCGCTCGGGCTCGTGCTGCTGACGGTGCTGACGGGGATCTGGACCAGCCTCGATGTCTTCCGCCGGCCACCGATCGAGGTGCTGCGGGCCGAGTGATGGACCAGCGCTGGGGCGGGGCTCAGCCCCGCCCCTACCCCTAGCCCACCCGCCCTCCCGCCTTACCTTTAGCCCCAACCTCAAACCCCTCCCTCATGCTCGCAATCGATCTCTCCGGCAAGCGCGCCTTCGTCGCTGGTGTCGCCGATGATGGTGGCTTTGGATTCGCCATCGCCAAGTCCCTGGCCGAGGCGGGCGCCAGCGTCTGCGTCGGTACCTGGCCTCCGGCGATGAACATCTTCCTCGGGCTGCTGGAGCGGGGGAAGATGGATGCCTCGCTGATGCTGCCCGACGGCCAGAAGATGGCCTTCGAGAAGATCTACCCGCTCGACGCGATGTTCGATGTGCTGGACGACGCCCCCGCCGAGATCCGGGAGAGCAAGCGCTACAAGGAGCGGGGTGACTTCAGCATCGCCGGCGTCGCCGCCGCCCTCGCCGCCGATTTTGGCCCCCAGCCGCTCGACATCCTGGTCCATAGCCTGGCCAACGGCCCCGAGGTCAAGAAGCCGCTGATCGACACCAGCCGGGCCGGCTATCTCGCCGCGGTGAGCGCCAGTGCCTACTCCCTGGTCTCCATGGTCCGGACCTTCGGCCCGATGATGCGGCCCGGCGCCAGCGTTCTCTCCCTGACGTTCATGGCGGGGGAGCGGGTCGTGCCCGGGTACGGCGGCGGGATGTCGAGCGCCAAGGCCGCGCTGGAGGCCGACACCCGCACCCTGGCCTATGAAGCGGGTCGCCGCCACGGGATCCGGGTCAACACGATTTCCGCCGGCCCCTACGCCTCACGCGCCGCGACCGCCATCGGCTTCATCGAGACGATGCTCCGCTACCACCGGATCAACTCGCCGCTGCCTCGGGACCTCGAGGCCGAAGAAGTAGGCCACACCGCCGCCTTCCTGGCCAGCCCGCTCGCCGGCGCCATCACCGGCTCGACGGTCTACGTCGACAACGGCTACCACGCGATGGGCATGGCGGTGGACCCGGCGGCGCTCGGCCTCCCCAGCGGGACATGACCCGCTACTTCGGCACGATCGCCGCACTGTCGGCGTTCATCGCGGTGGCGGCGGGGGCATTCGGCGCCCATGCGCTCAGGGCTCGGCTCGAGCCGGATCTGCTCACGGTGTTCGAGACCGCGGCGCGCTACCAGATGTATCACGCACTGGCACTGTTCATCGCGGCCTGGCTGGCGCTGCAGGAGCCGTGCATCTGGGCGGTGCGCGCCGGCTGGTGCTTCATCATCGGCACGGTGCTGTTCTCCGGCAGCCTCTACGCCCTCGCCCTCTCCGGCGTCCGCGCCCTCGGCGCCATCACGCCCCTGGGTGGGGTCGCCTTCCTGGCCGGGTGGATCTGCCTCGCCCTCGCCGCCCGGCCCCGCTGACCTGATGCACTCCGCCGCGCTCGCCTACCAGACGCTGCTGCAGCGAATCGACCGCTGGTTCGAGCAGACCGCGGAGCGACACCCCGGGGTGATTCCCTGCCGCTCCGGCTGCTCCGCGTGCTGTCACGGGCCCTTCGACATCTCGGTGGCGGACGCGCTGTTGCTGCGGGAAGGGCTCGCGCTGCTCCCGGCGGCCGACCGGGCGCAGGCACGGGAGCGTGCGACGGATCTGCTCGACCTGATGCGGGAGCTGGAGCCCGGCTGGGAGGCACCGTTCGACATCCGCGCCCTCGGTGAGGCGCGCTTCGACGCGCTGACCGACGCTCTCGCGGCGGAACCGTGCCCGCTGCTCGACGAGGCCGGCCGCTGCCAGGTCTACGCCCACCGTCCGCTGGTGTGCCGGCTGATCGGCCTGCCGATGGTTACGGCGAATGGCGACGTGCTGGAGAATGCCTGCCCGATCCAGGAAGACTTCCCGGCCTACGCGGCGATGGATCCGCAGCTCTTCGACCTGGAGTCGCTGGAGGGGGTGGAACAGTCCTGCCTCGGGACGGCGGCGGAGGCACTGCTGGACCGGGCGCAGGACAGCGGGTTCGAGACCGTGATCGCGGCGGTGGTGGCGCAACCGTCGTAGGGGTCGCATACATGCGACCCCCACCGGTTGCGCCGTTGGGTAGCGGGCGGCCTCCGTGCCGCCCCCGGTCAGCGTAGGGTGGACGACAAAAGGGCCGCAGATATGCGGCCCTTACGATATGGATGGCGGCCCACCGGGACCGGACGTGCGCGGCCCCGGTGGGCCGCGTTTTCATTTGAGCGGATTGGCGGTCGGGTGCACTTGGTAGAGGTAGCTGAAGATGATCATCAGAGCCACGATGCAGAAAGCCGCCAGGCCCAGCGAGAACACGAAGACCCCCGAGAGCAGCTTGCCGTCGCTCTTCAGGTGCATGTAGAACATCGCCACCAGCGCGAATTTGATGGCGGAGAGGATGAGCAGTACTTCGGTGACGACCGGTTCGAGCAGGGTGGCCAGACCCGCCGGGCTGTGGCGGTGCACGATGTCATAGGACCAGACCTCGAGCGCCGTCAGGACAAAGAGCACCAGGGCGATCTTGGTGTAGGTCTGCCATGTCGGGTGGCTGTGCTCGACATGCTCGGCGTGAACGGCAGCGTCCATGGGTCAGGGCTCAGCGAATGAGGTAGACGACCGGGAAGATCACGATCCAAACCACGTCGACAAAGTGCCAGTAGAGCGCGGCCATCTCGAGATTCAGCGCCTTTTCCGGCGGCAGCTTGCCGCGGAGCGCCACGACGAGCACGGAGATGAGCCAGACCAGACCGAGGGTCACGTGAGTGCCGTGGAACCCGGTGAGGGTGAAGAAGCTCGACGAGAAGAGGTTCGTCGTGTACCCCATCCCGCGGTGATAAAAGTGATTGAACTCGTAGACCTGCATGCCGACGAAGAACACACCGCAGAAGATGGTGGCGCAGAGCCAGCCGATCAGCTGCTTGCGGTTCCCCTTCTGCGCCCCGTTGAGCGCGAGCACGACAAAGAAGGAGCTGAACAGCAGCAGCGCCGTGCCGAAGGTGACCAGGGCGATCTCCAGCATCGGCTCCTGCGCCACGCCCTTGAGCATCCACTCGGCGTGGGGCTTGGGCCCGACGAGATCGCGACCCTTGTAGACCAGGTAGACGCCGATCAGCGAGGCGAAGAACATGCATTCGGACCCGATGAAGGTCCAGATCGCCAGCTTCCGGTTGTCGATCCCGGTCGCGGTGTAGTGGTGCTCGTCGATGTGCGCGTGTTCGGACACGAGTGGTTCTCCAGAGTGGCAGACGCCAATGGCCGTTGGCCGTTAGCAATTTACCGCATGCATCGTTCGGACTACCCACCAACCCAATCGTCAACTGTCCCAAGCCAACGGCCAACGGCTAATGGCCAACGGCCCGTTTCACCCCGCCGGCTCGAACGCCCAGCTGAAGATGCCGTACAGCATGATCACGACGCCGACGACATGGACCCAGAGGTGCGATCCGCCGATGAAGCCGCCCAGCGTCACCGTGACGCCAATCGCGGCGATGAGCGGATAGTAGGACGGGTTGGGCATGTGGATCCCGGCCCCGCTCTCCCGGGCCGGCTCGGGCAGACTGCCGCCGGCCTGACGCTTCATCTCCCAGAACGCATCCCGGCCGTGCACCGTCGGGACTTTCGCGAAGTTGAACTCCGGCGGCGGCGAGGGGATCGACCACTCGAGGGTGGCGCCATTCCACGGATCGGCGCCCACCGGCGGCTGGGTGCTGCGCCAGGTCTTGAGGATGTTGTAGATGAAGACCAGGAAGGCGATCGTCAGCACAAAGCCGCCCGCCGTCTCGATCTTGTTCAGCAGCTCGAAGTTCGATTCCGTGCTGTAGGTGTAGACCCGCCGCGGCATGCCCTGCAGGCCGACGATGTGCATCGGGAATAAGGTCAGGTTGAACCCAATGAGCGTCAGCCAGAAATGCAGTTTGCCCAGGCCCTCGTCCAGCATCTTGCCGAACATCTTGGGGAACCAGAAGTAGGCCCCGCCGGTGATGGCGAAGATCGAGCCGCCGAACAGCACATAGTGGAAATGGGCGACGATGAAGTAGGTATCGGTCTGCTGCAGGTCCGCTGGCGGCGAGGAATGCATGACGCCGGACAGCCCGCCCATGATGAACATGGCGATGAAACCGAGGCAGAAGAGCATCGGCGTCTTGAACTCGAGCCGCCCGCCCCAGACCGTCCCGATCCAGTTGAAGATCTTCACCCCGGTCGGGATGGCGATGATCATCGTGGTGAGCGAGAAAAAGGCGTCGGCGAACGGTCCCATCCCGGTGGAGAACATGTGGTGGGCCCACACCCCGAAGCCGACAAAGGCGATGAACGCGCCGGAGAAGACCATCGCCGCGTAACCGAACAGCGGCTTGCGGGAGAAGACCGGCAGGATCTCCGAGACGATGCCGAACGACGGCAGGATCAGGATGTACACCTCAGGGTGGCCGAAGAGCCAGAAGAGGTGCTGCCAGAGAATCGGGTCGCCGCCGCCGGAGGGTACGAAGAAATGGGTGCCGAAGCTCCGGTCGATCATCAGCAGGATCAGCGCGACAGTGATGATCGGAAAGGAGAGCAGCAGCAGGATCTGGGTGACGAAGCTCATCCACACGAACATCGGCATGTGCATCATCTTCATGCCCGGGGCGCGCATGTTGATGATGGTCACGAAGAAGTTCACCGCCGCCGCCAGCGAGGCGACGCCCAGGATCTGCAGGCCGACGGTCCAGAAGTCGATGTTCATCCCGGGGGAGAACTGCTTGCTGGTCTGGTTGGCATAGCCGAACCAGCCGCCATCGGGCGCCGCATTCAGCAGCCAGCTCGAGTTCAGCAGCAGCCCGCCCAGCAGAAAGACCCAGTAGCTGAAGGCGTTGAGCCGGGGAAAGGCGACATCCCGCGCGCCGAGCTGCAGCGGAATGAGGAAGTTGAAGAACATCGCCGACAACGGCATCACCGCGAGGAAGATCATCGTGGTGCCGTGCATCGTGAACAGCTGATTGTAGGTCTCGGGACCGATCAGCGTGTTGTTCGGCGAGGAAAGCTGGATCCGGATGAGCATCGCCTCGATGCCGCCCATCAGGAAGAACAGAAAGGCGGTGGCGCCGTAAAGGATGCCGATCCGTTTATGATCGACCGTCGTGATCCAGCTCCACAATCCGGTGGGACTGGCGCTGTGGGTCGGGGCCTGCGGCAATGCGGTGGTCGCCATAAATCTCCAGTCAGTCAGCAGGGGCGATCCGATGGGTCGCCCGTACGTTGTCCTATTGGTTGGCCCGAAGGTACGCTACCAGGGCGTGCGCCTCGTCGTCGGTGAGGCCGAGATTCGGCATCAGGACGCCCTTCTTCCATGCCTGCGGATTCTGGATCCACTTGGCCAGATTCTCGTCGGTGTTCTCCAGCGTGCCGGCAGCGATGTGGCTCCGGCTGCCGACGTGATGCAGGTTCGGGCCGACTAGCGGCAGCGCCGGGTACATCGAGTGGCATCCGCTGCAGGCCTTGGCCGCGAAGAGGCCCTGGCCCTGCTTTACCAGTGCCGTCGCGGCGGAATCGGCGACGTAATCCTTCGGCGGCGTGTTGAAATTGGCGGCCCAGGCATCGAATGCGGGCCCGTCCAGCGACACGATCCGGTAGGCCATCCGGCCATGCTGAATGCCGCAGAACTCGGTGCACTGCGCCGGGAAGTTGCCCGTCACTTCGGCCTTGAACCAGAGGTTGTTGTAGCGATTGGGAAAGACGTCCCGCTTGCCGGCGAACTGGGGCAGCCAGAACGCATGCAGCACGTCCACCGTGGTCATCTCCAGATTGACCGTGCGACCCATCGGGATCATCATCTCCCCGGCGGTGGTGATCCCCAGCTGGGGATAGCGGAACTCCCACCACCACTGATGCCCGATAACCTCGACCTGGAGCACGTCGTCGCCCACCGGCTTGGCCGCGGTCTTGAAGATGGTGCGGACCGTCGGCACCGCGATCATCGCCAGGATGAAGGCGGGGATGATCGTCCAGACGATCTCGAGTGTCGTATTGCCGTGGGTCTGGACCGGCTCGGGGGCGCCCGGCCGGCTGCGGAACTTCCAGATGGCGATCAGGAGCGCTCCCTCCACCAGCACAAAGACCAGGAGCGCCCACCAGAGGGTGAGGCGGAAGATCGCGTCCTGATCGCGGGCGGTATCGGCACGCGGCAGCAGGGTCGTCTGCGGATACTGCTCGGACGCACAGGCCGCGAGCAGCAGCAGAACACCGAGCGTCAGGGCCGGAATCCAGCGAAGCAGGCGCCGGCTGGGCACGGACAGATTGGGCATCAGTGGGGTCGCCCTGTCAGCGGGAAGGGTCGGGGGCGCAACGAAGCGCGCTGAGAATAGTGATTCAGTATCAAAGCGTCAAGGAATTTGGCCGGGGAAGCAGCCCTAAGGTATCGCCTCCCGGGAAGGCTGCCAAGCGGTGCACCTTCCGGGGAGCGGAATAGATTACCGACTCCCTTCCCAGCCTTTCGTACCCGGCACCGGCCACGAGGTGCCCGACACCACGGAGCTGCCTGCATGAGCCCTGAACAACGTCGCCTCCTGGTCACCCAGTACGCGACCGGACCGGCGCGCCTGGAGGCTGCCCTCGCCGCCGTGCCGGCTGCCGCCCTCCAGTGGCGGCCCGGCCCCGGCCGCTGGAGCGTGCACGAGATCATTGTGCACTGCGCCGACAGCGAGACCAACGCCCACATGCGGCTGCGGTACCTCGTCGCCGAGCCCGACCCGCTTATCCTCGGCTACAATCAGGATCATTGGGCCATCGAGCTCGACTACCACGCCCATCCCTTCCCCCTGGCCCTCGCCACCATCCGCGCGGTCCGGGCCAACACCGTCCCCCTGCTCCAGCGGCTGACCGAGGCCCAGTGGCAGCGAACCGGCCGGCATACCGAGAATCCCCACTTCGGCGTCGAACCCTGGCTCGAGGCCTACGGCGTGCACCTCGACGTGCATGTGCGACAGATCGGGCGGAACGTGGAGGCGTGGGGCAAGCGGTAGCTGGGTTGGGGCGAAGCTGCGCTCCGCCCAGCACGAAACCGCAGGTACGTAAGGGCCGCATACATGCGGCCCATGTGAGCCCATCGCGGGGCGGAGGAAGCTCCGCCCAGCACGAGACCGCAGGTACGTAAGGGCCGCATATATGCGGCCCGTGTGAGCCCATCGCGGGGCGGAGCGAAGCTCCGCCCCTACCGCACCTCCAGGTCGAACGCCAGCTCCTCCCCCGGCACCACAAAGCTGTAGTGCCACCACTCCTGCTCGTACTGCCGGAAGCCCTCCTCCTCCATCACCCGGCGCAGCAGCTGACGGTAACGCAGCGTGCGACCGGTCGCACTGCTGAAGTGGGCGGCGTCGGAGAAGGTGTCGTACGCGGTGCCCATGAAGACCTCGCGCCCGGCCATCGACCAGTCCACCAGCGTCAGGTCAACCGCGAGCCCGAGATTGTGCCGACTGTGGCTCGCGATATACCCGTCCCGGATCAGCTGCACCTGCCCGGTGCGGCGAGCCCACTCCACCATGCCGAGCGTGGCCCGCACCGGCCGATAGCCGTCGAACACCTTGAGGCCCATCCCGCCGGTCTTCAGCCGGCGCTGCACCCGAGCCAGCGCTTCGGCAGCCTCCCGACGGAGCAGGACGCGATTGGCGAAATAGCCCGGCAGTACCGCGCCGGTGAAGTTGTTGCTGGTCGCGTACCGTGCATCGACGATGATCGTGCTGTCGAGCTGCCGCACATCAACCAGCAGCCGCCGCGCGACGGAGTCGGCCGCCACCGCCGGCGCCGCGGCGTCGGCAGTCTGGCAGACAGCTACTGTGGGATTCTTGCCGCCGAGCAACGCGAGCAGCCCGAGCATTGAAAAGGTCAATCGTGTCATCGTCAGGGGCTATATAAGGAAAGGAAGTACGGCCTTGGGCTCGTCATGCCCTGAAATTACCGCCGGAAAGCCAAGCCGCACAACCACTTACGCCAAACCTATGGCCTCCTCCGAGTTTCGGCGCTATTGTTGTGGTCGCTATCTCAAGAACGCCCCGGGCAACCGCGATCCAGCAGCCCGGGCCGTTTCCTTTTTTGTGAGCTCTTCATGTTGCGTGAAATGCGCGCGAAGCTGGGCGCCGAGATCGGACAGCTCAGCCACGAACTGAACATCGTGATCCCGCAGGCCATCGCCACTGCCGTGGAGCTGGGCGACCTGCGAGAGAATTCGGAATACAAGGCCGCCCTCGAACGCCAGCAGTTCGTGCAGGCTCGGCTGCAGCAGCTGCACCAGCGCCTGGCCCAGGTCTCCCAGCTCTCCACCGCTGAGACGCCGGCTGGCGAAGTGGGGCTCGGCTCAAGCGTGCGCGTACTCGACCTCGACACCAAGATCGAAGAGGGCTTCCTCGTCGTGCTCGCCGAGATGATGGATCTCGAGGAGGAGGACGACGAGGCGGGCCATATCTCGCTGGCTTCCCCCCTGGGGCGAGCGCTCAAGGGCCGCAAGGTTGGCGAGGACGTCGACCTCCGACTTCCCCACGGCAAGCGCCGGCTGCGGGTACTCAGGATCGACCAGGAGCCGGCGGCCGCGGAGGACCGGCGATGAACGAGTTCCCCCGCAAGCAGCTGCTGATCGTCGGGGACCGGGTCCTGGTCGAGCCGGAAGAGGGCGAGGACCGGACCCGCGTCGGCCTCTACCTCCCCGCCACCGCCGTCGATGCCCAGCCGGTGCAGAGTGGACTGGTGATCGCCGTCGGACCGGGGGAGCCGGCCCCCGACCTGGCCTCGATGGTGGACGATGAGCCGTGGAAAGTCGGCGAACGGCAGATGCGCTGGCGCCCGATGCAGTCCCGGGTCGGCGACCATGCGATCTTCTTCCGCAAGGCCGCGGTCGAAATCACCTTCGAAGAGAAGAAGTACCTGGTCGTTCCGCAGGGCGCGATCCTGGCGCTGGTGCGGGAGGATCTGCCGATTTAGTGTAGTGGGTGGGTCGGGCGTCCCCGCCCGACGGTTCGGGGTACCCGCCCGACGGTCGGGCACAGAGGCCCGACCTACCCGCGATGGTCTGGCGCGGAGGCCCGACCGACCCCTCACCTGATCTCACCATGCCGCTCACCCGCTTCCCCGACCACGAAGACAAGCGGGTCTTCCTCTCGACGGTGCCGTCGCTCAACCTGCCGCCCGCCCCTGCGGCGTTCAGCGACCGGGTCTTTGTGGTCGTCCTCTGGCTGGAGGAGGACACCCCCGCCCTGCAGGAGCTCAGCCAGGAATTCGCCCTCTCCCTGATCGAAAAGGGCGGTCTCACCATCGTTCTCGGCGGCAGCGGCGCGGAGGCGGCGGCGGCCATTTTCGACGAGGCCGCGGCGGAGACCACCCACGCCGAGCGGGAGGATGAGGCCATCGTGCTGTGGACCGATCCCACCGGCACGCTGGACGATGTGCTCTTTACTGCGGCCGAAGATGCGATGCCCCCCGACGCCTTCGCCGGCGATCCCTGGGACATCATCGTCTGGGCCAAGAGCGCCGACCCGATGGTGCCCCCCCTCAGGAAGGCGCTCGGTACCCTCGGCGCAATGATCGACGAGCGCTACGAGCTGGGCGGTGAGGATGATGTCTAAGCGTGCCCGACGGGCCGAGCTGAGCGAACGGGCCCGCGGCCTGCACGCCATCATGTGGGTACTGCTGGCTTTAACGGTGGTCCTGATGCTGCTCGGCTTCGGCGGCACCAAGGGCTGGGTCCCGGTCAACATCGGCATCAGTGCCCTGATCCTCTCGTTCGCCACGGCGCTGGGCGCGGGCTGGCTCGCCGCCAAGGCGCACGCCCATGCGATCGCGGATCGGGAGAAGCAGAGCCACGGGACGATGATCGTCGCCATCGCTGCCCAGCTGGGCCAGCAGGACGACGAGAGTCTGCGGAAGATGCAGACCCGGGGCGGCCCGGCGGGCGAGGCGGCCCGCCTGATCCTCCTCGGGCGCCAGGAGCGCGCCTCACGTGCTTCACGCACTCAGCCGTAGGAGAGACGTGACCCGGCGCCGCGATCTCCTGCTTCGGGCCATCCAGCTCAAGTGCCCGGCCTGCGGCGGTGGCCCGGTTTTCGTCTCATGGGTGCGGATGTGCCCCAGCTGCCCGAGCTGCGGCATCCAGTACGACCGGGAGCCCGAGGGAGGCTACTGGGTGGGCTCCAACACCATCAATCTCTTCGCGACGGAAGCAGCCTTCGCGCTGACGTTCGTCGGGGCAATGATCCGCACCTGGCCGGCACCGCCGTGGGACCTGCTCCTCTGGGGCGGCATGCTGCTGATGCTCTGCTTCCCGGTCTTCTTCTATCCCTTTTCCAAAACGCTGTTCATCGCCGTGGACCTGATGTTCCGACCCCAGGAGCCACGCGACTTCGAGAAGCCGGTCGAGCGCGCGCCGACGGTGACGCGACGGAAGTGAGAGGGAGTGAGGAGTGAGGAGTGAGGAGTGAGGAGTGAAGAGAGACGGCCCCACCTCACACCGCTTCCCCCCGGCTCGCCCGCAGCCTGTTCCGCAGCCGGTCGGCGAGCGCTGCATCGAGCGGCGCCGAACTGGCCAGCTCCCGCCGCAGACTCGCGACGATCGCACCGAACTCACCGCCGAACCGCTCGCACCAGTCGCAGCCGCGCACGTGCGCTTCGAGCCGGGCGCGCTGGCTCGGATGCAGTTCACCATCGAGATACTCCGACAGGCGCCCCAGCACCTCGCGGCACCGGAGGCCCGCCACTTCACGGTCCAGATCAGCCATGGTCCCTCCGCAGGGTCGCCACCAGCCGCAGCCGCGCGCGGTGCAGTCGGGTTTTCATCGCCGCCAGCCCCAAGGCCAGCAACTCCGCCGTCTCCTCGCCCGAGAAACCTTCGAGATCCCGCAGGACGATGATTTCGCGGTCTTCCTGGCCAAGGCTGGCGAGCGCCGTCTCTAGCCGCGCCCGGCGTTCCTTCCCGTCCTCCGGCAGCGGGACTCCACCCGCTTCACCCCAACCCGCCTCGCATCCCAGGCTGTCCAGCGGGATCAGCCGCGCCGGCTCATCCACCCGAAGGCGGCGCATTCGCCCCAGGCCATGCCGGGCGATCGTGAGCAACCAGCCGCGCGCCGAGTCGCCGCCGCGAAAACTTCCGGCCGCCTGCCAGGCAGCGAGAAACGTCTCCTGCAGCGCGTCCTCGGCGTCGGCATCATTCCCCGCCATCACCCGCAGATAGCGGAAGACGGCATCCTGGTGGCGTGAGACAACCGCCTCGAACGCCGAGGCGTCTCCCCCGGCGGCACGCCGGATGAGCTCCCCATCGGAGCGTGTCAGCGCGAGCTGGTCGGACAGGTGCTGAAGCCGAACAGGGTGTACAGCGGGCAGCTGCCGATCAACCCGGTCGCCAGCGGCACGATTCCGAGGAATCCCCACGGCGTCTTGGGACCGACGAAGGCGATCGCGAGCAGGGCCAGACCGAGCACGACACGCAGGCCGCGTTCGACGGGGTGCTCGTTGGCAGGCAGGAGTCTGGATGACATGTGATCCTCCGACAAGAATGGTGGATGGCCCCCGCTGGGCCCGGTGCTTCTGCCCGGAAGAGCCACGCGGCAGGCCAAAGGATTCACCATGCGGAGCAGCGCCGAAACCTGAAATAGTGATTGTGAATGAACCTTAATGGTACCCTCAGGTGGCGCTAACGCCCGGCCAGCGAGCTTGAATCAGATACCATGCGCCCATTGACCCGGTTCGTCGCCATCTGCCTCGCCCTGCTCCTGCTGGCCCAGAACGCCTGGGCAAGTCAGGAATGCGGTGCGACCATGGCGCCTACCACCATGCACCACCGCGCGGACAGCCCTCACCACCAGGCTCCGGCCGACACAACGCATCGCCTGCCCTGCCAGCCAGACGCCTGTACGGCGATGGTGGCATGTCATGCCGTCGGCGCAACGGAGCCGACGGCGGTAGCGCTCCGGCCCGCTCCCCTGGCGGCCGTCGTGTGGCCCACGTCAGTCCAGCTTCCCCTCACTCCTCCCGCTCCGCCTGAACCGCCCCCTCCCCGCACCTGAAGCACCACCCCAGTTCCGCTGATCGCGACAGGATACCATCGCGTCCACGCGGCGCCTGACCGGGCTCTCCGGCAGGCAACATCCGAGGCTCTGTTCCGGAACGGAAGTCATGCAACGGACATCGATGGTTCTGGCGTGCCTGCTCGCGGCCAGTGCTCTCCACGCTCAGGAGACACCCCGCCTCACGCTCGCGGAGGTGTACGGCTCGCTGAGTCGAGGCAGCCCGCGTATCGCGGCCGCCAATGCCCAGGCGCAAGCTGCCCGCGCCCGCATCGGGCCCGCCTCACGCTGGCCGGACCCCAGCATTCAGCTCTCCCTGATGAATCGGAATCTCCCCGGTCTCGGGCTGCAGGACCCGCTCGGCATGAACCAGATCCAGGTCATGCAGATGGTCCCGGTGGCCGGCAAGACCGGACTTGCCGTGAAGGCCGCGCGGGCTGACGCGTCGGCCGAGGCGGCCCGCGCCCGCGAGGTCTCATGGGAGGTGCGGGCCCGCGCGGCGATGAGCTTCTACGACATCTATCAGGCCGATCATGCACTGGCGACGATGGCCGAGACCCGCCGGCTGGTGCAGGACATCATCGAGACGGCGCGGGTGATGTACGCCGAGGGACGGGGACGACAGACCGACGTGCTGCGCGGCCAGGTGGATCTGGCACGCATGGATGAGGAGATCATCCGGATGCGGGCGATGCGCGAGGGGATGGCCGTCCGATTGAACAGCATGCGGGGTCTGCCCGTCGATGCGCCGGTGGCCACGCCGCTGCTGCCCCGGTTCCCCGATTCCCTCCCGCCGCGGCAGGAGCTGGAGGCACGTGCGCTCAGCGAGCGGCCGATGCTTGCCGCCGGCGCCGCGCGCATCGAGTCCTCGGAGGCGATGGCCCGCCGCGCCGGACGGGAGATCTGGCCCGACCTGACACTGGGTGTGATCTACGGCCAGCGACCGATGCCGGACGGTGGCACCGACCGGATGGGGAGTTTCATGCTGGGGTTCACCCTGCCACTGACCGCCGGCAGCCGTCAGCGCCAGATGGAGGCGGAGGCGAACGCCATGAACGCGATGGCGGTCGCCGATCTCGCTGACATGCGGAACGAAACCCGCGGCCGCATCGGGGAGCTGCACGCCGACCTGATACGGGCCCGCGCCCTTGCCGCGCTCTACCACGCCACCCTGCTCCCCCAGATCCGCGCGACGGCGACCTCTGCGCTCAGCGGCTACCGCAGCGGAAGCACCGACTTCATGACGCTCCTCGACAGCCAGATGGAGTCGCTCCGGGCGGCACAGGAGCTGTTTCGCTTCGATGCCGAGACCGGCAAGGCCATCGCCGAACTGGAAATGCTGACTGCGACCGAGCTGCTGGACCCCGCGTCCTCGGCCGACACCACCGGAGGTGAACCATGATCGCCCGCCTGGCCCGAGTGGCCCTGATCGTCGCCGCCCTGTTCACGGCGTGGTGGTTCACCCGATCGGCCAAGGAAGCGCCGGTGGAGGCGGGCGGTCACCAGCATGGCGGCGCCGCCGTCGCTGACAGCGCGGCGCCGGTCCACCTGAGCTTGCGGGACCAGGAGCGCATCGGAGTCACCTTCGCCCCGGTGCTGCGTGGCGCGCTCCACCGCGACGTTCGGATCGTCGGCCAGCTCAGCTACGACGAGACCCGCATCCGCACCGTCTCTCCGAGGTTCGAGGGATTCGTCGAGCAGCTGTTCGTGGACTATACCGGCAGCCCGGTGCATGAGGGAGAAGCACTGCTCTCCATCTATTCGCCGATGGTGGTCACCACGGCCGAGGAGCTGCTGCTCGCGCGGCGTCTCGGGGGTGACCTGGCGGGAAGCACCCCGGATGCCCAGGCAAACGCCACGCGGCTGGTCACCTCCGCGCGCGAGCGGCTGGTGCGCTGGCAGGTGCCGGAGAGCGAGATCCGGAAGCTCGAGGAAACCGGCACGGTGCCGCACACCGTCACCCTCCGCGCGCCGGCGAACGGCGTGATCATCGAGAAGAGTGTGCTCGCCGGACAACGGGTGATGGAAGGGGACGCGCTGTACCGCATCGCGGACCTGAGCGTGGTCTGGCTGGAGGGCGATGTGTTCGAGCAGGACCTCGCCGTCGTGCGGGTGGGCCAGCCGGTGTCGGCCGAATTCCAGGCGCTGCCGGGCGAATCCCGCGCCGGGCGGATCAGCTACGTCGCCCCGACGCTGAGCCCCGAAACCCGAACCGCGCGGGTGCGGGTGGCGCTGCCCAATCCGGGACTCACGCTCAAGCCGGGCATGTTCGCCACCATCCGGCTCACGGCGCCGATCGCCCGCTCGGTGCTGAGCGTTCCCCGCTCCGCGGTGCTTGCGACGGGTGAACGGAGCCTGGTCTTCCTCAAGCGTCCCGATGGGCGCTTCACCCCGACTGATGTAGTGCTGGGCGCGCAGACCGAGGACCGGCTGGAGATCCTGCGTGGGCTGGTGGAGGGCGACACGGTGGTGGCGTCGGCCACCTTCCTGGTTGACGCCGAATCGAATCTCGGCACGCTGCTCGGTGGCATGGGCAACATGCCGGGCATGGACATGACGGCACCAGCGGCACCGGGCGCATCGGCGGCTCCCGCCTCCAAGGCGAAGCCCACCGTTCCCGCCGCCGACACCGGCGACATGGCGGGGATGGACATGTCGGCACCGGCTGCACCGGCGGCTCCGGCCCCGCACAAGGAGTAGCCATGCTCGCGCGCATCATCAGCTGGGCAACCGGCAATCGATTCCTGGTCCTGCTGGGCACGGTGGCGGCCATCAGCGGCGGCATCTGGGCGGTGCGGAATACGCCGCTCGAGGCGCTCCCCGACCTCAGCGATGTGCAGGTGATCGTTCAGGCCGAATACGGGGAGCAGGCGCCGCGAATCGTGGAGGACCAGGTCACCTACCCGATCGCCGCGGAGATGCTCAAGGTGCCCGGGGCGCGCACCGTGCGCGGCTACTCGTTCTTCGGCGTGTCGTTCGTCTACGTGATCTTCGAGGACGGCACCGATCTCTACTGGGCCCGCAGCCGGGTGCTGGAATACCTCAACGGCATCAAGGGGAAGCTGCCCGACGCCGTCACCCCGACGATCGGCCCGGATGCGACGGGGCTGGGGTGGGTGTTCCAGTACGCCCTCGAGGACACCACCGGCCGGATGGACCTGGCGCAGCTGCGCAGTCTGCAGGACTGGTACCTGCGTTATGCGCTGACGGCGGTACCCGGCGTGTCGGAGGTGGCATCGATCGGCGGGTTCGAGAAGCAGTACCAGGTGGACCTCGATCCCTCCCGGCTGCAGGCGTACGGCATTCCGATCACCCGGGTCATGGCCGCGATCCAGAACGCCAACTCGGACGTCGGCGCGATGGTCGTGGAGCTGTCGGAGCGGGAGCACATGGTGCGCGGGCTGGGCTACCTCAAATCCATCGGCGATATCGAAAACGTCGTGGTGGGCGCGACGGCGGGCGGCACACCCATCCGCCTCGCCGAGCTGGGCCGGGTCACCGTGGGGCCGGCGGTGCGGCGGGGCATCGCCGATCTCGATGGCCGGGGTGATGCGGTCGGCGGCATCGTGGTGATGCGCTTCGGCGAGAACGCACTGACGACCATCGACGGGGTGAAGGCGCGGCTGGCCGACATTGCCTCGGGGCTGCCAGCCGGTGTCGTCATCCGGCCGATGTACGACCGGAGCGACCTCATCCGCCGGGCGATCGAGAACCTGCGGAGCAAGCTGC
Organism: Gemmatimonadota bacterium; assembly: GCA_031382385.1. Classification (GTDB taxonomy): domain Bacteria; phylum Gemmatimonadota; class Gemmatimonadetes; order Gemmatimonadales; family GWC2-71-9; genus JADJOM01. Next base: position 16,616 of record JANMYS010000142.1, read on the forward strand.
TCGAAGAAAGCCTGATCGTCGCCATCGTGTGCCTGCTCTTCCTGGTGCACGCCCGCTCGGCGCTGGTCGCCATTCTCACGCTGCCGGTCGGCATCCTGCTCGCCTTTGTCGCCATGCGCTGGATCGGGGTGAGCGCGGACCTGATGTCACTGGGCGGAATCGCGATCGCCATCGGCGCCATGATCGACGCCGCGATCGTCATGATCGAGAACATGCACAAGCACCTCGAACGGGCCATCGTGGCCAAGGGTGGCGATCCCAACGCCGCCTCGTTCAACACCAGTGTGCTCTCGACCGAGGAACGGTGGGCCATCGTCACCGCTTCGGCCCGCGAAGTAGGGCCGGCGCTGTTCTTCTCGCTCCTCATCATCACCGTGTCGTTCCTGCCGGTGTTCGCGCTGGAAGGGCAGGAAGGACGACTGTTCAAGCCGCTCGCCTTTACCAAAACCTTCGCCATGGCCGCGGCGAGCCTGCTGTCGGTGACGCTGGTGCCGGTCACCATGGGGATGTTCATCCGGGGCCGCATCTTCCGGGAACATGCCAACCCGATCAACCGCGCCCTGATCCGGCTCTACCGGCCGGTCATCGGCGTGGTATTGCGGCAGCGGTGGACGGTGCTCGCGCTCGCGGCCACTGCCGTGATCCTCACCTGGATTCCGTGGCAGCGGATCGGCGGAGAATTCATGCCGCCGCTGGACGAAGGCACCATCCTCTTCATGCCGACCACGCTTCCCGGCGCGAGTGTCGCCCGCGCGCGGGAGATCCTGCGGATCCAGGATGGCATCCTCAAGAGCATTCCCGAAGTGGCGACGGTGTGGGGCAAGGCGGGACGGGCGGAGACCGCCACCGACCCCGCCGGTCTCGACATGTTCGAGACGACCATCACGCTCAAACCCGAGTCAGAGTGGCGGCCGGGCATGACCACCGAGGGGCTGGTAACGCTGATGGACTCGGCGGTGCGGCTGCCGGGAGTGACGAACGCGTGGACCATGCCGATCAAGGGGCGCATTGACATGCTGGCCACCGGCATCCGGACGCCGGTCGGGGTGAAGATCTTCGGTCCCGATCTGGGCGAGCTGGAACGGCTCGGCCGCGAAGTCGAAGATGCCGTGCGCGCGGTCCCCGGCACCCGCAGCGCCTTTGCGGAGCGAGCCCAGTCGGGCTACTACCTGGACATCGACATCGATCGCGCCGCCGCGGCGCGCCACGGCCTGAATGTGGGCGACGTGCAGACCGTCATTGCGACGGCGATCGGCGGCATGACGATCACCCAGACCGTCGAAGGCCGGGAGCGCTACGGCGTGCGGATCCGCTACCCCCATGAGCTGCGCGACAATCCCGAGCGACTGCTCGACGTCCTGATCCCCGCGTCGCACGGCACGGCGCAGGCCGGCAGTGCCGGTGGGATGGGGATGCCGGGCGGCGCGGCACCGACTGCCGCGCCCGGCTCGGTCGCCTATGTGCCGCTCGGACAGGTGGCGACGATTCGTGAGGCAGCGGGACCGATGGTGGTCCGGACCGAGGGGGCGATCCCCACCGCCTGGGTCTACGTCGACGTGGCCGGCCGGGACATTGCAAGCTACGTCGCCGAGGCGCGGAAGATGGTCGATCAGATGGTGGAGCTGCCGCCGGGCTACACCATCACCTGGAGCGGTCAGTACGAATACATGCAGCGTGCCGCCGCCCGGCTTCGGCTGGTCGTGCCGGCGACGCTGGCCCTCATCTTTCTTCTGCTCTATCTCAACTTCCGGAGCGTGGGTTCGAGCCTGCTGGTCATGCTCTCGCTGCCCTTCGCACTGGTGGGTGGGATCTGGTTCATCTACCTGCTGCACTACAACTGGTCGGTGGCGGTCGCAGTGGGGTTCATCGCGCTGGCGGGGGTCGCGGCGGAGACGGGGGTGATCATGCTGATCTACCTCGACCAGGCCTGGGCCGCCCGCCCGGGGCGCACCATTGCCGACCTCACCGCGGCCATCATCGAAGGCGCGGTGGAGCGGGTGCGGCCCAAGATGATGACGGTGACGGCGATCATCGCCGGGCTGCTGCCGATTCTCTGGGGCAACGGCGCGGGCGCGAGCGTCATGAAGCGCATCGCCGCGCCGATGGTCGGTGGCATGCTGAGCAGCACGGTGCTCACGCTGCTGGTGATTCCGGCCGCGTATTCGTTATGGAAGGAGTGGAGCTGCGGAAAGCAGGCGGTAGGCGGTAGGCGGTAGGCGGTTGGGCGAGTGGGCGATTAGGCGATGGGGCGATTAGGCGATTAGGCGATTGGGCGATTGGGCGATTGGGCGATTGGGGCCGCATACATGCGGCCCCCTACCACCGCGCCGGCGTCCCCCGCACATCGACATGCACGAACGGGCCGTGCACCGCGTTGGCCCGATAGACGCCGAGGCCACCAGTGAGCTCGGGGTAGACCCCTTCGACCCGGGCGGCGAGCTGCGCCAGCCAGCGGGCATCGGCGATCGTCACCCGGCCGTCGCCGTTCAGGTCATCCATCGCGCCGTTGCCGTCGGCATCCACGTAGATGTCCGCGGCATCGCCGTACATGTGGCGGCTGTCGCCCGCGCGGCCGCCCAGCGGCCCGACACCCTGGGCGTTGTACTGCGGGGTGCGGAAGCCGGACATCACCCGAACGGCGGGGGTGCGGCCGAGCGCCGCCAGCTCGGCACTGATCAGCTCCAGTTTGTCCAGCAGCGGCAGGCGGATCACCAGCACCTTGGGCCAGACCGACGGCTGGTCGTGGGTGAGGAAATCGCTGACGACGAAATTGGTCGAGAGCGGTGTCTGGGCATTCTCGGGAGTGACTTCGAGAAAGCCGGCGGGCAGCTGGTAGTGTGAGCGGCGCCGGCTGGCGCGCTCACCGGGCCAGAAGCCAGTCCGGTAGCTGTGCCACCGGCCGTTCTGCCGTGCCGCGAGCGGGAAGAACGACAGCGCCCGGATCGGGGCGCCATCAGGCGCCGTCAGGCCGGTGAGATGAACGCCGGGCCCCTCGGCGGCGAGCGCGGGCACCAGCGCCGCGAGCGGACTGCCGGCAGCAGAATCGGCGGGGAACATCACCGCACGAAGCTGACCGCTGACGCCGATGAGGGAGGAGACGTCGGGGCCGACGGAGTCGGATGCGGCGTGTAACGGGCGCGACGAGGGGACCGGTGAGGGCGCGGCCATAGCCAGCACACCCACCAGTCCCGTGAGGATGACGAGCGGCACGCTTGCCCCCGCCCACATCCGTCGTCCCATCACCGCTGCCTGCATTCCGACCCCGTCTGGTTCAGGACATCAAGGGGCGGAAAACTACCCGGGTGTCCGGGGAACGGGAACCGCAGCGTAGGGGCGGGGCTCGGCCCCGCCCTGCGGCGTTTGGGCGTTTGGGCGTTTGGGCGATTGGGCGATTCGGCGAGCGGTGAATCGCCCCGGGCTTTGCGGAGGCTTGGTTAGGTGAGTACCAGGACCGAGCGATCGGCCAGGGTCCGGCGGCACCATCTCCATCCTTCGGCGGTGCAGCGGGCGATGACGGTGGCGGTGGGCCGGGCGGGGCCGCCCAAGCGAGCCACCTGTCACACCTTGCGGCATCTCTTTATGACCCACCTATTTGGAGGCGGGGCCCGATATCTGGAAGGTGCAGGAGCTGCTGGGGCACCGGGATGTGACGACGACGATGATCTGCACCCATGTCTTGCTGTAGGGTGGCCGGGGGGTGCGCGGTCCGGCGGATCTTCTGCCGGGCGGGGGCTGCGGTCTTTGCGGGGGTTGCCGGTTTCAGCGTTGGTGATGAGCTGCGCTGACGGTCGGGAGCAGTGGGGTTACTAGTTAGACGGCCGCCTGAATACTCAAGGCTCATGCACGTCCGACCCGCGCGGGTGGAAGCCCGCGAGCCACTGCCTGCGCTGTGGGAACGCCCAGTCCGGGCGACCCATCACTTTCTCACCAACCCCGACGTACTCTCCCTCAGACCATTCGTGGCTGAGGCACTGGCGAGCGACGCCGTTGAGTGGTGGGTGCGCGTGTCCGCCCCGGAAACCCGGATGGGTTTTCTGGGCTACGCGAGCCACACAATCGAAGCACTGTTCATCGACCCGCAGCACACTGGACAGGGCGGAGGCAGGCTTCTCGTGGCACACGCTCAGGCGCTTGCTGCGGGCGAGCTTGCGGTCGGCGTCAAGGAGCAGAACGAGGCGGCGGAGCGCTTCTACTCGGCACTGGGATTTGTGGTGGTGGGGAGATCGCCGACGGACTCGGGCGGCAGGCCGTTTCCCCTGCTCCACAGGAAGCGCTCAGCTCCCGGGCCGCCCGGAGCCGTCTGACAGGCGCATGCAGCTGCCGAAGCGCGGCCAGGTTGCCTCAAGTCAGCCCACCCTCACGCCCGCAGGGAGGCCGCCGGACCGGTAGCGCAGCGGAATCAGCTTGCGAGAGCCGGGATGGCCCGTAAATCAGCCGGCTCCCGACGCCTCATGGGACCGATTGCCCTTCTTCACCCCTTCCGAGGTTACCTAGTTCCATGAACCTCCGCCGCTGTGGTGTCGTGCTCGTCGCCTTCGGTGCCCTCTCAGCCGCCTGCGGTTCTCCCGCCGACTCCAGCGGCGGCTCCGGCAACCCGCCTCTGGTCGTCATCGGCGATACCATTGCCGGGAGGCTCCGCTTCGGTGAGGCGGATACCTTTCGCCTGCAAACGAGCGCGACCGGAGTGATGGCCGTCTTCCTTCAGGCGCAGGACAGCAATGTGGTGGAGCTTCTGGTCGAGGGTCAGGCCTACCTTTTCAGCCCCCGCACCCGCGCTTCGTATTCGCTGAGTCCCTCTTTGGAGGCGAATCGGACTCCCCACTTTGCGGTGGTTGCCGACAGCATCTACCACGTGATTGTCCGGGCACCGGCAGGCACAGCCCTGGGTTTTGAAACGGGCCGATATCGGTTCCGTGCCACCGTGGTGGACACCCTCCCCGAGAACAGCGCCGCGACCGTCCCGCTGGCAGCAGACATCTCCGGGGAAAGTCTGACCAACTCGGCCGACATCGACGCCTGGACTCTCGGAACCCCGATCGCCGACACCCTCGGTCTCGTGATGCGCGTCAAGCTGGATCCCCCCGGCTCCAGCGTGCCCGTGGTGGCGTCCCTCCGGGAGTTTCTCTCGTTCTACGACGACTTTGCTATGACGCTCCCAGGGGACACGGTCACCGTCCAGGGTCCGATCGTCACGAGCCGGGTCCTGACACAGTTCTTCCTCAGGGTCCGAACCCCTGACCCTAGCCTTATTGCCACTGTGAATCCGACCGTTCCAACCTACCACGTCAGGATCGTCATCGCCGACCTCCGCCCCGAATCGCGGCCAGCGATCATCGGCCTCGCCGACTCCCTGACCACGGAGGCCATCGACAGTGTCGGCGACGTTGACACCTACAAGGTCCCGCTGGCTCCGAACGCTGCCGGCTACGTCACGGCGCTTCAGGTTGTAACCGGCGCGCCTGATGATACGCTGGAAATGCTGGTCAACGGCACCGGTGGAGCAGGGGGAGGCTCACTGATCCAATCCACCATCGCCGACACAGCCCTGCTCAGCAACGTGACCGCGGAGGCGGGTCCATTTGATCCGGGGATCACGGTCAAAGTCACGGCCCGGCACCTCTCGAATCCCCTCGCACGCCCCACTTATCGATTCGCCGTCCTCCCAATTAATCGAGCACCGGAGACGGCCTCAGCGGCGCTCGCACTGGGCGACACGATCGCTTCAGAGCAGATTGATTTCGCCGGCGACGTCGATGATTTCACGTTCACGGGGACCGCCAATCAGGTGGTAACCGCCAACATGGCATTGCCCGCGAACTTCGGTGGGCCCGTGGTCTTGGACGTGATTGGTGTCGGCTCGGCGCTGATCAGTCCGGGCGATACGCTGGGCACGGCCCCGCTGACGGTGACGCTCCCATCAACCGGTACCTTCACGCTTCGGGCAAGAGATTTGGCGGCCCAGGCAGGACGAGGCTTCTACCTGCTCACGCTTCACTGACTACCAACGAGGCGCGGGCGTTGTGCCACCCCGTTCGACTCCGCAAGAGCCCGTGACAGCCACGCGCCCAGCCGTCGCCCAGGCGCAGTCAACGGCATAGGTGACAGGCCGGTCCACGGACATGGGTGACAGAAAGATGGACATGCGGCACGCACCCATTCTGGTAGTCGCGTGCCTGGCAGCCGAGCAGAGCCGGCTGCTGGTGCGGGTTGGTCAGCCCACCGGCCATTCCTGAACCAGGCGCCTTCACCCCGCCTCCCCTGCCGATAGCCGCCATCTATCGCCCGGCAGTCCCCGCACATGCCACCTGCTTCGAACTGGAACCTCCGGATGGCGGCGATGGGTTCACGAATCCACCCGTACGCTTCACGGTAAGCGGGGAATGTCCACAGCATTGGACATGCGCTTGCCCGCCGGCGTCGCAATCAGTCTCTTTCTGGACGCTTGCCAGTGGCTCGCGCCCGTGTAAGATCATGGAGTGGCGTCAAGGGCGAGGCAGAATGACCTGGTCGGAAATTCGCAATCTGCGTGAAGCGATCGATGTCGGCACGCCGCCACGCGGCGGTCCTCTCGTGTCGGTCGCTGTCGACGGCGTGGCAGTCCGCGTGCCGGCCGGCAGTTCGGTGATGCTGGCCGCCGCGGAGGCGGGTCGCGCGGTGCCGAAGCTGTGCGCGACCGACATGCTGGAGCCCTTCGGCAGCTGCCGGATCTGCCTCGTCGAGATCGACGGCCAGAAGGGCTATCCGGCGAGCTGCACCACGCTCGTCGCAGAGGGCATGACGATCCGTACTCGCTCCGATGGGCTCGACCGCCTGCGGCGCGGTGTCGCCGAGCTCTACCTGTCCGACTTCCCACCCGCGGAGCTCGACGGCGGCTGGAGCGAGTTCCATGACGTGCTGCGCGAGCTCGGCGTGACCTCGCATCGGTATGGCCGCGGCGCCAGTCATCTGGCGGCGCCGGTCGACGCCTCGAATCCGTACTTCCTGTTCGATCCCGCGAAGTGCATCGTCTGCAGCCGCTGCGTGCGTGCCTGCAGCGATATCCAGGGGACCTTCGCGCTCACGATCGCGGCTCGCGGCTTCGACTCCAAGGTCGTGGCCAGCGAGGACAAGCCGTTCTTCGAGTCGGAGTGCGTGAGCTGTGGTGCCTGCGTGCAATCCTGCCCGACGCAGGCATTAGTGGAGAAGAGCCTGTTCGACGGAGAGTATGCCCATGCCGATTCCACAACGCCCTGACCGTTCGGTCACGACCACCTGCGCCTACTGCGGCGTCGGGTGCGGCTTCCGGGCCGAGACGCGCGACGGCCGCATCGTGCGCATGATGCCGTGGAAGGAGGGCAAGGCGAACCACGGCCACAGCTGCATCAAGGGCCGCTTCGCGTACGACTACTACGACCACCCCGATCGGGTCCGCACGCCGCTGGTCCGCGACTCCATCGATGAGCCGTGGCGCGCGGTGGGCTGGGACGAGGCCTTCGCGCGCGCCGCAGCAGGGCTGCGCGCGGTGCAGGCAAAGCACGGCACGCGCGCCGTCGGTGCGGTGTCGAGTTCGCGCTGCACCAACGAGGAGATCTTCCTCGTCCAGAAGCTGGTTCGGGCGGTACTCGGCAACAACAACATCGACAACTGCGCACGCATCTGCCATGCGCCAACGCAGTTCGGGCTGTCCGCGACCATCGGCTGGGGCGCTGCGAGTCAGCATTTCGACTCGGTGCTGCAGGCCGACACCATCATGGTGGTCGGCGCCAACCCGACCGAGGGCCACCCGGTGTTCGGGTCGATGCTGAAGCGGCGCATCCGGGAGGGTGCCAGGCTGATCGTCATCGACCCGCGCCGTACCGAGAGCGTGTCCTCGCCGCACTGCCATGCAACACTGCACCTCGCGCTGCGACCCGGTACCAACGTCGCGGTGCTGAACAGCATCGCGCACGTGGTGGTCCGCGAGCGGCTGTACGCCGAGCAGTTCATCCGGGAGCGCTGCGAGTGGACCGAGTTCGAGCAGTGGGCGGCGCTGGTGGGCAGCGAGCAGTACGCCCCCGAGGTCGTCGGCCCGGCGGCCGGCCTCGACCCCACCGCGATCCGCGCCGCCGCACGGCTGTACGCCGCCGGTCCGCGCAGTGCCATCTACTACGGTCTCGGAGTCACCGAACACAGCCAGGGATCGACCGGCGTCATGTGCCTCGGCAATCTCGGCCTCGCCTGCGGCATGCTCGGCCGCGACGGCGTCGGCGTGAACCCGCTGCGCGGCCAGGGCAACGTGCAGGGCGGGAGCTGCCTCGGCTCGTGGCCACATGTGTTCAGCGGCTACCGCTTCGTGACCGACCCGGAGACGCGGGCGAGCTTCGAGCAGGAATGGCACGTTCCGCTCGACCCGGAGCCCGGCCTGCGCCTGCCCAACATGTTCGACGCAGCCGTCGCCGGAACGTTCCTCGGCATGTACATCATGGGCGAGGACCCGGTGCAGAGCGACCCGAACCAGAACCACGTGATCGCGGCGCTGAAGAACATGGAGTGCGTGGTGCTCCATGATCTGTTCCTCAACGAGACCTCGAAGTACGCCCATGTGTTCCTGCCGGGCTCCTCGTCGCTGGAGAAGGACGGCACCTTCACGAATGCCGAGCGCCGCGTCAGCCGCGTCCGCAAGGTCGTCGAGCCCCTCGCCGGCCTGCAGGACTGGGAGGTCACGGTCCGGCTGATGAACGCCATGGGCTACGCAGTCCACTACGACGGTCCGGGGCAGGTGCTCGACGAGATCGCGCGACTCTCACCCGCCTACCGTGGCATGAGCTTCGAGCTGATCGACCGCATCGGCTCGGTGCAGTGGCCCTGCGACGAGAACGCCCCGGAGGGCACCGAGGTGCTGCACCGCGAGCGCTTTCCGCGGGCGAACGGCCGCGGGACCTTCATGCTCACCGAGTATGTGCCGACGGCGGAGCGCACCAGCGAACGCTACCCGCTGCTGCTGACGACCGGCCGGATCCTCACGCAGTACAACGTCGGTACGCAGACGCGGCGCACGGCCAACTCCCGGTGGCACCCGGAGGACCGCCTCGACCTGCACGCCGAGGACGCCGAGCTGCGCGGCATCCGCGACGGCGACTGGGTGACCGTCACCAGCCGCTTCGGCCAGATCCGGCTGCGCGCGCAGATCTCGGCGCGGGTGAATCCGGGCGTCGCCTACACCACCTTCCACCACGCCAAGTCGCAGGCCAACGCCGTCACCTCCGACCACTCGGACTGGGCCACCAACTGCCCGGAGTACAAGGTCACGGCGGTCGAGGTCGCCCGGGTGGAGGTTGCGCCCGGCGCCACCAGGCGGCAGGACGAGCGTGTGGCCGTGGACACCGCCGGATGAAGGCGCGCACTGCCGCCGAGACCGATGACCGGGGCGTCTTGCCGCTGGAGCGCCTGATCGTGATGGCGAACCAGATCAGCGCGTTCTTCGCGCCCTATCCGCCCGAACGCCGCGCCGAGGGGATCCGCAACCACCTGCGGAGCTACTGGGAACCGCGCATGCGCGCGGAACTGCTGGCGCATATCGCGCGCGGCGGTGACGGCCTCGACCCACAGGTGATCGCGGGCGCCCGGCTGCTCGAAATGCCGGACCACGAGCAGCGCGGCTACTACGGCCCGCCCAAGGCCTGAACGCCGCCGCCACCGACC
>JANMYS010000168.1:0-2481 GCA_031382385.1 Gemmatimonadota bacterium
TCGGGCTGATTGTACAGCGTTTGCGTCCAGGTTCCAACCGGCAGTGCCCCTGAACGGAGGCGGGCGCTAGAATACGTCCGTTACCTATTCGCCATCCCCAGACCAGCGCTCGCCCGTACCGCGCGGCGCCGCGCCTGAACCCACGGAGGCAGCTTCAGATCATGAGTGAGCGCACCAAGGTCGCGATCGTCGTCGGCGGCGGGCCGGCGCCGGGAATCAACGCCGTGATCGGCGCTGCCACCATCCGCTGCGTGCTGGACGGTGTGGATGTCGTGGGCATCAGGGATGGCTTCGAGTGGATCATGCGCGGCGACATCGATCACGTCATGCCCCTCGACATCCCCAAGGTAAGCCGCATCCACGGCCGCGGCGGTTCGATCCTGGGGATTGCCCGCGCCAATCCGACCACCGATCCGCAGCTGCTCGAGAACACCATCGTCTCCCTGCTGCGGCTCGACGTGACCCACCTGATCACCATCGGTGGTGACGATACCGCGTACACCGCGATGCGGCTGGAACAGCAGTCGGCGGGCCGCATCCATGTCGTGCACGTGCCAAAGACGATTGACAACGACATCGGTTTGCCGCCGGAGATCGATACCTTCGGGTTCCAGACGGCGCGCCATCACGGCACCGAGATCGTCAAGAACCTGATGGTCGACGCCCACACCACGTCGCGCTGGTACTTCGTGATCGCCATGGGCCGCAAGGCCGGCCATCTCGCCCTGGGTATCGGGAAGGCAGTGGGTGCCACGCTCACGCTCATCCCCGAGGAGTTCGGGCACACCGGCATACCGTTCAAGACGATCACCGACACTCTGGTGGGAGCCATCATCAAGCGGCTGGCCCAGGGGAGGTCGTACGGCGTGGCGGTCATCGCGGAGGGCGTCGTCGAGGGGATCGATCCCAGGGATCTGTCGGGGATCGAAGGGGTGGAACGTGATGCGCACGGCCACCTCCGCATCGCCGAAGTGGCCTTCGGCCAGATTCTCAAGCAGGCGGTGCAGGCACGGCTGGCGGAGTTCGGAATCAAGACGACCATCGCGGCCAAGGACATCGGGTACGAGCTGCGTTGTGCCGACCCGATCCCGTATGACATGGAGTACGCCCGGGATCTGGGCTACTGTGCCGCGAAATACCTGCTGTCGGGAGGCCGGGCGGTCATGGTCTCGATGCAGGGCGGCGATTTCGTGCCGATCCCCTTCGCGGAGCTGCTCGATCCCGTGACCGGACGGACCCGTGTCCGCTACGTCAACACCCACTCGACCCGCTACGCGATCGCACGCCGCTACATGATCCGGCTGCGGCGCGACGACTTCGAGAACCCGCACGAAATCGCGCGGTTCGCGGCCGCCGCACATATCTCTCGGGAGGAGTTCTGCCGCCAGTTCGAGCCGCTGGTGGCCGATGAGCCGCCACCGCTCGACATCGCGCCCCGACCGGCGCCCTCAGCCTGAAGTCGGAGCCGTCCGGCGCACCCCCGGCGGGGAGACTCGTCGCTGAGGCCGATCAGACCGCGGGTGGGAACCCCGGGTGCCAGGGGCCGGCCGCCGCGTCGTCCACATCGTCCACCCGGAGCGTGAGTGCGGCGGCGAGCAGGAGCGATCCGCCGCCGATGGCGAGGGCGTAGATCGACTCGCCGCCAAAGAAACGGCCGACGACGAAGCCGAGGAGGGCCGCTGCGACGATCTGGGGAATGACGATGAAGAAATTGAAGACCCCCATGTAGTAGCCCATCTTCGACGGCGGCAGTGATCCGGTCAGGATCGCATAGGGCATGGCGAGGATGCTCGCCCACGCAATCCCGATTCCCGCCATCGAGCCCAGCAGGAACCGGGGATCCTTCAGCGCGAGAATGGAAAGCAGACCAAGCGCGCCACAGACCAGGCAGATCGCGTGGGCCATCTTCCGGCTGGTCCGCCGTGCCAGCACCGGAATGAGGAATGCCACCAGCGCCGCCACACCGTTGTAGGCGCCGAATCCCACCCCGACCCAGTTGGCACCCTCGTTGTAGAGTGCCGAGGTCGTATCGGTCGTGCCATAGAGATGGCTGGTCACCGCCGGGGTCGTATAGATCCACATCGAGAAGAGCGCGAACCACGAGAAGAACTGCACCCATGCCAGCTGCTTCATCGTGCGGGGCATATCCTGCAGGTCGTTCAGGATGGTGACGAAGCCATTGTCGTAGCGACCGCCCCGCTGCAGCAGCCCGCTCACGACGAGGAGCCCGCCGATGACGCCGACGCCGACCGACAGGACCATGACCTGATAGATCGCGGCCCGGGCCAGCCAGGCGCTCAGCAGCACACCGATCGCGAGCAGGATCCACCCAAGGCGGACCTGTCGCCCGCCAAGTGCCGCATACTCCTCCGCCGTCCGCCGCTCACGGACGACGGCCTCACGCACCTGGTTCTCCGAGAACGCGGCCATCTCCTCGGGCGAGTACTCCTTCGATCGAAGCACGGTCCACAGCACCGCTGC
>JANMYS010000003.1:0-1729 GCA_031382385.1 Gemmatimonadota bacterium
TCGAGCCAGCTCCCCCGTCCGATGAAGCCGGCCACGAACGCCGTCGCCGGCTCACGGTAGAGTGCCTCCGGCGGGCCGACCTGCTCGAGGTGCCCATCCTTCAGCACTGCCACGACGTCGCCCAGATCAAAGGCGTCATCCTGCTCGTGCGTCACCATCACCGTGGTGATCCCGATCCGCCGGATCAGTGCGCGCAGCTCGCGACGGGTGCGTTCCCGCAGCGACGGATCCAGATTGGAGAGCGGCTCATCCAGCAGCAGCACCCGCGGCTCCGGCGCCAGCGCCCGCGCCAGAGCCACCCGCTGCTGCTGGCCACCGGAGAGTCCGCCGACCGGACGACGTTCAAACCCGGCGAGGTCCACCAGCGCGAGCGACGCCGCAACCCGCGTCGCGATGCCCGCCGCCGCCACACCGCGTGCCTCCAGCCCGAAGGCGACGTTCGCGCCGACATCGAGGTGGGGAAAGAGCGCATAGTGCTGGAACACCATCCCGAAGCGGCGCTGCTCCGGCCTGAGCCGCGTGACATCCTCCCCGTCAACCACAACCTGTCCGCTGTCCGGCTGCTCGAAGCCGCCGAGCAACCGGAGCGTCGTGGTCTTTCCACTGCCACTCGGACCAAGCAGGGCCAGGATCTGGCCCCGCTCCAGCGACAGCGAGAGCCCGAAGAGGCCCGCCCGCGCACCGAAGCGCCGTGTGAGGTTGTGCAGTTCCAGATATGGCACGAGAGAGACCCTGACGCTGAACGCTGAATGCTGAAGGCTGAAGGCTGAACGCTGAATGCTGACCGCTACGTGCCAGCGGCCAACGGCTAACGGCTAACGGCTAATGGCCAACGGCTGACGGCTTACTTCCCGGTATTCCTCACCTGCTGATCCCAGTAGCCCATCCACCCCGCCCCTTCGCGGGTCAGCAGCGCCCAGTCCATCGGCTCGACCTTCATGTCCCGCTCGACCTCCGCGACCCAGGCCGGCATCCGGTCGGGCGGCAGGTCATGGCGTGCCGGCAGCCGAAAGACCCGCGCCGCCGTCAGCAGCTGTATGTCGACGCTACCGACGAACTCGATGAACTGCCGCGCCACCTCCGGGTGACGGGCATTGCGCACCAGGGCGATCGCATCGTCGATGACCACGGTGCCGCTCGAGGGAAAGGTGTACCCGAACGGCATGTGCTTCGACCGGGAGATCAGTATGTCGGGCAGGTCCCAGAGGGTCACCAGCCCTTCCTGCCGCGCCAGCTTCGCATCCAGCAGCGCGGGGGACAGGGCATAGGTCCGGGTCTGACCATCGAGCCGCCGGAGCCAGGCCATCCCCTGGGCCGTGTCGCCGGTCGCCCGCAGACTGCGTTGCAGGATCAGGCCCCAGATGGCGCGCATGGTGCCGCTGGCGACCGGATCGCGGATCAGCACCTTGTCGTGCCACTGAGGCTGCAGCACATCGTCCCAATCGCGCGGCGCCAGGCTGTCAGGTACCGCCAGGTTGTTGTAGGCGATGATCGCCGGTGTCCGGTACACCGGGTAGTAGAGATCCGCGGGTCCGATACCCGACGAGTCTACCGCGTCGGCCCAGCTCGGCCGGTAGGGCGCGAGCAGCGACTCAGCGACGCCGCGCTCGAACAGCGTGGTCGGACCCCCGAACCAGACGTCGGCCTGGGGATTGACCCGCTCGAGGCGCAACCGGTCGAGCACTTCCTGGCTGCCGAGATCGAGCCAGCGCAGATCCACCTCGGGATG
>JANMYS010000005.1:0-57141 GCA_031382385.1 Gemmatimonadota bacterium
GGGGGCGGCTTGGGGGGCCCGATTTTTGGGGCCCCCTACGCATGCGGCCCCGACTTGTTGTATTTGCCCGTGGCGCAGGGTTCTTTTCTGGCGCCTCTGCGCCACCGCCAGGGACTGACTGGGAATACGACGATGTCACGGTTCCGTGGCGCCATGCCGATACGAAGTGTGGGCGCAGGAGGGGAGCAGGCCGACCGCCAATTCCGGAGTACCGTGCATGACCAACCGAATCCGTCTGATCGTCGTCGCTGTCCTTGCGCTCACCGGGTGCCAGCGGGAGGCTCCCTGCGCGCGGTGCGATACGATCGTCATCGCCGCGACCGGCGAACCGAACTCGATTCTGCCGCCCCTGGTGCAGGAGACGGTCGGCCGCGACATCAGCGACCAGGTATTCGAGAAACTCGCCGATCTCGCCCCCGGTGGCGCCCCGATCGATACTGCGGCGTACCGGCCCGGCCTGGCCGCTCGATGGGAGCGGGTGGATTCACTCACCCTGCGTTTTCACCTGCGCCCGAACGCCCGGTGGCAGGACGGCACGCCGGTCACCGCCGCCGACGTGGTCTTCTCCTTCGCCGCCTTTGCCGACTCCCTGCTGGACACGCCGGCCCGCGGGGCGCTCATCCGCGTGGCCGACGTTTCCGCCGAGGATGCTGCCACGGTGCTGGTGCGGTTCAAGCAGCCGTATCCCGAGCAGCTCTACGACGCCACCTTCCACGTCCGGATCTTCCCGGGACACATCTGGAGCGGGACGCCGCGCGACGCCTGGGGGGCCGACACCGCGCTGAGCCATCTGGTCGGCAGCGGTCCCTACCGGATCGCGCGCTGGGAGCGGGGCCAGTCCATCACGCTGGTCGCGGACACGATCAACGGCCGTCGGACGAAGCTCGGCACCGCGATCTGGCGCTTCGCCGCCGACCCCGAAGCGGCGCTCAACCTGGTGCTCTCGCGTGAGGCCGACCTGATGGAGACCGTCGGCACTCCCGAGCGCGCCGCCCGGGTCGAAGCCGATTCGGGACTGCGGACGCTGCGCTACCCCGCGGCGGTGTACGGCTACCTCGGGTATCAGCTGGGAGGCGCGCGTGCGGAAAGGTCGGCAGTGGCGGATGTGAAGGTGCGGCGAGCGCTGAACATGGCGGTGGACCGTTCCACCCTCGCCACCGCGATCTACGGCGCGGGCTCCAAGGCACCTCCTGGCCCGATCTCGCAGATGCTGTGGATCTGGGATGACAGCACCGCCGTGCTGCCCTACGACACCACGCGCGCCGCCCGCGAGCTGACGGAGGCGGGCTGGATTGCCGCCGCAGACGGCATGCGCCGGAAGGGCGGCCGGTTACTCTCGCTCGATATCCTGGTGCCCGCGACGAGCCTGGGGCGGAAGCGGCTGGCTGAAGCGCTGCAGGAGCAGTGGCGCCAGCTCGGGGTCACGGTGACGATCACACTGGTGGACTTCCCGGTGTTCATGGAGCGGCTGGGCCAGGGGAAATTCGAGAGCCACATCGGCGCGTGGCTCACCGAGCCGAGCCCGCGGGGGCTGGCCGACCAGTGGACCGCGGTGGGGATCGGGCAGCTCAACTACGGTCGGTATGCCAGTCGCGCGTTCGACCGCCTGGTGGAGCAGGCGAGCGCCACCGAGGACCCGCGCGCGGCGCGGCGGACCTGGCGGGCTGCCTTCGACACGCTCAACGCCGACGCTCCGGCGCTGTTTCTCTATGCCCCGGTGAATGTCGCCGCGGTATCGCGGCGGGTGGAAGGCTTCACCCTGAATCCCTATTCCTGGCTGAGCGGGCTGCCGGCGGTGAGCCTCAGGCCGGAATGAGCTGCTGGGGCCCCCTCGTCTATGGGAAGATCCCCAGCTGCTCGTAGCTCGCCGCCACCTTGTCGATCGCGACCACCAGCGCCGCGGTGCGGCAATCGACCCCGGCGCCGGCCTGCTTCCACTTTTCCCGGATCGGGTGCCAGGCGGTGATCATCGTCTCTTCCAGGCCCGAGTTGACCAGATCTTCTTCACTCGCCCCCTGGGTCAGCCGCTCGGTCTCCGCCGCGGTGAACTTGCGGCCGGTGACGCCTTCGACCGCCTCGAGCAGCCGACTGTAGGCCCCCTCCTCGAATCGCTTCTGCATCCGCCCGAAGCGCACATGGCCCAGGTTCTTGACCCACTCGAAGTAGGAGACGGTGACGCCACCGGCGTTGATGTAGGCGTCGGGCACGACCATCACACCCTTGGTGGCCAGGATGGCATCGGCTTCCGGCGTCGTGGGACCGTTGGCCGCCTCGACGACGATCTTCGCCTTGACCCGCGGCGCATTGTCGCCGGTGATCTGCCGCTCGAGTGCGGCCGGGATGAGGATGTCGCAGTCGAGTTCGAGCGCCGCTTCCCGCTGGGCAAGATTGGTTGCTCCGGGGAAATTCAGCAGGCTCTTGCGCTCCTTGCGGTGCGCCATGAGCGCCTCGAGGTCGATCCCCTTCGGGTTGCTGATGCCCCCCTCCGATTCGGCGACTCCCACCAGCAGCGCGCCCCCTTCGATGAAGAACTTCGCCGCGTAGTAGCCGACGTTGCCCAGCCCCTGAACGACGACCCGTTTGCCGGCAAGCCCGGTCGAGAGTTTCAGCTGCTTCATGTCCTCCGCCACGCTGCAGAGCTCGCGCACGCCGAAGAAGACCCCGCGACCGGTCGCCTCGGTCCGTCCGCGGATCCCGCCCTGGCTCACCGGCTTGGCGGTGACACACGCGAGCGCGTCGATCTCGCCCGACTTGAGCTGGGCGTAGGTGTCGGCAATCCATGCCATCTCGCGCGAGCTCGTGCCCATATCCGGCGCCGGCACGTCGATGCCGGGGCCCATGAAGTTCTTGCGGACCAATTCAAAGACGTAGCGCCGAGTCAGGCGCTCCAGCTCTCCGGCGGAGTACTTCTTGGGGTTGATCCGGATCCCGCCCTTGGCCCCGCCGAAGGGCACGTCGACCAGGGCGCACTTGAAGGTCATCAGCGCCGCCAGCGCCTGCACTTCGTCGGCGTCGACATCCGGCGCGAACCGGATGCCGCCTTTGCAGGGGAGCTTGTGGTGGCTGTGCTGGGCCCGCCAGGCGTGGATCACCTCGATGGCGCCGTCGTCCCGCTTGAGCGGAAAGCTGGTGTAGAGGACGTTCTTGCAGGCGCGGATGCTGGCGAGGAGAGTGGGATCGTGTCGCGTCAACTTCGCCGCACGATCGAAGGCCTGGTTGACCTGCTCGAGGAAGCCGGTGCCAACGGACATGGGGCTGCTCCTGCCGCGGGGAAGGGGGCGGGAGAAAGGAGACAGGGGGGCGGTGAAAGGGGAAGGGGGACGGGGCCCGATCCTTGACAACCTTGTGACCGATCTGTAACTCCAGCCACCCACCTGCAACAGGCACCACAACCTCAGCAGTCCAAGCGGAGAGCGTATGAAGCCTCGGATGGTTTGGCTTGCGCTGGTCTGTTTCGTCCTGAGCGCCGGTCCACTGGCGGCACAGACCCGCATTCTCACCGGCACCGTTCGCGATTCTGCCACGGGCGGCGCCCTGGCCGGCGTGGCGGTGACCGTCCCGGGTACGCGACTCGGCGCGTACACCAAGGACAACGGCAGTTTCCTGCTGGCCAACGTGCCGGAGGGAGCGGCAACGCTCCAGCTCCGGTTCATCGGCTATCGGCGGCGGACGGTGACGATCGAGCCCGACGCGACCACGGTCGAGATCACCATGGTGCGCGACCTGTTGAAGCTCGACGAAATCGTCATCACTGGTCAGTCGACCGGCGTGGGCCGAGAGAATCTGCCCAACGCCGTCGCCACGATCTCGTCCGACGAGCTGCAGCGGACCCCGGCGCCTACCCTGGAAGCGGCACTGCAGGGCAAGGTGCCGGGCGCCTACATCCAGGCCAACGGCGGCGCACCTGGCGGCGGCATCCAGATCAACCTGCGCGGCATCTCGACGATCAACGCCGGCGCCGACCCGCTGTTCATCCTTGACGGCATCGTGATCAGCAACTCGTCGATCGCCAACGGGCAGAACGCCGTGACCGCCGCCGCCGCGGGCGGCAACGCCTCGAACCAGGACAATCCCACCAACCGCCTGGCGGACCTCAATCCCGCCGACATCGAGAAGATCGAGATTCTCAAGGGCGGCTCCGCCGCGTCGATCTACGGTTCGAAGGCGACCAACGGCGTGGTCATCATCACCACCAAGCGGGGCCAGGTGGGCCGGGCCCAGTTCAATGTCTCGCAGCGCTTCGGTTTCTCCGAAATCGCCAACAAGATCGGGCAGCGCACCTTCAAGGACTCGGCCGATGCCGCGTCGGTCTTCAGCCCGGCGCTGGTGGGCCAGTACTTCCGGCCGGGCCAGCGGGTGGATTACGAGGAGCTGCTCTACGGCCGCAAGTCGCTCGCCTCGGAGACCGAGCTGAGTGTGAGCGGGGGCAGCGACCAGACCCGGTACTTCATCTCCGGCCTGGTCAAGAACGAGCCGGGCATCGCGCTCGGCAGCGGGTACAAGAAGCAGGGCTTCCGGATCAACCTGGACCAGACCCTCGGCGGCCGGGTGTCGGTGGCGGTCAGCACCAGTGTCACCCACTCCCGCTCGGACCGCGCCCTGTCCAACAACGACAACACCGGCACCTCACCCGGCCTGGTGCTGCCGTTCACGCCGAGCTTCTTCGACCCGCGGCCCGATTCGCTGGGTGTCTTTCCGGTCAATCCGTTCGAGCGCAGCAACCCGCTGCAGACCCTCAACCTGCTGAAGAACCAGGAAGATGTCTGGCGGGCCCTCGGGACGGTGAGCACCAAGTGGTCCGCCATCACCGGCGACCGGCACAACCTGAACTTCACCGTCGTCGGAGGCGCCGACTACTTCAACCAGCAGAATGACTTTCTTTCCCCGCCGGAGCTGCAGTACGAGTCGCTCGACGGCCAGCCCGGCACCGTCATCCTGGGGAAGGCCTCCAACCTGAACGCCACCCTCGCCGTGAACGGCGCGCACATCTACACGCCGGTGTCCAAGGCGTGGAGCGCGACGACGTCGATCGGCATGCAGTACGAGTATCGTGAGCTCAATAACACCAGCGTCCTCGGCCGGAGCCTCCTCACTGGACAGAGCAGCCCCGACCAGGCGACCAATCGCGATGTGAGTCAGGATGTCCGACCGGGCAGGGACCTGGGGTTGTTCGGGCAGGAAGAAGTGCTGCTGCTGAACCGGCGGCTGCTGCTCACCGCCGGCCTCCGGGCCGACCGCAGCAGCAACAACGGCAATCCCGACAAATACTTCTACTATCCCAAGCTGGCCGGCAGCTACCGGGTGATCGCCCCGATCGGCAGCCTGGATGAGGTAAAGTTCCGTGCCGCGTACGGCCAGACCGGCAATGCGCCGACGTACGGCTCGAAGAATACTTTCGACACCACCGGGGTGTACGACGGCAACTTCACCACGTCGGTGGGCCCGCGTGCCGGCGATCCGAACATCCGTCCCGAACGGCAGAAGGAAGTTGAATTCGGCCTTGACGCCCAGCTGGCCCATGGGCGGGCACAGCTTTCGTTCTCCTGGTACCAGCGGAACATCACCGACCTGCTGCTCGACCAGACCCTGGCGCCGTCCACCGGCCAGGTCACCCGCATCTTCAATTCCGGCGCCACCCTCCGGAACCGCGGAATCGAACTCGGCCTGCAGCTCATTCCGGTGCAGAGCAGCAGTGTCTACTGGTCATTCGGCACCAGCTTCTCGCGCAACCGCAGCCTGATCACCAAGCTGCCGATCCCCGCCTTCCAGACGGGCGGCTTCGGCACCTCGCTCGGCGTCTTCCAGATCGAGCAGGGCAAGTCGGCCACCCAGATCATCGGGCTGGTGGGCGGAGTACAGAAGCCGATCGGCGATGCCTACCCCGACTTCCAGATGGGCTTCTCCAATGACGTCGAATGGAAGCGGTTCCGCTTCGGGATGCACTGGGACTGGAAGAAGGGCGGGGATGTCATCAACCTGACCCGGCTGCTGTTCGATGCCGGCCAGAACAGCCCCGACGTCGCCGATGGCGGGGTCGCGCGGATCACCAAGTGGGGTGCCGGCAACACGAAGGTCTATCTGGAGGATGGCTCCTACCTCAAGATGCGGGAGATCTCGGTTTCCTACGGCCTGCCGAGCAACCTGGTCGCCACGATGTTCGGCGGGCAGGCCCGGAACGCCCGGATCACGCTCTCCGGCCGCAACCTGATCCGCATCGCGGACTATTCCGGCTACGACCCCGAGGTGAGCAACTTCGGAAACCAGGCGATCGTCCGGAACATCGACGTCGCCCCCTATCCGCCGAGCAAGAGTTTCTACCTTTCGCTTGATGTGGGGTTCTGACCATGACGACTCGACTCCTCCGCGTGGCCTCGGCGGTGGCGCTCAGCGCCCTGGCCCTCAGCGCCTGCAACTTTGACATCGCCAATCCCAATAGTCCCGATCCCATCGGGTCCAACCCCTCCCGGGCGCGCGTGGCCGCCTCGGCGCTTGGCCTCCTGGCCGGCGTCCGCAGCTACTACCCCGGCTGGATTCTCAATACCAGCATCATCGGCCGGGACGGCTACCGGTTCGACGGTTCCGAGCCGCGTTACACCACTGAAGCACTCACCGGCGCGCTCGATGGCGGCGGGTTCATCGGCGGATCGCAGTGGGTACCGCAATACCGGAACATCCGGAGCGCCAACGAGCTGCTCACCTACATCGGCACGGCGCAGGCCCTCAGCGCCAGCGAGATCAGCGCGGTCAAGGGCTACACCCGGACGATGCAGGCGCTCGATTTCCTCAATGTCCTGGTGGCCCACACCCAGGATTCCATCCCGATCGCGGTGGGAATCGACGTGACCGCTCCACCGGCGCCGTTCGTGACTCAGACGCTGGCCTACGATCACGTCGAAAACCTGCTCGACTCGGCGCTGACCGATCTGCAGGCGGCCGGGTCGACGGGGTTCCCCTATTCGCTCTCGAGCGGCTTCAGCGGATTTGATACGCCAACCGAGTTCATCAAGGTGAATCGTGCCCTCCGGGCCCGGGTGGACGTCTACCGGCAGAACTGGGCCCAGGCGCTGACCGACCTCGCGGCGTCGTTCGTGGACACCCTCGCACCCCTCAGCACGGGCACCTACCTGGTGTACAGCACCGGCTCGGGGGAGGCGACCAACAGCATTCAGCAGAGCACGGCAGAGAACTTTGCCCACCCGCAGTTGCGTGACAGTGCGCAGCTGCAGACCGGCGGGTTGCTGCTGGATGCACGGTTCCTCAGGAAGACCTTCGGGCGGACGGCACAGACCACCGCCAACCTGACGTCGGACCTGGGCTGGGCGGTCTATCCCGGCCCCAGTTCACCCATTCCGATCATCCGGAACGAGGAACTGGTACTGCTGCGGGCGGAGGCCAACCTGCAGCTCAACAATCTCTCCGCCGCGCTGGACGACATCAACTTTGTCCGCACGACCTCGGGGGGACTGCCGGCGCTTCCCGCCTTTGGCTCCCAGGCGGCCGGCATCGACGCGCTGCTGTACGAGCGCCGGTATTCGCTGCTGTACGAATGGGGTCACCGGTGGATCGACATGCGACGCTATGGCCGGCTGAACCAGTTGTCGATCGACCGGCCGGGAGATGTGGTCTATACCACCTTCCCGATCCCGACCGACGAGGTGCTCGCCAGAGAATAGGCGGGCTTGTCGCTGGACCAAATGGAAAGGCCAGCCCTGCGGCTGGCCTTTCCTCTACCCCACCCTTGCACCAGTCGGGGACGTCTGCCCATGATTGGTCAGTATCGGAATTGTGTGGGCAGGCGGGGACGCTTGCTCTACCCATGCTTCGCTTTCCCGTGAGGACCAGATGATCCCCTTCCGATTCGGTCTCCTGGCGTGCCTGACAACGATGGTCGCCTGCGCCTCTCCGACGCCTCCCACCGCCGAGGATGTCCGGGGCGGAACCCAGGGAGCTTTGGGTGTCTGGGGCGGAGCCGAGGCCAGCGTGTCACTCTCCCGCGCAGGCGGTGCGGTGGGTTACACCTGTGGCGCCGGCACGATCGACTCGGCGTGGACCGTGAGTCGGCAGGGGCAGTTCAGCGCCACCGGTGGACACTTCTTCGGCGGCGGGCCGATCCCGGGTGGAGGGTACCCACCGCATCCGGCGATGTACACCGGGCGGATCGATGGCAACACGATGATCCTGACGGTGAAGCTGACGGATCTGAATCAGGTCCTGGGGCCGTTCCGGATGGTGCGGGGCGGCGCCGTGGTGTCCGATATGTGCGTGTGAGGGGGGCGGGAAAGGGGGGACGGGGAACCGGGAACCGGGAACGGGGAACCGGGAACGGGGAACCGGGGGAGGGCCAGTCATCCCGTCCTCCCCTCATTCCCTAGCCTCCGTCGCTGTCACGCACGGGAAGCTGACCTGCCACCTTGATGTCTACCGCCTATCGCCGGTTCCATACTCCCTGCCACCTGCCACCTGCCACCCGCCACCTTACTCGTACCGCAACGCCTGCATCGGATCGACCCGTGAGGCGCGGCGGGCGGGGATGTAGGCCGCACTCAAGGCGACCAGCATGAGCACCAGCACCGCGAGGGTGAACACGACGGGGTCGTGACCCTCGAGTCCGTAGAGCAGTGAACTCGCCGCCTTTCCCAGGCCCAGCGCTGCCGCGACACCGACCACCCCGCCGACAATCATCATCCCGGATACCTGGCGCAGGACGAGCAGGCGGACCTGCCGCGCGTCGGCGCCGAGCGCCATGCGAACGCCGATCTCCCGGGTGCGCTGGGCCACGGTGTAGGCCAGCACACCGTAGAGCCCGACACCGGCAAGGAGTGTCGCGAGCAGGGCGAAGAGGGACGACAGGATGGTGATCGTCCGGTCGACAAAAACGTTGTCCTTGATCTGCTGCGGCATGGTTTTCACCCCTTCCACCGGCAGCATCGGGTCGATCTTCCGTATCACCTCGGGCAGGACGAGCAGCAGCTGCGTGGGCGGAAGTGAGGTCTTCACATAGAAATTCATCGACCCGACCCGGCCGTCCTGCTGCCACGGCTGGAAGAAGAGCGGCGGGATGACGTCCTTCACGGCGCTGTACTTGGCGTCCTGCACCACGCCGATGATCTGGGTGTTGAGCGAGTCGCTGCCGCCTGAGGACATGAACTTGCCCACCGCATCCTGGCCCAGGTTGAACTTCTTCACGAAGGCCTGGTTGACGATGGCGACTCTGGGCGAGCCGAGGAGGTCGGCGGTGGTGAATTCGCGGCCGGCCAGGACCGGGACGCCCAGGGTGCCGAAATAGCCGGCGCCGACCTCGTTGAAGCGGGAGTTGTTGTCGACATCGGGCCCCGAGGGGAAGCCCTGCACATGCACGTCGGTGCCCCAGTTGCTGCCGGCAAGCAGGGGGACCATGGAGCTGGTGACACCGGTGACTCCGGGGATGGCGGCGAGTTCCTCCTCCACCCGCTCGAACAGCTGCCGGGAGCGGGTGCTGTCGTAGCCGGTCTGTTCCGGCGAGATGCCAAATGTGACGACGTCGTCCACCTGCACACCGAGGTCGACGTGGGTCACGTTGACGAGGCTCTTCATGAAGAGGCCGGCGGCAATCAGCAGCGCCGTCGCCAGCCCGATCTGCACCGTGACGAGCGTGGCGCGGAAGCGGGCCGCACCGCGATTGCCGGCGATCTGCCCCGCGTTGCCGCGGATGGAGGTGACGAGATCCGCCCGGGTGCTGTGCAGCGCCGGGAACATCCCGAAGAGCAGGCCGGTGCCGATCGAGAGCAGTGCCGCAAAGGCGAATACCGATGGCTGCAGCTCGAAGTGCAGGGTGCTCAGGATCTCCGGCGGGAAGAGCGAGGAGATGAGGCCCAGCGTCCAGTGGGCGACGAGGAGCGAGGCGAGGCCGCCCATCAGGGCGAGGAGCACTGACTCGGTGAGCAGCTGCGCCAGCAGTTGCTGGCGGGTGGCGCCGAGCGCGAGGCGGACGCCCATCTCCATGGCACGTGAGGCGCCGCGGGCGAGCAGCAGGTTGGCGATGTTGGCGCAGGCGATGAGCAGCACGACGCCGGTGATGCCGAACAGCATGTAGAGCGGTGTCCGCGCTTCGCGATGGACCGAACTCTGCCCCTGCGGGCCCGGGGTGACGAGAATCTCCTTCGCCTTGAAGCGGACCAGGGTGGCTTCGCTCATCCCCTCCTGCAGGGGGGCCTCGACATCGGTGAGGATCGGGTGGTACAGCCCGTT
Source organism: Gemmatimonadota bacterium (assembly GCA_031382385.1). Classification (GTDB taxonomy): domain Bacteria; phylum Gemmatimonadota; class Gemmatimonadetes; order Gemmatimonadales; family GWC2-71-9; genus JADJOM01. The sequence goes on from JANMYS010000005.1 coordinate 10,228, forward strand.
GAGGGCGCTGGTCGCCTGGGCCAGCGAGACGCCCGGCTTGAGCCGCCCGAAGAGATAGAGCCAGTAGGCGTTGCGCCGTTCGAAGTTGTCGCGGCCGGCTTCGATCACGCCCTGCATGGTGATGGGAACGAAGACCTTCGGTTCGGCACCGAGCGTGGTGCCGTCGAAGCCGCGCGGGGCGACACCGATGATGCTCAGGGCGTGGCCGTTGACGGTGATGGTCTGGCCCAGCACCCCGGGATCGGCATTGAAGTGGGAGGTCCAGAAGCGGTAGCTGAGCACGGTGACGAAATGCGAGCCGATGGCCCGGTCGTCATCGGGCCCGAGCAGCCGCCCGAGGACGGGCTGCAGTCCGAGGGTGGGGAAGTAGGAGCCGGAAACGAAGAGCCCTGCGCCGGTCAGCGGCACATTCTTGTAGGCGAGACTCGCGCCGAAGCCGACATGAGCCACGAGGCCGGTGAGGACGGTCTGGTTCTTCTCCAGGTCGCGGAACATCTGATAGCTGAATACCTCGTCGCATTCGCCGGCCTGCCCGCACGACTGCATGCCGGGCTTGGGGCCCGGAGCGGAAAGGTTGATCAGCGCGCCAGGGGTTTCGACCGGCAGGGGGCGGAGCAGCATCTGGTCGAACAGCGAGAAGATCGCCGCGTTCGCGCCGATGCCCAGGGCCAGGGAGAGGACCGCGACCGCGGTGACGAAGGGGGTCTTGAAGAGCGTGCGGAAGGCCAGCGTCAGGTGCCGCATGTCGGGGTCCGTCCGGAATGGGGTAGCGGGAACGGGAGCCGTACGGGGGTGGGGGGTGTCAGGTTGCAACAAGGTGGCAGGGAGCAGGTGGCAGGTGGCAGGTGGCAGGTAGCAGGTGGCAGGGAGTTGGGAGTAGGGTGTAATTGGTGGGGCTGGCGGCCTGGAGGGCGAAGGGGGAGATTGGCCGCTGACCGCTGACCGCTGACCGCTGACCGCTGCCATCTGATGCCCAACGATGCCTGAGCCGATCCCCGCGAGACGCAGCTGGCCGCTGGTGACGCTGGCGAGCCTCTCCTTCATTCCCGGGCTCGGCTTCATTCTGGGCGCCATCGCCGTGTCGTGGGCGCTGGTCTCGGATCGCCCCAAGGCGCGGCTGGCGCTCATCCTCGGTGGCGCCGGGGCGCTCCTGAACGTCGTCGGCGCGCTCCTCACGTTCTATCTCTTCCGTGACAGCACTCTGATGCGCGAGGCCCGCCGGGCCTCGGCGCAGCAGAACCTGGTGCAGATCCTCCTGGCGCTGGAACAGGACCGCGGGACGAAGGGGCGCTATCCGGCGACGCTGGAAGAGCTGGTGGGTCGCCCCGTCCCGACCAAGCTGATCAACATCACCGATCAGTCGGCCACCCTGCTGGCGATGTATCCGTTCCACTATCGCCTTTCCGCCGACGGCGAGTCGTACGATCTTTTCGCCGTCGGGCCCGATGGAAAACCCGGCACGGAGGATGACATTCGTCCGGTGATTCCCGATTCGCTGCTGGATGAGACGGGGTTTGTGGCGGGCGAGTAGCTGGGAGGTGGCAGCGAGCAGGTGGCAGCGAATTGCTTCCCGCTCAACGCCAAACGCCGGATGGATGTCGCTAACGGCCAATGGCTAACGGCTAACGGCTAACGGCCCTGTTCCCGGAGCTCCCCATGCCCACCCGCGACAAGCGCGTCGACGCCTACATCACCCGTGCCGCCCCGTTCGCGCGTCCAATCCTCACCCACCTGCGGCAGGTGGTCCACGCCGCCTGCCCCGAGGTCGAAGAAACGCTCAAATGGGGAATGCCGACCTTCATGCACCATGGCATTCTCTGCGGCATGGGGGCCTTCAAGGAGCATGCGATCTTCGGTTTCTGGAAACATGCGCTGATCGTGGAACAGAGTGACTCGAAGCGCGACGAGGCAATGGGGAGCTTTGGCTGCCTGACCGACCTGTCCCAGCTTCCCTCGAAGCGGGTACTGACCGGCTACGTGAAGCAGGCGATGCGGCTGAATGAGGAGGGGATCAAGGTGCCGTCCAAGCGGAAACCGCGCCCCGCACTGCCGGTCCCCGCCGACCTCCGTACCGCGCTCGCGCGCAGCGCCAAGGCCAAGGCGACATTCGCCAAGTTCAGTCCCAGCCAGCGGCGGGAATACATCGAATGGGTCACAGAGGCCAAGCGAGCGGAGACCCGGGCCCGGCGTGTCGCCACCACGATCGCATGGCTGAGCGAGGGGAAGCGGCGCAACTGGAAATACGAGCACTGCTGACGCCGGCGCCAGCGCCTACGGGGTCGCCGGGTGGGCTCGGCGTGCGCCCACGGCGCGGCGGGTCGGAATCTGTTCACCGAGCACAATGCGCACCTGGTGTGTCGCCCCGTCATCCAGCAGCGGAATGGCCTGGGGGTCCACCGGCTGGCCATCCAGTTCTGCCAGGACGACGCCGCGGCAGGTGTGGCCGGGGTTGGTGACACGAATCTGGTAGCGACTGCTCCCATGCCTCCAGTCGATGGAGTACTCGGGCCACGAGGAAGGGATGCAGGGGTCCACTTCGAAGGTCGCCCCGTGACGCCGAAGGCCGAGGATGCTCTCCAGGCCAGCGCGGTACATCCAGCCGGCGGAGCCGGTGTACCAGGTCCAGCCGCCGCGTCCCGCATGAGCCGGGTGGGCGTAGACATCCCCGGCGGTGACGTAGGGCTCGGTCTTGTAGCGTTCAACGTCTGATGCGGTCCGGGTGTGATTCACGGGGTTGAGCAGGTGGAACAGCTCGGCCGCCTCGTCCCCGTCGCCCAGCCGCGCGACCGCCATGACGGTCCAGATCGCGGCATGAGTGTACTGGCCGCCATTCTCCCGCAGCCCCGCGGGGTAGCCCTTGATGTAGCCGGGATCCTGGGCGGTCTGATCGAACGGCGGTGTCAGGACGAGCACGACCTGCGGGCCCCGGCGGACCAGGTGAGTGCGGACGGCGTCCATCGCGCGGTTGGCCCGTGCGGGCGTTGCCGCGCCTGAGAGCACCGCCCACGACTGGGCGATCGAGTCGATCTTGCATTCATCGTTCTGCGCCGCGCCGAGCGGGCTGCCGTCGTCGTAGTAGCCGCGCAGGTACCACTCACCGTCCCAGGCGCGGTCCAGCATGCCGGCCAGCCGGCTCGCTTCGGCGGCGAAGCGTGTCGCCCGGGCGGGATCCCGCCGTTCGCACAGCGGTACGAACTCCCGCAGGACGGCGTGCAGAAACCAGCCGAGCCAGACGCTCTCTCCCTGCCCGCCGTGGCCCACCCGGTTCATCCCGTCGTTCCAGTCACCGCTGCCCATCAGGGGAAGCCCGTGCCGGCCCGCCGTGAGTCCCTTGTCGATGGCGCGCAGGCAGTGCTCGAACAGGGTGGCGGATTCATGGGAAACCGCCGGCTGGCCGAACACCTCCATCTCGCCGGCGGCGAGCGGCGGTGCGTCGAGAAAAGTCACCTGCTCGTCGAGCACCGCCTGATCGCCGGTCGTCGTGACATAGTGCGCCACGACATAGGGCAGCCAGAGCAGGTCATCCGAGCAGCGGGTCCGAGTCCCGCGCCCGCCGGGCTCGTGCCACCAGTGCTGCACGTCCCCCTCACGGAACTGCCGTGCGGCGGCCCGCAGCAGGTGCGCGCGATAGAGGTCCGGGCGCGAGAGCGACAGCGCCATGACGTCCTGCAGCTGATCGCGGAAGCCGAACGCGCCACCCGGCTGATAGAACCCCGAGCGGGCCCAGAGGCGGCAGGCCAGGTTCTGATAGGGGAGCCAGCGGTTGAGCATCACGTCGAACGAGTCGTCGGGGGTATGCACCTGCACCGTGCCGAGTATCGCGTCCCAGCGCCCTTCCACGGCTGCGAGTGCGGTGGTCGCGGCCGCCACACTGCCATGACGCGCGAGGAGCGTGCGGGCATCCGATTCGTCCCGGCCATGGCCCAGGAGGAAGACCAGCTGTCGGGTCTCGCCCGGGGCAAGCTCGATCATGGTGACCAGGACCGCACAGGGATCGAGACCCGCGCCGAAGCGCTCCTCCAGCGGTTCCCCGCCCAGTCCCGCCGGTCGGCCCAGCGCGCCGTTGCGGCCAATGAATGCGACGCGATCCCCGGTGGCGGCATGCACCGGTTCACTGACGCCGGCAAAGCCGACCCGCCCGGCGAACGCCCGATTGTACGGATTCCGCGCCAGCACCGCGCCGGTCCCGGGGTCGAATGTCGTCACCACGTGCAGCTGCTGCCCCGGTTGCGGCGGACCGAGACTCCATTCGGTATAGCCCACCGCGCTGAGCCGCCGGGGACGGGCGCTCCGATTGGTCAGCGTGAGCAGCGAGAACTTGATGGCGTCCACCGGGTCGACGAATACCGCCAGCTCCCCCATGACGCCGTGCGCGGCGTGATGGAAGCGGGTGACACCGGCGGCGTGGCGGATGATGTATCGCCCGTGATCATGGGGGCGGGCGACCGGTCCGGGGGTAGGGCACCAGACATCACCGGTCTCCTCGTCCCGCAGGAAGATCGCCTCGGGAGTCGGATCGGTGACGGGATCATTGGTGAATGGCGTGAGCCGGTTTTCCCGGCTGTTCTCGGCCCAGCTGTAGGCTGAGCCCGAGGCGGAGATCACGCTGCCGAAGTCGGGATTGGCGAGGACATTCACCCACGGCAGTGGTGTTTCCTGCGCCCCGTCGAGCACGATGACATACTCGCGCCCGCCGGCGGCGAACCCGCCGGTCCCGTTGCCGAAGGTGAGCGCGGGCACCGGCACTTCCTCCGCGTCGCTCCGGGCGGAGCGCGGCCGCGCGACGGGGGCGGACACTTCGCTCCGCGCGGGGAGCTCCGGATAGGGATGATCGAGCTGGGTGGCGAGCTCGCCGCGATCGCCGCTCAATGTCGCGCTGGCAACGCACTGCAGCAGGATGCGTTCGCTTTCCGCCATCCGGTCGCCCCGCAGCAGGTAGACGCCGCCTGGGCGGTGTTTCCAGCCGCCCCATGGTCCGGTGTCCAGCAGCTCCGCGAGCGCAACATGCATCTCGTCGAGATAACTCACTGGGTGCTCGTTGAGGATCACGAGGTCGGCCTTGAGCCCCTTGATGCGCCAGTACTCCTGCGCCTTGAGCAGCTGGAGCACGAGGGGCATGTCGTCGGCCGCGAGCACCCGGACCAGCAGGATGGGGAGGTCGCCGGAGATGCCGTGGGCCCAGAGTCCCGGCTGGCCCAGGACGTTTTGCGCCAGGATCTCGGGTCCGGCGCGCAGCGAGGTGTCGGCGTAGAGCACCCGGGAAGCCAGACGCTCGAAGAGCCGGGCCTCCTCGCTGCTGATGCCGAGGTGACGCAGCGTGCCCTGGATCTGAGTGAAGGCGAGGGAGAAGGTCCGGGCGGCCGCACTGGGGTCGTGATACTTCTGCGCCATCGCAAGTGCCGCGTCGCGGGTCGAGGCCATGCCGGTGGCGAAGGAGAGCCGGACGAAGCCGCCCGGGGCGAGGCGAATGCGCTGGCGCAGGCTGACGATCGGGTCGAGCACCGCCCCGGTGGTACCGGAGAGCGGCCGGCCGTCGAGGGCGACGGGATCCTCGGGACCGCGGCCGCGGCCGAGGAAGCGAAGCCGGTCGGTCTCCCATTCGACCGGACCCTGCATCCGCCCCTCCACACTCAGGACGTGTACCGCCCAGGCGGGGGCCTCCTCCCGGCTGCGGGGCCGACGGGCGCACAGCAGGGCGGCGCATTCCGGGAGGTACTCGGTTTCGATGAACAGCTTGCTGAACGCCGGATGCGCGAGATCGCTGGCCTGCGCGGCCAGTGCGATCTCGGCATAGCTGGTCACCTCGAGCTCCCGGGGCCGGTCGCTGACGTTGCTGATCGTCAGGCGGCGCACCTCGACATCGTCTTCGGTGGAGACGGCGATCTCCATCTGGGTCCGGATGTCCTCGTCGCGCCGGCGAAACGTGGCCCGTTCGGCCTGGAAGGTGACGAGGTAGTCCTCCGGCTCCCGCGCGGTGGGATGGTAGGCAGCGGACCAGACCGACCCATTGCGGACATCCCGGAGGTAGAGGAACTGGCTGCCCACGTCACGGGTCGCATCCTCGCGAAAGCGCGTCACGGCCAGGCCGCGGCAGAAACTGGCCCCGCCGCCGGCGTTGGTGACCACGGCGGTGTAGCTGCCATTGGAAAGAAACTGGGCGTGGGGATACCTGGTGTGAGGCGAACGGAACCGGCGGGCGGCCACGGTGGTGGCGGGCGCGGCAACCCGGGTTTCCTCCGCCGGCCGAGGCTGGGTGATCGGCGCATGCCGCGGGATGCGCTCCTGCAGCAGCATCGCGGCGGCCTGGATGCGCGGATCGGCGTGGAGGCGCCGCGCCATCGGGAAGTCGAGCAGCGCATTGGTGAGCGCTACCAGGCTCATCCCCTGATGGTGCGCCATGAAGGCGCGCACGACGACGCCCTTCGATCCATGCGGCCGTGGTCCCCGGGTCGCCTCCCCGTCGTCCGGCTTGCGCTGGGTATAGTCGATTGCCTCGTAGAATCCGTACGCCCCGTCGAGTCCTTCCCGCGTCAGGCGGCGGAAATTCTGCGCCGCGCGTTCCGGGTCGATCATCGCCGCGAGGCCGGTGGCGTAGGGGGCCACGACCAGCTCGTCACCGAGGCCGCGCTTGAGGCCGAGGCCGGGCACGCCGAAGGCCTTGTACTGATAGGTGCCGTGGTGGTCGACCACATTGTACGCAGACTCGGAGATCCCCCAGGGCACGCCCTGCTGGCGACCGTATTCCATCTGCCGGCGGACCGCCATGCGGCAGGACTGGTCCAGCAGCGTTCCGGGGTACCCCTGCAGGATGAGCTGGGGCATGAGGTACTCGAAGAGGCTCGCGCTCCACGAGAGCAGCGTCGAGGAGCCGTCGACGCTGGTGAGCAAGCGCCCGAGATGAAACCAGTGACTGTCCGGCACGTCGCCCTTGGCGATCGCGACGAAACTCGCGAGCCGGGCCTCGGAGGCGAGGAGGTCGTAGAAGAAGGGGTCGAGTCGGGCGGGACTCTCCGCATCTGCCAGCCGGTAGCCGATGGCGAAGATCTGCCGTTCCCGGTCGTAGAGAAAGGCGAAATTCATCGCGTCGGCCAGGGCGCCCGCGCGCTCGGCGAGCTCCTCGAGCTGGAGCGCATGAGTTTCACCGCTGTCGTCACGGCTCGTGAGGCTGCCCAGCAGGGCACGGCCCCACCAGGCGGCTTCCGCCTGCGTGCTGGAGGGGTCTTCGCGCTGCTCGACGCGCTCGAGGGCCTGCTCCAGCGACGCGGCATGCCGCTCGACGCCGATCAGGCACTCGGCCGGGTCCCGCGGCTCGCGCAGGAGATCGCAGATGGTCCGGATCACGAGCGTCAGCTGGGTCGTCGCGACACCCCCCGCCGGTCTGCCGGCAAGCGGGAGCAGCGCCTGACTGGCCAGCTCCGCGGTATCGAGCAGGCCAGCACGGAGCTGGGCCGGCGACTGCGGCTCCCGCCCGAGTCGCCGCAGGCCTGCCGCCAGCGCGATGAGCGCGCCAGCGAGATTGCCGCTGTCCACGGTCGAGACGTACCGGGGTGCGAGCGGCGCAAGGGTCCTGGTGTCATACCAGTTGAGCAGGTGACCCTCGAAGCGCTCCAGTCGCTCCACGGTGTCGAGCGTCGCCTCCAGGCGCCGGAGGAGGTCCGTGGTGCGCAGAAAGCCCAGATCGTGTGCGGCGAGGGTCGAGAGCAGACCCATGCCGATGTTGGTCGGCGAGGTGCGGTGCGCCACGGTGGGCACCGGAGTCTCCTGGAAGTTGTCCGGTGGGAGGCCATGATCTTCGGGGCCCATGAAGGTCTCGAAGAAGCGCCAGGTCTTCCGCGCGACTTGGCGGAGGTACCGACGGTCTTCCGAGCCTAACACAACCTGTTCGGGGGACACCGGCCGACTCAGCCACGCGGCGACCAGCGGCGCGAGGCACCAGAGCCCAAGCAGCGGGGCGGCCTGGGGAAGGTATTCCGGCCGGGCGGAGGCCAGCAGCACGAACAGCGTGATGGCGATCGCCGGACTGGCCGCCATCTCGGCGTAAAACATCAGCACGCCCCGCCGGCCGCCGATCCCCGCAGCGCGGGCGGTGGCCGCCGCTGCCGTCTCCCATTGCAGCAGCCGCCGCTGCGTGATGACCAGCCGCACCAGCGTGAGCACGATGGCATGCGCCATCTCGAAAGCGTGGTAGGCGAGGAAGGTGAGCTGCAGCAATGTCTGGGCGGCGGCGACCTGCAGGTCATCGATCAGCAGCCGGAGGAACACCCCCGCGGGCTGCTGCGCATCCGGGCCGGCGAGGAAGCGCCGCACCAGCGGATACAGCGGGAAGGCAATGCCCCCGAGGAGCAGCGCGGTCCACACCAGGGGATTGCCCGGCAGCACCAGCCACGACATCGCGAGCAGGGCGACGGTCGCCGGCGCCACGAGGGTGCGCCGCAGGTTATCGAAGATCTTCCAGCGGGCGATGACCGGCAGGCGATTGCGCTCCGGTCCGGCGCGGGTGGGCACGAGCGGGAAGAGCCAGAAGAGGATCTGCCAGTCGCCCCGGGCCCAGCGATGCTGGCGCCGCGCATGGGTGAGCACGCTGGCCGGGTAGTCGTCCACCACCTCGACATCCGTGACCAGCGCCGTCCGGCTGTGGAGTCCCTCGAAGAGGTCGTGTGACAGCAGGGCGTTCTCGGGGACGCGACCCTGCAGTGCGGCCATGAAGGCGTCGACGTCGTACAGGCCCTTGCCGGTGAAGATTCCCTCGCTGAAGAGATCCTGATAGGTGTCGGAGACCGCCGTGGTATAGGGATCGATGCCGGTATGACCGGCGTACACCCGGGCGAAGAGCGATCCCGCCGCGCTCGCCATCGTGACACTCACCCGCGGCTGGAGGATGCCGTAGCCCTCCGTCACCCGGCGCAGCTGCGGGTCGAAATAGGGGCGGTTCAGCGGATGGGCGATGATGCCGATCAGCTGCTTGGCCGCGTTCAGCGGCAGGCGGGTGTCGCTGTCCAGGGTGATGCAGTAGCGCACCGAGGGAAGGATCTCCCGGTCGCCGACATGCAGGTGGATGCTGGTGTCGGTTGCGCCGCGAAGGAAGCGGTTGAACTCCTCGAGCTTGCCCCGCTTGCGCTCCCATCCCATCCAGGTTTCCTCGCCCGCGTTCCACTGCCGCACCCGGTGAAAGAGATGGAAGCGATCCTGTCTCCCCTGCCCGAGGCGCGCGTTGAGATCCTCGATCCCGCTGCGCGCGGCATCGAGAATCTCGGCGTCGCCGGCCAGTTCCGGCAGACAGGCATCGGTGAAATCGCCAAGGATGGCGAAGTGAATCCGCGGGTCCACATTGCCGAGCGCGAGGACCTCCAGGTGTTCGAGCAGTTCCCCGACGCCAAGGACGCTGGTGAGCAGGGTCGGCACGACCACCATCGTGCGGGCGTCTTCCGGCACGCCGTCCCGCAGCGCCAGGCGGGGCAGCCGGCGGGGAGCGACGAGATGGGCCGCGAAGCGTTGCACGATCGCGATCGCCAACTCGCTGGCCGGGAGGAAGAGCAGGACGGCGGTGCGGACCTGGAGGGCTGCATCGCCCCCCGCGTGGCGCAGCCAGGCCACGGCCAGCGCCAGCAGCGGCGCGGTGATCGCCGCGATCGCTCCGAGGTAGAAGGCCGTGTTGTGGGCAAAGATGAAGCGGCGGGCGCGGAGCAGGGGCCGTGGCGCGTACTCCACGTCGGTCTCGAGATCGCGCCGGCCCCGGCCGATGAGATGATAGCCGACGTGGCTGCCGCGATCGTCAATCGATTTCTGCTCGGCGGCCTGCCGGGCGCTCTCGACGCTGCGCAGCGCGACGCGAAGCTGGGCCTCGCCGGTGGGCTCGGCGAGTTCCTCGACCGCCTGACGGTACCGGTCGCGGGTGTTGAAGTCCATCCGGCCGTACACCGCAGCGGGATCGCGCGACAGGACCTGCTCGACCAGGCTGACTTGCTCGACGTACTGCGACCAGTCCAGCGTGGAGCAGAGCCGCAGGCTGGTGATGGCGTTGGCGACCGAGACCTGACTGGCCGCCTGTCCTTGGTGTTCGGTCCGGATCGCGTCCTCGGGCGTCATCCCCTGCGCTGCGAGCCGGTCTTCGATCGCGGCACGGACCGGCGAGACCAGCGGTCCATACTCCCGCATCCGCTGCAGCAGCCGCACGACGTACGGGGTGTGCAGGATCGCGGGGAAGGCGGCCAACGGTGCCAGGCTCTCGGCGCTGCCCAGCACGGCGAGGTACGCGTCGGCCCGCCGGCGCGCCGTGCGGCCGCGAATAGTCTCGTCGGCCAGGCGGCGCAGGCTCTCGATCAGCGCGAGCTTCAGCATGATCGGCCAGGCCCACAGCTCGCCAATGGTGAGCGGGGCGACGGTCTGGTAGGCGGTGAGGAAGCGCACCAGCTGCCGCCGGTCGAGCCGGCCGTCGGTGTGGCGGATGAGTTCGAGCGCCATCGCGTAGACCCGCGCGATGCCGGCATTCTCGCGCGAGGCGAGCTTGGGGAGCTGGAGGTAGTAGGGCCGGGGCAGGTCGTGCCGGGTGTCCCGGATCTCGCCCTGGATGAGGTGGAAGTTGTCGAGCAGCCACTCCGCCGCCGGCGGTACGAACTCTCCGCGATGGACGTCGTCAGCCAGGGTGCGGTAGGCGCCGCGCAGGACCCGGGCGTTGTCGTCGAGCCTGGCAAAGAAGGGGCCGGCCTTGCGCCGGGGATTTCGGGCGAGCGTGAAGCTGGCGGCGAGCGCCTTGGCGCGCTCTTCCAGCCGCTCGATGCTCAGCAGCTCGCCCTGCAGGGGCAGTTCGTCCGAGGCGGGTCGCCCCGTCGTGAAGAGACGGAGCAGGGACGTCATCATGTCAGGCAGACAACCTCCACACGTCCCGGGGGGAGACCACACCACGCGGGGCGCACGTCGCAGGGAATCACGCTGCCGCCCCGCACCGGAGTACCGGCCCCGGTGGAATCGGCCTCCGTGAAGACCGAGGCGGGAACCACAGCGGGGCGCAGGCCGGACAAGGCGGCAGGGCCTCAATCATAGTCCATTCCACCTCCGGCTGGGCCGCACGAGCAGCGGCCGGGGCGTATTGCCGCCGCGTGCTCGTGGCGTATTCGTGCCCGTGGCTCCGAACCGCGTGGTCCGTCCGTGCCGTGAGGAAGCTTCCGCCGCGGACTGGTTGCACCGATCGGATCCCATGAGGGCGCCGGGCGCCCCCGGGGTAACGTGCCGCAGCGTCCTGACACCGGGCGGGATCCACCTGGGGCAGGGCCCCTCCGGTGGGCCGGCGCAGGATCCGATGGGCTCGAGCATCATCCCAACCGGCGCGGCGCCGATGGAACAGCCAATTGAAGTCGCAGGGCGACAAGGGCATTTTTCGGTTACCCCCAATCACCGATCCCAGCGCGAGGCCAACGCATGCCACGGTCATCCGTCCTGTTGTCCCTGCTGGTCTGCGCGGCCGTTCCCTTCGCCGCGGGCTGCGCCGGCAAGCAGCCCGTTCCGGCGCCGGCGCCGGTGCCGGCGCCGGAACCGGCCGCGGAGGTCACGGCTGCAGCGGACACCATCCCCCCCGCTCCGGTCATGTCGATCGATACTGTGGTCGTGCGGGATGCCGAGCTCGACGCGCGGGTGGCGCGACTGGAGTTGCGGCTGCTCGAGCGGGAGGCGCAGGTGAACGAACTCCAGGTCCGGCTGGACCAGGCGCGGCAGGAGGCGGTTCGCGCCATGGCGAAACTGCAGTCGCTGGCGACCCGGGCCGAAGGCGCCTCGAGCATCGCGGAGGCGGAGGTGTCGGTGCAGGCGTTGCGGGGGAGCGGCGGCCAGCGCGCGCCGGTCGAGTACACTCAGGCCAAGAAGCTGCTGGACCAGAGCAATACCGAGTTCAACCGGCAGAACTATGGCGGTGCGGTCTACCTCGCCAACCTGGCCAAGAGCCTGGCCGGCGCGGGGCGGGGGCGGGTGGGGGCGACGGGGGGCTCTGGCCTGCGCAGTGGTGAGGTGACCTTCGCCACGCTGGTGCCGCTGGTGATCACCTCCCGCTGCAATGTGCGCGAGGGTCCCGGCACCGGCACCCGCATTCTCTTCACCCTCGACCCGGGCGCGGCCGTGACCGGGCTCTCGTATGTCGAGGGGTGGGTGCGGGTCAGTGCGACCGATGGGCGGAGCGGCTGGGTTTCGCGTGCCCTGATTGGAGGAGGCAGCGGGACGATGCCGTAGGCGGGATCCGGCCGGTCAGGCCGCCGGGGTTTCCGGTGTCGCGGCGACCAGGGCATCCCGCCCGCCGCTCTTGGCCTGGTAGAGGGCAACGTCAGCGCTCATGATCACCCCTTCGGGCGACGCACCGAATTCGGGGAAGGTCGCCACGCCGAGGCTGACGGTGACGTGACCGCCGGCGAACCGTTCGGCCTTCACCGCCTCCCGGATCCGCTCCCCGACCTCGACCGCGGCGGCCATGCCGGTGTCGGGCAGCAGCAGCAGGAATTCCTCACCGCCGTACCGGGCCACGCAATCCACCTGCCGGGTGGAGGCGATGAGCACTGCTGCCACCCGGGTGAGCACTTCGTCGCCGCCCAGGTGTCCGTGGGTGTCGTTGTACGCCTTGAAGTGGTCGATGTCCAGCATCACCACGGCGAACGGCTGCCCGGTGCGGCGGGCCCGGCTGGTCTCGTTGCGCAGCCGCTCCATCAGGTGGCGGCGGTTGTAGAGTCCGGTCAGGCCATCGGTGACGGAGAGTCGCTCGAGCTGCTCCCGGCTCTCGCGCAGCCGGGCGACCATGTCGTTGAAGGCATGCGTCAGGTAGCCGACTTCCCCGCTGCCCACGACCGGCAGGTCCACCGCGAGATCGCCTGCGGCCACCTCCGCCGCGCCCCGTGTCAGGCGGTTCAGCGGGCGGATGATGATCACCCCGAGTATCCAGGCCAGCAGGCCGACGACGACGAGCACCGCCGAGACCAGCAACACCGTCATGTTCCGCATCCGGGTGATGGCGCGGTAGGCGGAGGCGACGGGGACCTCGGACAGCACGGACCAGCCGGAGCTTCCCGCCGGCTGGAGCGCACCAAGGGCCTGGAGGCCGTCGTAGCTCGAGTATTCGTGCACGATGCCCGGCTCCTTCAGCAGCATCGCCATGACAGCGCCCGCCAGCCGGGGTGCAGCCGTCGCCGGCCCGGCCGCAACCGTACCGCTGATGATCGTGCCATCGAGGGCGACCAGCGCAGTGCGCCCGGAGTCGATCGGGGCCAGGCGGTGGATGATCGCTTCCACGGAGGAGAGGTTGAGCCGGGCCGCGAGGGTGCCGAGGGTCTGGCTGTTGCCGGACTGGATGGGTACCGCCACGACCATGACCGCCATGTTGAGCACGGAGTCCCACACCGGTGCACCGAGGACAGCATCACCGGCGGCGATCTCCCGCTCCCAGCCGAGCGGAAGGCGTGCGCCACGGGTCGTGCTGCTGCTGCTGGCGACGACACGGCCCCCCGGGCCGAGGACCATCAGCTCTTCATAGTCGGGCAGCCGTTCGCGAATTGATCCGAGGTAGTCGCTCAGTCGCTGGGCGCCAGCTGGCGCCGGGCCGGCGGGGAGGCGCTGCAGGTTTTCAGCGACGAGCGAGGGAAGGGTGAAGGTGTGGAGCTCGTACACCCGCCCCTTCACCCAGATGTCCAGCTCCCGGGTCGCCTGCGCGCCGGCGGTCTGGAGGTCCTGGGTGACATTGGCCGTGACCGCTCCCTTGTTCTGCAGGAAGGAGAGCCAAGCCAGGCTGAACGAGGGAATGAGGGTGGCGAGCAGGGCGAAGCCGAAGAGCTTGCTCCGGATGGTGTCCATCCGAACGGCCCGGAGGAGCCAGGAGGCCCGGGTCTCCAGGTCGATCAGCCGGGTGCCCCGGGACCCTCGCTGCTCACTGGCCAAGAAACACTCGCCGCACGCTGGGACTCCGGGAACCGGGGAATGGTGGCACGACCACCACCGTACAATGCCCTTCAATTAATGGAAGGCAAGGGCAGCGCACCAGATCCAGCCGCAGTCTATGATTCTGCCTGCTTCCCGGTCCACCGCCGGGGGTTGTCATCTTCCCGTCACGCGGACCGGATAGACTCTCGTATCAGTTCACGCCCTGATCGTGTCTCCACGGCAACCGGCACCGGCTGCCGCTCCTCCTTCGAGGTGGTCTCATGCGCACTGCTCTTCCCATCGCAGTCCTACTGCTTGTGCCGGTCGCCGCACCCGCACTCCTGCCGGCTCAGCAGGCCATGCCCGTGATCCGGGAGACGAAGCCCGGCCTGAAGGCTCACGCCACGCTTCCCGCCGATTCCGCCGTCGCGATTGCGTTGCGTGTCGGGCCCAAAGGGTCAGAGATCACGAGCGGCGAGATCGAGGAAGAACAGGGACTGCTGATCTACTCGTTCGACCTGACCGTGCCGGGGAAGAGCGGGATCCAGGAGATCGGCATCGACGCCAAGACCGGCAAGGTGGTCGAGAACTCCTACGAGAGCGAAGCGGACGAAGCCGCCGAGGCGAAGGAAGACGCGAAGAAGACTACGCCACGTCGATAGGGTGGCACGATGCGGGTGCTGATCGTCGAGGATGAGCCGGAAGTCGCCGACCTGCTGCAGCGGGTGCTGCGGCAGGCGGCCTGGGCGCCGGACGTGGTGACCACGGGACAGGCGGCGCTGGCGGCACTGGCCGTCTCGCCGTATGACCTCGTCGTGCTGGATCTCGGGCTCCCCGATCTGGATGGCGCGGAGCTGTGCCGTCGATATCGTGCCGAGGGGGGACAGACTCCGATCCTCATGCTGACGGCGCGGGGCACGCTCACCGAGAGGGTGCGAGGACTCGACGCCGGGGCGGACGACTACCTGCCCAAGCCCTTTGCGGTCGAGGAATTGCTCGCCCGATTGCGGGCGCTGGCCCGTCGGCCAGCCGACACGCTGCCCGTCGCCCTGACGTTCGAAAATGTCGTGCTGCATCCGGTGTCGCGAAGTGCCAGACGAGGCGACAGCGAGATCCGGTTGTCTGCTCGCGAGTATGCCCTCCTTGAGTACCTGATGCGCAATCCGAACCGGGTCCTGTCACGCGGGCAGATCCTGGAGCATGTCTGGGATGACAACTTCGATCCGGTGGGGAACGCGGTCGACGTCCTGGTCGGTCGGGTGCGCCGCAAGCTCGACCCGGCGGGCACCTCCCCCCTGATCCACACCCTGCGCGGCACCGGGTATCTCCTCGCCGCCGCCTCCCCCGGCGATGCCGCTTAGCCGTCTCCGCCTCCGGCTGGCGGTTCGATTCGCCCTGGCGTTTCTCGCCGGTCTGCTCCTGGTGGACATCCTCCTCTATTCCTATCTCTGGGTGCAGTCGGAAGGGCGCCTGACTCGCCACATCACCACGCAGGCCCGAACGCTGGCTGCGGCCGTCCGCCGTGAATACGGGGAGGCGCCGGGGGATGGCCTCGCGCTCGCTGCCCGTGAGGCCCTGCGCGAGTGGCCCAGCCAGGACGGCGGGTATGTCGTCCTTTCACCGGATGGGGCGACGCTGGCGGAGCGGGGCCCTCCGGTCTGGCTGGCGGCATCCCGGTTCCTGAGCATCGCCTCGGGGCGCCACGACCTGCCGGTCGGGACGGAGCATCCACTGCGGCGGGTGCTCTACGCCACGCCGGAGACTCCGGCGTTCACCGTCGCGGTCCTGGCGTCCACGGAGGCGCTGGCGGAGGAGCGCGAGGACCTGGCGCTCTGGCTGCTGCTCAGCGTGCCGCTGGTGCTTGGTGTCAGCCTGACCGGCGGGTACCTGCTGTCCCGGCGGGCGCTGCTCCCCATTCAGCAGCTGGAACAGCAGATCGGCGGCGTGTCACCGGAGCGGCTGAGCGATCGGCTGCAGACCCACGCCGTGCCGGATGAAGTCGATCGTGTCGCCCTGCAGTTCAATGGCCTCCTTGATCGACTGGAACGGGCCCGGGCAGAGAACCGGCTGTTCCTGCGGCAGGCCGCGCACCAGATCCGGACGCCGCTCACGCTGGTGCTGGGGGAAGCGACCCTGGCGCAGCACCGGGGAGGAGACGATAGCGCGGCGGCGCTGCGACGGATCCGGATCGCGGCCGATCAGATGCAGCGCCGGGTCAACGAACTGTTCCTGCTGGCGGAGGCGCGCACCGGTGAACGCCCGGCACTCGACGATGTGGTGGAGCTGGACGCACTGGTGCTGGAATGCGCCGAAGTGCTGCGGGGCCGGGCCCACGATCTCGGGCGAGGGCTGACGCTGGATGAGGTCGTGCCAGCGGTGGTGCGGGGGAACCAGTCACTGCTGCGCGAGGCGCTGCTGGAAATGATCGAGAATGCGCTGCGGCATGGTACCGGGGAGGCGCCGGTCAGCGTCTCGGTGCTCTCGGATGGTGCGGCCGCACAACTCGTGGTGGCGAACACTGGAGTGCCAGTGCCACAGTTCAGCGTGATGCCGGAGGTGGAGTTGCCTCGCCCGGAGGGCGGACTCGGCCTGGGCATTCTCCAGTGGATCGCCACGCAGCATGGTGGACGACTCACCTGTGAGCACGGCGCCGGCCGTACCCGGGTTGCACTGCACCTGCCCCTGCACGGCGGCCCGGCCGCGTGCCGTGCAATCACCTAGTCTGAGCGACACGCATCAGGGTGCCATTGGTTCGACTGCGGCGGCGCCTGCTGCGATCCACCGCATGGCGTGGACTCCGTTTACGCTCGACAGTCTGACGCAGGTGGCGGTCCAGGCGGAGCGGAGTCCGCTGACCGATCAGTGGGCGCGTGGCTTCCGCCACTTGGGACAGGCGGAGATCTATCTCCTCGTCGTGCTTGGGCTGCTCATCGGGGGGCGCGCTTTCCGGCGAGCATCGCTGGTCACAGCGGGCCGCCGCGCTGCGATTGCGCTCCTCGTGGTCGGGCTGCTGGTGACGGGGATCAAGTTTGTCACCGGGCGCATCCGACCGAAGTTTGCCGCCTCGCCCGAGGAGTTCCGTCCGTTCAGCGGGGCGAGTTCCTTTCCCTCCGGTCACACCGGCGCCGCCTTTGCCCTGGCGGGATCGCTCGCGCTGGAGGCGCTCCCGCCGGTCGGCGTGGCAATGCTGGTCGGCGCCACCGGGACCGGCTGGTCCCGGATGAACGACAACCAGCACTGGCTGAGCGATGTGGTCAGTGGTGCGGTGCTGGCGCTTCTTATCGCGGCGCTGGTCCGGCGCTGGGATGCCCACCGTGTTGCGCAGAGGGGCACCGGTGCCTCTCGCGGCCCGCCCGCGACCTCGGTTTGACATCCTCCGGTCATCTCCCCATCGCATAATTCGGGACCGGCTTCGCACGGCCCTACTCGATTCTGATTTCCAGGAGGATTCATGCGTCTACTGACTTCACTGTTCGTCCTCGCGACCGCTGGCGGTGCCGGTCGGCTGCACGCCCAGGCGCTGGAAACCGAGGACGCCCGCACCCTGCCGGCTGGACGAGTGGTCGTGGGCTACAACTTTGAATACCAGACGTCCTCCACCGGGCGCGAGATCGCCATCCCGTTTTCCGCGGAGATCGGCGTCTCGAACCGGCTCGAGTTCCTGATCGAACCGGTGCCCTACACCTCGATTCGCCCCAAAGTGGGGCCGCGCGCGACCGGGGCAGGCGATATGGAGGCGACGCTGATCGGCCTGCTGGCGGTGGAACACGGGGGACGGCCGGCCATCGCGCTCGGCGCGGAAGTCAAATTCCCCACGGCGCGCAACACCCTGATCGGGACGGGCAAGGCGGACGTTGCCGGCTACCTCATCCTGAGCAAGCATCTCGGTTCCCGATGGGATACGCATCTCAACGCCGGCTACACGATTCAGGGGAAGCCCGCCGGGGCGAGTGTGGGCAATCTGCTGAGCGGGGCCCTCGCCGTGCAGTTCCATGTCACCCCGGCCACCGAGTTGTTCAGTGAAGTCATCGGCAATACGACGACGGGTGCGTCCGGGCCGGAAAATGTGCTCAATCCCGAAGTCGCGGGCGGGGAGCTGTTCGGGTCGGTCGGTATCGGTCACAACTTCACCAGTGGCCTGTTCGGTTCGGCGGGTCTGACGTACGACAACAGCCGGGCCTTCCTCGTGCGCTCGGGTTTCACCTTGCGCCTGCATTGAGGCGGTGCCAAACTGCTTCTCCTGTGACCCCACTTCTCTCCCAGTCATGCTGATCGCGGTTCTGGGCGTCTTCCTGCAGCTGCAGGCTACCGCGCCGGATTCGCTGACCCTGGCGCAGGCGCTGACACATGCCCGGGCCCACCGGGGCCAGCTCCGGGCCGCGGGCGCCGTCATCGCCGAAGCGCGCGCCGGCATCGGCGCGGCGTCCGCCATCCCGAACCCCACCCTGGGCTACTCGTACACCCAGGACACGCCACGCCAGCACCTGGTGGTGCAGCAGACACTCGACTGGCTGCTGACGCGCGGGGCGGAGCGGCGGGCGGCGATCCGTTCGCTCGACCGCGCCGCGGCGGATTCGGCGGTGACCGAGGCGGCACTCGGGCTCGAGGTTCGGAGCGCGTTCTACGGTGCGATCGCTGGCCGGGAGGCACGTCGACTCGCCGAGCAGCAGGCGACGGCGGCGGACTCGGCCGCGACCCTCGCCGCCCACCGCTATGAGCAGGGCGAGATCCCGCAGGTCGAGTCCCTCCGGCTGACGCTCGAAGCGAGCCGGGTACAGCAGGATCTCTCCCGCGCCCGCGAGAGCGAGCAGCGCACGACCGTGGCACTCGGGCGCGCAATCGGCTGGCCAGCTGGCGCACCGCCGGCGCCAGCGGGGCGGCTCGATGCCGAACTGGACGGTCTCGACAGCTTCACCGGCGCTGCGCCGCCCCAGCCTCCGGCGATCCGGAGTGCGGTGGCGGATTCGGCGAGCGGGGCGGAGGCGGCCAGGAGCGCGGCCCGCGCCCGGATTCCCCTTCCGTCGGTCGAGTTTGGGGCGGACTGGTCCGATCCCTCGCAACCGGGCCAGACGCTCTGGCTCTTCGGGGTCAGCGTCCCGCTCCCGCTCTGGCACCGCGGTGGCGCCGCGGCCGCCGGCGCTGCCGCCCGCGCTGCGCAGTCGTCCGCCCAGCTCAGCGAGAGACGGCTGGAGGTCTCGGCGCAGGTGGAAGCGGCCCGGATCAGACTGACGGAGTCGGTGGCGCGGGCCCGCCGCGCGCGCGACACGCTGCTGCCAGCAGTGGCGCTGCTCCGCGCCAAGGCGCTCACCGCCTACGAACTCGGCGAGACCGGCGTGCTCCCGGTGCTCGATGCGCTCCGCACCGAGCGGGAGACTGCCACCGTCGCACTGGACGATCTGCTCGCCTTTCAGGAGGCTCTGGCATCATGGCACGCGCTGACCGGCTTCCCCGAATGAAGCGACACCTGCTGCTCCTGCTGCTCCTCGGCTGCGGTGGTGGTTCTGCGGACGAGGCGCCCGCCGCCCCGATCGTCCCGGTCGGGCTCGATACGCTGCGCAGCGATACCATCACCCGGACGGTCACCGTCGTCGGCCGGCTGCTGCCGGCGCCGGGTGGCTCGGCGGCGCTCACCGCACCGATGGATGCGGTGGTGCGCCGCGTGAGGGTGAGCGTCGGTGATCGCGTCGATCGGGGCACGGTCCTGATCGAGCTCGATGCGCCGGAACTCGCCGGACAGGCTGCCGCACTGCGGGCCCAGGCCGATGTCGCAACCGCCAACGCGGTGCGCCAGCGGCGCCTGCTCACCGAGGGCATCACCGCCCGGCGGAATGTGGAGGAGCAGGAAGCCATCGCGACGGCGGCCGAGGCGGCGGCGCGGGCCGCCGAAGCGTTGCTGGCGCGGAGCGCGCTGACCTCGCCACTCGCAGGCGTCGTGGCGCAGCTGCTGGTACAGCCGGGAGAGCGGGTGGCGGCGGGGCAGGCACTCGCTGCGGTGGTGAACGACGGCGCCCTCGATCTCGTGGCGGCGGTGCCTGCCGCAGATCTGGGGCTGCTCCGGGTGGGGCAGGTGGCCGCGGTCACGGTCGAGGGAACAGGCACGGTGGCGAGCGGCCGAGTCCGCGCGATCGGGCCGTCGCTCGATACCCTCACCAACGCGGCGCAGCTGCTGATCCGGGTGAATGGCGGTGGTGCGCGGCTGCGGTCGGGGGCATCGGCCGAGGCCCGGGTTGAGGTCGAAACCCGTCGAGCCGTGCTGGTCGTGCCTGACTCGGCGCTGGTGCTGGTGGGCAACGAATTCCAGGTGTTCGTGCTGGGACCGGACTCGATCGTGCGCGGTCATGCGGTGGTGGTGGGTGCGCGGCAGGGCGGACGGGCGGAGATCACCGGCGATCTCACCGCGGGTCAGGTCATTGTCACGGCGGGGGCCTACGGGCTGCCGGATAGCAGCCGGGTGACGGTGCGCGAGTCCGCACAATGACGCTGGCCGGCCTTGTCCTGCGGCAGCGAGCGGCGGTGGGGCTCGCCGCGCTCCTGCTCACGCTGGCGGGCGCGTACTCCGCGACGAAACTGCCGGCGGGGATCTACCCCGAGGCGGAGTTCGCCCGGATCGTGGTGTTGGTCAATGGCGGCACCTTTGAGCCGCGCGACATGGTCGTCGCCGTCACCCGGCCGCTGGAGGAGGCATTGATCGGCGTGATCGACCTGCGCCGGGTGCGGAGTCGCACCGTGCGGGGCGCCGCCGAGCTCAATCTCGATTTCCGCGCCGGGGCGGACATGCCCTTTGCGCTGCAGCAGGTGCAGGCCCGGCTCGCGTCGCTCCAGGCCGAACTCCCCCCCGGGCTCCGATTCACCGCCGAGCGGCTCACGCCCTCGGTATTCCCGATGCTGCAGTTCGAGCTGGTGGGTGGTGACCCGGTGCAGCTGCGGGACCTGGCGCAGTACACCATCCGGCCGCGGCTCGCGCGGCTGGCCGATGTCGGCAACGTGGAGGTCCAGGGCGGGCTGGTGCGGGAGGTTTCGGTCCAGCTCGATCCGGCCCGGCTGAGCGCGAATCACATCGGTGCCGCGGAAGTGGCGGACCGGCTCCGCGCCGCGAACACGATCGTCGCCGCCGGGCGGGTCGATCGCAACTATCGCCAGCTCGGCGTACTCGTCTCCAGTCTCGTCGCGACACCGGATGCGGTTGGCAATCTGGTGCTGCGGGCCCAGGCGGGGACCCCACTCCGGGTGCGCGAGCTGGGCACGGTGCGCTACGGCACCGAGGATCAGTTCGAGCTGGCCAGCGGCAATGGACAGCCGGCCGCGCTGATCAATGTGTCGCGCCAGCCGAAGGGGAACATGCTGTCGGTCGAATCGGCGGTGCTGGCGACGGTGGATTCGCTCCGGCCCCTGCTGCCTGCCGGCATCCGGCTGGAGCCGGTCTACGATCTCGGCGCGCTGGTGCGGGAGTCGATCACCAGCGTCCGCGACGCGATGCTGATCGGCGGCGTACTGGCGGTGATCACGCTGCTGGTCTTTCTGGGTCGCGTCGGGATGACCCTGGTCGCCGCGGTGTCGCTGCCACTCTCCCTGCTCGGCGCCTTTGCCGGCCTCGCGCTGTTCGGCGACTCGCTCAACCTGATGTCGCTCGGCGGGCTCGCCGTCGCGGTCGGACTGATCATCGATGACGCCGTGGTGGTGATCGAGAACATCGAGCGGCGGCTCGCCGCGTACCCCGGCGAAGCGCCGGCGCAGATGATTGAGACGGCCGTTGGGGAGATCCTGGCGCCCGTCGCCAGCTCCACACTCACCACCGTGGTCGTCTTCCTGCCGCTCGGGCTGCTCAGCGGTGTCGTCGGAGACTTCTTTCACTCCTTTTCCCTGGCCCTCGCCGCGGCGGTGCTGCTGTCGCTGGTCTATGCGGTCACCGTGATTCCTGCGCTCGCCGGGGCGGTGCTGGAGCGGGGCCGTCGCTCCGGCGTGGAGCACCGCGCCTGGTTCCAGCTCCGCCTCGGCGGAGTGCAGGCCTGGTATGGCGAAGTGCTCCGGCGGATGTTCCCTCGACGGTGGGTGGTCCCGGTGGTCGTGGCCGCGCTGCTGCTGCTGGCTGGCGGGCTCTACCGGGTGCTAGAGACTGGGTTCCTTCCGGACATGGACGAGGGCGGCTTCATTCTCGACTACTGGACTCCGACCGGCAGTTCGCTCGCCGAGACTGACGCGCAGCTGCACGCGCTCGAACGCCTGCTGCATGAGGATGACGCCGTCGCCGCCTTCACCCGCCGCACCGGGGCGGAGCTGGGCCTCTTTGCGACGGCGCCCAATACCGGCGACCTGACGGTACTGCTCAAGCCGCTCGGCCAGCGCGAAGCGTCGGTCTACGAGGTGATGGACCGGCTGCGGCTGCGCATCGAAGGGACGATGCCGGCGCTCCGGGTGGAGTTCCACCAGGTCCAGGCCGATCTGCTCGGTGACCTCACTGGAGCGCCCGATCCGATCGAGCTCAAGCTGTTTCATCCCGAGGTACGCACGGCGGAGGTGGCGGCGAAGACCGTCGCAGGGGCGATCGAGCAGGTGCCTGGACTCGAGGATCTGTTCGACGGTGTCGTGGGCGACCTGCCCGGACTCACGGTGACGCTGGATCTGGTGCGGGTCGCGCGACTCGGCCTGACGGCGGAAGAGGTCACCGCCCAGGCGCGGGCGGCGCTGTTCGGCGCGGAGGCCGGTGCCGTTCGCGAGCCCGACCGGCTGGTGCCGATCCGGGTGCGGATGCCCGATGCCATTCGCTACGACCGGGATGTGCTGGGCCGGCTCCCGATCGTGGGACCTGCCGGGTGGGCGCCGCTCGCTTCACTCGGCACGGTGACGGAGACCGCCGAGGTAAGCGAGCTAGTCCGGGAAAATCTCCGGCCAATGGTGCTGGTCACCGGCGCGGTGAACACCGGCAGCTCCAGCCTCGGCAGCGTGATGCGGGAGATCCGCGCCAGGCTCGCGCGGGTCCCGCTGCCGTCCGGGACGACCCTCGAGTACGGCGGGCAGGAGGCGGGGCAGCGGGAATCGTTTCAGCAGCTGTTGCTGGTCTTCGGTCTGGCCGCTGGCGCGGTACTGCTGGTCATGGTGATCCAGTTCGGCAACATGGGTGGCCCGCTGCTGATCCTCGGCGGCTCGGTGCTCGGGCTTTCTGGCGCGCTGCTTGGGCTCGTCATCGCCGGTGTTCCATTCAATGTGTCCAGCTTCATGGGGCTGATCCTGCTGGTGGGTCTGGTCGTGAAGAACGGCATCATCTTCCTCGATGCCGCGCGCGGACTCCGGGCCAGCGGGCTCCCAGTCGAGGAGGCCCTGATCCAGGCGGGACAGCTCCGGCTCCGCCCCATCCTGATGACGACCGTGTGTACACTCACCGGGCTCCTCCCGCTCGCGCTCGGCATCGGTGCCGGTGCCGACCTCCAGCGCCCGCTCGCCATCGCGGTGATCGGGGGACTCTCGCTCTCCACGCTCGTGACGTTGTTGCTGCTCCCCCTGGCGGTGCGGAGCCTGGGGGCGCTGGAGCCTCTGGCACTCGACTTGCCGGTGGTCACGGAGGAAGGCGCGACCCCCACACCCTGACCCCCGCTTCATGGCGCAGCGCTCGACCCAGTCGTATGACCTGATCGTCGTCGGGACGGGATTCGCCTCCACCGCTTTTCTGGGGGAGTATCTGCGGCGCTCCCATCGCTCAGCCCGGGTCCTGGTGCTCGAGCGGGGGGAGCGGCTGACGCACACCGAGCAGATGGAGGAGCGCGGCCGGCTCGCGATCGAATCCGAGCGCAGCATCACGATCGCCCCCAACTCCAAGCCGTGGTCCTTTCGCCTCGGATTTGGCGGGACGTCCAATGCCTGGTGGGGCAACGTGCCGCGGATGACACCGGCGGACTTCGTGCTCAAATCACGTTTCGGGGTCGGGGCCGACTGGCCGCTCACCTACGCCGATCTCGAGCCGTATTATTGCCAGGCAGAAGAGCTGATGCAGGTGTCCGGACCGGCGGAGCATCCCATCTGCCCGCGGAGTCGCCCCTGTCCGCAGCCCCCGCACGCCTTCAGCGAACCCGACCGGCTGCTCCAGCGCGCCTATCCCGATCTCTTCTTCGCCCTGCCGAGTGCGCGGCCCCGGGTTGCCACCGCGGGGGGACGACCGGCCTGCTGCGGGAATGGCGTGTGTCACGCCTGTCCGATCGATTCCAAATTCACCATCCAGAACGAACTCGGCGCGGTCTATGCCGACCCGCGGGTCACGCTGCGGCTCGGCGCCCGGGTGGATCAGGTGGAGACGAGCAACCGGATCGCCACCGGTGTGCGGTACGTGGTGGAGGGACGGGATGCGGCGGCTCGCGGCGAGCTCATCGTGCTGGGCGCCAACGGCATCTTCAATCCCCACATCCTGCTGCGCTCCGGGTTCACCGATGCCCAGCTCGGGCGGGGGCTGACCGAGCAGCTCGGCGTCTACGCGGTGGCGTACCTCGATGGGGTCGACAACTTCGGCGGGTCGTCGTCGCGCTGCGGGCATGGCTACATGCTGCACCAGGACGCGGGGCGGGAGCGGCGGGCTGCGGCGCTGGTGCTGACCCACAACACCATGGATGTCACGGGATTGCGGACGCGGCGCGGGCGCTGGCGACAGCTCCTGGGCCTCACCATCGCCTTCGAAGATCTGCGTCACGATGAAAATCGCGTCACTGTCGACCCGGCCGACCCGACCCGGCCTGTGGTGTACCACCCCCATCGTTCCACCTATGTCGAGTCCGCCCTCGCCGCACTCCCCGCCGACCTCGAGCGCATGCTGGCGCCGTTGCCGGTCGAGGGCTTCTCGATTCTCAAGGTCAAGGAGACAGAGGCGCACATGATCGGATCGACGGTGATGGGCACCGATCCGGAGACCAGCGTCCTCGATCCCGACCTGCGGCATCATGCCGTTCGCAACCTCGTGGTCCTCGGCAGCGGCGCCTTCCCCACGGCGGCGCCCGCCAACCCGACGCTCACCCTCATGGCGCTGTCGCTCCGCAGTGCCGACCGGATCCTTCCCCCAGCCCCCGGTGCAGCCGCATGAGCGCGCCAGAGCACCCGGCATCCGAGCGGGGAGGGCTCTCGCGCCGGGTTTTCATCGCCCTTGGGGTAGCGGTGCTGGTGCCGCTGGCCGGCGGGATGGGATGGGCGCTCCGGTTCACCCGGCGTGACTCCGGGCTCGCGGCGCGGCTCGAGCACTTGCGGATGGCGCTGCTGGAGCGGCGCTACCGGCATGTACCGCTGGCGGTGGCGATCGTGCGGTACTATGACTACCTGCAGATTGTGCCCGGGAGCGTGGAGCAGTTCGTGGCGGCATACGAGCAGCATCGGCAGCGGCTGGGTCCGCCGGTTTCGAATAACGATGGCTTGCACCGCTTCCTGCTGTCGACCGACTTCTTCCTGCAGGGCGCCGATGAGCGCAAGCCGGTGCGGTTCATCGCGCTGTACGCGCCGCTGGTGAACCACTGTTATCGGCCGTTTGCCTAGTTGGCCGTCAGCCGTCAGCCAACAGCCAACAGCCGTTAGCCATTTGCCGTTAGCCGTTGGCTGTCAGCCTTGAGCATCCAGGGGCAAGCGGATGAGGACCCCAGAGCGGGCGTTGCGTCCGCCTCTCCCTGCCTTCCAACTCACCCTGAGGGGGGCCGAGCCCGCGGCGGGGTCCTCAGGCCGCATCGCCGCGTGGGGGGCAGCCGTCAGCCATCAGCCGCGAGCCACCAGCCATACGCATTCAGCATTCAGCGTTTAGCAACCGCCTACCCGCCCAATCGCCCAATCGCCCAATCGCCTAATCGCCCAATCGCCCATTCGCCCAATCGCCCAATCGCCCCATCGCCCAATCGCCCCATCGCCCACCGCCTACCGCCCGCCGCCTAGTGGTGTGGCAGTGGCCGGTCCCGATAGGGGAACCAGTAGCCCTTCCGTTCCATCAGGTAGTCGAGATGGACATGCTTGGGCTCACGAAAGGCGTCGAGTCCCTCCTCGCCCAGTTCCCGCCCGATCCCGCTGTGGCGCATCCCGCCGAAGGGTGCGGCGTCATTGTCCGACAGCGGGTCATTGATCCAGAAGGTTCCGGCCTTGATGAATTCCATCGACTTCATGGCGAGCTCGAGGCTCCGGGTGTAGACGTTGGCACCGAGCCCGAACTCGGAGTCGTTGGCGAGGGCGATCGCCTCGTCGTCGCTTTGCACCACCGTCAGGCTGATGACCGGACCGAAGATCTCCTCGGTCGTCGGCAGCGTGCCGTGGCGGACGTCGGTGAGGATGGTCGGCTGGAAGTAGTGGCCTGGCAGTCCCGGCAGTTTCATCCGCGCGCCTCCTGCCAGCACCCGGGCTCCCTGCTGCACCGCTGCGGCGACCTGCCGCTCGACCACCGCCACCGCCTCCTCCGAGATCATCGGGCCGACGTCGGTGGCGGGGTCCATCGGATCGCCGACGCGGATCGTCTTCACGTGGGCGATGAGCCGCTGGGTGAACTCCTCCGCGATGGGGGCGAGCAGGTAGATCCGCTTGGCGGAGGTACACACCTGGCCGGCATTGAGGAGGCGGGCCCAGGCGACTCCTGCGGCAGCCACGTCGAGGTCGGCATCGGCAAAGACGATGAAGGGATCGACGCTGCCGAGCTCGAGATTCACCTTCTTGAGGTCGTGGCCGGCCTGCGCCGCGATCTTCCGTCCCGCCGCCACCGAGCCGGTGAACGCGATGCAGTCCACCTTTGGGTGGCGCACCAGCAGCTCTCCGGTCTCCGCGCCCCCGGTGATGAGATTGACGACACCGGGAGGGAGCCCGTCGTAGCATCGGGCCAGGAGCAGGTTGGAGAGCGGGTTCTGGTGCGGTGGCTTGCAGACCAGGGTGTTTCCCGCGGCGAGAGCAGGGGCGACCTTCCACGACATGAGCAGCAGCGGGAAGTTGAACGGCACAATCGCCGCGACGACCCCGAACGGCTCCTTGATGGTGAAGTTCAACTGGTGCGGTGCCACCGGCGGCACCGAATTGCCGTAGCTCTGCCGGCCGACCTCGGCGTAATAATCAAAGCAGGCCGCCACCCAGTCGATGCAGTCCACGCTTTCGATCAGCGGCTTGCCGGTTTCCCGGGTGAGCAGGGTGGAGAGTTCCGGTTCCATGGCTCGGACCTTCGTGGCCACCTCATGCAGCAGCTTGGCTTTCTCGACCCCGGGCACCTTCCACCAGCCCCGCTGGGCGCGCACCGCGGCCTGGACGGCGGCGTCCACCTCGGCGGCACCACAGTCGGCTGTGCTGCCGAGCGGCTCGAGAGTCGCGGGATTGTGGATCGGGCGCGGGGGACAGCCGGTGACGCTGAGCCACTGGCCGTCGAGGAGGATGGGGGAGAGTGATGGCATGGGCAGGTGGCAGGGAGCAGGTGGCAGGTGGCAGCTGGTAGCTGGCAGGGAATATGGAGATGCGTCCGGCCAACGGCTAATGGCCAACGGCCAACGGCCGCTTGCTGACGGCTGACGGCTGACGGCTCTACCTTACTCCGACCCATCCACCCTGATCCATTCATGGAGTTCCCGTCATCCATGCCTCCGCGTCTTGATTCCCCCGGTAAGGACCCGCGCCTTGTGGTGCGAGACCCAGAGGCGTGGAATGCCGGTCCGCCGCCGGCTCTGCTCCGCGACAGCCTGATCACGCCGGCCGCGCTCTTCTTTGTCCGCAGCCACGCCCCGACACCCCTGATCGACCCGGTGACCTGGCGGTTGCGGGTGCATGGTCTCGTGCACCGCCCAATGGAGATTTCGCTCGACGACTTGCAGCGCCGATTCCCGCCGCGTGATGTCACCTCCACTATGGTGTGCGCCGGACTGCGGCGGGATGAGCTGCTGGCTCACCGGCCGGTGCCGGGCGAGCTGCTCTGGGGTGCCGACGCGATCAGCACCGGCCGTTGGAGTGGCGTCCCGCTGCGGGAGGTCCTGCTGGCGGCTGGGGTGACGGATGGGGCGGGGCAGGTCGAGTTCATCGGGCTCGACCAGGTATCCCGGCACGACCGCCTCTTCGGATTCGGCGGCTCGATCCCGCTGGAGAAGGCGCTGGGGCCGGAGGTTCTGCTCGCCTCTGCCCTGAACGGCGAACCGCTGCTCCCGGCGCATGGGTTTCCGCTCCGCACCGTGGTGCCGGGGTACATCGGCGCGCGCAGCGTGAAATGGCTGGGGGAGATCGTGGTACGGGCCGAGCCATCGGCCAACTATTTTCAGGCGGAGGCGTACCGGATTCTGCGGGAACCGGATCCGGTCAACCCGCGTGATGTCTCCGCCGGCGAATCGCTTGGCGCGGTGCCGCTCAACGCGGTGATCGTCACCCCCGAAGCCGGGTGCGTCTTGCGGGCGGGCTTGGTCGAGGTCACCGGATGGGCGTTCGGCGGTGATGCCGGAGAGGTGGCGCGGGTGGAGGTTTCCCCGGATGATGGGGCAACCTGGGTGCCGGCGACTCTCGGGGACTCCGGTGGACCGTGGAGCTGGCGTTTTTGGCACGCTGCGCTGGCGCTCTCGGCGGGAGAGCGGACGCTGGTGGTGCGGGCGTGGGATCAGGCGGGACGATGTCAGCCATCCCGGCTGGCCGAGGTGTGGAACGTCCGGGGCTATGCCAATACCGCCTGGCACCGGGTCCGCTGTGCGGTCGCCGGCTGACCGCCGGCTCGGGCTGCGCGCCGCATCCATGTACCTTGGGCCGTGGCCGCTCGATCCGCCCGAAGCTGCTCGGGAAGGGCTGCACGAGTGAGGGAGTCAGGTCGGGGCTCGTCCGCGGGGTCCCTCCGGGCGCTCGGCTTTGCGTTGGGACGTTGGCGTCGGAAGGCCAGCTACGCACGCGCCCTTCAGGACACCCGCGACTTCGCCCCTCCCGGTGGGCTGGTGCAGAGCTTCCCTAGCGGGCCATTGCTTCTGCTGGCGAATTCCGAGAACGTTTCTGCTCGCCCCACCGCCCACCTCAACTCGGCGACGCCAGATGCGCCCATCTATCCTGTGGTTCCCGCTGCTCATGCTGGTTGTCGCACAGGCCTCGGCGCAGCAGTTCACCGGCACCTATACCATGCCGGCGGCCAACGGCGTGGTGCTCACGATCGCCCTGACCCAGAGCGCCGGCGGGAAGGTCACGGGCACGCTGTCGGGCAACGGCACGGTGATCCAGCTGGAGGCAAAGCTCGAAGAGGGCGACCTCGTCGGGCAGGCCGTGATGGGTCAGACCCGGGCGATATTCACCGCCGAGCTCGATGGAACGACGCTGCTGGTCGGCCTGATCGAGCTGGGCGCGGACGGCGCGCCCAATCTCGCGGCGGCCCAGGAGCTCCAGTTCACCCGCACCAGCCGGGTCGCGACGGCACCACCGGCCGCGAAGCCATCGGCGCCGGTCGCGACTCTCCCGCAGGCGGGGCGATCACCCGCGCCTGCGCCGGGCGGCGGCACGCCGCAGGATCAGCAGCTCCGGCAGCTCCTGCTCAGCTCACCCTGGTGCAGCTTCTCCTACAGCCAGACCAGCGGGTCGACGCACACGTCCCGCAGTGTCTTCTACGCCGACGGCCGGCTGGCGATCAACACGAACGCCGAAGGTGGCACGGTGAATCAGTATGGCGGGGGCAACACGGCGACCGGGAGTGTGGCCACCCAGGCGCAGGGCGGCAGCGTGATTCAATGGCAGGTGCAGGGAGGGCAGCTTTACCTCGACAGCGGAGCGGGGATGCAGCTGGCGCCGCTGTCGATCACCCGCAATTCCAGCGGGTATCCCATCATCACCGCCGACGGCAAGGAGTACAGTCAGTGCAACTGAGTAGGGGGGCCGCATATATGCGGCCCCCACGCATGCGGTCCCCAAATTCGACCCCTGGTGGGGCCATTCACCCCAGTCGTTTTTCGGTGTCGCCCTCAAACCAGTGCAGTGCCTCGGCGGGGAAGGTGAGGCCGACCGTGCTGCCGATCGCCGCTGTCGCCATTCCATCCAGCCGTGCGGTGAGAAAGACAGTCCCCGCTCGAAGCCCTACCATGGTTTCATTGCCCAGCGGTTCGATCACTTCCACCAATGCGGTCGGTTCACTGATGGTCCCCTGACCGATCACAAGCTGTTCGGGCCGGATGCCAAGCAGGACCTTGCGACCCGGCTTTACGGTGGCGGGGATGCCGCCTTCGAGCGGCAGGCGAAACGATCCATCCGGGGTTCCAAACAGCATGCCGTCGGGACTGGTGACTGACCCGGCAATCACGTTCATCGGCGGGCTGCCGATGAACGTGGCGACGAATGCCGTGGCGGGGCGGCGGTATAGCTCGAGCGGCGCGGCAATCTGTTCGACTGCACCATCGCGCATGACGACGATGCGATCGCCCAGGGTCATCGCTTCCACCTGGTCGTGGGTGACGTAGACCGCCGTGGTTCCGAGCCGGCGGCGGAGCGCCGCCAGCTCACGCCGCATCTGGATGCGCAACTTCGCGTCGAGGTTGGAGAGCGGCTCGTCGAAGAGAAAGACCTGCGGCTGCCGCACGATCGCGCGGCCCAGCGCTACCCGCTGTCGCTGCCCGCCGGACAGCTGACGCGGCCGACGGTCGAGCAGCTCCTCGAGGCCCAGGAGCTGGGCGGCCCCCGACACCCTTGCCGCAATCTCGGTGGTTCCGAGCTTTCGCAGCATCAACGCGAAGGCGAGGTTTTCCCGCACCGTCATGTGCGGGTAGAGGGCGTAATTCTGGAAGACCATCGCAATGTCGCGGTCGCGCGCGGCGATGTCGTTGACCACCCGGTCGCCGATCCGGATCGTGCCGCTCGTGATCGGCTCCAGCCCGGCGATCATCCGGAGCGTCGTGCTCTTGCCGCACCCCGAGGGCCCGACCAGTACGAGGAATTCGCCATCTGCGATCTCGAGCGAAAACTCGTGGACCGCCACCTGAACCTTGCCGCGTTCCTCGTATATCTTGCGGACATCCTGCAAGCTCACACTCGCCATCGCGGTCCCCCCCGCCTCTGATGCCTGATACCGTACAGTTTCCCGGACAATTCCTGTGGGGCGTCGCCACCTCCGCGCACCAGATCGAGGGCTCTCCCCGGGCCGATGGAGCCGGTTCCAGCATCTGGGACCGCTTCTCCCATACGCCGGGAGCCACCGCCAACGGGGACACCGGGGATGTCGCCTGCGACCACTACCGCCGTTCGGCCCAGGATGTCGGGCTGATGCGCAATATGGGACTCAACGCCTACCGATTCAGCGTGGCCTGGGCCCGGGTGCTTCCCGAAGGCCGCGGTGCGGTGAATCCGGCTGGACTCGGTTTCTACGACCGGCTGGTGGACCAGCTTCTCGCCGCCGGGATCCAGCCCGTTCTCACGCTCTATCACTGGGACCTGCCCGCCGCCCTGGACGATCGGGGCGGCTGGCTGAATCGCGATGTCGCCTCGTGGTTCGCCGACTACGCCAGTGTGATGGTGGAGGCGCTCGGCGACCGGGTGGCGATGTGGACGACGCTCAATGAACCGTGGGTCGTGGCGGACGGTGGGTATCTCTCCGGCATGCTGGCGCCGGGCCACCGCAATCTCTTCGAAGCCCCGATTGCCACCCACAATCTGCTCCGCGCCCACGGGGCTGCCCTGCAGGCGATCCGGGCCGCCGGTGGGAAACAGGTTGGTCTGGCCGTGAACCTCGAGCCCAAGTATCCCGCGACCGACCGGCCGGAAGACCTTGCCGCGGCCCAGCGCGCCGACGCCTACATGAACAGGCAATACCTCGATCCGATCTTCCTCGGCCGGTATCCCGAGGAAATGCAGGACATCTTCGGCGATGCCTGGCCCACCATGCCCGCAGCCGACTTCGACCTGATCCGTCAGCCGCTGGATTTCCTCGGCATCAACTACTACACCCGCTCCGTGGTCCGGGACGATCCCGCCGCGTGGCCGGTCCGCGTGGCCCGCGTGGTTCAGCCGCAGCACGCGCACACCCTGATGGATTGGGAAGTCTATCCTCCCGCGCTGACGGGGGTGCTTGCCTGGTTCCACGGCCGCTACGGTAAAGTTCCCCTCTATATCACCGAGAACGGCGCCGCGTTCTACGATGCTCCGGCCGCGATTGCCGGCCGGGTCGACGATCCGTTGCGGGTGCACTACCTGCGCGAACACCTGCGCGCCATTCATGCGGCGATGCAGCAGGGGGTCGATCTGCGCGGGTACTTCGCCTGGTCGCTGCTGGACAACTTCGAATGGAGTGCCGGCTACGCCAAGCGGTTCGGCCTCATCCACGTGAACTTCGCCACCCAGGAACGCACCCCAAAGGCGAGTGCGGCGTTCTACGCCGAGGTGATTCGGACGCGGGGAGCAGCGCTGAGCCGGGAACCGTAGCAGCCGGGCATCGGCCATTGCCGTCAGCTGTGGGCTGCCGGTCGCTGGCGATAGACCACGCCTGCACCCGCGGCGAAGCGGATACTCACGGTGTGGTCCGTCCCATCGACTGGAAGCGGGATGCGCACCGCGCCGTCCACGACCTCCAGCGCACCGCCGTCCATCGTTCCGCACGTCGGGCTGCTGCTCGCGAGTGATGCGCGTTCCACCGTCAGTGCGAGAGTCGTCTTCCCGTCGGGCAGCCGGCAGGTGAACGAGAAGCCCGGCCATTCGAGCGGAAGTGTGGGCCGCACGACGAGCGTCGTTCCCGCCTCCAGCCCGATCCCCAGCACGGATTCCACCGCCACCCGAAACATCCACCCCGCCGAACCGGTGTACCAGGTCCAGCCGCCACGTCCGATGTGCGGCGCCACGCCGTAGACATCCGCGGCGATCACGTACGGCTCCACCTGGTACCGGTCGGCCGCCGCGGGCGTTGTGGCATGGGTGACGGGAGAGAGCATCGCGAGCAGCGCGGCGGCCCGGTCGCCCCGGCCAGCCTCAGCGAGCGCCTGCACCGCCCAGAGGGCACCGTGGGTATACTGACCGCCGTTTTCGCGCACGCCGGGCAGGTAGCCCTTGATGTAGCCCGGGTCCTCCGGCGTGCGATCGAACGGTGGCGTCAACAACCGGATGATGCCGTCCGCCTCGGAGACCAGGTGCTGTTCAAGTGCGTCGAGTGCCTGCTCGGCACGTTCCGCAGGCGCGACGCCGGAGAGCACGGCCCACGCCTGGGCGATGGCATCGATCCGGCATTCGTCGTTCGTGGCCGAGCCGAGGGGGGTGCCGTTGTCGTAGTAGCCCCGGCGGTACCAGCCGCCGTCCCACCCGCCGTCATTGAGGGCGGTCTGCAGCTGGATCAGGTAGTCGCGATAGCGGGTCACGCGAGCGGCGTCGCCGCGCTGCGCCGCCAGCGGAATGAAGCCATCCAGCACCCGTGAGAGGAAGAAGCCGAGCCAGGTGCTTTCGCCCCGCCCCTCGCGACCGACCCGGTTCATCCCGTCGTTCCAGTCGCCGGTGCCGATGAGCGGCAATCCGTGGGCGCCGCGGGTGAGTGACCGGTCCACGGCCCGGCAGCAGTGCTCGTAGAGGTCGGCGGTCGTGCCGGAGTCCTCCGGAAGCAGCAGGAGCTCATCCTCGCCCGCTGCGAGCGCGGGCGCCGTCAGGAATCGCGCTGGCTCCGCCATGATGCCCGTGTCGCCCGTCTGCGCGACATACCACGCAGCCAGCAGCGGCAACCAGAGCAGGTCATCGGAGAAGCGGGTGCGGATGCCCTCGCTCAGGGGCGGATGCCACCAGTGCAGGACATCACCTTCGACAAACTGATGCGCCGCATGCAGCAGGAGCTGAGCGCGCAGGACACCGGGATCGTGCCAGAGCAGCGCGGCGGAATCCTGTAACTGGTCGCGGAAGCCGAATGCCCCCCCTGACTGGTAGTACGCCGAGCGACCCCAGATCCGGCAGGAGAGAGTCTGGTACGCCATCCAGCCGTTGAGCATCAGGTCAATGGCCGGTACCGGCGTGCGGACCTGCACCGCGCCGACGGTCTCGCGCCAGAAGGTGCGCACAGCGGCCAGGGCCTGCTCGGCGGCCGAGACGGTAGCGAATCGGCCGATGAGCTCGCGGGCTCCGGCCTCACTGCCGGCCTCGCCGAGGAGGAAGAGGCAGGTGACCGTCTGTCCGGGCTCCAGTGAGAATGGGAGACGGAAGGCAGCGCCGGGATCGAGGCCGCGACCAGTGCGCCCATCCAGTGGGGCGTTGGAGCAGAGCGCGGCGGGGCAGGCGAAGCTGCCGTGACGGCCGAGGAACGCCGCGCGATCCGCGGTGAAATCGGTCGCCGGCCCGGATGGCCCGATCAGTGTTGCAAAGGCAACCTGATTCGCGAACTCACCCGCCTGCGGGTTTCGGGCGAAGATGGCCCCGGTGGCGGCATCCCGATTCGTCTCGATGTACGGAGCGGTGTCGCTGGGCAGCACGCCGAGCACCCACTGCAGGGCCGCAGACAGTGTCAGGTGGCGTGGCGACCCGCCGGTGTTGGTGATCGACAGTCGACTGATCTTCACCCGCCCATGCCGCGGAACGAACTGTGTCAGCTGCTGGGTCAGGCCCGGGGTACGGCGGTGGAAGGTGGAATAGCCGAAGCCGTGCCGCACCTCATGCTCCCCCGCGCCCGGGACCGGCCCGGGAGTTGGAGCCCAGAAGTCACCCGTTTCCTCGTCGCGCAGGAACAACGCCTCGCCGTGTGGATCGGAGATCGGGTCGTTGAACCATGGCGTCAGGCGGTGCTGGCGGCTGTTCCCCGACCAGGTGTATCCCGCACCGCTTTCGGTCGCGATGAAACCGCACTCCTCGTTGGCGATCACATTCGACCAGGGCAGCGGCGGGCGGCGGCCATTGGCCGGAAGGGAGATCACGTATTCAGTCCCATCCGCGCTGAAGGCGCCGTAGCCGTTGCCGACGGGCGGGAGTTCAGGAGGTGTCGGTGCCGGGTGAGCGACGCGAGACGCTGGGCGGCTCGCTGCCGTCGCTGCGCCCGCAATGGCGCGAGCCGGCGTGAGCGGACCATGGACGACCAACCGCGCCACCGTTTCGAGGATGCGGGTCTCCGCGGGATCGCTCGTGTCCGTGAGGATGCGCAGGTCGACCGGCATGCCCTGACACTCCCACCAGGCGGCGATCCGGGTCATGACGTCCCGGGTGGTCTGGCTCTCCTCCCGCTGCGGATGCACCAGCACGACGGGACGCGCGGCATTGAGCTCTGATGCGTCACGCTCGGCTGCCGTAACGCAGTGCGGTGCGGCTGTGCTGCGGAAATCGGGGTGGCCATAACAGAGCGCCCCGGTGAGCGAGGGGAGAAGTTCACTCATCTCATGAGTGATGCCGAGGTGCTCCCGGAGCTGCCGGTCCCGTTGGGCTGCGCTGAGGAAAATCGAGGCCTGGTCGGCTCCGAGCCGGGTCAGATCGAGCACCGCCTCGCGATCGTGCGCGAAGCCGAGCAGTGCGGTCAGCTCGCCGGAGGTTCCCGGCGCGAGGCTGAGCACTCGCCGGAGGCTGACCACGGGATCGAGCACGTTGCCGACGGTGCCACTGAGAGTCGCACCGGGCAGCATCGCGGCGGGATCACCCGGAGTCCGGCCTCGACCGAGGAACCGACTCCGGTCGGTCTCCCAGGTTGCGGGTCCCGCCAGAACGCCGGGCACAGGGTCCACCAGAGAGTGCACCATCCAGATCGGTTCATCCTCCGGGCTGCGCTGGCGCCGCCGCGCAAGGAGGGCGGAACGATCGGGCAGAGCTTCCGTGCTCACAAACAGCTTGGAAAACGCCGGATGGCCGGCATCGGCGGCCGGAGTGTTGAGGCACACTTCGGCGAAGGAGGTGACCTCGATGTGGCGCGTGGTGGTGGAGCGGTTGGTGAGGACGAGGCGGCGCAGCTCGAGGTCGGCGTCAGGCGAGACGCAGCAGTCCAGCCGGAGCTCAATGCCATGATCGGTCCGGCTGAACCGGGCGACACCAGGCGCGAACTCCATCGCATAGTCCGCCGGGCTCGGCGGCGCTGGCTGGTGCCCGGCGGTCCACCAGGCGCCGCTGTCGATGTCCCGCAAATAGAAGAAGACCCCGTCGGCATCGCGCACCCGATCCGGGGTCCAGCGGGTCAGCGCATACTGCGCGCAGCGCGAAAAGCCGGCGCCGGCGGCGGAGATCCCCGCGCTGTAGCGGCCGTTGGAGAGCAGGTGCAGCAGCGGGGCGGCGGTAGTAAGTGCGTCTGAGCCGAAAGCAACGGGCAACGGTTGGTTCTCCTGCGCGCGTGAAATGGGCGTCACGGCGTGACGGAAGGAGTGAAGCTGATGCGCGCGGGGACATGGCGCAGGACCATCCTGCCGGCTGCATCAACCGGAACAACTGCATCGTCGATCCGAGCCGTACCCGGCCCGGGGGGCGGCGGGATGACGACGATTCCGCCCCGCGGGACCCGCACTCCGGCTTGGAACTGTATTTCGATCGTACCGCCGCTCCGCCGGGCGGTGTAACTCAACGGTCCCCACCAGGTGTGGAGGTCGCGCACCCGGACGCCATCACCTTCCAGCCACTCCGGATCGATGCCCGCCCCGACGACCAGCGCGCTGTCGGCCTCTCGCTCATAGGCAAAGAGATCCGCCGCCGAGCGGAGGAAGTCGGAGCCCACCCAGGTATGGGGGGAGTCGCCGATGAACTTGAGGGCTCGGCGGTCGTGCCAGACCACCTCGGGCCACTGGTTCCAGGCGGCCGGTTCCCGGTCAGCGAGGAAGAGGCGCATCATGCTCCGGGCGCGATCGGCCCAGCCGAGCCGGAGCATCGCGCCGACGGTGCGGAGTTCGTAGGGGGTGTAGGCCTCCCAGACGCTGCCGCTGTCAGCGCGGGCGCTAGCCTGCTGCCAGTAACGCTCGAAGGTGGCGCGCAGGGCGTCCGGTGGCAGCGCGGCGTCCTCTCCCACGGGGGAGAGGGCAATCGTGGTGGAGGTGGCGTCGAAATCGCCGAGGTCGGCCGCCCCCGGGAGGTAGGAGATGCCATGCTGCTGCCTGACAAGCGCAAGCGAGGCGAGCAGGTCGGCGCGAAACTCATCTCGCATCTGGCCGAATCGCGTCGCCGTGCTGGTGTCGCCCAGCAGTTGCGCCATGGCCGCGGCGTCCTTGAACCCCCGTAGTGCGAAGAAGTCGTCCCAGTATGAGTGCATCGGCTTGGCCGAATAGCCTTCATGACTGATCGAGGGCGGCAGCAGGCCGTAGAAGACCCGGTTGTCGCCGGTGGCATAGGCCGCCGTGCGGCGCGTCTGTCGCAGGCTGTCGAGATAGCCCGTGGCGCGCAGCACGTGGGGCCACATCCGCTCCAGGGTGAGGCGGTCCGCGGTGTGACGCCAGTATTCCATCACGAGGTAGATGAACTCGCCGTTGCTGTCGTGCTCCGGCACCGGGTCGGCGCCGCGCGCATCGACGCAGCAGGGGATCTTGCCGTTGGGATACTGGTAGGTGGTGAACCATTCGAGAAAGGCGCGGACCGGCTCCGGGTGCCCAAACCGCAGCAGCGCGGCGGAGGTGAGCGCGCCATCGCGAATCCAGGAGCGCTCGTAGGAACGGGAGCCAGGCTGGATTGAAGGGCCGTCGCGATTGATGAGAATCCAGGCCTGGGTGGTCCGGATGGTGCGCTCCAGGTCCGCACCGGACGGGGGCAGCGAGATCGTTGTATGCGTGAGCGCCGTGCGCCACGTGGCACGCGCGACCGCAAAAACGCTGTCCACGGCCGCTGGTCGGTGCGTTGGGATGGCGGGGACGCCGTCCGCCACCAGCGGCAGCTCGACGGCGATATCCACCGAGTCTCCCGCGGCCAGCGAGAGCGGATAGCGGAGCAGGGCCGAGGCCGCGCCCTGCGGGTCGCGGACGGCATGCACGCGGGGCAGCGTGCCCCGACGCAGGAGCTGCACCACATCGCCACCATCCAGCGTGCTCATCGAGACGCCGGCGGGCGGGGTGAGCGGCTGCACCAGACGGTCGGCGTTGACGTGCAGCGCGCCGCCGGTC
This sequence comes from Gemmatimonadota bacterium, assembly GCA_031382385.1. GTDB lineage: Bacteria > Gemmatimonadota > Gemmatimonadetes > Gemmatimonadales > GWC2-71-9 > JADJOM01. Next base: position 48,039 of record JANMYS010000005.1, read on the forward strand.
CAACGCAGCGAGTCGATCCTGCTCCAGCCACCGGGAGTGTTCAGGAATTGTGAGGGTGGATTGACCTGAAACGGACGGATGGCGAGCGCAAGCACCGGGAAGTGTCGGACGGTATCACGGTTCACCATCCGGTAGCGCACCACCGCAGAGGAGCGCTCCGCCGGCCCCGCGCCAACGGCGGTGACCTGCAGCGTGAGAGTGCCGGCCGTCCAGGTGACGCTGGGAATGGGCAGGTCGCCTTCGTCGAGCGAGGGGGTCGTTGAGACTTCATGCCAGCTCAGGAAGCGGCCCTGCTCCAGCAGGAAGGGCTCGATGGAGAACAGCCCCTTGCCCGCCTCGACCGCGCCGTCATCGTTGATCAGCGCTTCCTCCCGCGCGCCATCCACCCCGACCACGGTCCACCAGGCGCGGCGTCCGCTGTAGTAGCGCGGGTAGGTGCCGGGTGGCGCGGCCCGGGCCACCGCCTCGAAAAAGGCGTTGCGGCTGGCGCCGAATGCAAGCGGCTGGACGATGACTTCGCGCAGGCCCGCACCCAACCGACTGGAGCGCCGCACGACCAGGCGCAGGTAGCGCGCCTCGCTCTCGGCGAGGTCGAGGTCGTCGCGCCCGCCGTCGCCCCCGCGCACCGCGCGGACCGTGCGCCAGCTCAGGCGATCGTCGGAGAGCTCAACGTCGTAGCTGTCCGGGCCGCGGCCCGCTTCCCACAGCAGCGAGATACCGCCAAACTCGCGCGGTCGCAGGAAGTCCACCGTGAAGCGAGCCGGACCACCGCCGGGAGCGCGCCAGCTGGTCGTCGTGTCGCCATCCAGCGCGGCAGAAGCGGGGTGACCTACCGTGGCGGCGCTCCCGTGCGGCCGCGGCGTGGCAGCGTAGGGTCCGAGGTCCGGCAGCGGAGTCAGCCTCAGGTCTTCGAGCCAGACGGAGCCGGAGCCGCCACCTGTACCGGCGGTGATCGCGATCTCCAGCGCGGCAACTTCCCTCAGTTCACCGCCACCCAGGGGTCCCCAGGCAAAACTGAGCTGTCGCTTGCGAATGGTGATCTTCCGCCATTCGCCATCGAAACGCCGGTCACGCTCGGTGTACCACCAGACGTTGTCACCACTCGGGTCGACCAGCTTGAACTCGAGCGTATTGGGCGGGGCCACGCCGCGGATCCAGAACGACAGCGCATAGTTGCCAGGGAGCGCGAGCGGGAGGGGGCGCCGTGCAATGGCGTAGCCGCCGCCGGTGAAGCCGAAATCCATCCGCAGGGCCCGGCCGACGCGCCCGGTGCCGGCGCACAACGTCAGCGATACGCCATCCGCCGGGTGGGCGCTCCACGCGGCGATCCGCTCGAAGTCGTCCAGCAGGCGGGGCTGGAGGGAGTCACGCGCTGCGGCGGCGGCCAGCGCGAGCGCCAGGACGCCGGGAATCATCCCTTCACGCTTCCCGCCATGATGCCCGAGATGTAGTACCGCTGCAGAAACAGGAAGGCGACAAACACCGGCAGCACCGTCACCACCGCCCCGCCCATCATGAGCTCGACATCCTGCACATGCTCGCCGGCGAGATTGGCGAGCGCCACCGGCAGGGTGTAGTGCCGGTCATCGCTCAGCACGATGAGCGGCCACATGAAGTCGTTCCACGCGCTGAGAAAGGTGAAGACGCCGAGCGTCGCCAGCACCGGCGCCATGCCGGGCAGCACCACCGTACGAAAGATCCGCCACTCTCCCGCTCCGTCGAGGCGAGCGGCGTCCAGCAGGTCGTCGGGAATCGACTGGGCGTACTGCCGCACGAGGAAGATGCCGTAGATCGGTGCCAGGACGGGAATCATCGCGCCGAAGAGGGTGTTGATCAGGCCGAGTTCACGGAGCAGCAGGAACATCGGCAGCATCGCGACCTGGCCCGGGACCACCATCCCGCCGAGCAGCGTCCGGAAGACCGCGGCACGGCCGGTGAAGCGAAGCTTGGCGAAGGAGTAGCCTGCCATCGCCGTGATGCTGACCCCGAGGAGTGTGCCCCCCACGGAGATGATCAGGCTGTTGACGAAGTACCGGCCCAGGCTCAGGCTGGTGAACAGCACCCGGTAGTGCTCCAGCGTCGGGTGGCTGGGCAGGAGCGGGGGAGGCGAGGTGTTCGCCTCGCCGGGTGCCATGAAGGAGGCGGAGATCATCCAGAGCAGCGGGCTCGCCGCGAGGGCGGCCGCGCCGAGCAGGACAGCGTGCACCAGGAGGGAGCGCAACCGGCGCGGCATCAGCGTTCCTCCTGGCGCAACCGGAGCTGTACCAGCGTGCCGGCCAGCGTGAGCAGGCAGAGCACGACCGCGATGGCCGCGGCGTAGCCGAGCCGCCACCAGCGGAAGCCCTCCTCATACATGAAGAGCACCAGTGTCAGCGTGCTCTTGAGCGGGCCCCCCGCGGTCATCACGTACGGCTCGCTGAAGATCTGGAAGCTGGCGATCATCGTGACGACGCCGACGAAGACGAAGGTCGGGCCGAGCATCGGGAGCGTGATATGGCGGAAGCGGTGCCAGGCGCCGGCGCCATCGAGGGCTGCCGCCTCATACAGTTCCTCGGGGATGCTCTGCAGTCCGGCGAGGAAGACCAGCATGTTGTAGCCGAAGTTCTTCCACACCGAGAGCAGGATGATCGCCGGCATCGCCCAGCGCGGATTCCCCAGCCAGTCGATCGGTGCGATGCCCAGGGTGGAGAGCGCCGCGTTGAGGGGACCGTATTGCGGGTGATAGATGTAGCGCCAGACGAGGGCGACGGCGACGAGCGTCGTCACCCAGGGAGCAAAGAAGGCGCTGCGGAAGAACGGCTTGAAGCGCACCAGTTTGCCATTGACCAGCAGCGCCGCGCCAAGTGAAGTCAATACCGAGAGCGGACCGCCGACGATCACGAAGAGACTGGTGTTGCGGAGTGCGGTCCAGAACAGTGGGCTGGCGAAGAGATCGTGGTAGTTCTTGAGTCCGATGAACCGCGTGCTCGCTGGATCGGCAATGGAGTAGAGATCGAAGTCGGTGAACGACAGGATGAGTGCGGCGCCGACCGGAAGGGCGAAGAACACCGTGATCAGCGCGAGGGCCGGGGTGACGAAGGCCCAGCCCGCGACGGTCTCGCGATCGTTCCGGCTCACGGGGCCTCCACCAGTCGGCGGGCCAGGAGATAGCGGCGCCGCTCGAGCAGCCGATCGACGTCTCGATCCAGTGCCGCCAGTGCGTCTCCCGGCGACTGCCCGCCACGCACCGCCGCTTCGGTCTGGTCCATCAGCTTCGTGGTGACCTGCTCCCACTCCGGGACCATCGGGGTGGGCAGAGTGCGGTTGAGCTGGACGCGAAAGGCCGCCGCTTCCCGGTCCGTCGCAAGGAGCGAGTCATCCCACGCCTCGCGGCGGGCTGGGAGGTCACCGGTGAGGCGGTAGAAGCGGAGCTGTTGTGCCGGGCGGGAGAGGAACTCGATCAGTTTCCAGGCGGCCTCCTTGTGCCGCGACGAGCGCAGGATCACCAGGCTCGATCCGCCGGCGAGCGATACACCGGATGCAGCGCCGGTCGGTCCGGGCAGCGGCGCCGTCGCCCAGCTCTGCTGCAGTTCGGCCGGGAGCCGGCGGCGGAATTCGCCGAGGTTCCAGGGGCCGGAGATGTACATGCTGAAGGTACCGCGGGCGAATTCCTGGTAGAGATTCGCGATCTCGCTGTTGCTGACCGGCGGGGCCAGGCTGTCCCGATAGAGCGACAGCAGGAAGTCGAAGGCGCGGGCAAAGGCCGGCTGGGCAAAGGCGCCGTGCCCGGTGGCATCGATGAGTGGCGACGCCTGCTGCAGGCCGAGGATGGCCTGGGGTGGCCATTCATTGACGGGAAGGAAGATGGCGTACTTGCCGGTACCCTGGACCCGGCGGACGGCGCGCATGGCGTCCCGCCAGCCATCCCAGGTCTCCGGCATCGAGGTGTACCCCGCCCGCGCCAGGATATCCTTGCGGTAGAAAAGCACCCGGGTGTCCACGTACCACGGCACGCCATACAGCGAGCCATCGACGATGTTCGTCGCCCAGATCCCGGGGAACTGTTCCTCCGGCCGGATCTCGGCGGACGACTGCTGCAGCGAATCCAGCGCGGCCAGCGCGCCCAGTGTGACGAGTTCCGGGATCCAGGTATTGCCTAACTGCGCAAGGTCAGGGCTGGCGTTGCCGACGTGGGCGGTCAGCAGCTTCTCGTGGGCCGCGGACCACGGGATCTGCTGGATGCGAACGTGAATGCCGGGGTTCTCCCGCTCGAAATCGCGCACCAGCTCGGTGACGACCTCGCCCTCGCGGCCAAAGGCCCAGAAGCGGAGGTCGGTGGCGGACCCGGGCGCTGGTGCACAGGAGAGCGAGGTGAAGGTGGCAATGACTGCCATCAGAATCGCCTCGCGCCGCCTCACCCCCCGGCCTCCTCTCCACTGCCGTGGAGAGGGGGAGCACTCGTTTGGCACTCCCGCCTCGCGCCCCGCGCTAGCGCAGGCAACACCGGAATCAGCCTTGCACCACGCGCCACTGCGGGCAACGCAAGCCTCAGCCGTACTCCCCGCCGCATCGAGCCTCCACCACACGTCGCTCACGGCGCCCGGTCCAGCCATCCCCCGCGAAAGCCCGCCCGCCGCAGCCCCTGGATGACGTAGGGGCTCTTCCGCATGTACTTCCAGACGAAGTCGCTGCGGTAGTTTGCGATCATCGCGAGGATCGGACCCTGGTCGATGCCGAGGTAGTCGGTATCGAACCACCCCGCGCCGGCGACGATCTTCCCCTGCGAGACGGGGACGGCGAACCGGAAGCTGGGATTGAAGGCATCCAGGAAGCCATACTGCCCGAAGATGTTGTCGCCGTAGCGCTCGCGCATGGCGACGAGGGCAGGCAGCACGAACTCCGGCGCAAAGGGGAGCGAGCCGGCCGCCGCAGTGGGGGCGAGGGTGCCGTCGTCCCGCACCTCGGTGAACGAGGCGCCGCGTGCGGCATAGGTGAAGAAGCGCCGGGCGCTGCCGTTGTACGAGAGGGTGACGTCCGCTGGACCATCGGAGGCCGAGAGCCCCCAGATGCTGTCGCTGTAATCGCGCCAGCCACTGGGGTTGTCGCTCGCGTAGGCACGCTGGGACAGCGTCGCCCGGCGCGAGTTCTCGAAGTAGTCGATGCCCCGGCCACGCATGTAGGCGTCCCGGATGCCGCGGAAGTCGATCCAGACATGGCTGTAGTGATGGCCGAAGAGCGGGGCGAATCCGAGATGGGCCTGACGGTAGTAGCTGCCCCAGGCGTAGGTGGCGCTCCACTGGCTCCAGGCGGAGCTGTCGATCGGATGCGTGGGCGAGCCAAGGGCGAGCAGATAGACCAGCATCGCCTCGTTGTAGCCCATCCAGTCGAGCGGCTGCCAGCCGCTTTCCGGCTTCCACCCCATGTTCACCAGCGGCGGCGTCCGCCGGGCCCACTGCCAGTCGACTCGGCGGTAGAGCGAGTCGGCGGTGGCACGGATGGCGGTCTCGGTCGGGTCAGCGCCGTCGAAGAACTGCTGGCAGAAGAGCACGCCCCCCAGCAGGAGCGCGGTGTCCACGGTGGAGAGCTCGACATCCCTGAAGCGGGCGCCGCTCTGCTGGTCGAGGAAGTGGTAGAAGAACCCCTGGTACCCGCTCATGCCCGCGGCCGCCGGTCCCTGCGGCGCCTGCCAGAACCAGCGCAGCGTGGCCAGGGTGCGGGTCGCCGCATCCGCCCGGCTCACATAGCCGCGATCAGCGCCGATCGGGTAGGCGGTGAGCGCGTAGCCGACAGCCGCGATGCTCGAGAAGCTGGGAGTGGGCCAGCGATCGGGGGTGAGGCCCGTGGTCGGGTCGGTGCGTTCCCAGAAGAAATTGAAGGTGCGCTGCTCCAGGGTATCGAGCAGGGCGAGTGCCCGCGGTGTCGGCGGCGGGGCGACGGTCGGGCCAAGAGCCTGCGGGCTGGTGCACGCGAGCGCGAGGAGGAGACCAGCGACGGGGGCGGCGAGCCGGGAGCTGAGGTGATGCATGGATCGACCATCCCCGCCAATGGGGGAAGTGCCCCGGCGCACCATGTCGGTGCGTCGGGGCGTGAGAGGGAAGACTAGAAGTTGTACTCCATCCCCAACTGCAACCGGCGGGGATCGCTGATGACTCCGCGCGCCTTGCCGAAGTTGGCGGTGTCGGCGGGATTGAAGGTTTCGTAACCGCCCAGGTTCTGGGTGTTAAAGACGTTGAAGATATCCGCGGTGATGGACAGCGTGGTGCCGCGGAAGCCGGGCAGGTCCTTACGGAAGCGGAGATCGACGTTCTTGAAGGTCGGGCTCTTGAATCCGCCGGGAACGAACTTCGGGCTGTTGGGATCCAGCTCGTTGCTGAATCGGTCGCCGACGTCGAGCCGCTGTCCGCTGGCGATCGTCACCAGCGCACCCGCCTGGATGCCAAAGAGATATGGCACATCCACCAGGCCGTTGATGACCACGCGATGCCGTTCGTCGTTTCGCACCTGGCGCGGGTAGTCTGCCGGATTGGGGAAGGAGAAGTCGTCGTTGAAACCCTGCGTCTCCCGCTTGGCAAATGTGTATGCCAGCCCCGCTCCCCAGTTCCATCGGCTGGTGCCCGACCTGCGGTACGGCCGGTCGACCTTGACCTGCAAGGCATTGTACCAGGTCTTGCCGTTGTTGGTGGCGACCAGGATCGTGCTGTAGCCGGGGATGTTATTCTGGACGAAGCAGCCCGGGACACCGAACGAGCGTTCGGGGCAGGTGAAGTTCATGTTGGCAAAGTAGAACGTGAAGACATTGAAACTGCGGACGCCGGTATAGGCCGCCTCCACCGTGAAGTCGCCGACCCGGCGCCGGGCACCGAGTGAATATTGGGTGGACTTGGGAGGGCGAAGGTCGTTGGGGATGAGCTTCACTTCCGGGACCCCTGCGGCCGGGTTGCTACGCCTCAGGGAGTCGAGCGCCGGGCGACCGGCGAGGTAGTTGTCATTCCAGTCGATCCGGCCTGGGGTAGTATCGCCGGGTTGGCGGAACCGGATGACGTAGTTCGGGTTCTGCTGGGCGAACCGCTCCTCGATCGCCTGGTCGAATAGCGTCCGGTCGTAGAAGATGCCGAAGCCGCCGAAGATCGTCGTCTTGGCATTCTTATCGAGGGCATATGAGAAGCCCAGCCGGGGCTGGATCGCACCGGTGAACCGCGGCCGCTGCGTGCCATCGGTAAAGTAGCGCTTCGGGTCGATGGGGATCTGCAGCAGGCTGGAGTACTTGGTCAGCGAGTCGACAATGCCCTGCGGAGTCTGGTAGTCGTAGTTCAGCATGTGGGACTCGTAGTCCCACCGGATCCCGGCGTTGATGGTCAGCCGGTCATTGAGGCTCCAGTCATCCTGCAGGTACACGCCGAACTGGGTGTTGTCTGTCAGGAAGTTTGGATTGCCGGCGCGGAACTCGACCCGGTCGGGATACTTGAAGCTGTCGGGCAGGGTAGGATCATGCCCGACTTCCTCATACACGAACCGGGGCACCACGCCATTCTGCTTGAGGACTCGATAGTTGAGGAAGTCGAGGGTGACGCCGCCCTTGAGCACATGCGATCCGTTCCACCGGAGCCCCGAGTAGGTCAGGTCGTTCCGGAGCGCGAGGCGCTTCTGAGTGAAGTCCTGGATCGTGATGTCCGGACCGATTTGGGCACAGCAGAAGGCCCCGCCATAAAACCTGTTCACCGTTACACCGGTCGGAACCGGCCTCGGGTTGTCACTGGCGCGTTGGTAGTTCACCATGGCCTCGTTGAGCCAGGGGCCGGTGAAGAAGCTGTGCTTGAGGCCGACATTCACCACGCTGTTGTTGAACCGCACGCCCGACTCGAAAGGCCGGTTGCCGCCGAATTCGCGGGTGTCTTTCTCGTTGCGGGTGTTGGCACTCAGCTCCAGCGCCGAGTTCTTCCCCGCTGCATAGCTCAGCTTGCCAAAAAACAGCGACGAACGGAAGGGCGAGCCTGCGAACCCGTTGCGGGAGGCGAAGTCGATCGAATCCAGCGCTGGGAACCCGGTTGGCGGTACGATATTGACGAGGTTGGACCGATCCTGGTAGTTCCCCTCGTACGAGCCGAAGAAGTGCAGCTTGTTGCGGATGATGGGGCCGCCGCCGGAGAGCCCGACCAGCCAGCGCTTGTAGTCCGGCTCTCTGAAAGTCGTGGGGTTGAGCTTCTGGTTGGCCCGGGCAAAGGTGTCGAGCGCCACGAGGCCCTGGTTCTGATAGCCGGCAAAGGCGCTACCACTCCACTCGTTGCCGCCGGACTTGGTGACCGCCGTGATGATTGCGCTGGAGGACTTCTGATATTCGGCCTTGTAGTTCTGGGTGAGCACCCGGAACTCCTGCACCGCATTTCGGGGGAAGGGATTACCCCGGCTCCGGTCCTGGCCCACGACGCCGCCGCGGATCAGGTCGTTCTTGTAGCTGGCCCCGTCAATGAAGACGTTGACCTGATCGGCAGACTGCGCGCCGGCTGAGAAACTGCGTGCCGTGCCGTCCAGCCGGTCGTTGGTGATCGTCGTTCCCGGCGCCAGCACGGTCAGATCGAGGAAGTTGCGGCTCGAGGACGGAAGATCCTTGATCTGCTCCTGGGTGACGTTGGTCGCGATCTCCGAGGTCCGCATCTCGGTGACATTCTGGGCCACAACCGTCAACTCCTCGATTTCCACAGCCGATGTCTGCAGCGTGAAGTCGAGAGTCAGCGTCTGTCCGATACCCAGCGGAATCTGCCGAGCCTCAGGTTTGTGGCCAATCAGCCTGACCGACAGCTCGTAGGTCGCTGGCGGCAGGCCGGGGAGCGAATAGAAGCCGCGCACATTCGTCGTCGTTGTACGGATCTTTCCGTTCAACGGGTTCCGTGCGACAACATCCGCGTTGGCAATCGGGCCGCCCTCGGCGCTGCTGACCGTGCCGCGGATACTCCCGGTGCTGGTCTGGGCCTGCGCGGCGGGGCTGACCAGGAAGCCAAGCCCCAGACAGAGCAGGGCGGCGCGCAGGATGCTTGCACAATTTCGATATACCATGACTCTTCCCTCCGTGGGATGTTGACTGCGGGACCGGGCAGGGATCAGCCCGGTCCACCCTGCGCGCCGCAGG
>JANMYS010000010.1:0-20009 GCA_031382385.1 Gemmatimonadota bacterium
GTTTTTGGGGGGTGCGCGTGGGGGGGGTGGGGGCGTAACCCCGCGGCGGGCCCCCCGCCGCGGGGGGGGGCGGGGGCCCCGGGGGGGGCCCCCGGGGGGGCCCCCCCTACCGGTCCCAGCCGCGCTACCTCGCGCTGCTCAACACCGGCGACGGCCGGGCGATCTTGTCCTATGGCGCCACGGTGCTGGTGGGTCGGTGGGCCATGCACCTGAAGGACTGGATCGATCGGCGGTTCATGAAACGGTTTCAGCGGCTGGGGGCAGTTCGGTCAGGCTGACGGCGGCCCGCACTACCCCTCACTCCGCAAACCTCCACTTCGCCATATAGTCCCGCGTCAGCGGCTGCCGGAGCAGCAGTGCCCGCACCAGCTCGATCGGCATCTGGTTTTCCTTGAGCACGGTGTCGTGGAACTGCCGCTCGGTCAGCTTCCCCTTGCCCACCACTTCGGCGCGGAGCGCCCGCAGCTGCAGCGCGCCCAGCATGTACCCGGCCTGATAGAGCGGCGGATAGCTGCCATTGAAAGACCGGCGCACTTCGGCGGTGGCGTTGGCGCGCTCATGCCCGACCCGATCCACCAGGAAATCGATCGCCTCCGGCGGCGTCATCTGGCCCAGATGGAACTTGAGCGAGAAGATGATCCGCGCCGCCCGGTGCATCCGCCAGAACAGCATGCCGATGCGGTCCTCCGGGGACCGGGGAAACCCCCGATCGTACAGCATCATCTCCATGTAGACCGCCCAGCCCTCGGTCCAGAACGGCGTCGAAAAGATTTGCCGGTGCGGCTGGTAGCGCTGATTGAGGAAGCCCTGCAGGTGATGACCGGGAATCAGCTCATGGTGCACCGTCGCACGGGCAAAGTGGACGTTGTTGCCCCGCAGCGTCATGCGCTTGTCGGCGTCGGCCATCTGGTCGGTGGGAAAGGCGATCAGGATGTCGTCGCCGCCGAGAAAGAAGGGGTTCACCTTCTGCTCCTCGGCGGAGAGCATGATGAGCCGCCAGTCGTCGCGCGCGAGCGGCGGGACCGTTACCATGTTCTCCCGCTCGACAAAGTCCGCCGACTCATCCGCCAGCCGCTTGACCAGCCCCGGCTGATCCCCCGGCGCGGCATAGTCCTGCTTGACCTTCTCCAGTGCCGCCTTCCAGTCGTCGCCCAGCCCCATGTCGCGAGCGGCCTTCTTCATTTCTTTCTCGCACCAGGCCAGTTCGCGCTCGCCGATGGCCAGCAATTCCTCCGGCGTGTAATCGATCATCTCGAAGGCGATATCCCGCACCAGGGCGTCGCGGCCGAGGGGATCGCCGATGATCGGCGGGTCGGCACCGGGAATGGCACCGACGATCCTCTCCGTAAGCACTTTGCCGTAGCCGACCAGCGCGGAATCGGCCCGGCGCCACGGAGCATCGATCCACCAGGTGAGCCGGGGATCGTAGCCGGCGTAGTGGTTCCGCCACTCGGTGAGTGTCGTACGGCTGGCGTCGAGGAGCTGGGCCGCGCGCGCACCCAGAATGGGGAGGGGTCGGGGCGTCGTGGTGTCGGCCGACGACAGCGCCTTACCAAGGGAATCGGCCTGCGCGGCGATGCGCGCCAGGCTGCGGGCGGCTTCCTCGGGGACGATACTATCGATCCGCTCGCGCGACTCGGCGAGCGTCCGGATGTCGGGCAGAAAAGGAAACAGCGCTGCGATCTCCCGCTGCCGGGTGTCTTCCAGCGCCAGCAGGTCCAGCCGGTGCTGCAGCGCCTGGCGGAGGAGGAGGTAGTCTACTCGCGCTTCCTGCGAGAGGCGCTCGAATGGCTGTGCCGCAAGTCGGGCCTGCCAGCCCCGGTAGAACTCCGACAAGACCTCGTGCCGGGCGCGGGAGCCCTCGATCCGATAGCGATGGGTGAGGGAATTCTCATCGAGCGTGAACCGCTCGACGAGCGAGCGGAGTTCGCTGGCGGGCGGAGCGGAGTCCGCCGCCCGCGGTACCGCGTACCCTGCACCGGCGCGCACCGGCCCCGCCTCCTGCTGCGCGACGAGTGCCGGCGGCACGAGCAGGACGAGCAGCAGGATCACACGGCGGGAGCAGGAGGTGTGGCGCATCTCAGGACCGGAGGTTGGGAGGAGCGGAGGGTATGGCCTGGATTGCCTGCTCCAGGATCAGCAGCAGATCGTTGATCTCCCAGGGCTTGGGCAGGAACGGCACACCCTCAGGAAGCGAAGCGGCCCCGCTGATTCCGCGTCCGATGTAGCCGCTCATGAACACAAAGGGCAGATGGACCCCGCGGTGATGCAACTCCTCGTATAGTGAGGTGCCGCTGCGGCGTGGCATCACCACGTCGGAGAGAATGACGCTGATCCGGGCGGCGTGGGCCTCGACGACGGTAAGCGCATCTTCGCCATCCACGGCGAGCAGTACATCGTAGCCGTGTCGTTCCAGCAGCCGCTGCGTAGCCCGGCGCAGCACGTCCTCGTCTTCGACGATCAGGACGGTGCCGCGGCCCCGCTCCGCGTCGGCTAGCGGCACCGGTGTGGTCTCTTCCTGCAATTCCGCGGCAGGGAAGCGAATACGCACTGTAGTCCCGTGTCCCGGTGTGCTTTCCACGGCGATCGTCCCGCCATGCTGCTGCACCAGGCTGTAGACCATCGTCATGCCAAGACCGGTGCCTTCACCCTGGGGCTTGGTCGTGAAGAACGGTTCGTACAGCCGCTCCCGCGTGGCGCTGTCCATCCCCGCCCCGCTGTCCTGTACTTCGAGCAGGGTGCCGGTCTCGCCGGGAGCACCCTTGCCCCCCGCGGCGCTGGTGCGAATCTCCAGCAGGCCCACCCCGGACATCGCATCCCGGGCGTTGGTGGCGAGATTGAGCAGGATCTGTTCGATCGCGGCGGGATCGGTGCGCACCACGGGCGTGGCGGGGTCGATGGCGAGACGGAGATCGATCGACTCCGGAAGCACATGGCGCAGCACCCGCGCGCTGGCCTCGATCAGTGGTCCCAGTGGCATCGGGTGGAATTGGAGCTGCCGAGCCCGGCTGAACGCGAGAAGCGTCCGTACCATGTCGGCGCCGCGCAGCGCGGCCTGCTTGAGATCGGCGAGGTCACTGCGGGCCCCGGTCGCCGTGTCGGGAAGCTCCTGCTCCACCAGGCTCGCCATGGAGAGGATCACGGTGAGCAGGTTGTTGAAGTCGTGGGCGATCCCGCCGGTGAGCTGGCCGACCGCCTCCATCTTCTGCGACTGACGCAACTGGGCCTCGACCGCGCGCTGCTGCGTCACATCCTCGACGAAGGCCTCGACCGCGGCCTCGGTCCAGGGCTCCGCCGGGATGAGCCGGCCGTGCAGCCGCACCTGGATCACCGCGCCGTCCTTCCGCCGCCAGGACGCCTCCAGCAGGCCCGGGGCCTGATGCTCGGCGGTGGCCGGATCGCGGCGGCGGCGGATGCGCTCAATCAGCCGACGGAGCTGGCCGGCGTCGACATAAACATCCCGGGCCAGGCTGACCGCCTTGAGCTCCGCCTCCGAGGCGTACCCGAGCATGCGCACCAGCGCCGGATTCGCGGCCAGGACCTGGCCCTCGAAGCTGGAACGGATGATCCCGAAGCGCGCCTCGCGGACCAGCTCCTGCAGCTCCTCATCGCTCGCGCGACGCTGCGCCTCACTCGCCTTGAAGCGAATCAGTCCGGTCCGCAGATTGACGGCCGCGAAGCCGAGCAGCAGGAGCGCTGCGACAACGAGCGCCGCGAACAGGGTACGCGTAGCCCAGCGTGAACCGGCCCCCATCGCCTCGGTGAAGCGGTTCTCCTGCCGGGTCAGTCCGTGGGCCAGGCTATCGATGGTCGACAGCGCCACGGTGAGCCGGGACTCCGACAGTCGGCCGGTACGGACGTCCCAGTGCAGGTCGACGCCAACGGAGGCAAGATCCGCCATGAGGGAATCGGCCGACTGCCAGGCGATGATCGCCTCGCGCACGAAAGAGACCCCGTGGAATTGCCGGAGAAAGCGTGCCATCCCGGCGATATCGTCGGGATGGATGCGGCCGCGAAGGAATCCGTCACGCACCACGTCCATGTCCGGATCGGGCGACAGCAGTTCGATGCGCGCCTGACGATCACCGAGGGAGACCTGCAGGTTGTCCTGGAAGGCGGCGTACTCCGCCGGATCATGACCGTAGGCATACCGGACCAGGTGGTAGACGGCATCCTTCTGCGCCTTGGACCAGAGGCTCTCGCCACCGATGAAGGCCCGGGCCGCGGACAGCGTATCGAAGGTCTGGGAGACCAGGACCAGGAGCACCACGACCACGCCGATCAGCAGGACGCCGATCCGAATCGCCGGCCTGACGCCGAGGGAGCGAGGGGGCACCGCGGCGGTGGCGGTCACCGCTTCAGGTACAACTCCCCTCCCTGGGCGACGAATTCGGCTGACTTCTCCTGCATCGCCGCCTGCCGCGCCGCCTCCTGCCGGACATCCTGGGTCAGCTGCATCGAGCAGAACTTCGGGCCGCACATGGAGCAGAAGTGGGCGGTTTTGGCGCCGTCGGCGGGGAGAGTCTCGTCGTGGTAGGCCCGCGCGGTCACCGGGTCCAGGGCGAGATTGAACTGATCCTCCCAGCGGAACTCGAAGCGCGCCTTGCTGATCGCGTCATCCCAGGCGCGTGCCCCCGGGTGCCCCTTGGCCAGGTCGGCGGCGTGCGCGGCGATCTTGTAGGCGATCACGCCGGCCTTCACATCGTCCCGATTCGGCAGGCCGAGGTGTTCCTTGGGCGTCACGTAGCAGAGCATCGCGGTGCCAAACCAGCCGATCATCGCGGCGCCGATGGCGCTGGTGATGTGATCGTAACCCGGTGCGATATCGGTAGTGAGCGGCCCGAGGGTATAGAACGGCGCCTCGCCACACCACTCGAGCTGCCGGTCCATGTTCTCCTTGATCAGGTGCATCGGCACATGGCCGGGCCCCTCGTTCATCACCTGCACGTCGTGCGCCCACGCGATCCGGTTGAGCTCCCCCTGGGTCCGCAGCTCGGCGAACTGGGCCTGGTCGTTCGCATCGGCGATCGACCCTGGCCGGAGCCCGTCGCCCAGCGAGAACGAGACGTCGTAGGCCTGCATGATCTCGCAGATCTCGCGGAAGCGGGTGTAGAGAAAATTCTGCTGGTGATGAGCCAGGCACCACTTGGCGATGATCGACCCGCCGCGGGAGACGATCCCGGTCACCCGCTCCGCCGTCATCGGGATGTACTCCAGCAGCACGCCGGCGTGCACGGTGAAGTAGTCGACCCCCTGCTCCGCCTGTTCGATCAGGGTGTCGCGGTAGATCTCCCAGGTGAGCTCCTCGGGCACGCCACCCACCTTTTCCAGCGCCTGGTAGATCGGCACTGTGCCGATGGGAACCGCGCTGTTGCGCAGAATCCACTCCCGCGTCGCATGGATGTTCCGGCCGGTCGAGAGATCCATCACCGTGTCCGCGCCCCACAAGGTCGCCCAGCGCAGCTTGTCGACCTCCTCCTCGATGGAGCTGGTGACGGCGGAGTTGCCGATGTTGGCGTTAATTTTGACGGCGAAGCCGCGGCCGATGATCATCGGCTCGAGCTCCGGGTGATTGATGTTCGCCGGAATGATGGCGCGGCCCCGCGCCACCTCGGCGCGCACGAATTCCGGCGCCATCCCCTCGCGCAGCGCGACGAATTCCATCTCCGGCGTGATCTCGCCGCGACGGGCGTAGTGCAGCTGGGTAACGGATCTCCGGCCCCGGAATACCGCCCTGCGGAGTGTGACCGGAATCACACTCTCCGGTCCTGCCGGCACGATTCGACCCACCCCCGCCCCAACCCGCTCCACATCGCGCTCAATGATCCACGGATGACGCAGTGGCGGCAGTCCTTCCCGGACGTCGGCACCCTGCGGACCGCTGGTGTCGTACACCCGGAGTGGCGGTTCCCCGCCGGACAATGCGATCTCCCGCATCGGCACGCGGACTCCCCCCGGTCCGTCGACCAGCACTTTGGTGGAATTGGGGAACGCCTCGCTGAAGCTGAGGAGGGGCAGGGCGGCGGGGGGGGTGGCAGACATGGCAAAGCTCCTCGACGTGCGGCGCATGGGAGCCATGAAACCGCGCTCCCTTCGCCGGTATCAGCCGGATCAGGTTCCAAGGGTTTTTCTCAATCGGGTCCAGCTGGGCCCGATACCCCTGGCGGTGTCCGGGAATCGTAACCCCCGGTCGGGGCGGGTCAATGGCACGGGAGATGCTTTTAAAAGCCCCAGGCCCGGAGGAACCAGTGGGGCCCGACGGGCGTTCCGATCGGTGAGGCAGGACACACGACCTCAAGCTCTACGGGGCCGTGCCGATACGAGAAGATAGAGGGCGACAGGACGTAGCTCTCACGGGCACACTTTCGACCGAATGCACATGCGACTTCGCAGCACCACAAGCAATACGCAGGACACCAATCGGCTTCATCGCCGGGGGATCGGATGCACCCCGGGACGGACGCGACAAGGCTGACGGCGACCATCGCCGACCCAACGCCCCCGCGTCCAGCTGGCCAGGACGCGGGGGCGCTGTCGTTGTGGGATGCCCGCCGCCGAGGTGGAACGCCGGACCGAAGGAGCGGAGCAATGACACGGGCACTGGGTGTGGTGATGGCGGGAGTGGCGGTCCTGCTGAGCGGGGCCAAGGATGAGCGTCCCGCGCTGGTCGAGGCGCCGCAGGTGCGCCAGATCGCGGACGTGACCCTGCGGGATGTCGCCGTCGCAGTCTATGATCCCGTGCATCCGGTGATCTACTACAACCCAGTGCTGCTGGGCCGCCTGGGCCCGGAGCTGACGACCTTCTTCATCGCGCATGAGCAGGCCCACATCGCGCTGCGGCACACCCGTGCTGGCGCCCTGGGCACCGGGATCGACCAGCGGAATCGCGCCCTGCAGCAGAAGGAGCTGGCAGCCGACTGCCTGGCGACGCGTACGCTGGGGGCAGAGCGCCGCGCGGTCTCAGAGGCCGCAGTACGGTTCTTTTCGCGGATGGGCTCAAAGCAGTACGACAACGAACACCCCACCGGTGCCACCCGCGCCGCCAACATCCTGAGCTGCCTTCCGATCGAGGCCAGGTAGCGTCGGGCCGGTCTACTCCCCGCCCGCTTCCGCCCCCGCCAGCTCCGGTTCATCCAGCATCTGGCGCACCCGCGAAGTGAGCTGGGTTGCGGTAAAGGGCTTCTGCAGGAACGCCGAGTCACGGTCCAGCAGGATGCGTTGCTCGAGGGCAGTCGCCGCGTAGCCCGACATGTAGATGCGACGCATCCCGGGACGCTCCAGCGCCAGCTGCGCGGCGAGCTCGGGGCCGCTCATGCCTGGCATCACCACATCGGTCAGCAGAAGGTGAATCAGGCCAGGCCGGGAGCGCGAGAGCGCCAGGGCCGCCTCGCCGGTCGGGGCGGAGAGCACGGCGTACCCATGATGCTCCAGCACGCGACGCGTCAGATTCCGGACCGCTTCTTCATCCTCCACCAGTAGCACCGTCTCCGACCCGCCCCGGGTCGTTTCCGCCGGGACAACCGGCGTCGGTGTGACCGCCTCGCCCACCGCCTGCGGCAGGTCGACCACGAAAGTGCTGCCCTGTCCCTCGGCGCTGGTGACGGTGATCGTTCCGCCACTCTGCTGCACGATCCCGTACGCCGTGGCGAGGCCAAGCCCGGTGCCCTTCCCCACTTCCTTGGTGGTGTAGAACGGCTCGAAGAGATGGGCGCGGACTTCCTCGGTCATCCCCAGGCCGTTGTCCTCGATCCGGATCCGGACACCAGGGCCGGCTTCGAGCTTCACGTTCTGGGTCTCGATCAGGAGGCGCCCGCCGCGCGGCATCGCATCCCGGGCGTTCACCGCGAGGTTGAGGAGCACCTGTTCGAGCTGCACCGGGTCGGCCCGCACCGGTCCCAGATCGGAGGCGAGGCGGGTGACCAGTTCGATGTCCTCCCCGATGGTGCGGCGCAGCATCTTGGCGATCCCCGCCACGACCGTGTTGAGATCGACCACCCGCGGTTCCAGCACCTGCTTGCGGCTGAAAGCCCGCAGCTGCTGAGTGAGCGCCGCGGCGCGGGTGCCGGCGGCGCTGATTTCCATGAGATCGTCGAAGAGCGGGTCCGCGGGGTGCACCCGGCGGAGCGCGAGATCGGCATGACCCAGGACGGAGGTGAGCAGGTTGTTGAAGTCGTGGGCGACCCCGCCGGCCAGCCGGCCCACCGCTTCGAGCTTCATGGCATGCCGCAGATGATCCTCGCTGCGGAGCAGGGCGGCTTGCGCGTCGCGCAGCCCGGTGACGTCCATGATCGCCCCGAAGACATGCACCGCGACCCCCGCTGCGTTCCGCTCGATCCGGGCGCGGTCCAGCACGAAGGCATAGGTGCCGTCCTTCCGCCGGACCCGGTACTCGTCGCGCCACATCGCGGCGGTCCCGGTCATCGCCTCATGGAAATGCGCCGCCATCCGTTCGCGGTCCTCCGGATGCACCAGTTCCAGCCAGGCGGCCTCGCCCTGGGAGATATCGGCGGGGAGATAACCCAGCACGCTGGTGAGGCTCTCGCTCCACCAGTCGCGCCGCTGCTCGATATCCCATTCCCAGATGATGTCGTTGGTGTTGGTGGCGAGGCTGCGGAAGCGCGCCTCACTGGTCCGCAGCGCTTCCAGCGCGCGGGTGCGCTCGATCGCCATGGCCACCTGGCTCGAGACGAACTCCAGAATCGCCAGTTCGCTGGCCGCGTAGCGATCGCCCGGAGCGTAGCTCTGCACCACGAGGACCCCGATGGTGCGCCCGGCGATGGTGAGCGGGGCGCCCATCCAGTCGCTCGGGGCCGTCCCGATCAGGGTCGCATCATCCGCCGATGGTTCCAGCCCGGGCTGTAGGGCGCTCTTCCGGAGCGAGCGACCGTGACGGATGATCCACTCGGTATAGCCCTGGCGCAGGGGCCGGGGGTCGGGGCGGGGCCCGTACTCGTCAACATAATACGGATACGAGATTTCGTTGCGGGCCGCGTCATGCAGGGCGATGTACAGGTTTCGCGCCGACATCAGCTCGCCCACGATCCCATGGATGGCGCGGCAGAGCAGGGGCAGGTCGACGGCGGTCAGCGCCGCCTGGGAGATCCGGTGGGTGGCCTGTTCCAGCCGCTCCGCCCGCTTGCGCGCGGTGATGTCCTGCAACGCCCCGACGGTTCCGCGCACCGTACCGTCGGCGGTGCGCAGCGACCAGGTGACAAGTTCGACTTCGAGCCGCCGCCCGTCCTTGCGCATCGCGCCGGTTTCCCGCCGCAACGAGCCGAGCTCACCCAGCACGGTCCGCCGGGTCTCCTCGTACGCCGCCTGAAGATCGGGCGGGATGATCGGCACCGGTGCGCCGAGCACTTCAGAGGCGCTCCAGCCGAAGAGTTGCTCGGCCCCGTGGTTCCATCCGATCACCAGCCCCGAGAGATCGAGGGTGAAGATCGCGAGGGGTGAGGCCTCGGTGAGCGCGCGATACGCCACGTCCGCTTCCCGCTCCAGCCGGCGGGCGCGACGTTGCTCCGCCGCGCTCGCGGCCACAACGAGGCCGGTCGCCGCAAGCGAGAGATGCAGGGCCCCGAGAAAGACGGGGTTTCCCGGCCCTTGCCCCGGGGCGAAGGCGCCGTGGGCCGACCAGATGGCGATGACCGATGCGCTGTAGGCCAGCAGCGACGTCAGCGTCGCGGCGCGCGGCCCCAGACGCAACGCTGCCCAGATCACCAGCGGATACGCCGGCAGGGCGTACAGCGGCTGGGACAGTCCGGCCAGGAGCAGTGACCCCGCGAGGCCCAGGGCGATTCCCGCAACATCGCGCCATCCCCCGAGCGGGGGGAGGCGCGGGCCGGGCGCCAGCCAGGTGAGCAGCACCGGGGTCAGGACCGCCAGGCCGCCGATGTCGCCCAGGTACCAGGCAAACAGGAGTTCGGGCTGAACACCAGCAGCGGACTCAGAACTCAACCACAGCCCGACCGCTCCAAAGGTGGCGCTGACGAGTGGCGCGACCAGCACCCCGACGAGCAGGTACCGAAGCGTGCCGTCGAGGCGCTCGAAAGTGGGAGTGAAGCGCTCGGCGCGACGCAGGTACAACGCCGGCAACGCCAGAGCAGCGGCGCTGCCGAGCCCCATCAGGAGGGCCGCGGAGACGGAGAAATTGTTCTGGTGGTTGGAGTAGGCAACCGACAATGCGATAGCGGGCCAGTAGCGCGGGCCGGCCAGCAGCAGAACGGCGAAGGCAATTCCAACTAGTGGCCAGACCGGCGAGACGGCGCCGTGGAACGTGGCAAGCTCGAGTCCAAGGCGGGCGCCCAGCAGGCAGGCCGCCGCCGCCAGGACCAGGCCGGCGAGATAGCGGAGGGCGCCGGCCACCGTCACGCGGGGACCGCCTCGATCAGCGGCATCGCGACCCGCTGGTAGGTCCACAGCCGCATCATGCCGATGAACGCCTCCGCGAGCGTGGGGTCGAAATCAACGCCACTGCGCTCCTCCATGTAGTGCAATGCGACCTCGGTCGGCCACGCCTCGCGATAGGGACGCGCGGTGCACAGCGCATCGAAGACGTCGCAGACGTGCACCAGCCGGCTGGCGAAGTGGGTGTCCCGTTCGTAGCGGAACCGCGGATAACCATGCCCGTTGAGCAGGATATGGTGCTCGTAGGCGACGGTAGCAGCGAGATCAAGATTCTTCTCCCGGGCCAGGATCAGTCGCGCCCCATCGACCGGATGGCGCCGCAGCACGCCCAGTTCCTGCTCGGTCAGCGCGCCTTTCTTGACCAGGATCTCCTTGGGCACGCGGATCTTCCCCAGATCATGCAGCAGTCCCGCGAGCCCGAACTCCCGCACGTCCTTGGAGGCGAGGCCGATGTACTCGGCCAGCGCCATGCTGAGCACGGCGACGTTGGTCGCGTGCGTGGTGGTGTACTGGTCGTAGTTCTTGAGCTGCAGCAGCGGCAGGAGCATCCGGCTCTGGCTGTGCATGGCTAGCGAGAGCGAGCGCACCACGGCGTTGGCCTCGGCGAGTGGCAGCGACTCGGTGTTTTCCACTTCCGAGTGGAGCCATGCCACCGTCTCGATTTCGTCATCGAGGGTGTACGGCACACTGCTGCTCTCCGCCACCTCGACCGCGACATCGGCACTGGCGCCGCGGATGCTGATGGTGCCGAAGCGGATGCTCGGGCGCCGCATCTGGCGGATTTCGCTGGTATCCGGGTCTGGCGCGGCATTCGCCAGCTGCTGGTGGATGTCGAGGAGAAAAGCACTCAGGTCTTCGCGGGTCGCATCGCGGTCGAACTCGACCCGCTGCACGCCGGAACGCGCCAGCCGGCGGGCCCAGTCCCAGGCCTTGACGTCGCGCATCGCCTGCTGCCGGTAGAGCACCTCGTCTTCGAGGAACGAGAAGTTGGGAGCGGGATCGAGTCGCTGCAGCGCCTCGAGCTGTTCCCACGCCTGGTCCAGCGTCCGCGGGCGCGCCGGATGGCCCGGGCTGTAGAGATTCGTCGCCGAGAGGGCCTGGCCAAGGGCGGTCAGGAACCGGACGGGGTCGCTCATGCCTCCTCCACGGCGCCGGTGGCGGCACGCTGGATCAGGGGATCGTCGCTCTCTTGGGCCAGCTGCAGGACCAGCTGGGCGTTGGGGTCCTGCCGGAAGCTGCGCGCGAGACAGCCGAGAATCGCCAGCAGCTCGAGCGACCGGGGAACCAGCCGGCGGCGACGGAACCAGCCCTGCTTGGTCAGGGCGTGGTCCACCATCCAGTCGCGGGTGGCCCGGGTGCGAATGGTACCGAGCACGCGGATCGCGAGGACGCGCACCTCGACCTGAAGCCGTCGGTCATTCAGCAGGGTCCAGACCCGTCCCGCGCCCGCGGGAGGACAGCCATCCAGGGCGGCGACCAGTCCGATGCGCACATTGGCATCGTCGTCGTCCCCGAGCGAGGCGAGGATCGCTTCCTCGCGCAGCGCCGGCGTGCGGAGCATCAGCTTGATCGCCTCACGCCGGACCCGGGGATCATCGGCCTCGACGAACGTCGTGGGGTTGAACTCCGGCGGTAACTCGGGCAGGGAGCCGAGCAGCGCCAGCAGGTTGCGCTGCACGAACCAGGGAGAGCCGGGCAGGCGATCCACCAGCATCGAACCAATCGCGGGGCCAAGCTTGCCGAGCCGGGTGAGCAGCCGGCGGCGCATGGCGCGGGAGTCCGCCACTTCCAGCGTCTCGAGCATCGGTTCGGCGGCGTTCATGCCCATGCGCTCCAGCAGCCGTTCGACCACCTCGGTATCGCGCGGCTCGTTGTTGAGCAGGATGCGCATGTTGGACGCGGTCGCGAGGTGCAGCCAGATCTGTTCGACGATGTCCTCCGCCACGCGGCCGTCATCCACCAGCGCCACGACCTGGGATGCCTCGCCCTCGCGCACCAGTTCCTCCAGCGCGGTCCACACGGTGTCGCCCACCGTGTCGGTCTCCAGCGACATCTGGATCAGGCGGATCGCTTCGGTGGGATGCATCTCGACCTTGGCGGCCTGGCCGAGTGGATTGCGGGCCAGCCGCTCCAGCATCTTGGTGTACGGCGCCGGATTGGGATCGTCGAGCGTCCAGCGATCCACCATCTGCCGCACCGCCTCGCGCAGGGCGAGGTCGGCCTCCTCGCGCACCACCTGGTTTCCCTTCTCCGCCTGGAAAGCCAGCTTGGTGAGGAGCCGCAGCATCTGCTGCGGGATGGCCTGCTGGTTGGCATCCGAGACGGCGCGCAGCAGCGTGAGGGTTGCACCGGCGGGGAGCACCATCGCGGCGTCCACCACGAGCCGGCGGCGCTGGGCCAGGTCGGCCCCGAGGGTCGCCAGCTCCTTGAGGGCATCGCCAGTGAGGTGGTTGAGCAGCGTCCCCAGCTTCTCCTTGATGGCGGCCGCCTCGGCCCCGTGCGCCATGCGCAGTTCCTTGGAGAGGCCGAGCAGGTAGCTCACGACCTGCCGGGCCTGCTCCGGGTCCCGCAGCTTCTGGTTGAGCGCCCGCGCGATCGCGCGGGGGTCGGTGTGCAGTTCCGGCGCCCCTTCGCGGGCGATCGCTGCGGCAGCCAGTCCGATCCAGAGCCGGCTGGCGGAGCTGTCGACGTGGGCCTGCTCCCCCAGCAGCGATTCCCCATCCGCATCGACCGTCAGCTCCAGCTTGTCGTAAGCCGGCGGCAGCAGGCGGATATGCTCCCACTTCGTATCGTACTGCTCGAGGTCGGTCCCGAGAGGGTGCAGGCGGGCATCGGTGGCGAGGGCGGCGAACAGCTGCTGCACCTCCTCGCGGCTCACCCCGGGGGTGAACTTGAGAGCGCCGAGCTGATGGCGGTGCAGCTTGGCCGCGAGTTCGCGCAGCACCGGATTGTCGGGATCAGTGGCGAATCCCTCGAGCAGCATCTGGTTGCGGGCCACGCCGAGGAGGAGGAAGGGGCGGTTGACCAGCACGACATTCAGATGCTGGGCCGACGCATCGACGGCGGAACCGAGCAGCGGATGGCCCGCGGGGTAGGTCGTGACTTTGTGGAGGGCAATCGCGAACAGCGGAAGAAAGACCGCGACATCGCGCGGGAGAACCGCGCGTTCCTGATCAGGGGTGGCGGTCGCGAGTTCGGCCACGCAGCTCGACGGGGTGGGGGTGCCTCAAAGCTAAGACGCTGTGGTAGGGGCGGAAAGGGGAGGGGTGATGTGGCAAGGGGCGGCGCGCTTGCCCCGCCCCTTCCGGCCGTCGGATTCGGCTCCGAACTTGAGCGATTCCTCGCGAGGCCCCCCGGTCACTTCACCCGGTCGAGGTATTCCCCGGTAGTCGGATTGACCCGGACCTTCTCGCCGTTGTTGATGAACTCGGGGACGTTGATCGTCACGCCGTTGTCCAGCTTGGCCGGCTTGTAGGACGAGGACTTGGTCGCGGTCTTCATCGCGGGGGTGGTGTCAACCACTTCGAGGACCAGCGCGTTGGGCAGCTGGATCCCGATCGGGCGGCCGTTGAAGAACTCGGCGATGATCTTCATCCCCGAGGCCATCCACGGTGCCGCGTCGCCCAGATCCTCCTTGTCGACCTCGAGCTGGTCGTAGTTGTCGGTGTTCATGAAGTGGTAGGTATCGCCACCGGCGTACATGTACTCGAGGGTGTGGGTCTCGAGATCGGCGACCTGCACCGTGTCGGTGGAGCGGAACCGGTGCTCGAACTGGGTCCCGGTGCGCAGCTTCCGGAGCTTGGCCTGGACCATCGCCCGCAGGTTGCCCGGCGTGTGATGGTGGAATTCAAGGACGCGGCAGGGCTCGCCTTCGTACAGGAGGCACATGCCTTTGCGCATTTCGCTGGCGATGATATTCATGGGGTCCGGATCCATCGGTGGATAAAAGAGGCAGGGCCAAGGCACGCCTTGGCCCTCCCAAACGCCGGCACAACAATAGAGGAAGGGTTGGTCTGGCGGTAGGGGGCGAAGCGCCTACATTGACTCATCCCTTCAATAATGAGGCGGGTATGACCAGTCGCCGGTCCTTCATGGGTACGCTGGCCGGGGCGGCGGTGCTGCCGTCGCTCAGGCCGGACGGCTTCCGGCAGGTGCTGGACCTGCGAACGGCCCTCCCCCCGGCGGACTCCGGGGCCGGGGGCCCCGATGACGAGGACTACTGGGGCACGATCCAGCGGGCCTTCGACTGCGACCGCACGATGGTCAACCTGAACAACGGCGGCTGCAGCCCCAGCCCCACCCATGTGCTGGACCAGATGATCCGCGACCTCCGGTTCTCCAACGAGCTGCCGGTCATCCACATGTGGCAGACGCTGGAGCCGCGGGTCGAGAGCGTGCGGCGGGAACTGGCGCGCTCCTTCGGCTGCGACGTCGAGGAGATGGCGATCGTCCGCAACGCCTCCGAGGCGAACGAGACGATGATCTTCGGGCTCGACCTGGCCCGGGGCGATGAAGTGGTCGTCACCAACCAGAACTACGGCCGCATGATCACGGCGTGGGACCAGCGGGTCCGGCGCGACGGCATCGTGCTCAAGCAGGTCTCGTTCAAGGTGCCGCCCCCCTCGCCCACCCACGTGCTGGATGCCTTCAAGGCCGCCGTGACCCCGCGGACCCGCGTCATCGAGATCACCCACATCACCAACCTGACCGGCCAGATCCTGCCGGTGCGCGAACTGGTGCAGTGGGCCCGGCCCCGCGGCATCGAGGTGTTCGTCGATGGCGCCCACGCCTACGCCCACTTTCCCTTTACCCGCGATGAGCTCGACTGCGACTACTACGGGACCAGCCTGCACAAATGGCTGCTGGCGCCGATCGGCACCGGCTTCCTCTATGTCCGCAAGAGCAAACAGAAGAAGCTCTGGCCGCTCATGGCCGCGCCGGACACGATGGACGAGAATATCCGGAAGTACGAGGAGATCGGCACGCACCCCGCCGCCAACCACAATGCGATCAGCGTCGCCCTGGCCTTTCACAATGCCATCGGTGCGGAACGCAAAGTGGCCCGGCTGCGCTGGCTCAGGAACCGCTGGGCAAAGCGGCTGGAGACGGAGAGCGACCGGGTGAAGATCCTCACCCCCCTGGAGGGAACCAGCAGCGCCGGCATCGCGATGTTCCACGTCGACGGCATCGATCACAACCAGCTCGGCGCCTGGCTGATGGAGCACCACAAGATCGTGACCACACCGATCACGCACCCGGAGTTCACCGGCATCCGCATCACGCCGAATGTCTATACCACGCCGGACGAGGTCGACGTCTTCGCCGACAAGGTGCTTCTCGCCATCCGGACGGGGCTGAGCTGAGCGCGGGATGCCACCGTTCCGCTGGCGCGCGCTGCTGCTGGCCGTCGCCGCTGCCCTGGCGCTGATCGTTCTCCTCCGGGGAGCGGGGAGCAGTGTCCGGGACCTGCTCACCGCGCCGGGCCGCACCACGATCACGCAGGGCGCAATCATCGAACGCATCCGGTCGGTGGCCAAGCTGGTCACCACGGAGGCGGCGGTCCGCGATGTCGTCACCTACGAACAGACCCGGCTCGGCTCCACCAAGCGGGCCCTCGTCGTGGTGACGGGCAAGGCGATGGTCGGCGTGGACCTGAGCCATGACGCGCAAGTCACCGTCGACGCTGGTGCCCACCGGATCCACGTCGTCCTGCCGCATGCGAAGCTGCTCGGCATCGACATCACGGAACTGCGGACCTACGACGAGCAGCGCGGCCTGTGGAACCCGTTCCATCCCGCCGATCGCGACACCATCCACATGCTGGCACGGGCCCAGCTGGCGCATGCCGCACGGGACCTTGCCGTGCTGGATCACGCCGAGACCAGCGCGCGGCAGCTGCTCACCGCGCTGCTGGGCCACGACGGCTATGCGGTCGAGGTCGAGTTCCGGCCGTTCCTCGCCCCGAAGGCCGCCGAATAGCATGGGCGGTTGCTCCTGCGGCAGGCGCGGCGACCGATGACCGTCTGGGGATGGCTGGGCATCGGCGCGGTGGTGGCTGCCATCGCCGGCATGCTGATGCTTCGGGCGCGGACGCCGAGTCACAGCCGGGAGTGGAGCATTGACCAGTCGGTCCTGCCCGCGGCGACCTTCTCGGGCGACTCCGTCCGGATCGACGGGGTGCGCAACTTCCGCTGGACCAGCAGCACCGCCTACACCCCCGCCTGGGAATCACGGGCTTACGATCTGAGGCAGATCGCCACGGCGTGGTACGTCGTCGTCCCGTTCGGGACCGCGTGGCGCGGGCCGGCCCATGCCTTCGTGAGCTTCGGGTTTGATGACGGACAGTATGTCGCCATCTCGATCGAGGCGCGGCGGGAGCCGAAGGAAACGTATGGGGTGATCGCGGGCGCGCTGCGGAACTTCGAGCTGATCTATGTGGTGGGTGACGAACAGGACCTGATCGGAAGGCGGGCGGTGTTCGACGGGACCGATGTCGAGCTCTACCCGATCCGGGCCGAGCGGGACCAGATCCGGCAGCTGTTCGTTTCCATGCTCGAACGTGCCAATGCGATCCGCACCCGGCCCGAGTTCTACAATACCTTGACCAACAACTGCACCCTGAACCTGGTGCGCCACGTCAACGCGCAGGCACCGGACCGGATTCCGTCGAGCTGGCGCATCGTGCTGCCCGGCTACAGCGACGCGGTGATCCACCGACTGGGGCTGATTGATACCACGTTGACCATCGAAGCAGGGCGGACCCGCTTCCGGATCAACCAGCAGGCGCGGGAGGCGCTGGGACAGCCGGATTTTTCCGCGCGGATCCGCCAGGCCCCGGGTCGGTAACCCGGAGCCGGCGGGGTGACCTCAGACCCGCGCGTAGTCCGGTCGCCAGGTGCGGATCAGCCGCTTGATCGACTTCTTGTCGCGGATCTGCTCCGTCAGCACCCGTCGCACCAGCTCGGGGAGCTCGGCGTCGGAGGCAAACCGGAGAGCCACCAGCTGTCCGGTACGCAGCTCCCCGATGCGGGGCCGGAGCTCGGCGGGGAGCAGCTCCGCGAGCCGCATCCGCTCCTCGAGCCGGATGACCCGATCCTGCACGCCGACCGCAAAGGCCCGGGCGAACAACGCCGTCAGGACGATGGCGACGACGAGGCCGAGCTGGACCACGCCGCCCACGGATGGTGCGCGCACCAGCTGGATGATCGCCCAGATCAGGTTGACCAGCAGGAGGCCGAAAATCCAGTAGTGGTACAGCGGAACGTACTTGCTGTGGTGGTCGGCGGTCTGCAGCTCTTCAGCCATGCGAAGGTCCTTGGGTCCGGGGTGGGGAGAGGCTAGTCGCCCGCGGCACCACCTGCAAGTCGGTTGCGTTCCGGCAATTTGGTCATTGCGGGGCAGCGGAGAGACCGAAGCAACCACCGCCTGCATCACGCCATCCATCGCTCAGGGCGGAGCGGAAGATCCGCCACCACAGAGGGATATCACTCATGGACATCCGTCGCGCGACAGCTGCCGACCTCGATCTCCTCGTGCCGCTGTTTGAGGCCTACCGCCAGTTTTATGAGGAAGCGCCGGCCGCCGAAAAGTCCCGGCAATTCCTGGCCGCCCGATTGGCCAAGGGGGACGCGGTAATCTTTCTCGCGCTGGATGGCGCGACGGCGGTGGGCTTTACCCAGCTCTATCCGATCTTTTCTTCCACCCGGTGCCAGCGACTCTGGCTCCTCAACGACCTCTTTGTCTCGGCCCAGGCACGCCGCCGTGGGGTTGCGGGTCAGCTCATGGCGCGGGCGGAGGCCTTTGCCACAGAGGATGGCGCCTGCGGCCTTGAACTGGCCACAGCGCACACCAACGTGACAGCGCAGCGGCTGTATGAATCGCGGGGGTGGAAACTGGACGAGGTCTTTCGACACTACGAACTGGCGCTGCCAGCTCCGAGGGGAGGGTGATGCCGGAACTGACGCTGCGCTGACGAGACCGAGCTACTGTGGTCGAGAGGATGGTGACTTGGCCTGACGGAAAAACGGCCGCCTGTGAGCCGATCGGATCACCGACTCCCATCGAAATAGAAGTCGTTCAGACCGGCATGCGACTGGCGGTACCTGGCGAGAAACACATCCGAATTCTGCAATCTCGACCGCAGGCGTGAACGCCAGGCTTCATCGCCTGCGGGATGCAAGTTCAACACACACAATGATTGACTCGGCAGCGCGCCAAGAATCCGCGCACGGTTCTAATGATCCGCGCCCGAGGCACCATGCTCGAGATTGTGGTCTGATCCCGTCATGATGCCAGGACCCGCAACCGCGCTCAGCGACGCCGCCCCAACTCCCACATTGAAGGCGTCGCACCAGACGAGGACATGGCTGTAGGCAACGCCGGCCGGGATCCGCACCGTGTATACCTGCGCACCGAGCCGCGACACCAGCCGCGAGATGCGCAGTGGCTGACCGGTATTCGCATTGGCGGTCGTGTTCAAGTACAGATATGGATCCGGCACGCTGGTCGAGGAAAAGGTGGAGTCCAGCGTGATCGTCACGGCATTTCCCGAAATGCTGACAGTCACGCCGCCACGGGCGGAGTGGCCAGCCAGCCCGACGAAACTGCCGGCCTGAGCGATGGTGGTCCCCAGCGTATCCGGCGGCAGTGGATCGATCGGCATCGCATCCGGCGCGGTGGGTGGCGTAATCCCGCAGCCGGCGAGCAGCAGGAGGGTACCGAACCGCACGATGAAGCCAGGCATCACGACCTCTCCCACGTGATTGTGTCCCGCACGATCCACCGCAATTCCCTGAGCTCGGCCTCCGCAGGCGTATCTGTCTGATCGGTATCCTGCATCAACCCGACGGCGCGAATCGCCGGCGGCTCGGCACCCCAGAAGCGCCGATAGTCCTCGAACGGCCGCACCAGAGCCGCCTGCCAGGCAGGCCCGACCTCAGCCCCGCCCGCCAGGCGCTGAATGAGGATCTGCCGGGAAACGGGGCTGTGCCCGGCGTACCCCGCCGGCTCGTCGCCGCCCCAGCTGTAGAAGATCGCGCGTGACCTTCCCCGGGCCATCTGCTCCACTGTCCCGAACACCACGAAGATCCTGAGCGGTGCATCGTCCCGCGGCTTCGAGCGAAGGTCGGCACCCGTCGGCGCCTGCAGCACCCGCCACGACCACGCGAGGCTGGCCGCCGAATCGGTGACCGCCACCGGCAGTTCACGCCAGACCCACGCCGCCTGGTTCCGGCCGCGCACCGTGAGTCGCAAGCCGTCCGTGGAATCGTCGACAATCCGGAAGGTCGGCGCTCGATGGCCGCCGACCGCGCGCAGCTGCCAGCCGGCCGGCAGACCCTCGCGCGTGGCCGGGCGGGCGAGATCGAACAGGCCGGGTTCCGCGACCAGCAGCAGTGCAACAGTCAAGCAGGCAGACAGCATGCGTCCTTCTCAGGGGATGGTGCGATAGAACGAAGTGGGCAGGGAGGTGGATCTGTGGAGCAGGTGGCAGGTGGCAGGTGGCGGGTGGCAGGTGGCAGGTGGCAGGTGGCAGGTGGCAGGTGGCAGGTGGCAGGTGGCAGGTGGCAGGTGGCAGGTGGCAGGTGGCAGGTGGCAGGTGGCAGGTG
>JANMYS010000031.1:0-27217 GCA_031382385.1 Gemmatimonadota bacterium
CGGAAGGCCAGGCGCCGGTCGCCGTCAAGACCGTGCCAGCCCAGGTCGGCGACCTCGAGACGTTCGCCGCTCATGGACTTCACCGGGTACCGGAAGAGCGCCTCTACGTCACCAATCTTGATGGGCATCTGCGATCTCGTCCGCTATGCGCTGGATTGGGCTGCAGGGAGGGGGTCGCCCGTCATCTCGTTCCCACCGACAATGCAATCAGCGCCTGCGCCGCCACGTAGCTGGTCATGATCAGCGACTGTGCCTGCCGGATAGGGCGATGGAAGCGATCGAGCGCCAGGATGGCATCCGACGCCATGAAGAATGTCGCCCCCATGGCCGCGAACATCGCCCCCGGCGTGAGCAGTGTCCAGCTCCGGCCCCAGGCCAGCCAGACCATCAGCAGGATCGTGGCGGCGTACACCAGGACGGGAAGGCGGAGTGTGCCGAGGTCGGGCCAGAGCAGCCGCAGCAGCGGAACGGCAGCCGCCAGGAGCGGCAGCGCGAGCACCGGCGCTGTCCCGAGCGGGACATCCGCGGTGAACCCCACCAGATAGGCGACATGCGCCAGGAGAAAGCTCGCCAGCCCCGGCACGAAGCGGTCCCTCGGCAACATGAGGAAGATGTCGCCGATCAGGGAACAGACCAGCCCGATGACGATGGCCAGCTGATAGCGTGCCCCATGTGCCGAGGTCGAGAGGACGGCGAGCAGGAGCAGGAGCGAAGTGGTGAGCGGTTTGAAGAGATACACCAGCAGGCGCTGGCCGCTGTATTCGGCGCGGAGATGCAGCCACAGCGAGAGGCTGGCGGCGGTGATGAGTGAGACGCCGAGCGAGGCTTGCGACACGGCTAGATCAGGCGAACCATCATTTGCGCCGCACCGAAGCCGACTTGGGCCAGTAGGCAAATTCCGCCTCGAAACAGGTCCCCTCGAGATCGGCGACCCGATCGCGGAGATAGGCCTGGGCGTCGGCCACTCCGGCATTGTACAGCGAGGGGCCGATCTCCTTCAGCAGGAAGTCGAGCACGGCGATCGTCTGCAGATCGGTCACCTCGGCGTCGAGCGTCTCGGTCCAGAAGCGCTTGATGGAGGCGAGCGCGTGCTTCCTGGCTTCAGTGGACAGCGCGACGGCCATGGATGGCTCCGGCGAAGGTGTTGCTGAGCGGCTAGTCCGCGCGCTCGAGCGCGGATACGTCGCCGGCGCAGAGGGCGCCGATGTGACGGGTGATCCGTGCCGCATCCCAGTCCCACCAGCGCACCGCCAGCAGCCGGCTGATGGTCGCCTCGTCGAACCGGTAGCGCAGGATCGTCGCCGGATTGCCGCCGACGATGGCGTAGGGAGGGACATCCTTCGTGACCACCGACGCGGTGGCGATGATGGCGCCGTCGCCCACGGTGACCCCGGGCATGATGATGGCCCGGTACCCCAGCCAGACATCGTTGCCGATCATCGTATCCCCCTTGTACGGCCAGGCGGGCGGGGAGGCCAGCTCCCAGCCGTTGCCGAAGATGGGGAAGGGGTAGGTGGTCAACCAGTCGGTCGCGTGGTTGCCGCCGTTCATGATGAAGCGGACCTCGGCGGCAATCGAGCAGAACTTGCCGATGATGAGTCGGTCACCAATGAAGTCGAAGTGATAGAGCACGTTCGACTCGAAGTGCTGCGGTCCCCGCGGGTCATCGTAGTACGTGTAATCGCCGACCAGGATCGTGGGGCGAGTGATGAAGTACTTGAGGAAGCCGGTACGGCGCGCGCCGGGTATCGGATACGGCGTATCGGGGGAGGGTCCGGTCACGGGGTCTCGACTGGCAGATGGGAGCAGCTGCACCTGCGGTTGAAGCTACGCGGATCGGGCGCCGGGCGGGGGTAGGGGCGGGCGTCCCCGCCCGCCCGAACCGAGGAGCCGACGCGAAGAAATCCCTCAAGAAAGCCCGGCCCATCTGCCGACGTGAAGTCGGGGCTCGTCCGCAGGGTCCTTCCGGGCGCTCGGCTTTGTGTGGGGTAAGGTGGTGAATTAGGGCCACCTACGCACGCGCCCTCCAGGACTCCCGCGGCCTCGCCCCTCCCCTGGATTCCGTTACCGCTGACGGCGGACGGCGGACGGCGGACGGCGGACGGCTGACAGCTAACGGCCAACGGCCAACGGCTCCCTCTCCGCCACCTGCATGAACCCGCTGCACGGCTCCGACCGGCTGTCGTCCAGCTCGAACCGCAGCCGGATCACTCCGTCGGGAGTGGTGAGGTCGGCGAGCAGCTCGCCGTCGGTGAATCGGATGATCGGTGCCGGGGGCGGCGGCACGGCGGCAACGGTGGTGGGAGCGAGCCGCAGTGCGTCGCCCTCGCGGGTGTAGCGATAGGGAAAGTTGTCCCAGCAGGTGGCCGGCGCCGATGTCACTGAGCCGTCGGCGTGGCGCCAGACGAGCTCTTCCCGCAGATCATAGGCGATGATGGAGTCGGATACCACCCGGTACTGGGCAGCAGCATAGGCCGTGAACAGGGAATTTGTTGGCGGCTTCACGGAGAGCGACGTCGGCAGCGGGCGGTGGTTGATGCTGCGGAGCGCATACTGCGATCCGACCCGCGGACCGAAGGAGTCGCTGCACCCCATCAGGGTGAGGAGGATTGTGACGGCGACGGCGCTGGCCGCGGTGGAGGTACGTCGGCGTTTCATGGAGACCTCGATTCATTCAACGGGAGGCAGAATCGCCTCCAGCAGCCGTGTGATCTGCTGCTCGCTCTCGAACACTGCCGCCTGGAGCCCGGCCGCGCGCGCACCGGCCACATTGGCGGGCCCATCGTCCACAAAGAAGATCGACGCCGGCTGATGCCGGTAGCGCGCTGCCAGCCGAGTGAAGACGAGCGGGTCCGGCTTGCGGGCGCCGAAGTCGGCGGTGACATGCACCCGGTCGCCCAGCAGCGCGTGGAGCTCGGGGGCAAGCAGCGGGAGGGTCTCGCGCAGGAGTGAACCGTTGTTGGTCAAGACCGCCAGCGGGATGCGAGGCCGCAATGACGCGAGGAGCGCCAGCATGCCGGGGCGTTGCGTCATTGCTCTCTGTCTGGCCTCGACCCACTGGGCTCGCGTGAGGTCATGACCCAGCCGGCGGTTGAACTCCTGCAGGTACGCCTCACCGGTCGGGTAGGCGCCTGACTCGGCGCTGGGCTCGAAATCGGATTCCCAGATCGCCGCCCGGATCGAGGCAGCGTCCTTGCCAGTGAGGTCGGCGAGATATTCCAGTCGCCGGGCGGGGAAGAAGTCGTAGAATACGCCGTCCAGATCGAAGACGACCAGCGAGATCGGCTGGGCGGGCGTCGTGCTCACCGAGTCCGCCGATGGCGCAGAGGGGTATGGGATGCGCTCACTCGCCACCGCCGCCGCCATCGCCCCCGCCGCCATCTCCTCCGCCGCCATCTCCTCCGCCGTCACCGCAGTCCGCATCGCCCTCGGCGCAGTCACTCGAGGATGCGCCACCGCTGTCAAACGACCCTGCACCTCCATCGCCAGCCTGTGCCGGATCCGCCTTGCGCTGATCAGCACGGGAACGGTTGAGCATGACGAGCAGGAGAATCAGCGCTCCGGCCCCGACGATCAGTGGCATCGCTGTCATCAGTCTTCCTTTGGCTGGTGCACACTACTACTGACGTAGCCGGGTGAGCGGCCTACACCACCGTCCCGAAGAGGCGGCCCACCAGCGCCGTCACCCCCATCGCCATCGCGCCCCAGAAGGCGACCCGTACGGCACCGCGCAAGATCGACGCACCACCCAGTCGAGCGGCGAGCGCTCCGAGGACGATGAGAAGGAAGAGCGACACGCCCATCACCGACGCTGTCAGGCTGGCGAGGGGCAGCAGAATCACCAGCACCAGCGGTGGCGCCGCACCGGCGGCAAAGGCCGCCGCCGAGGAGAGGGCGGCCTGCAGCGGCCTGGCGCGCGTGAGCTCGCTGAGGCCCAGCTCGTCGTGCGCGTGGGCGGCGAGGGCGTCCTTTGCCATCAGCTGATCTGCGACCTGCCCCGCGAGATCCTGGGTGAGACCGCGGGCCACGTAGATCCCGGCCAGCTCGGCGCGTTCGAGATCGGGGCTCGTCGCCAGTTCCTTCCGTTCCCGCGCCAGGTCGGCCTGCTCGGTGTCGGACTGGGAACTCACCGATACGTACTCGCCCGCTGCCATGGACAGTGCGCCAGCGACCAGCCCGGCGAGTGCCGCCAGCAATACCGGATCGCGGCTCGTCTGCGCTGCGGCAACACCGACCACGAGGCTGCTGGTCGAGATCAGGCCGTCGTTGGCTCCGAGGACAGCGGCGCGAAGCCAGCCGATATGTGCGGTGCGGTGGCGTTCAACGTGGACCATGGTGGAACCTCACTTACCGGGAAACTTCTCAGCAGCAGTCGTAGAATACATCGTACGACTCAGGGCAAACCGGATCACGCCGGGCGCCGAGCGGTCACCATCGGGCAGGAAGCCGCAGTTGCGCAGGACGCCGATGGATGGGGCCAGAGCAGGCAGTGTCTCAGCGATGACGCGATTCACACCCGGCGATGCAAAGGCGTGCCGCAGCAGACCCCGCACCGCTTCGGATGCGTAGCCTTTACGCCGATGCTCGGCGACGATCGCGTAGCCCACCTCGACGGTGCCATCGGTGCTGGGCGGCCCGGCGTATCCGCCGCTCCCGATCAAGGTACGCTCGCCGTCGTCCTGCCGCAGGACGACGAAATGTAGCCACCACCCCGCCTGGGCCGGCCCCTCCGCCAGCCGATCAAGCGTGAATGCGAGTGCGTCATCGTTCATGAACTCGGGCGGCCAGCTCTCGGGCACACTAGCGTCAAGCGCGGTGGCGAGCGCCGACCGGCCGAGCAGCGCGGCACGCACCATCTCTGCCGTGGCGGGGACGAGATCCAGCCGGTCAGTGACAATCACTCGCCCTCCGGGAGGCGAAGCCGGCGCGGCACGAGCTGCCCGTCACGTCGCTCCGCCATCGAGACGCCCCGAACGGAAGAGCCGAGTCCACGTCGCCCGGTCCTCCTCGCTGAGCACGCCCAGCTCGGCCATGATGTCGCGGGCGAATTCCACGTCCGCCAGGCCGCTCGCCGTGATCAGGTGATCATCCCGCACCGAAGGCGCATCCACATAGTCGCGCGCCGCCGCGTACTCGGGAACCTGCCCGCGGAGATAGCTCAGGCCGTTGCTGGTATGGCGACGGCCGCGCAGCAGACCAACCCGCACGATGGCGGTGGTGGCGGCACAGATCGCGGCGATCGGCACCCCTGCACGGTCGAGTCGAATCAAGGCTGCCGCCAGGCCGGGAGGCATCGGCTCCTGCTCCCAGTAGTCGCCACCGGGGAGAATGAAAATCGCCACGTCGGCGGGATCCACGTCGGCGAGTGTCCGGGTGGGCCGGACCGTGAGGCCACCCATCGATTGTACCGGTGCGGAATCCAGCCCGACCACCTCCACCCGATAGCCGCCGCTCCGCCGCAGTTCGGCGAGGGCGTGGGCCGGCTCCCAGTCGGCGAATCCGGGAACCGCAATGAGGTACGCCGCCTTGTCTGGCATGATGCAGGAGTGAGAGTGTGAGCCCGCGTCTGGTCGGGATGAAGGCGCGCCGCATCCCCTATCTTGAGCTGGTCGTATCCCCTCGCATGTCCCATTCACAGAGAGCGAACACACCGGCACTGTCAGTGGCGCTCAAACCGTCGTGCAGCGCCGTACGGGAGAAGCGGAAGGGAAGGTGGGTACTCGTCGCCGTTCTCGCCGACGCGAATGACCGCCCCTGGGTGAATGCCACATTGACCACCCAGAGCGAATCGAAGTCCTGATAGTGATCCCGCACATAGCCCGCCACCCGGAATGCGAGGGCCGCCTGGCTTCTGCAGGGTGCCTCGGCCGCCGGCCCGTTCTCGAATGTCACTGTCAGGATCATGCCATTGGCGAGGCTGATGCCGAGGTGATCATCTGGGAATTCCCGGCTTAATCCGCTGCGGAGGGCGTACAGGTGGCCGATCTCCGCGCAGCCGGTTGTGAGCAGCAGGAGCAACAGCAGCCTGACTGGTCCTTGCCGCATGACTCCTCCCGCTGCTGGGATCATCACGAATGTCCTGTTGCGGCAGGGCGCTGGCGCTTCACGAACGGCGAGCACCAAAGCTGCGCTGCAGCATGGCAGCCATGTTGGTGATGTCTGCCTTGAGGAGTCCCCACCAGCGCCCATCATCGTATATGAAGGGCATCACGTCGAACTGACTGATCATTATCCCTTCGACTGTGAGCGCCATCCGGGTGACCACCAGGACAGTGTCGGCGCCACCGGTCACGTGGCCGAGCGGAGTAACGATGGCCGTTCGCATAGCGTCGGCCAGGCCGGCCTGCTGGTTCAAGACCGTGCGCATGAGGTTGGCGAACAGCACGGTGTCTGGAGTAGATGCCAGCTCGGCGTTCGAGCTGACCCCGAACAGCTGTGCCCCGAGCTGCTCGGCGCCCGGTGCATCGAGCATCGGCTCGAACAGGCTTCGCAGCTGCTTCAGCGCCCGTGGGTGCATGAGGCGGGCCGCGGCCGCCCAGTCGCCGACTTTCATTGCCTCGCCCAGTGTCTTGGCCGCGACCTCCGGGGAGTCCTGCGCCCGCGCTGGAATCATCGGCCAGCACAGCATGATCGCCGCAACCTGCAGGTGACGGAACATTGATGCCTCTCGGGTGGCGAGTTGCCCGGCGTGCTGTAGATCAGGTCGCAGGGTGATTCGGGCCGGCTCGCATGCGCAGGGTGGGAAGGCGCCACCCCCGGTAGATGGCGCCAATGCGTAGCAATGCGATGAGCCCCATCCCGGCCGCTCCAGCGGATTCCCGCTGCATTCCGAGCCGATCGAGCCCCTCATAGAGAATTGCTCCAGCCAGCGCCGCGGTGGCGTAGAGTCGGCCGGGCCGGAACATCAGCGGCACTTCCGCGCTCAGAACGTCACGCAAGACGCCACCCGCCGCCCCGGTCAGCACGCCCATCAGGATCATGATGAGACCAGCCGCACCACCGTCCTGTGCAATCCGGGCTCCGCCGATCGTGAAGAGCGCGAGCCCCAGCGCGTCGGCGATCTGCAGCGTGTGACTCGGCGGCTCATAGTACCGGACGTACAGTAGCGTGACGGCGGTCGCCGCGAAGCAGGCCCAGAGGAACGCGGTATTGCCGATCCAGAAGACCGGATGCCGCTCCAGCAGGATATCCCGCAGCGTGCCGCCACCAAGCGCCGTGACCACCGCGATTACCGCGACCCCGATCAGGTCCATCCCTTTCCGTCCGGCGCTCAGCACGCCGGTCGCGGCGAAGACCATCACACCGACATAGGACAGCAGCGAACGGATCATCATGGGTAAACAGTGGCCTCATGGCGGCGCAAACTGTGGAGCAGAGGACGCCGCAGGTGGCTGCGGTCCCTCCGGTTGACTTGCCGGACAGGTATCCTGCCGATGCTCGGGCAGAGAGGCGGGGGGCATGGGCGCCAAGTCAGGCCATGAGAACGCTTGGCTTCGGGTGTCACGTGCCGCTCGACAGTCTGCCCAACGCCCGCACTTCCTCTGCCGTCAGCCTCCGCCACTCCCCCTTGGCCAGTGTCCCCAGCGCCAGCGGTCCGATTGCGACCCGCACCAGCCGCAGCACCTCGATGCCGAGCACGGCGAGCAGCCGCCGGATGTGACGGTTCCTGCCTTCATCGAGCACGATCTCGAGCCAGCCACTGCTGCGTGATCCCACCCGCAGCAGCGCCACCCGTTTGACGTCGAGCTGTTCGCCGGAACCTTCTTCCCTGACTCCCCTCGCGACGCGCTGAACGGTCGACTCATCGATCAGACCGCGCACCTGCACGTGGTAGGTCTTGTCCACGTGAGCGGCTGGATCGAGCAGCTGGGCCGCCCACCGCGTGTCATTGGTCAGCAGCAGCAGCCCCTCGCTCGCCTTGTCGAGCCGTCCGACAGGTCCCACGAAGGGCAGCGTGGCATCGGTCAGGCAATCGTAGATGGTCGCCCTCCCCTGCGGGTCGCTGCGGGTGGTGACCAGGCCGCGTGGCTTGTTCACCGCGAGGTAAACCCGCTCGACCTGCCCAGCCCGCTGGCCGTCGATCTCGATCGTGGCTGTTTCCGGCCGGAAGCGAAAACCGGGATCGCGGATGACGCTGCCATTCACCGTGACCCGTCCCGCCTCGACCAGACGTTCGCCTTCGGCGCGCGAGCAGAGCCCCAGCTTCGACAGGCCGCGGGCGATGCTGACGGTCCCGCTGGTCACCGTGGTCTGGCGCTTTCGCGGCGCACTCATGGGCCGCCGGTCACTACAGCCATCGCCGCACCCGCGCGGTGTATGCCCGGTAGGGCTCGCCGAACTCGGCCTCGAGATATCGCTCCTCCCGTCGTACGACACCAAAGTGCAACACCAGGAACATCGGGACGAGAAACAGCAGCGGCCAGAAGGTGGCGGCCGCGACGGTGATTCCGAGATAGAGACCGAGCAGGAAGAGGTAGAGCGGATTGCGGGTGAAGCGGAATGGGCCCGAGGTCACGATCGTCGTCGCTGGTTTGCTGGGATCGATGTTGGTGCCCGCGCCCCGCATCGCGCTTTGCCCCCAGAGACCCAGCGCGGCCGCGACCGTCAGGAGCGCGACGGAGAGGAGAATCCGCGTGGTCTCCGTGATCGGAAGGCTCCACGGACGAAGCGCGTGGAGCAGCAGACCGGCGCCGAGCGTGCCTGCCACCAGGCCGGGGGGAAAGACCAGCACACCGGGGTTGTCGCGCTTCGATGCCGCCATCTGTCATCCCCCGCTGCTGTCGAATGGGCTCACATCACGCGATCGCAAAGGCGCGAACCGGGAAGGTACCGAATCCCCTGACCTTGACCGGCACCGCGAAGAACCGGCTGCCGTGTTCTGGAAGCGCCGCCAGGTTCTGCAGATGCTCCACGATCGGAATATCGTGCCCGAGCAGGGCGGTATGAACCGGGCGCTCCCCGGTAGCGATGCTGTCGATGTTGAATGAGTCGATACCGACCAGCGCCACGCCGGCGTCGACCAGCCAGTCGGCGAGGGCGCCGGTCAGGTACGGGTGTCCTTCGAAGTAGGCATCGGTGCGCCAATGCCGGTCCCACCCGGTGTGGATCAGGACGGCCCGGCCGCGGACCTGATCGGCCGTGAAGGGCAAGCGGTCGATCGCCGGCCCGGCCTGATGGGAGACGCGCGCCACGAGGCAATCGAGGTTGGCCAGCGAAGTGAGCGGGAGGTCCGCGAGGTCCTTCCCGTCGGCGTAGCGGTGGAAGGGACTGTCGATATAAGTGCCGGTATTCGCGACCATCTCGATCTTGCCGATCTGGAACTCGGTCCCGGGGGCGTAGCGCGTGTGGGAGTCCTTGCGGCTCAGGTAGTCGCAGATGATGGGGGCCGGGAGCCCCTTGTAGGTGATCATTCCATGCTCGACGGTATGGCTCACGTCGATCAGTCTCTTGGAAGATGCCATGAACCCTGGAAGGCTGAGTGTGGAGGCAGCGCCCGCCGGTGACCCCGGGAGCGTCAATGATTACGGGCGCGAGAACACCGAGCCGTGCGGTACGGCCGCTCCCGTGGCGCCATGGGGCCAGCGGTCACGAGTGAAGCTGACTCCGGGCGCTGTTGCCGCCGGGTCGCGGAAGGAAGAGTCGATCTGGAGTGCCCCGGTGCGCCGGTCCAGCTTGACCAGAAAGAGCCGTGCTTTCCCGTCGTTCACCACGAGACGCGATCCGCCCTCGTCGAGCGCCAGCCAGTGCGGCTTGAACGTCGAGTCGAATGCCACCCGCCCGATCTCGACCGGATGGGCCGGGTCGGCGACGTCGAGTGCCACCAGGGCATGCTCGGCGGGGACGGTCTGGATCCACAGCGATCCGACCAGGACCGGCACCGCGCAGTTCTCTCCGCCGAACGCCCGCAAGAATTCGACTTGAGCTGTCGGGCCGTCGATCCCGGTCACCCGATAGAAACCGCAGGTGAAAGTCGCAAGCAGCACGGTACGACCATCCGGCAACACCCGTGGCTCGCCGGGAAGGAGGTGGTGATCCTCCGCTCCGGCCCTTATTGACGCATCGTGCTGATGACCGTCGCCCTCGCGGGTCGCGGGGAGTTCGATGGTCTGCAGGAGCGCGAGGTCGGAGAGGCGCCAGATCTGCACATGCGCCCCGTAGTCCCCCGTCATGTCGGTGCTGGTGGACACGACCCGGTCGATCTCTGGCAATACCGCCAGGCTGTACGGGCGCAGCTGCGCGCTGTCGATCGCTTCTACCCGCGCGCTGCTGGCGCGGATCAGCTTTCCCTGCCGGTCGACCTCGACCAGGCCACCGGGAGGGATGTTGGTCGCGCCGCGTCCCTGAAAGGTGGCCAGCAGGTGACCGCTGGCGAGTTGCACAAACGAGTGGGGGAAGCCGAATCCTCCCAGCTCGGTGAACGAGCCGAGGAGCTGCGGTTTGTCGGGGCGTGAGAGGTCGAAGCGGAACGTCCGGCCAGCCCGGAACCCGTTGGCAAAGAGCAGGCGGTCCCGCTCGAGTTGATGCTCGGTGTGGTGCGGCCTGGTCGAGCGGGCGCCCACCGGAAGGGTGGAGAGCACCTGGGCGTAGGTCGGTGAGCCCGGCCGCACGTCGATCACGGTGAGGAAGTCGCTGTCGAGGGTGTCGGCGTCGCCGGTCCACACGTATAGGTAGGGCGCCGGCAGCGGTGCCTGGGCTGCGCTGGCAATCGGCCAGAATGCGAGCAGCGCGACATTGAGCCAGCGGGTAGTGCGAGGCGTCACGATTCTCCAGTGTAGCGGGTACATGCCCAAGTACTCTCGGCGAAAGATACCAGCGCGCGATGTCCGGTTAGACCGCTCCCTGCGGCCGCTCGGTCCGCAGCCGGACAAAAAGATAGACATGGCTGGCGATGAGCAGCGGCACGAGAAAGGTCGGCAGCAGGCTCAGCGGCAGACGCAGGAGTGCCTGCATCGACCAGGGATCGGCCAGCGCCAGTCGGGACGCCGTCGCCACGACAAAGAGGATGTCCAGCAGACCGAGAAGATTCCAGACGAGCAGCCAGGGACGGCGCCGGGCCAGGTCAGGCACGAGCAGCACCAGGATCAGTGCGCCGGTGGCGACGAGGATATCGCCCCATCCCCCGGGCACCGCGAAGTCGTACGGCAGCTCGCCGCGACGGTACAGCACCAGAAAGTAGATCCCGATGAATCGGGTCAGGTGGAGCGCCACGATCTGACGCAGATTGAGGCCGGCGAGCCAGAGACGGAAACCGGGCAGCATCGCCCCCGCCGCGACCAGCGCAAGCGTCAGTCCGAACAGGATCAACTGAGGCGCTGGCGGCCGCAGCAGCGCGACCTGGCCTGAGGCCGCCAGGCCGATGGCCACGAGGAGCCAGCAGCATCCGACACCGAGGTAGAGGCGGGGACGGGACGGTGTCGGGGTCATGATTTT
The DNA here is from genome assembly GCA_031382385.1 of Gemmatimonadota bacterium. Taxonomy (GTDB): domain Bacteria; phylum Gemmatimonadota; class Gemmatimonadetes; order Gemmatimonadales; family GWC2-71-9; genus JADJOM01. The sequence goes on from JANMYS010000031.1 coordinate 11,431, forward strand.
TCCTGGGGTGGAGGAACGACCGTCAACGACTCAGTGCCGGACAGAAAGAGCGAGCCGAAACGGGGTTCGCGCAAACCCTTGCTCACCGCGCAGCCGCCGGCCCGGCAAAGCTGCAGGAGGCGCCGGCGCCCGGCAAGGCTCCGCGCGGCGGGCCGCGCTACCCTCTAGCGTTCGCGGGGGGAGTGTGCCCAACTTCCATCCCACCCACCATCGCCGGGGGACCTGCTGGGCACCACCGCCGCCGGACCGAAAATGCCGCCGTCGACTGACCCACAGCTCGACGAGCACCAGTTGACGGCCCACCACGCCGGGCTGAGCTACGTCACGGATGGCTTCGCCGGCATCCGCCGCCGCAAGGCCGGGAAGGGATGGACCTTCCTCGCCCCGGACGGCACGCGCGTCACCGATCCGGCGGAGCGCAAGCGCATCCTCGGCCTGGTGATTCCGCCAGCGTGGACCGATGTGTGGATCTGTCCCGATCCCGCGGGACACATTCAGGTGACGGCGCGCGACGCCAAGGGCCGCAAGCAGTACCGCTACCATCCGCAGTACCGCGCCGCCCGCGACCAGTCGAAGTTCCGCCGCATGCTCGAGTTCAGCGAGTTTCTCCCGCTGATCCGTGAGCGGGTCGAGCGCGACCTGCGGCAGCCCAATCACTCCCGCAGCCAGATTCTCGCCACGGTCGTGCGCCTGCTCGACAAGACGCTGATCCGCGTCGGCAACGACGAGTACGCCCGGGACAACAAGTCGTTCGGCCTGACCACGCTGCGGGAGCGGCATGTGGAGGTGAAGGGCGACAAGATGCGCTTCACCTTTCGCGGCAAGAGCGGGGTGAGTCACTCCGTTTCGATCACCGACCGGCGACTCGCCCGCATCGTGCAGCGCTGCCAGGACCTGCCGGGCCAGGAACTGTTCCAGTATCTCGACAGCAACGGCAAACGGCAGACGGTGTCGTCGGGCGACGTGAACGGCTACCTCCAGGATATCACCGGCGGCGTGGTCACGGCCAAGGACTTTCGCACCTGGGCCGGGACGATGCTCGCCGCGCGCGAGCTGCGCAGCCTGGGCCCCGCGCCAACCCAGAAGGAAGCCGAGCGCAATGTCGTGCGCGCCATCGATGCGGTGGCCCAGCGGCTCGGCAATACCCGCGCGGTGTGCCGCAAGTATTATGTGCACCCGGTGCTGCTCTCGGCGTATTTCGAGGGCCGCACCGCGCCGGTTGCGCCGCCCATCGAAGGCAAGCGCCGCGAACGCCCCACCGGCGCCCTCCGGCGGGAAGAGGTGGTGGTGCTGCAGTTTTTGCAGGAGGGATGAGGTGGCCGTTGGCCATTAGCCGTTGGCCGTTGGTGACAGCATTCAGCATTCAGCTGTTCACCTCCCGACCGTCCGACCGTCCGACCGTCCGACCGTCCGACCGTCTGACCGTCCGACCGTCCGACCGTCTGACCGTCTGACCGTCCGACCGTCCTACCGTCCGACCGTCCGACCGTCTGACCGTCCGACCGTCCAACCGTCCAACCGTCCAACCGTCTGACCGTCCGACCGTCCGACCGTCCGACCGTCCGCCCAATCGCCTAATCGCCTAATCGCCCAATCGCCTCATGCGCCCAGCTCTCCTCCTCGCCGTACTCGCCGCCACGCCGCTCGCCGCGCAAACGGCCGACGGCTGGTCCCTCCACGGCCACGACCTCGGCGGTCAGCGCTATGCGCCGCTCACCGCCATCAACCCGGCGACGGTATCCGGGCTGGTGCCGAAGTGGACCTACCACAGCGGTGTCACCGCCACCTTCCAGACCACGCCGATTGTGGTCGGCGGCGTGATGTACGTCTCGCTCCCCTTCAGCGGGGTCGCGGCGCTGGATGCGGCAACGGGGAAGGAGCGCTGGCGCTACACCCATGCGTCGCGCAGCGAGAAGCTCTGCTGCGGGCCGGCCAATCGCGGCGTCGCAGTGGCGAAGGGCATGGTGTACATCGGGACCGTGGATGGACGCCTGGTCGCGCTCAATGCCGCGACCGGCGCAAAGGCGTGGGATGTCACGGTGGCGGAGTATGCCGGCACCACCGAGTCGAACAGCCAGTTGCAGCAGGATGATCCGCTCTCGCAGGTCGGCAAGACCGGCTCGACTGGCGTGGGCATCAGCGCGGCCCCGCTGGTGTACGACGGCAAGGTGTTCGTCGGGATCGCGGGGGTGGGCTACGGCCTGCATCCCGACCAGGGTCTCGCGGTGGTCGGCGTCGCTGGCCAGTACGGCCGACCGGGACTGATGGCCGCCTTTGACGCGAAGACCGGGAAGCCGGCGTGGCACTTTGACGTGACCGCCGCCGGCTGGGAAGGCGCGTTCACCAACGCCACACCGGATGGCGTCCTGATGCAGCGCGACACCGCCGGTGAGCACAGCGCGGCAGCGGCGCACGCCGATGCCTGGCGCTACGGCGGCGGCTCGATCTACACCACACCGGTGATCGACCGCGAGCGGAAGCTGCTGATCTTCGGCACCGGCAACCCCTCCCCCCAGATGGCGGATGCCTCTCGTCCGGGCGACAACCTGCACACCTCCTCACTGGTCGCGCTCGATCTGCGGACGGGAAAGCTGGTCTGGTCCTACCAGCAGGTGCCGCACGATCGGTGGGGCTATGATGTCGCCAGCTCGCCGGTCCTGCTCGACGTGACCGTCAACGGAACGCGCATCCCCGCCGTCGCGCATGCGAGCAAGACCGGCTGGGTCTTTGTGCACGACCGGCGCGATGGGCATCTGCTGTTCAAGTCGGAGCCGTTCGTGCCGCAGCGCAATCTCTTCACCCCGCCGCAGCCCGGTGAAGGCGTCGTGATCGCCCCGGGCATCGGTGGCGGGGCGAACTGGTCGCCCTCGGCGTACGATCCGACCCGTCAGCTGTTCTTCGTCGGCGCGCTGCACCTGCCGACTCGCTACATCTCGCACGAAGTCGCCCGCCCGGACGGAACGATGCTGCAGTACGCCAGCACCCAGAACACCACGGAAGGATGGGGTACGCTCACCGCGCTCGACCTGCGGCATGGAGGCCGGATCAGCTGGCAGGTGAAGACCGATGAACCGCTGATCGGCGGAGTGCTCGCCACGGCGGGCGGGCTGGTTTTCTCGGGAGCGGGGAAGGGGATGTTCGCGGCGTTCAACAGCGCCGACGGCCGGCAGCTCTGGTCGTGGCAGTGCGACGCGGGGGTGAATGCGCCGCCGATCAGCTACGCGGTGGGCGGGACGCAGTACGTCGCCGTGGCCGTGGGGGGGAATGCGCTGTTCGGCTTTACCCAGGGCGACATGGTGATGGCGTTCGGGTTGCCGTAACTGACGATCAGCGGTAGGCGGCGGGGAACGCAGATGGTGGGTAGGGGCGGAGCTCCTGCTCCGCCCCAGGTGCGCGACGCTGTGGCGGTGACTGAGCGAGTTATTCGATCTTGAAACAAGGCGGAGCTGGAGCTCCGCCCCTGCCCGTATCACTCCCCGTACACCACCTTCCCATCCACCACCGCCATCCGCACGCTGGCGTGCTGCACGCTGTCCACCGGCAGCGCAAAGATGTCGCGGTTCCACACCACCAGATCCGCCAGCATTCCCGGCGCGAGCGTTCCCTTCCGCGTCTCCTCGAACTCGGCATACGCCGGCCCGCTGGTGGAGCTCTGCAGTACGGTCGCGAGCGGCAGTCGCTGCGAGGGAACGAAGCCGCCCGGAGGCAGACCGTCGGGAGTCTGCCGGGTGAGCGCCACGTGCATGCCCGGCCGCGGATCAATTCCCACTACCGGCCAGTCGGTCCCGAAGGCGAGCCGGCCGCCGGCATCGTGAATGCTCTTCCAGCTCCACGCCCGTCCGGCGCGCTCCGGCCCGATGTTGACCGCCCAGACCTCCAGCACATTCTGGTTGGGACTCGCATGGAAGGGCTGCATCGACGCGATCACGCCGAGCTGGCCGAAGCGCGGGATATCGGCGGCGCTCACGTCCTCGATATGCTCGAGCCGGTGACGGCGGCCACGTGCAGGAGCGGGGTTTGCCGCCGCGGCCGCGGCCAAGGCGTCGAGCGACATCCGGATCCCCGCATCGCCGATCGCGTGAATCTGGATCTGCCAGCCACGGGCATCCATCAGCGCGACGATCCGCGCCATCTCCGCCGCCGTCATCTCCGGGTTGCCCGTCGTCGGTGCGTTGGCGTAGGGCGCCAGCATGTAGGCGGTGCGCGCCTCGATGACGCCGTCGGCGTACAGCTTGATCATCCCCAGCCGGAGCATCGGCGTGTCGCGGTGCGCGCTCCGGAGCGAGTCGAGCCGGTCGGCATCCCGCGCCGTCCAGCCCGAGTCCACGTTCATCGCGATATAGGCCCGGAGCGGAAAGTCTCCGGTCTGGCTCAGTGTATCGAAGAGTGCCAGGTCTTCCGGGCTCACCCCCGCCTCCTGGATACTGGTCACGCCGAAGCGATGTGCCTCAATGACGCCGCGTTTCAGCGCCGCCAGCTTCTCCTCGCGCGTCGGCTTGGGGATTACATGGTCCACCAGCGACTGTGCCGCTTCCTGCAGCGCCCCTGTCGGCTCACCGGTGCGCGGGTCGCGGACGATGCTTCCATTCGGTGGGTCGGGGGTGTCCCGGGTGATTCCGGCGAGTGCCAGCGCCTTGGAGTTCACCCAGAGGGTGTGGCCGTCGTAGCAGGACATGGCGGCGGGGCGGTCCGGCACCAGCGCGTCGAGCTGCTGCCGAGTGGGCATGCCTCCCGGAAAGGCGCCGTAGAGCCAGCCCCGGCCGAGCACCCAGGGCATGGTCGGGTTGGCCGCTGCGAAATCGCGGATCGCCTGCTCGATCTGCCCCAGCTTCTCCGCGGCAAGGAGATTGACGTTCGCCAGCGAGAGGCTCCCCTCGAGGAAGTGCACATGCGCGTCGTTGAAGCCCGGCGTGACCGCCGCGCCTCCAGCATCGATCTCGCGCGTCTCTGCTCCACGCAGCGCCGCAATCTCCGCTCCGGTTCCTACTGCCAGCACCTGGTTCCCCCGCAGCGCGATCGCAGCGGCAAAGCTGCCGGCGCTGTCGCCAAGGAAGACGCGGGCGTTGGTGATGATGAGATCGGCGGGCGCCGCCGGTGTACGGCTACAACCGGTCAGGGTGAGGGCGGTGAGGAGCAGGAGCGTGGGGCGGGTGGGCATGGAAGGCTCCGGAGGAACGTTGTACGTCAGCTATCAGCCATTAGCCATCAGCCATCGGCCGTCAGCCGATAGAAACATCGCTGCTGTCATCCTGAGCGTAGCGAAGGATCTCTTTGCCCCGGAGCCGTACCGAGGCATCTCCTCCGACCTCAAGAGATCCTTCAGTCGCTTCGCTCCTTCAGGATGACAGCATATTATGCTGACCGCTGACCGCTGACCACTGACCGCTGACGGCTGCCTCACCTCTCCCGATTCGCCTTGTCCCGCCGCACCGTCTGCCGCTTGCCCTTGATCTTCGTGGCCCGGAGCGCAGTGATCACCTGCTCCACCAGCTCCTCCGGCAGCTCCACCAGCGCATGCCGCTCGGCGATTTCGATCGTCCCGATCTGCTTCGACTCGATGCCGGCCTCGTTCGCGATGGCGCCGACCAGGTCGGCGGGCCGCATGTTGGAGCTGCGGCCGGAACCGATGAAGATCCGGGCCATCTTGACCTGCGGCTTCCGCGCGGGCGCGGTTCCCTTGGCATGGGCGCCGGGTTTCTTCTTCTCCCGCACCGGAGGCGGCGGGGCGAGCTCTGCCTCTTCTCCTCCCGCGCCCGCGCCGGTGCTGTGGGCCAGCTGCACCGCCGCGGCGGCGATGTCCATGACATCGAACTCGCCCGACAGCGCCTCGACCACCACCCGGTACCGATCCAACTCGCCGCCGACCAGCAGCTCGCGGATCGAGCCGCGAGTAATCTCGAGCCGCTTGGCCCGCACGTCGAGCACTGTCGGCAACTGCGCGACGGCGATCTTCTGCCGAGTGAGCGACTCGATGCTCTTGAGCAGCCGGTGTTCGCGCGGCTCGGCAAAGGTGATGGCGACTCCCTCGCGGCCGGCCCGGCCGGTCCGCCCGATCCGGTGAATGTAGGTCTGGGGCGACTCGGGAACGTCGAAGTTGACGACGTGAGTGATGTGGTCGATATCCAGTCCGCGCGCGGCGACATCGGTCGCGACCAGCACGTCGACCGTCTTGCCGCGAGTCTTCTTCATGACCCGGTCGCGCTGGTCCTGCGTCATCCCGCCATGCAGCGCCTCCACCCGGTAGCCCCGACCGGCCAGACTCTCCGCCAGGCTGTCGACCTCGTGCCGGGTGCGGCAGAAGACCAGCGCGAGTGTGGGGCCTTCGAGATCGAGCACCATGCCCAGCGCCTGCACCTTCTGCGCACGCGCCAGGACATACGCCGTCTGCCGCACCTTTGGCAGTGTTCCCTCGGCGGTCTTCTCCTTGGCCACCAGGACGCGCACCGGGTCCTGCAGGTGCCGGTCGGCGATCTTGGCGATGCGCGGCGGGATGGTGGCGGAGAAGAGCGCGGTCTGCCGCGTCGCGGGTGCCGCTTCGAGGATGCCCTCGAGCTCTTCGGCGAAGCCCATGTCCAGCATCTCGTCTGCTTCATCGAGCACGAGCGCGGCGAGGGTGCTCAGGTCCAGCGTGCCCCGCCGGATATGATCGAGGGCGCGGCCCGGCGTCGCGACGACCACGTGCACCCCGCGACGGAGCACGGCAATCTGCTGGCTGAAGGACTGGCCGCCGTAGATCGGCACCGTGCGGGCACCCACCGAGCGGCCATAGCGATGAAACGCCTCCGCGACCTGCATCGCCAGCTCGCGAGTGGGGGTCAGCACCAGCACAGCGGGGCGGGAGGCGGGAGGCGCGCCGCTCGGCAGGCGCTGCAGCAGCGGCAGCGCAAAGGCGGCGGTCTTGCCGGTGCCGGTGGCCGCCTGACCCAGAATGTCGCGACCGGCGAGAAGCGGCGGGATCGCTTCGCGCTGGATCGGGGTCGGCTCCTCGTAGCCCAGCGTCGTCAGCGCCTCGACCAGCTTGGGGGCGACGCCGAGGTCGGCGAATGAGGCGGGCTTGCTGGGGGTGGGGGCCGTTGGGGTCATGCGGGAAACTAAGCCGTCGGCTGTCAGCCGTCAGCTGTCAGCCATCAGCCGTCAGCTGGCGATAACGCCGGTGTGATCCTATCGTTCTCGTCAATTCGCTGGTCTGAGTCGCTGCCCCCAACAGAGAGTCAGAGAGCCAATGCCAATTCTTCAGGGAAAAGCCATCGTCGCGGCTGTCGTGCTGGTTGTCCTCGCCGGTTGCGGCAAGGTCGAGTCGGCTCAGCCAGGTCAGCCGGCCCAGGCGGCTGCAACAGCGACTGCGGCGCAGGTGCCGTTGCCGCCGGAACTGGAGGTTCTGAACGCCAGGTGCAGGACTTCATCCACCGGGACGGTGCTCGGTCTGCAGGCGCTGCTCGCCGCCCGCAACCACCCGGCGCTGGCTGGCCTGCGGCGGATCAACCTGACTCAATACTGCTCCTGCTATTTCACCGGCCTGCAGGCCTCCGTTGGCACGGAACGGGCGCTGGCCTATTCGCGCGCGCCTGACCAGATGCCCGAAGTCCAGATGATCGAAACCGCGAACGCCGCCGACGTCGTGCGGCTGCATTGCGTCGAGACGATTGCACCAGCCGACGGTGACAACCCGTTCGCCACGGTGTTCGCGGCGCCGTTTGTCACCGGCCGGGGCCTGGGTGGTGTCGAGATCGGCATTGACGCGGCGGAGCTGCGCCGACGGCTGGGGGAGACCAACCTGATGACGTCGGGGAGGGTCGACAAGTACCGCTATGGCGAGAACGGGATCGAGCTGGTCGTCGATGTCTTCCCGCCGGGCGCGGAGGGACGGGTGGCGGGTGTGCGGGTCAACCGTTCCTATCGGGGTGCGACGGATCGCGGGGTACGGGTGGGCGACGGCTACGCGTCAGTCCTGGCCCTGCACACGGATGTGGTCTTTCGCGAGGAGCAGCGACTGCTCCTCTGCGCTGACGGGACCAAGTATTTCTTTGGCGATGACGGCCTGCTCGATGAGATCGCCGTGGTGACGGCCGCGGTGGACCCGCTGATGAAGGCCTATGGGGGGAGATAGCCGTTGGCCGTTAGCAACAGGCAGTCAGCGGTCAGCGGTCAGCATTCAGCATTTAGCATTCAGCGGTTTTGTTTTCGAACCGCCCGCCCAATCGCCCAATCGCCCAATCGCCCAATCGCCCGATCGCCTAATCGCCTAATCGCCTAATCGCCCAATCGCCCAATCGCCTAATCGCCTAATCGCCTATCACCCACTCACGGCTTCACCCTCCCCGCCAGAATCGTCACATTGTCGCTGCCGCCGCGTTCGAGGGCCAGGTTGAGCAGTGAGTGACACAGCTGCTCGGAGCTCTGCATGGTTCCGATCTGCTCGGTGATTTCCGCGTCGGTCACATGCTTGGTCAGGCCGTCGCTGCACAAGAGCGTCACGCTGCCGCGCGTCTGCATGTTCAGCTTGGTCACCACCGGGGTCGCCTCCTCGCCTCCGATCGCGCTGATGAGCACGTGGGTGAAGGGTGAGCTCGACAGCCGCTCCGCCGGCAGCGCCCCGCGGTCCACCAGGTCCTGCGCCATGGTCTGATCCTTCGTGACCTGCTTGAGGATTCCGTTCACGTAGAAATAGCAGCGGCTGTCGCCCACCTGGACCACATGCATCCACGGCCAGGTGACGATCGCGAGCGTGAGGGTTGTCGCCATCTTGGAAGGACCCTCCCGCCCCGCCGCTTCGGCGCGCACGGCGGCATGGGCCTCGATGGCGGCGGTTCGCAGCGCCTCCTCGAATTCGCCCTGATTGCCCGAGCCGGCGGTGTGATAGCAGCGCAGCGTGGTGGAGACGTAGTTGGTGATGGTCTCGATTGCGAGCTGGCTTGCCTCGCCGCCGCCGCTGCCGCCGCCGACCCCATCGGCCACCAGCAGGATCGTGGCGAGGCGCTCCCCCCGGAGCGGCAGGTCATCGGGGCTTGGCAGGCTGGTGCCGTGCACCACCACCTGCGGGTGCACCGTGCAGAGCAGGAAGTGATCCTGGTTGGTCTTCCGGACCTTGCCGATGTGGGTCAGCCCGAAGAGATCGAGCTCATCATCCCGCGGCTTCGCCCCGGCGCCGAGGGTGGGGAGATTGGGGATGCTGGCGGTGCGCATGTCGGTGGTAGCCATGAACGACTCCTCGTGCGAGCATTCAGCGTTTGGCCGTTAGCCGTTAGCCGTTGGCCGTTAGCGAACGGCCCCTGATTGTCACATCCTCAATCTGCGGTCAGCTGTCAGCCATCAGCCATCAGCCGTTGGCCGTCAGCTGACGGCCCATGATCAATACATCTTTGACCTGCCACCTGCCACCTGCCACCTGCCACCGGCCACCTACTCCCCACTCCCCGCGCTCCGCAGCTTGCGCAGCAGTGCCGCCAGGTTCTGAATGACCATAATGCGATTGGCCGAGCTCCGCTGCACCATGGCAAAGGTGCGGCCGTCGGGTGAGATATCGAAGTTGGCGTGGGGAGCGGCTCCTGCCATCTCGGCGATCGAGAAAAGTGCCCGGCGGCCGAACACCGACAACTCCGGTGTGGTCCGCACCGTTGCGACCATCAGCTTCACGTCGCCCTGCTCTTCACTCGCCCGGTAGAAGATCTCCCGGCCATCCGGTCCCCAGACCGGCTCCGTCCCGCCCCCCTGCGAGACCTGAACCTGGTCGCCCTCCCCGTCAAGCGGCCGCAGGTAGACTTCATTGCTGCCCGACTGATCGCTTGCGAAGGCGAGCCAGCGCTGGTCCGGCGACAGTGCCGGGTAGGCCTCCTGAAACGGACTGGCGATCAGCGGTTCGATCGGGCCCCGGCCTCCGTTGCGGACGATGGCGATGTCGCCGCTCGACTGGCCCTTGAGATCGATTCCCGTCGTGAGCAGCGCGCTTTGGTCCCTGAACCATGTGCCGGAATAGCTCAGGCTGGCGGAGGCAATGAGGGAATCTGCGGCGCCGGTGCTGCCGGGACGAGTGCGGTAGATGCCGAGGGTTCCGCTCTTGAACGAGATGTAGGTGAGGAAGCGGCCGTCCGGCGACCAGGTCGCATCGTGGCCGTCGCGATCGAACGTCGCTCGGGAAGTGGTGCGTTGATCCAGGGAGAGGACCCAGACGTCGCGCCCGTCGCCTCCGACCACATCGAACGACAGGCGGCGGCCATCGGGGGAGAACTTGGGGGCGTGGAAGCTGAGCCGTTGGTCCAGTGCCGGCCGCGTGGCGCCGCTCCGGTCCAGCAGTACCAGCGAGCGCGGCGACTCCGGGATGTAGGCCACTGTCCCATTATCCGCGACGGCAAACTGGGAGACACCGGACGAGGTGATCGAGATGCCGGTCGCGATCTGGACCGGCGGGCCGGTGGCCCGGCGGTTCGGCAGATCGAACGGAGTCGCGGTGAGGGAGCCGTCAGGCAGCATGCTGAGGAGTTCGCCCAGCACAAAGCGCAGCTCGAGGACGGGGCCCTCGATGAGCGGGGTCACATCGCCCGTCGTGAGGTCGACCAGCACGCCCGGCCCGCTTGCCGTCCCGGCGGGGGCGCTGACCGCGAGCGCCGTCCGGGCGTCGCCCAGCACCTGATTGATTCTGAGGCCGCGGGCCTTTTCACGCGGGAGGGGAATGATCGAATCGTCCGCTGTGAGCTGCGCCGTCCCGGAAACGTTGGCGTCGGTGAACCAGTAGGCGCCGTCGGGACTCCAAGTTCCGAGCGCCGCTCGCGCGATCCGATCCGGCAGCTGCTTTGGCGTTCCCCCTTCCAGCGGCAGTCGGAATGCGGATGTGGGCGAGAAGCCGACCAGCCATCGCCCATCACGGGAAATCTCCGGGGAGCGGAGCAGAGTGGCTCCCGGAATTTCGCTGGGTTCCGTGGCATCCAGACGCTGCAGCAACAGCGTACTCCGTCCTGCCGCGTCGATGCCGGTGTAGACGATCGCGTCGCCGGCCGGGGTGATCGTCAGTTGGCGGGTGAGGCTCGTCCCGCCGAGCCCCACCGCCGTGGAGGCCAGGATGGCCAGCCGCGAGGGCTGCTGCACCGGGCCGTGCGAGCGGCCGTTTGACCGGCCGGCGAAAAACGCCGCCACGACGGCAGCAGTACCGACCAGCATCGTCAGCCAGACCATGCGCCGACTCGAGGGGCGACGTCGCGCGCCGTTGGGCGGAGCTGGAGCTCCGCCCCTACCACCCAACGCCGCCGCAAACTCCGCGGCGGTGCCGAACCGGTCGGCGGGCAGTTTCTGCAGTGCGGTAAGCACCGCGTCCTCGACCGCCTCCGGCACTGTGGGCCGCTGCCGGCTGGGCGGAACCGGTGCCTCGGTCATCACCTTGGCGACAATCGCCTGCGCGGTGCTGCCGATGAACGGCGGGTCGCCGACCAGCATTTCGTACAGCACACAGCCCAAAGCGTACACATCGCTCCGCGCCGTGATCTCCCGCTCCCCCATCGCCTGCTCGGGCGACATGTATGTCGGCGTGCCGAGTGACATGCCGGTCTCCGTCATTCTCGCGCCGCCTGCCCTGCTCGCGGCCAGCGCGATGCCGAAGTCGGCCACCAGCGCGCGGCCATCGTGCAGCAGGATGTTTTCCGGCTTGATGTCGCGATGGATCACGCCGTGCCGATGGGCGTAGTCGAGCGCGCCGGCGATCTCGCTGGCGATGCGGATAGCGTCAGCGATAGGGAGCTGCTTCTCCCGGTCGAGCCGGTCCCGCAGCGACTCGCCGTCGATGAGCGGCATCACGTAGAAGAGGTAAGACCCTTCCTGACCGTCTGACCGTCCGACCGTCTGCCCGCTGTCAAACAACGGCAGGATATGCGGGTGCTGCAGATTCGCCGTGGTCTTGATCTCGCTCAGGAACCGCTCGGCGCCGATGACGGCAGCGAGTTCGGGGCGCAGGACCTTGACCGCGACCTTGCGATCGTGCTTGAGGTCGTGGGCCAGGTACACCGTCGCCATGCCCCCCTGGCCCAGCTCCCGCTCCAGGCGGTAGCGGTCGGCGAGGCTTGCCCTGAGGCGCTCGAACGTCACCGCACGGCTCCGCGGATGTGTGGCGCCGAAGGGGCGGCGGAGCGGCGGGGAGGGATGTCGGTCATGGTGCAGTCGAATCTACCGGCTGCGGGGTCCGGCGATAGGCCGGGGTAGAGGCGGGCGTCCCCGCCCGCCCGGACGGCGGAGATCGTGATTCGCGACTGCTTGTCCCGACGAACCGTCGTGCATCCCATGCCGACGGCTTAGCTTGTGCTCACCCCATGCCGGCCCGATGCGCACCCTGGAGGCACCACGACGAACCCTCAGACGATCGACGCCGTGCTCCGGGCGCGGCTGGGTGCCGCGTGCGCCGAGGGCTGGAGCATCTGGGAGCGATTCGAGGCCGAGGTGCGGGACCACGAGTTCCACCCCTTCGTGGCCGCCGACTACGAGGCCGTGCTGGAGGCGCTGCTCCTGTGGCGCGGGCCCGGTCTGCGGTTCCTCGAGTGGGGCTCGGCGTCAGGCGTCATCGCCGTCATGGCCGACCTCATGGGATTCGAGGCCTGTGGTATCGAACTCGACCCGGCGCTCGTTGCCGTGGCCCGCGAACTCGCCAGGAAGCATGACTCGGGGGCACGGTTTGTCGCTGGGAGCCTGCTGCCGACCGGATATCAGATGCGATCGGGCGACGGCGGTGGAAAGGCCGGCACGCTCGGTTCCGGCCCCTCGGGCTACCTCCAGCTGGGGCTGGCCCTGGACGACTTCGACGTGGTGTTCGGGTATCCGTGGGGGGGCGAGGCCCCGCTGATGCTCGATCTCATGCGGCAGTACGGACGAGCGGACGCGCTGCTGCTGCTGTACGACCCCGAGGCAGGCGTCCGGTCCTATCGCGGCGGCCGGGAGGTTGCCGCAGGTGGAGTAGAGCGCCGCTGAATCACTCGGCCGGCTGTCCCGCTCCCAGCTCCCGCAGTAGCTGTTGGGCGCACATGTATCCCGGCGTGCCGGCGATCGAGCCGCAGGGATAGGCGCCCGCGCCGCAATAGGCGAGGTTGGCCCACCGGCCAAACTGATAGAAGCGCCGTTCGGGATCGGCGGCGTATTGCCGCTCAAAGAACGTCTGCCCCCCGACCAGCATGGTGTGGTCGAGATTGCCGCCGGGAAAGCGGAAGAGCTGCTGCAGATCGCGGGGCAGCAGGAGCCGGCTCCAGACGCAGTCTTCCGGATTGGAAATGTGGGCCAGGACCTGCGCCTTGACCGCCGCCTCCACCTCCGGCATCGCCTCGCCCCGCTGATTGAGCGCCACATTCTTGAAGAACAGCGCCAGACGATCGAACGGCTCGGCGAGGCCGAGCTGGCGCATTGCGGCGCCTTCGCAGTAGACCTGGATGAAGCCCGGCGCGTAGGCGACTTCGCCCGACGTGACCTGGAGTGTGGCCCGCTCGAAATCGGCCAGCGACTCGACCGCGAAGATGAAGCGGAATACCGTGTCGCCCCCGTCGGCCGTCGCTCCCTCCTTCCACCGCACCGGGTTCCGGAACATCAGCGTCACCTTGCCGCTGCTGCCGAGGAACCGCTGCTTCTCGACGGCGCCGGTCATCGCGGTATCGCCGACGAATCGTGCTGCACTCAGCGGATCGGTCGCCATCAGGAGGTGGTCGAACGATGCCGTGTGGGTCCGTCCCTCCGAGCGGTAGTGCACGATGCCGCGTTCGGGATCCACCTGTTCGACCTGGGCGCCGAGCCGGATATCGACGCCGAGCTCCCGATTGATCTGCGCCAGCTCCTCGGTCACCCGCCAGATGCCCGGTTTGACGAACCCGTAGTAGCCATCGAAGACGGAACCTGAGTCCATCACCGGGAGGGTAAAGGCGGAATACGGTTCATGGAGCGATACCGGCCCACTCTCGGTCACGGTCATCCCCATGTAGATCTTGCTGTGCTGCGCGGTGAAGTAGTGGTTGAGCAGGTCGATGGCGCTGCCGCTGATCCACAGCCGGGTGAGGGTGTCGCCCAGCCGGTCCCGCGCGGTGGCAAGACTGGGCGGTGTGGCGCTGCGGTAGCCCTCCTGCAGGTAGGCCACGACCCGCGCCTCATCGGCGCGAAAGCCGGCGACATCGCCGCGCTCGCCCCAATGGGATTTCAGCTCCCGGTCCAGCTCGTGCGGGTCGCGATAGATCCAGGCACTGGCATCTTTCGAGGGAAAGTAGACCCGCTTGGCCAGGTTCGGCACGAAGGTTTCGAGCCGCTCCGCCAGGCCGGTTTCCCGGAAGATGAAATCCGACATCAGGCCGAGGACGGAGGCGCCGAGGGCGTACTGCTGGGTCTGGCCGTTGACGGTCGCGACTTCGGAGAGGCATGCGCCGCCGACCCGATCGGCCCGTTCGAGCAGAGTGACCTGACAGCCGGCTTTCCGGAGGTAATGCGCGGCGACCAGGCCGTTGATGCCGGCGCCGATGACGACTACAGCGGGTTTCATGGGGAGTGCGCCTGGTGGGTGGTCGCGTCAGCGCGGGCGAGGCGGTCGGTCATCGGCGTAAGATGTGGCCCTCTGGACGTTCGCGCGAGGATGGTTCAGGGTTGGCGGTGTCTGGCACAACCAGCGGCCTCCCTCCGTACCACTGTTCCATCCGGCGCTGCCCGGCGGCGCCCCGCTCTGAATGCTGGTCCCTTCTCTCCTGACAGGCTGCCCGATGTCCCGCTCCTCTGCTCGGCTCCTGACGGCGGTGGCTGCCGCCAGCGTCCTCCTCGCCGCTCGCGTCACCGCCCAGGCGGTTCCCGCCGAACCGATGTTTCGTGGCAATCCGGAACTCACCGGTGTCTCGAGCGCCAGGTTTTTTGCGGGGCAGGGTGGGGTCCGGTGGCGAGTCCAGACCGGCGGCCCGGTGCGCTCCTCACCCGCCGTCACCACGACCCGGGTCTTCATTGGCAGTGGGGACGGCTCCCTCTACGCCATCGATCGGGCGACGGGCCGCAGTGTGTGGCGGTTCAGGGCGGGCAGTCCGGTGGACGCTTCTCCCGCCGTCGCGAGAGGAATGGTGGTGGCGGCGACGCTATCCGGCCGGATCTTCGCCGTCGACGAGGTCTCCGGCCGGCTTCGCTGGTCGCTGCAGGCCGGCCCGGCACTGCCACTCAACACTGCCGTTGCGGGCGACTGGGACCTCTGGGCGTCTTCGCCGGTCATCGTTGGGCAGGTAGTCGTGATCGGTGGTCCTGACGGCGTGGTCTACGCCCTCGATCTCCGGAGCGGCCGAGTCCGGTGGCGGGCCATTACCACCGGACGGGTCCGAGCCACACCCGCCGTCCATGATGGCCTCGTGGTGGTCGGCTCCTGGGACGGGCGGATCTACGCGCTGGACCTTGCGACCGGTGCGGAGCGCTGGGTGCATCGCACCGCCGGCGACTCGGCCGACGTCACCCAGTGCGGCTTCGATTGCCGAGCGGTGCAGGGGTCGGCTACGATCGATGGGGGGCGAGTCTTTGTCGGCTCCCGTGACGGGGCGCTGTACGCCCTTGATCTCGCCACCGGGAGCCGGCAATGGCGGGTAAGCCATCACGGCTCCTGGGTCATCAGCTCGCCGGCGGTGCACGACGGTCGGGTCTTTGCCGGGAGTTCTGATGCTCACTTTATCCAGGGGGTCGACGCCGCCACCGGCCAGGAGCTCTGGCACCTCCGCACCGACGCCAACGTGCTCGCCTCACCGCTCTGGATCGGGGGACTGCTCGTCGTGGCGACTCACAAGACGCATGCACCGTCGGGGGAGCTTCTCGCCGTCGATCC
>JANMYS010000041.1:0-40805 GCA_031382385.1 Gemmatimonadota bacterium
CCCTCATCGAGATCCACCAGGCGTTCGCAGAGTCCTGCGACTCCCGACCGGCTGCGGTAGACATCGACCAGCGCGCGCCGCACCTCGGCGTTCGACTCGATGGGCTGGGTCACATCCCGTTCGAGTTGATCCTTGGGGATCGGAACACCGCTGGCCGCCAGATAGTGGAGAAAGCTGTCCCAGATCGATGGTGCCGCCAGCCGTCGTTCCAGCCGGGACCGCGCATCGCTCCCCGGGTCGCATCGCTCCAGCGCCTTGGCATTCTTCCGGCCGAGTCGGAACTCCAGCTCGCGAAACTGGGAGGACTGGAACCCGCTGGCCGACGCGAGCCGGTCGCGGAAGGAGAGGAACTCGAGTGGCGTCATCGTCTCGAGGATGTCGATCTGTCCCACCATGACCTTGAGGATGGTGAGCACCCGCTTCATGGTGTGCTGGGCCCGGGCTTCGTCCTTCCGCGCCAGCAGCTGCTCCAGGTAGTCCAGCTCATGGAGCACCTGCTTGAACCACAGCTCGTAGACCTGATGGATCACGATGAACAGCATCTCATCGTGTTCCGGTCCATCGGAGAGCGGTTGCTGCAAGGAGAGCAACTCGTCGATTTTGAGGTACTGAGTGTAGGTCGTCATGCTTCCTCGCATCATTGTCCGGCGCTGCTCCTCGCCGATCGGTGCACCAGGGCTCGACCGCGAAGTCCCTTCGCGCGCGGTTCGGGCGCGTGGGAGCGCCCGCCCCGGCCCACGTATCTACCTACCGCAGTCGTGGAGTGTAGCGGTCCAGGGCCGCGTAGGGCGACGGCCAGGAAAGGGTGTGGCCCAGCTCGGCAGCGGCGTGCCGGGTCCAGTACGGGTCCCACAGGTGGGCCCGTGCCAGCACGACAAGATCCGCGCGGCCGGCGGCAAGGATGGTGTTGACGTCCGCGGCCGACGAGATGTTCCCGACCGTCATCGTCGGCGCTCCCGCCTCGTGGCGGATCCGGTCGCTGAACGGCGTCTGGAACTGCCGGCCGTACACCGGGCGTGCATCGGGCACCGTCTGGCCGGCCGAGACATCCACGATGTCCGCGCCGGCGGCGACCACCAACCGGGACACCTCCACCGCATCGGACGGTTCCATCCCGCCCGGTGCCCAGTCCACCGCGGAGATCCGAATCGAGAGCGGCTTGGCCTCGGGCCACGCCGCGCGGACCGCAGTGACGATCTCGAGCGGGTAGCGCATCCGGTTGCCGAGTGATCCGCCGTATGCGTCGGTCCGCCGATTGGTGAGCGGCGAGATGAATGAGGCCAGCAGGTAGCCATGCGCCAGATGCAACTCCAGCAGATCGAACCCGGCGGCGTCGGACATCGTGGTGGCGCGAACGAAGTCGGCGCACACCTGATCCATGTCGGCGCGGGTCAGCTCCCGCGGCGTCTGGCTGTGGGGCAGGTAGGGAATCGGCGAGGCGGCGATCAGCGGCCAGTTTCCCGAGGCGAGTGGCTCATCGCTGCCCTCCCACGGCACTCGGGTCGAACCCTTCCGCCCGGCGTGCGCCAGCTGAACACCGATTCTGGCCTCGCTCTCCCGGTGCACGAACTCCACGATCCGCCGCCACGCGACGACGTGCACATCGAGATACATCCCGGCACATCCGGGAGTGATCCGGCCCTCACGGCTCACGTCGGTCATCTCGGTCATCACCAGCCCGGCGCCGCCGATGGCCCGGCTGCCGAGGTGCACAAGGTGCCAGTCGTTCGGCAGCCCGTCCTCCGCCCGGTACTGGCACATCGACGAGACCACGATCCGGTTGGGCAACACCAGCTCGCGCAGCCGATAGGGCGTAAACAGCGGTGGCGGGCAGGGGTCGAGTGGCACCGGGCGACCGCTCTGCTTCGCGGCCGCATCGGCGAACCACTGGTCCATCCGATTCACCAGCAGCGGATCGCGGAGCCGGAGATTCTCGTGGGTGATACGCAGACTGCGGGTGAGCAGGCTGAAGGCGAACTGCAGCGGTTCCAGCTCCTGATAGCGCTCGGCTGACTCGAACCATTCGAGGCTGGCCTGCGCCGCCCGCTGCAGGCTCTCCACCGCCGGCCGCCGGTTAGCCTCGTAACTGGCGAGTGCCTCGGGGATGGAGGTGCGGGCCTTGAGTGCGTCCGCCAGCGCGATGGCATCTTCCATCGCCAGCTTGGTTCCCGAGCCCACCGAGAAGTGCGCGGTGTGGGCCGCATCGCCCAGCAGCACGACGTTGCCGGAGTGCCAGCGGGCGTTCCTCACAGTGGGGAACCGGCGCCAGATGGAGCGGTTGGCCACCAGCGGGTGCCCCTGCAGCTCCTCCTTGAAGAGCTGCTCCAGATAGGCAACCGTTGCCGGCTCGTCATTCTCGCCGAGTCCGCTCGCCGCCCACGTCGCTTCCGGTGCCTCCACGATGAACGTCGAGCGTCCCGGGGCGTATTGATAGGCGTGCACCCGCCAGAGCCCCGCGGGTGACGGCTTGAAGAAGAAGGTGAACGCGGGGAAGGGGCGGGTCGTGCCCAGCCAGACAAAGCGATTGTGGCGCCAGTCGAGGTGGGGCTGGAACTCCCCGGCCAGCCGGTCGCGCAGCGGGCTGGCGACGCCGTCGGCGGCGACGATCAGGTCGGCGGGTCCGCAATCGGCGGGGTCACGAATCTCCCGCTGCCATCGGATATCCACGCCGAGAGACTCCGCCCGCTTTGCCAGCAGTTCCAGCAGCGTCTTCCGTTCCACTCCGGAGAAGCGATGCCCGGTCGATCGGGTGACGGTGCCGCGAAAGTGGATCTCGATGTCGTCCCAGTGCGCCGCTTCGGCGGCCATCGCCTGATTGGTCTCTGGATCGGCTTCGCCCACGTTCTCCATGGTCTCGTCGGAGAACACCACCCCGAAGCCGAAGGTATCCTGCAGCCGGTTGCGTTCGTAGACCGTGATCTGATGGCTGGAGTCTTCCCGCTTGAGCAGGATGGCGAGATAGAGCCCGGCCGGCCCGGCGCCGACAATGGCGACCTTCACCGGGCGTCAGGCTCCCAGGCCGGTGCCACCAGTCGCCGGCGGCCGTCCGGCGTGAGCGGTGTGCCGGGCCGGTCCAGGTCGACGTGGTCCCACAGTTTGCAGGTCACCGGTTTATGCACCTGATCGAGCCCCTCGCAATAGTTGGTGAAGACACAACGACGCACTTCAGCGCCCCGGCCCAGTCTGAGCTTCTTGAACCAGTCGGGATCCGCCAGACTCTGTCGCGCGGAGGCGACGATATCTGCCGCACCGGTCCGGAGCAGCTCTTCCGCCTGCTGGAAGGTGGAGATACCGCCTGACAATACTACCGGCGTCCGGAATCCGGCATCGTGTACCGCCTGCCGGACGGCGCGGGTCGGCGCTTCGTTCCGCCCGAACGGCCCCTGTTCATCCGAACGGACCGTCGGCATGCATTCGTAGCCGCTCGGACCGGTGTAGGGATAGCGAGCCCACCCCACCCGCGGCTGTGCGGCGTCCTCGAACTTGCCGCCACGGGACAGCGAGAGATAGTCCACCCCCGCCCGGGCAAACTGGGTCCCGAACCAGGCGGCCTCCTCGACGGTGCTCCCTCCCGGGATGCATTCGTCGGCCAGGAAGCGGCAGCCCACCACGAAGCGCCCGCGCACGGCCCCGCGCACCGCCTGGTACACTTCGAGTGGCAGCCGCACCCGATGCTCCTTCACGCCGCCGTAACCGTCGCCCCGATCGTTACGCCGTGAGAGAAACGACGCCATGGTGTAGGCGTGGGCGAAGTGCAGCTCCACGCCGTCGAATCCCGCGAGGTCCGCCCGTCTCGCCGCCTGGGCGAACAAGTCCGGCAGCACCAGCGGCAGCGCCCGGATGTGCGGGAGGTGGGTATCGGTGACCCGTTCCCGCTCGCCGTACTCGAGACTTTCCAGCTCCCGCTCACTCAAGACACCGGGCCACTCCGCCTTCGGTAATCCGGCCAGCGTCTGGCGGATGACCTCATCGCTGCCCGGCAGCAGTGCGCGGTGCCGGTCGGTGAGCACCAGGTATTCCCGGAAGTATCGCTCCGGATCAGGCCGCCGGCGGATCCGGAGAAAGTCGATGAGCTGGATGAACACTCGCGTCCGCCGGTTACTCGACTCGCGCACGGTGCGCACCAGGTCGGTGAGACCGGGGATGAACCGGTCGTGGCCGATGCGCAGCAGTGGTCCGCTGGGGATGTCGCGGATCCCGGTCGCCTCGACGACAATTGCCCCGGGCTGCCCGCGCGCAAAGCGCTCGTACCACGCCAGCACCTCGGGGGTGACCAGTCCATCATCGGTCGCCCGCCAGGGCACCATCGCCGGCACCCAGGTGCGCTCCGTAAGCTCCAGCTGCCCGACCTGAATCGGGCTCAGCCAGCGCGACTGCGCCGCCTCCTCCGCCGTCGGCCAGTCGGCCACAGGGATCGGGTGCTTGGTGAAGGGTTCGGGATGCCACATGGGGGTAAGATAGCGGTCGGTTGTCAGCCGTCAGCCGTCAGCTGTCAGCCAATGGCCGTTGGCCATTAGCCTTTGGCCATTGGCATACAGCCTGTGGTTGCAAACAATCGCCTACACGCCGGTCGGGCACGGAGGCCCGACCTACCCGCCCAACCGCCCAATCGCCTAATCGCCCAATCACCTACTTCAACAACTCCCCCGCAATGATCAACTGCTGGATCTCCGTCGTGCCCTCGTAGATCCGGAGCGCCCGCACCGCACGGTAGAGCCGATCGACCGGATGATTCATGAGCACACCACGCCCGCCGATCAGCTGCACCGCGTGGTCCACCGCACGCTGGGCCATCTCGGTGGCGAAGGACTTGGCCATCGCCGCTTCCAGGGTGATCCGCTCCTGGCCCTGATCTTTCTCGTACGCGGCGCGATAGACCAGGAGTCTGGCGGCGGTGAGATCGGTGGCCATGCGGGCGAGTTTCTGCTGCACCAGCTGGAACTCCGCCAGCGGCTTGCCGAACTGCTTTCGGGATTTCACATGCGCCAGTGATTCCGTCAGTGCCCGGGCAGCCATGCCGCAGGCCGCCGCGGCCACCGTCGGCCGGAGCCGGTCCAGCGCCGCCAGACCGAGCCCGAACCCGCGGCCCTCCTCTCCCAGCAGTGCCTCGGCGGGGAGCCGGCAGTTCTCAAAGGCGAGCTCACCCAGCGGGTGCGGCGCGCTCAGCACCTGCGGCCCCACGAACCGGAGGCCCGGCGCATTGGCCGGGACCAGGAAGCAGCTGATCCCCTTGTGACCCCTGGCCGGATCGGTCGAGGCGAAGACGGTATAAAGATCGGCGATGCCGGCGTTGGAGATGAGGGTCTTGGTGCCGTTGAGGAGCCAGCCCGATCCATCGCGTCGTGCGCTGGTGGCGATGCTTGCCACATCCGATCCCGCCTCCGGTTCGGTCATCGCAAAGGCGGTCATCACCCGGCCATCGGCGATGGCCCCGAGCCAGCGCTCCTTCTGCGTCGGCGAGCCGCCTAACAGGATGGGCGTGGTGCCCAGCCCCTGCAGCGCAAAGACCGCATCGGCCAGCGGGGAAGCCCAGGCCAGCGCCTCACGTATCAGGCAGCAGCCCCGCAGGTCGAGGTCGAAGATCGGCTTGAGCCAGCCGCCGCCACCGAGCAGCTGGACCAGCGCACGCGCCTCCACCCGGGCCGCCGCATCATCCGCCGGATCGGGGCGCCGGGCGATCTCTCCCATCGCGAAGCTGCCTGCCCGCTCGGCGAGGGAGGCATGGTGCGGATCGAGGAAGGTGCGGATCAGGCGAGTGTCTGGCATGGGCTACTCGAACCGGGTCTCGCGCTTGGCGCGGAAGGCTTCGTAGGCTTCGCGGAAGTTGGGATTCTGCATGCAGTCGGCCTGCGCCCGGGCTTCCGCCTCCATGGCAGACACCAGATCCATCGATGCCTCCTGGTTGAGCGACTCCTTGGTGACGCCCAGCGCCAGCGATGGTCCCCGTGCCAGCCGGGCAGCGAAGTCGGTGGCCTCCGTCATCAGCTGCTCTCCTGGCACCACCCGGTGGTAGAGCCCGATCTCCGCCGCGCGCTGGGCGGTGATGAACTCGCCCAGCATGAGCAGCTCGGTGGCGTGACCCAGACCCACGATCCGGGGCAATAGCCACGCGGCGCCCATGTCGGCACCAGCCAGGCCGACCTTGGTGAAGAGAAAGGCAATCTTGGCGTTCTCCGCCCCGATCCGGATGTCGCTCGCGGCCGCGATTACCGCCCCCGCCCCCGCCACCGTGCCGTTGAGCGCCGCCACCACCGGCCGGCGGCACTGGCGGATGGAGAGAATGAGATCGCAGGTGAGCCGGGTGAACTCGAGCAGCCCGTTGTAGTCATGGGAGAACAGCGCCCCTATGATGTCCTGAACATCTCCGCCGGTGCAGAAGGCTCGGCCCTTGCCGGTGATGACGATGGCGCGCACTCCGGGCTCGGTGTCGAGGGCGCGGAAGGTGTCACGCAGCTCGGCGTACACCTCGAAGGTGAGCGCGTTGAGCCGCTCGGGCCGGTTGAGCGTGATCGTCGCGACGGCGGTGACCGGGTCGACGGAGTAGAGGAACGATTTCGGGACGAGGGCCATTCGGTTCTCCACAGTTGTCGGGCGGTCGGGCGGTCGGACGGTCGGACGGTCGGACGGTCGGGCGGTCGGGCGGTCGGGCGGTCGGACGGTCGGGCGGTCGGGCGGTCGGGCGGTCGGACGGTCGGACGGTCGGACGGTCGGACCTACACTACCGCCGTCGTTTCGATCTCGACCAGTGCGCGCTCGTCCACCAGCGCCCGCACCTCGACCAGCGCCATGGCGGGGTAGTGGGTGCCCATGAGCTTGCGGTAGACCGCGCCGAGCGGCTTGAGGCTGGCGCGATACTGGGCGACGTCGGTGACGTAGATCGTCAGCCGGCCGATGTCCGCCGGAGTACCGCCGGCCTGGCGCAGCACGGTGAGCGCATTCCCCAGCGCCTGCTCGAACTGAGTGACGAACTCACCGACCGCCAGTCCGTCCGACCGCCCACCCACTCCCGTCTGCCCCGCGATGAACAGCACCCGTCCCCCGGTCCGCGCCAGCATCCCGTTGCTCCAGCCGCGGGGCGCGCCGAGCTCTTCGGGGTTGATGATCGCATAGCGGCCCGCCATCGGCTCCCGCCCGTCAAGCACCACCGCCTCTCCGTTAGGCGGATCGGCGCGGTCGGTGCAGAGCGCCGCCACCGCCAGCGCCACCTCGTCGGCCGTGATCAGCCTGCTCTGGCCGGCGGAGGCGAGTGCCGCGGCAAGCGCCTCCTCCCGGCTGCGGCCGGTCTTGGCGATGATGCGGTCCAGCGATTCGGTGGTCATCTCGGTATCCACGTAGCCGGGGCAGACGGCGTTCACCGTCACTCCGGTGTTCGCCACCTCGGCCGCCGCCGACCGGGTGAAGCCCATCAGTGCATGCTTGGCCGCGGAATAGGCGGCGATGTACCTGGCGCCGTGCAACCCGGCGGTGGAGGCCACGTTCACGACCCGGCCCCACTTCCGTTCGAGCATGCCGGGTAGCACGGCCCTGGTGCAGAGGAACGCGCCGGTGGCGTTGACGGCCATCAGGCGGTTCCACTCATCCAGCGATGTCTTGATGACGGACATCGAGGCGGCGGCACCGGCGTTGTTGACCAGCACGGCCGCCGGCCCGAACTCTGTGGCCTGGCGGAAGAGTGCCAGCACGCTCTCCTCGCTGGTCACGTCGCAGACGACTGGCCAGGCCCGTTTGCCCATCGCGGTCAAGTCGGCGGCCACCCGCTCGATCCGGTCACGGCTCCGCGCCGAGACCACGACCGAGAATCCGGCGGCCGCGAGCGCATACGCGGAAGCTGCCCCGATCCCGCGCCCGGCGCCCGTCACCACCGCGATCCGACCGACGGGGCCGGTCACCTGGCATCTCCGGTTCTGCTGCCGAGTTCGGCCTGGACCGCTTCTTCGAGGATCATTCCCAGAACCTCTATCGTAGAACGGCCTTCTTCAGCGGTGGCCTCGGCGGGAAAACCGAAATAGGCGCGCGCGCCTCCCGCCTCCTCGAAACTCCGCTTGCCGTCCCGAATGGCGCGGGAGAGCGATGCTGGATTCGGTGGCAGCGCTGCCCGGGTGGTTTCACGCACCAGCTCGGGGCGCGTGGCGAGGAGCACGGAGGTCTCGAACTGACCAGCGTGGCAGGCGCCGCTCCGGAATTCCTCGGTGAGCCGGAGCGCCCACGGCTTGGTGGCAAGATTGGGAAAGGCGACAGCCAGCTTCGTCTCGCGACGGATTTCGCCGACGGCGACGTCCAGTGAGCTGAGATGTCCAGGATCGAGATGCGCGTTGGCGACAGCCAGGACGCCGAATCGCTGGTGGGCCAGACTCCGGCCAAGATCCACGATCATCGCTGTCACCGTTTCCGGGCGGAGCGAGATCGTCCCGGCGAAGCCTCGGGCAAACGCCGCCGAGGTGTACGCCAGCGAGGGAAGCATCACGACAGTCATGCTTGCGGCGAGCCGCGCGGCGCCGGCGCGCGCCATCGCCTCGGCGATGATCACGTCGGTCTCCAGCGGCAGGTGGGGCCCGTGCGCCTCGATGGCGCCCACCGGCAGGATGGCGACTGCTCCCGGCCCCGCGGCGTCCCGCGCCTCTTCCCAGGTCATTGCGGCGAACGTATGCACGGTTATTGTGTCCTCACCGCTCTTCTCCCTCTGGGATGTCGGCCATGACCTCCGAACCACCGGCGCAGCTGAATATCACCGACTTCTTTCTCGATGCTCGGGTGCGTGAGGGCCGAGGCGACCGGACCGCGCTGATCACCGATGCCGGACGGTGGAGTTACCGGGAGGTACAGGCGCTGGCCAATCGGTATGCCAACCTGCTCAGGTCGGCGGGGGTGGCTCCCGAACAGCGGGTGATCATCGCCCTGCCGGATGGCCCGGACTATGTCGCGGCCCTGTTCGGTACCCTGAAGATCGGGGCCGTCGTGGTCATGGTCAACCCGGAACTCAAACCCGAGACCATCGAGTATTTCTTCGGCTACAGCCGCGCCACCGTGGCGCTGGTGGCGGCGGAGTCCGCCGACGCCTTCCGCGCCGCCGCCAGCCGGTCGGCTCACCCGCCGAAGTTGCTGATCGTGGGCGGCAGCGCATGGGAGTCGCGCCTCGCGGCAGCACCTGACAGCTGCCAGAATTTCCCCACGCATCCTGACGACGCCGCCATCTGGCTGTTCTCCGGCGGGACCACCGGCCGGCCCAAGGCGGCGGTGCAGCCGCATCGGTCGTTCGTCAACACCGCCCAGTGCTACGCGCATCACGTACTCCGCTACACCGAGGACGATATCACCATCTCGGTGCCGAAACTCTACTTCGGTTACGCCACAGGCTCCAATCTGCTGTTCCCCTTTGCCGCCGGCGCCGCGGCGGTGCTCTTCAGCGAGCGCTGCACTGCCGAGGTGCTCTTTGCCCAGATCAGGAAGCACCGGCCCACCATTCTGATCACCGTCCCCACGATGATCAACCAGATGGTCAGTCATCCGGAGGCCGGCGCGCAGGATTTCTCCTCCCTCCGCCTCGCCACGTCGGCGGGGGAGGGACTGCCGGAAGAGCTGCACGAGCGCTGGGACAATGGCTTCGGCGTGCCGCTGCTCGACGGGCTCGGCACCGCCGAGATGTGGCACATCTTCATTTCCAACCGGGCAGGCAGGATTCGTCGAGGCACGCTGGGAGAGGTCGTCCCGGGATTCGAGGTGAAGGTGGCGGATGACGAGGGGCGCGTACTGGCTGATGGTGAAACGGGTCAGCTCTGGGTCCGCGGCGGATCGCGGGCCCTCGGCTACTGGCAGCAGCTGGAGAAGAGCCAGACCGCATTCCGGGGCGAGTGGGTCGTGTCGGGCGACCTGATCCGGCGTGACGCTGACGGCTACTACACCTACGGCGGCCGGGCCGACGAACTGCTCAAGGTCGGCGGCAAATGGCTCTCGGCCACCGAAGTGGAGGGCTGCCTGCTTTTGCATCCGGCGGTCTCGCAGGTGGCGGTGGTCGGCGTGGCGGACGCGAACGGACTGGTCAAGCCGCACGCCTATGTGATTGCACGGGAGCAGCGGCATGATCTGGCCGAAGAGCTCAAGGCCTTTGTGCGGGAGCGGCTGGAGCCCTACAAGCACCCGCGCGAGGTGATCTTTGTGGACGCGCTCCCGACGACCCACCTGGGAAAGGTTGACCGGGGAAAGCTGCGGGCGACGGGGCAATAGGGCGATCAGGCGATCTGGCGATCTGGCGATAACGACGGTACCGCTGACTGTCCTTACCTTTCCAATCGTCCAATGATCCAATGATCCAATCGTCCAATCGTCCAATCGTCCAATCGCCTACTCTCCCATGCCCCACGTCACCTACCGCCTCCACCACACCGTCGCGGTCATCACGTTCAGCAGTCCCCCGGTCAACGGCCTGTCTCACGCCGTGCGCTCGGAGCTGGCGGCGGCGCTCGCACGCGCGACCGCTGACAGTGGCGTGCGGACGATCGTGCTCACCGGAGGCAACGGGCTCTTCTCCGGCGGCGCCGACATCCGCGAATTCGGCACCCCGGCGATGGTGCGGGAGCCGCATCTGCGCCAGCTCATCGAGATGGTGGAGATGAGCGACAAGCCGGTCATCGCGGCGATCACCGGGCTCTGCCTCGGTGGTGGTCTCGAGCTGGCACTCGCGGCGCACTACCGCGTCTCGAGTGCCGGCGCCCGGCTCGGGCTGCCAGAAGTGAAGCTCGGCCTGCTACCAGGCGCCGGCGGCACCCAGCGACTGCCGCGACTGGTCGGTGTCGAGATGGCGATCAGCATGATCACGAGTGGCGAGCCAGTTCTGGCGACCGTGCTGGCGAAGACCGCGCTGCTCGACCGCGTGGTCGACGGCGACCCGGTGGCCGCGGCGCTGGAGCTGGCGACAATTGAAACAGGACCGCCCCGGCGTACTCGCGATGTTCCGCTTTCCGAGCCGAACCTCGCGGCGCTCTGTGCCGCGGCCCGCGGCCGATTGGAATTCCGTCGGCCACGCCTGCCGGCGCCGTTGCGCTGCATCGACGCAATCGAGGCCGCGGCCCGTCCCTTCGACGAAGGACTCGCGGTCGAGCGGCAGGCGTTTCTCGAGCTCATGCAGTCGCCCGAGTCGAAAGCGCTGAGGCACGCCTTCTTCGCTGAACGCGGGGCCGGCAAGATCGATGACCTCGCAGCATCAACCGCTGCCCGCCCACTCGAGACCGCCGCCGTCATCGGCGCCGGCACCATGGGCGCCGGCATCACGGTCTGCTTCCTCGAGGCAGGGATTCCGGTCTGGCTGCTCGAGAGTGATCAGGCGGCGCTGGACGGCGGGATGACACGCATCGGTGGCATCTACGACGGCCAGATCAAAAGGGGCAAGCTCGGCGAGAGCGAACGGAATCGGCGGATGGCGCTTATCTCGCCGACACTCTCCTACGGGAGCATCGGTCAGGCCGACATCGTGATCGAGGCGGTGCCAGAATCGATGGAGATCAAGCAGTCGGTCTTCACGGCACTCGACCGGGTCATGAAGCCGGGCGCCATCCTCGCCACCAACACCTCGACGCTCGACGTCAACCGGATCGCCGGTTTCACCCGGCGTCCCGGCGACGTGGTCGGCACCCACTTCTTCAGCCCGGCGAATGTGATGCGGTTGCTGGAAGTGGTGCGCGGCACCGCCACCACTCCCGAGGTGCTGGTGACGGCGATGCAGCTGGGCAAACGGCTGAAGAAGGTGGCGGTGGTGTCCGGGGTGTGCGACGGGTTCATCGGCAACCGGATGCTCGAGCCCTACCTGAAGCAGGCCTTCTATCTGGTCGAGGAAGGTGCGTCGCCCGGGCAGGTCGACGCCGCCATCGAGGCGTTTGGCGTCGCGATGGGGCCGTTCCGCGTCGGCGATCTCGTCGGCAATGATGTCAGCTGGGCGATCCGCCAGCGGCGTCGCGCCGAGCGTCCCGGGTATCTCTTTTCCACGCTGCCCGACCGGCTCTGCGAGCTCGGGCGCTTCGGGCAGAAGAGCGGTGGCGGCTGGTACGACTATCCCGACGGCCCACGCAATCCGATGGCATCCCGGGTCGTCGAACATCTCATTGCAGCACACCGGGCGGAGCTCGGCCTCACTCCGCGCCAGGTCAGCGATAGTGAAATCGTCGATCGGCTGGTCTATGCGCTGGTGAGTGAAGGGGCGCGGATTCTCACCGAAGGGATTGCGGCGCGCGCCTCCGATATCGATGTCGTGTACCTCACCGGTTATGGCTTCCCGGCCTCACGCGGCGGGCCGATGTTTCATGCCGATCTCATCGGTCTGGAGAACGTATGCCGCCGGATCGGTGAGTTTGCCGCCAATCCGCACGGCGACCCCGCCTGCTGGACGCCGGCGCCACTGCTCGCCAGCCTGGCGGATTCGGGGGGCAGCTTCACCGGTCAGGGATGATCGTCGGACTCGACAGAGGGGTGCACGAGAAACGCCCCGATCTCCACCTGCCGGAGATCGGGGGTTCTTCCTCATGCTGCTCCTGCGACGAACGCTACATGCTGGCGAGCTTGCCGACCGCGGAGGCCAGCATGTGGGCCTTGGCTTCATCGGCCGCGCCAACGGCGTCGGCGTGCAGCTGAGTGGTCAGCTTGGTGAGCGCGTCCTTGCGTGCCTGCCCTGACAGCTTCTCGGCCGCCGCGAGCGCGGTCCGGGTTGCGGCGATCTTGCCGGCGGCGAGCCCCTTCGAGCGTTCGAGCTGGTCCAGATACGCACGCGGCACGGCGAAGCTCGCCGGCCAGACGAACTTCGGCTGGCCCTGGGTGTTGAAGTAGTCGAACTTCACCAGCTTGGCGGCGTCGATCTCGTTCTGCGAGACGAATGCGCTCGGCGTCAGCTCGAAGATGTCGAGGCCGCGGCCGATTTCGGAACTGACCATCACGCCGTTGTACCAGTACACCGACCAGGTCCCGGCGTTGCCCATTTCGGTCGAGTCCGCCGGCCCGCGGTCATGGAAGGCGATCTCCTTCGGGTGGCTGGCGTCGGTCCAGTCGAAGATCGAAATGCCACCCTGGTACCACGACTGCACCATGACGTCCCGCCCGGGAATCGGGATGAGCGACCCGTTATGGGCCACGCAGTTCTCCAGCGACGTCTGCGGCGCCAGCATCTTGTAGTAGCTCTTGAACGTCATCTTGTTGTTGGCCAGCGTGAAGATCGCGTCGGCGCCCCACTCCGGCTTGTCGGTGGCGCGGCACTTCGGCCCGCCGCCGCCGCCCCACTCATCCGAGAAGAGGATCTTGGTGCCGTCGTTGTTGAACGTCGCCGAGTGCCAGTAGGAGAAGTTCGAGTCGGCGACGGCGTCGATCCGCTTGGGGTTGGCCGGATCGCGGATGTCCAGCAGCAGGCCGTAGCCGCCGCAGGCACCGCCGGCCAGGCCAATGGCGGGGTAGACCGTGATGTCGTGGCACTGGGTCGGGCCGGGACGCACCTCGCCGGGGGCGGGAGGCGCGGGCGGCGGACCGAAGCGGGCCAAGATGATGGCGGGCAGCGCGACCCGTAACGCGGCGCTATCGGCGCCGGTGGCCGCACCGCTGCCACCCCGCGCGGTGATCACGCTGTCCAGCATTGGCTGCACGAACTGCGGCGGCAGGATGAACTCCTGCTCCCCGAACTTGACAGTGAAGGCACCGGCGGCGCGCGCCGCAGCCAGCTCCCGCTCCTGCTCAGCCTTGTCCTCCGGTGCGTCACCGTGGACCGGCGGGGCGACGAGGTCGTTGAAGATCCGTGGGGAGTTCACAATGCGCGCCCGCTCCGGGTGGGCCACCGGCACCTGGATCACCTCGATGCGGAACAGCGCGGAGTTCGGGTCTTCGTCCGGCGCCATTCTGGAGCAGCCCGTCAGCTCGTTGGGTGAGCGCACCCCCGCCGAGCCGGAGATGTAGATGTAGATGTTCGCCTTGTCGTTCGGATCTTCGACCACGGTATGGGTGTGCGAGCCGCGGCAGGTCTGCACGTTGCCGATGTACTTCGGCGCGCTGATGTCAGTGATATCAAAGATGCGGATGCCGCGCAGCCGGTCGGCGCTCACGGTGTCGCGCACCCCCTGCGTACCGCAGTCGAGCCGGCCGCCATTCCCCTCACCCGAGACGAAGAGGAGGTTCTTGTAGACCGACACGTCGCTCTGTGAGGCCGGACAGAGGTAGGCAGTCTTCAGCGACGGCTTGGCCGGGTTCGAAATGTCCCAGACCTGAAAGCCGTTGTAGCTGCCCTGGATGGCGTAGGGTCCGCTGAACGAGAGGTCGGAGTTGGTGCTGCCGAGGAACTTCTCGGACGGCCGGGTCGTCGAGACCAGGCGCACATTCCAGGCGGCTTCGGCGGCGTCCCACATCCCCGCGCGGAGGCCTACCCGCGGGTCCTGCTTGGGCGCCATGGCCGACATGTCGTGGCCGGCCGCCGAGGAGGAGGACGAGGCGCAGCCCGCGAGGGACAAGACGCCAAGCGCGAGCGAGAGAGAGCGGAGGGAGGAGGCAGTGATTCTGGTGCGGGACCAGCGGGCTGTGGGAGCCGATACCATGGAGGAATCCTGTGATGAGACGGGAAAGGAGGAGTACGAGAGCATCAGGGGTTGTGTCACTCGGAAGGGAGTGCGGCGAGCATCTTCTGCATACGGTCGATCTCGGTCGTCTGGTCGGCATAGACGTCAGAGGCAAAGCGGAAGACCCGCTCCTCCTCGCCGGCGCCCTTCGATCCGAAGAGCTGGTCCACCATGACGATGGCACCCTTGTGGTGCTGGATCATGAAGGTGAGAAACATCCGGTCGAACGCCGGGCCCCGTGCCTGGTCCAGCTGGACCAGCTGCTCGGCGGTCAGCATCCCGGGCATCATCGGCATCATCGCCTGATCCATCCCCGGCATCATCGCGTGTGACGCATCCGCGTCGGGGACAGGTTGATTCCTGTCCCGCAGCCAGCGCTTCATCAGGGCGATCTCGTCCTGCTGACCGACCACGATCCGCTCGCACATGGCGCGCAACGACCGGCTCGCGCCGTGTGAGGGCGCCCAGCCGGCGATCAGCACCGCCTGGGCGTGATGCCCGATCATGCCGGTCATGAAGGCGACGTCGGCCGCGGTGTAGTACGATTGCCCCGCTGTGGTTCCAGCCGCCGGCGTTGGAGTGGACTGGGCGGAGGCGCCAGTTGGCCCCGTACTGGCGGCGATGGCGCACGCCATGATCACCGGGACCGCTTGAATTCGCTGCAGGGAACGACCCATGGTTTTTCTCCCCATCCGGGGCGGATTGAAGCGTTCGATACTATCAGTAGGGACGCCGGTTGGAAAGCCGCGGAAAATCCGGCGAATCATCCCGGGATGCCGGGTGCCTCAGTACGCGTGGCGCCGCAGCAGGGTGTCAACCTCGGCGTATCCCGTTGGAACGCTGATCCCGCTGGCGGATGCCCCGGCCCGGAGCAGCGCTTCGACCGACTCGGGGGAGCGCCGGTCGGCCCAGTAGGAGTCGGTGCACGCCCGGACCGCGAGCTCCAGGGGCGAGCGCCCCCGGCCGTCCAGCGCGTTGATGGCCGCCCCGCGTTCGATGAGGAACCGCACGGTCGGATGGCGCCCGCGCCACGCGGCCACATGCAGGGCAGAGCTACCCGGCGCGACATCCCAGTAGCCGTCGCCCGCGACGAACATGGCGTTGATGCTGACGCCGAGGTCGAGCAACTGGCCGACTCCCTCTGCATTGCCTACCCCGGCGAACTCGGCGAGCAGTTGTCCTCCCTGCTGCTTTATCTCCTCCACCAGCGCAGGCTCACGCCCCGCGAGCGCGCGGACAGCCGCCGCGTCGTTCCGGGCGCAGGCGGCGATCAGCTGTTCGACTCCGTTGAGCGCATGTGGAAAGCCGCGCCGCTCGAACAGCGTGAGCACTTCCCCCCGTCCGCGACGCGCGGCCAGCGCCACGGAGGAGCGGCCGTTACCCGTCACTGCCGGGTCGGCACCGTGGTCGAGCAGCAGTTCGATGATCTTGAGGTCGTTGTCGCGCAGCAGCGCCTGATGCAGCGCCGAGCGTCCCCAGCGTCCGCGATGATTGGGGTCGGCGCCATGCTCCAGCAGAAATCTGATTCCCTTCTGATCGTGCCAGTCATGCTTCCGGATCAGCATGACATGCAGACTCTCCCCGCTCGGCCGGCCCTGCTCCACGAGGATCTGGAGAGCTGCGTTGTCGTAGCCCTCTGGCGTGTGGTAGACGGTCTCGTCGTCGTTCGGATCGGCGCCATGCTCGAGCAGCAGTCGGGTCAGCTCAGGGTGGTGTGCAATCCCGGCTGCCCCATAGAGGACGCTCTCCCGCACCGGTGCGGGCTGGTGGTTGGACTCGTACCAGCCGCCGTTCGCATCCGCACCGGCGTCGAGAAGGGCTTCCGCCGCGCGCAGGAACCCCTCCGATCGGGCCCGGTCGAGTCGGAGGTAGCGGGAGAAACAGAGATGGGTGAGGGGATCCCAGTTGTGCGGACCACCGGTGGCGGTGGCGCTGCCGGGATCCTGCGCCAGAAAACGGCGCACGGTCAGGTCGTCGCCGAGCGCGGCCGCGGCATGGATGCTGGCAGTTGCCACGGCGGGCTCCGTGGCACGCATGGCCTCGGCGCGCTCGAGGGTGCCCGACGCGTGGGCGGCGTCGCGCGGAGCAGTCGCGGCTTCGAGAAAGGCGGCGAGCGGCGTCATGCCGGATTGCATTCGCCGCCGTTCAGCTGGAGAGCCCGAACCGGTCCTGCAGCACGCAGGCGCTCAGCATCAGCATGAGGACCTGGTCGATGGCGGTGCGATCGCCGTCGCCCATGGCGGGAAGGGTATCCAGCAGCGCCGCCACCTTGCGCTGATCGAAGAACGGCAGCGACCTCATGATCGGCCCCCGAAGGGTGTCCTGCATCATCTGGCTGAGCCGGCCATCCTGATCGAGCGTTGCCGGCGGACTCAGAAAGGGATGCTTCTGGCGGCGGTAGACGGTGTCGGTAATGACTCCCTTCGTCGCCTCTCGCAGGACGTACTTTTCGGTCATGCCGTGAATCTTCTGCTGGACCGGCATGGAGCAGATCAGCTCCACGACATGATGATCGAGGAAGGGAAGCCGTCCCTCCACTGAGTGGGCCATCTCCATCCGGTCGCCGAGAATCGAGAGGATGTAGTTCGGCAGCACCGTCTTGGCCCAGAGGTAGAGCGACTGGTGCACCGGGGCGCGCCCGGTCAGCTGGCCGCCGACGTCCAGAGCATCGAGCAGTCCCTTGAAGGCGTGGCGCTGCCGGATTCCTTCCGCGTACCCGGTGGCAAAGAGGCTCTGCAGCTTGAAGGTGCTGGTGGCAAAGGTCGCGATCCACGATGGCGTAAAGCCGAGCCGCCGGGTGAGGGCTTCGGTGGAGACGCCTTCGCCGTCGGGCAGCAGCAGGCCGCGCGATACCTGGTTGGTCCGCACCAGCTCCGCCATCAGGGCCTCGACTTCGGCGGGATCCTGGTCTCCGTTGTCGTACAGCAGCATGTCGCGCCGGAAGTGGGCGTAGCCACCGAAGATCTCGTCCGACCCCTCGCCAGTCAGCACCACCTTGTAGCCCGCCTTCCGCACCGCATCGCTCAGCACGTACTTCGCGACACCGTGGGCGTTGTAGCACAGCGCCTCGGAGGCGGCGGTGGCGTCGAAGAAGTGATCGGCCAGGTCGGACTGCCGGATCGGAACCGGGAAATACTCGGCGCCGGCGAGGCTCGCCATCTCCCGGGCCTGCGGGCCTTCATCGTAGTCGGGGCGGTCGAAGGTCAGGGTAAAGGCACGGATCGGATCACGTCGGTGCCGTGAGGCGAGGCCGAGCACCGCGCAGGAATCGAGTCCGCCGCTGAGATAGCAGCCTACCGGCACGTCGGCCCTGAGCCGGAGGCGCACCGCCTCGCCCAGTTCATGGTGCAGCCGCTCCGCATACTCCAGGTCGGTGTGAGGCTTGGTCGGCCGGTCGACCGGCGGATAGTGGAAATCCCAATAGGAGTGCAGGTGGGTGTAGCCCGGGGTGGCCAGCAGGTAGTGGCCCGGCGGCACCTGGGAGATGCCGTCGAACAGCGTCTCGGTGGGATGGCCGCCGGCCAGATTGCCGAACACCCGTTGCTGATTCCATCGAGCGGGAACTCCCGCTGCGAAGAGCGCCTTGACCTCCGAGGCGAGGTACAGCGCGCCGGCGTGGCGGGCGTAGAACAGCGGCTTGATCCCGAAGCGGTCACGGGCGGCGCAGAGCGTCTGATGCGCCTCATCCCAGATCGCAAAGGCGAATTCGCCACGCAGCTGGTACAGGCAGCCCGCGCCCAGGTCCTCGTAGAGATGGAGGGCGATCTCGCTGTCCGATCGGGTCCGGAGCCGGTGGCCGCGCAGCTCCAGTTCATGCTGGGTCCGCTCGAAGTCGTAGAACTCGCCGTTGGCCACGATGTGGGTCCGGCCATCCTCGCTCGCAATCGGCTGGTCGCCGGTCGTCAGATCGATAATGCTGAGCCGGGCATGGCCCAGGCCGACGCGGCCATGACCGGCGATCCACTGCCGTTGTCCGTCAGGCCCCCGGTGTTCCAGCCGCCGGGTCGCCCGCTCGAGGTCCGCCGGGGACACGCTGCCGGTCGGGGAATAGATCGCCACGATTCCGCACATCAGCTGCTCCGGGGTAAGATCCGATCCGCGGCTGCGGTCGGAGAGGTGTGAACGATGCTGCCGTGGCTAGCCAGCAATGGCGCGCTGAAACACGAGATTGGCCGCCACCATGTCCTCCATGGCGTTGCCCATCGCCTTGTAGACCGTGATCTCTGTCGGGCTCAGGCGGCCCGGCTTCCGGCCCAGCGCGACGGCACCGAGGGTCGTGCCGGTACCGGAATCGAGGCCGGCGAGCTCGCCACATCCCACCGGGCTCGGCTGAAAGGCATCGAGCGTCTCGACGAAGAGCCGGTGCTTCACCGCCAGTTCCCGCGGGAGTTCGCCACCCAGAGCGCGGTGGCCCACCGAGGTGACATGCGCGCCGGGCTTGAGCCACTCGGGCTCAATGACCGGCGAGGGCGACGCTGTGGTCAGGCAGACGATGTCCGACTCGCGGACCGCCGCTTCCACGTCGGTGGTGGCGCGCGCCGTCCCGCTTTCCTCCGCCAGTCGCCGCGCCTGTTCGGGGTTCGGGGAGCAGACATTGATGCGCGCGATGTTCCGGACCAGTGGCAGCAGACGGAAGTGCTCCCGGCCCTGCACCCCGGCGCCGATCACCGTGGCAATCCGGGAATCGGCCCGGCTCAGCATTCGCACCGAGAGCATCGCGGCGGCGGCAGTGCGGATGCCGGTGATACTGGCGCCGTCCATCACGCAGGTGGGCGCCCCGGTGTCAGGATCGAAGAGACTGATCAGCGCATGGTGGCTGGGTAACCCGAGCGCGTGATTGCCCTGAAAGACGTTGACGATCTTGACGGTCAGCTGCATCCCCGGCCGCCAGGCCGACATCGCGAGGGAGAATCCCCGCTCGGCCACCGGGAGCATTGGCCGCGGGGGCGTCTGCACCTCGCCCAGCTCCAGCCACCCGAAGCCCGCTGCCAGCCCGTCGAGCAATGCCCGCGGATCGAGATACCGCTCGACGTCGGCCCCGGTGAGCAGCAGAACCTGCCCGGCGCCCCCGGTGAAGGCGAAGCCCATGTGGCGAGGCGAGAGGTCACGCGGGCTCATGCGCGGTCTTTGCGGGTGGGGTCATGGTCGCGAAGCTGCGGCCGACAGCGGGGATTGGCAAGGTTCGGGAAGACGGCCGATCACGACTCGCCATATTGCGCACGGCGCGGGGGCGCGGCATACTCCGCTGGCCGCGAGTGACACTTCCATCCACCTCACGAATCACATCGGGTGCGGGGCGCAGCCAGCGCAGCAGCATGCGCCGGCCGACGTCAGCCACGCAGCCATTCCACGGAGCATGCATGCGGATCACCGGGATCAAGGCCTACCGCGTCGGACTGCCGCTGCATGAGGGCAGCTACAAGTGGTCGGGTGGCAACTCCGTCGATGTCTTCGATTCCACCATCGTGGCCATTGCGACCGATGCCGGCATTACCGGATATGGAGAGGTGTGCCCGCTCGGACCGGCGTACCTCCCCGCCTACGCGGCGGGCGCGCGGACCGGCATCGCGGAGCTGGCGCCGAATCTGCTCGGCCAGGATCCCACCGCCCTGGCCAGCATCAACCGGCGGATGGACCAGCTCCTGCGAGGCCACCCGTATGTGAAATCAGCCATCGACATGGCGTGCTGGGACATCCTGGGACATGCCACCGGCCTGCCGGTGGTCACGCTGCTCGGTGGTCGCGTCGGCGAGGATGTGGCGCTCTACCGGGCCATCTCGCAGGACACGCCGGAGAAGATGGCGGCGAAGGTCGGGACCTATCGCGCCGAAGGCTACACCAAGTTCCAGCTCAAGGTCGGCGGCGATCCGGATACTGATATCGAACGCATCCGGGCCGCGGCCGCCAAGCTGCGTCCCGGCGACGTGCTTATCGCCGATGCCAACACCGGCTGGACCCAGCACCAGGCGATCCGCGTGGCGGATGCCGTGCGCGGTGTCGACGTATATATCGAGCAGCCCTGCATGCGGTACGAGGAATGCCTGGCTGTGCGCCGGCACACCGACCGCCCGTTCGTGCTCGATGAAGTGATCGACGACATCATGATGGTGCTGCGCGGCCACCACGACCAGGCGATGGACGTCATCAATCTCAAGATCTCGAAGGTCGGTGGGCTGACCCGGGCGCGCCAGATCCGGGACCTCTGCCTCTCCCTGGGCATCGCCATGACGATCGAGGATTCCTGGGGCGGAGATATCATCACCGCCGCGATCGCCCACCTGGCGCACAGCACCCCGCCCGAACTGCTGTTCTCCACCACCGACTTCAACAGCTACGTCACCGTCAGCACCGCGACCGGCGCACCACAACGGGTCAATGGCCGCATGGCAGCGTCCGCGGCACCGGGCCTCGGCGTGCAGCCCAGGCTGGAAGTGCTGGGCCATCCGATCATCACAGTGGACTGAGAGAGGAAGGCAACGGTGTTCCCAGCCCTTCTTGCCCGGACAGCCATCTTCGTGGCGCTGGCCGGGTTCGGCGCCACCTACCTGGGTATCCTCATTTCATCGCTGCGGGGTCCCCGCGGCCCGGGTGAGCCGTCGCCTGGCCCCTCGGCGAGCCACCTGACAACCGGCTTCGTCACGAACTTCTTCGACACGCTGGGGATAGGCTCGTTCGCCACCTCGACGGCCATCTTCAAGTTTCGGAAGATGCTCCCCGATGAGCTCTATCCCGGGACGCTGAACGTCGGCCACACACTGCCGACGATCTTCCAGGCCTTCATCTATATCTCGGTGATCGCGGTCGATCCGCTGACGCTGGTTCTGCTCATCGGAAGTTCGGTCGTTGGCGCCTGGTTTGGCGCCGGCCTGGTCGCCAACTTCTCCCGCCGCACGGTGCAACTCGGCATGGGCGCCGCCCTGCTTACGGCGGCGACTGCCATGCTCATGAGTCAGTTGAAGTGGTTTCCGGTCGGGGGTACCGCGCTCGAACTCCACGGGTGGCGCCTGCTGGTCGGCATCGTCGGCAATCTCGTGCTCGGGGCGATCATGACGCTCGGGATCGGGCTCTATGCCCCGTGCATGGCGCTCGTCAGTCTGCTGGGAATGGACCCGGCCGCGGCCTTCCCCATCATGATGGGGTCCTGTGCCTTTCTCATGCCCGTCGCCAGCGCCCGGTTCATCAAGCGCGGGGCGTACTCGGCCCCGGTGGCGCTGGGACTGGCGATTGGCGGATTGCTCGGGGTCCCGCTCGCCGCGTTTATCGTGAAATCCCTGCCGCTCACCGCACTTCGCTGGCTGGTGATCGTGGTGGTGGTGTACGCCGCCGTGCTGATGCTCCGCTCTGCGCGGCAGGAAGCTCTGGCTCGCCCGGCCACCGCGGCGTAGGAATCATCCCGCGCCCGGCCCGCCCGGGCGACTCAAACTGGCGTTGCTGACATCGGGCGCGGCAGCGCCAGGCTCCGCTCCACCTCTCCCTGCGCCGCGATCAACCGCTCCACTCCCGCCGAAACCTCCGCGGCCAGCCCGAGATGGGTGGTGAGTCCCGCCACCGTCGCCGAGCCGGCGTGGAGCCGGAGCAGGTTGAGGCGGATCATCTCCAGCGCGCCCACCGCGTCGGCCAGCTTGGCGTGAAT
This sequence comes from Gemmatimonadota bacterium, assembly GCA_031382385.1. GTDB lineage: Bacteria > Gemmatimonadota > Gemmatimonadetes > Gemmatimonadales > GWC2-71-9 > JADJOM01. The sequence continues at coordinate 22,207 of JANMYS010000041.1, forward strand.
GGCGTCGCGCGCGGCGCGCAGTCCGGCGTACCGTTCGCCCGCGCCGGCGTCGCCGATATCGGCCAGCACCTCGTGCAGTTCCGCGTACCGCTGCCGCAGCAGTTGCGCGTCGCCCTGGAGCCGGTGGAGCAGGACCGGCAGATCCCCCAGCGCCTGACGCGACTCCTTCGGCAGGCTGTCGAAGAGCTGTTCCGCCGCCATGCCGAGCGAGAGTTCGGTCGCCCGATGGGTCATCGCCTGCTCGGGCCGGCGGTTGCCCAGCAGCTTGCGGGCAATCGAGAAGGCCAGTCGCCCGATGCGGCCCATCCACAATCGGGACCAGAACTCGGTATCCACGTCCCGGCGCCGCTGCAGCAGGGCGAGAAACCCAATCGTGGTGAGGAGCGCTGCGGAGCCAGAGATGGCGAAGATTCTCACCATCTGCATGAACCATGGGCCGGTGGTGGGCGTCAGCAGCAGGGCGAGACCGGCGACGCCGAAGACGGGTCCGGTCACTTTGGCGCCAAGCGCCAGGATGCGCTCCAGCGTCGTTGATTTCGCGCGATGCTCTACCGTCAGCTCCTCCCGCGCCTGCTCGATCTCTCCCTGGAAGGCGGGACCGAGATCCTGATGCGAGAATCCCAGTAGTGTCAGGCGCCGGGCGGCACGCACCAGGTAGGCCAGCGGGGCGACGGTTGCCCCGAGGAGCAGCGTCGCGAAGCCCGCACTCCCGCCAAGAAACGCCGACACGGAGATCGATGCGGGAAGGAGCATGAAGCCGGCGATCAGCGTGCCGCCGCCGTCCAGCCGGCCGTAGCGCTTGACGAAGGCGCGGAGTGCGGCCGGCAGCTCGCGCCGCTGTTCCAGCGCCAGCCCGAGCTGCTCGGCCAGCGCCAGTGCGCTCTCCGGACGATGGCCCGGGTCCTTGGCCAGGCAGCGATCCACCAGCGATGCCAGCCGGCGCGGCACCGCGAGGCCGAGTGAGGCGAGCGGCGGCGGTGGCTCGGTGACCTGCTTGGCGAGGATCTCGGTGGCACTCGCGCCATCGAACGGGAGCCGACCGGAGAAGAGGTAGAAGGCGGTGGCACCGAGGCCGTAGAGATCGCTCCGGGCGTCGATCTGGCCGCCGAGCGCCTGTTCCGGGCTCATGAACTCCGGCGTCCCCGCGATCCCCTCGGGTCCGGCGACGCCTGCCGCCGCGGCGATGCCGAAGTCCGCCACCAGTACTCGGCCGGTGCCGGATTCGAGCAGGATATTGTCGGGCTTCACATCGCGATGCACCAGTCCCTGTCCGTGGGCGTACGCCAGCGCCCACGCGACCTCGCGCAGGACGCGGGTTCCTTCCGAGCCGGGGAGCGGGCCGCGGGTACGGACCCGTTCCGCCAGCGTCTCTCCATCCACGAACGCCATCACATAGAAGACAAAGCCGCCGGTTTCCTCGACGGCGTGAATGGGGATGATGTTGGGATGGGACAGCTTGGCGGCAAGGCGCGCCTCGCGCAGGAAGCGTTCCCGGAGGGTCGGTTCGGCGGCGCGGTCGGGGGGCAGCAGCTTGATGGCGACGGGGCGATCGAGGTGTACCTCGCGGGCGAGGTACACCACCCCCATGCCCCCGCGCCCGAGCTCGCGGTCAATGGAATACCGGCCGGCCAGTGCCAGCTGGAACGAGAGGAAGAGCGGATCGCTGAAGGTATCCGGGTGAGACATGGCGGAGATATACCTGCCGGTGCGCCGGGCGGCAATTCGGCGGCTGAACTCCATGTGCAGCCTGTCGGGGCAGGGAGGTTGCGAACGGGAGGTGGCTTGACTGGAACTCCGGCGTCAGCGGCTCCGTCGAGTCGAGCGGTTCTTCGATTTCCGCCTCGACTTCCGCCGGGAGGCGCCATGCGCCTGGTCACCCATGGTTCGCTCTGCCGTGCAATCGTCGTCATGCTGCTTGCCGGACGGCCTGTGGTCGCCGTCCTGGCACAAGACCCCACCACACTGCCGTCGGTCCTCACCTACCGGACGCTTCAGGTTGCGACTGGCGTGTACGCCTTCATCACGCCCGAGGAGCGCAGCGGGTTCCAGTCGGGCAATTCCATCGCGGTCATCGGGGAGGACGGCGTCCTGATCTTCGATACCGGCAACATCCCCGCCGCCACCCGCCGCCAGATCGCCGAGCTCCGCAAGCTGACCAGCAAGCCGGTGCGATTTGTGGTGAACTCGCACTGGCACCCCGACCACAATCTCGGCAATGCGGAATACCGGCGGGCGTTTCCGGGGGTCGTGGTCCTCGGAACTTCCGCCACTCGCGCCGGCATTCTCGAACGGGTGCCGGGTTACCTCGGCGAGGTGAAGAGTTTCGCCCCGACCGATTCCCTGATGCGCCTCCGGCTCGCGACGGGGAAGATGCGTGATGGCAGTGCGATGCCGGCAAACGTGCGGGTCATGTGGTCGATCATCACCCGGGATTTCGCGGACTTCCTCCCCGAAGTTTCCACCGCGACCCTGTCGGCGCCCGATCTGGTCTTCGATGACAGCCTGACAATCACACTCGGAACCCGGCGGGTGCAGCTGGTTCGCACGGGGCGCGGCAATACCGCGGGCGACGCGATCGCGTTCATTCCGGATGCTGGAGTCCTGCTGACCGGTGATCTGGTCACCGTCCCCTGTCCTTTTCCCAGCACCGCCTACTTCAGCGAATGGATCGTGGCCCTCGACCGGCTGAAGGAGATGCCGGCGACCCGGATCGTGCCAGGTCATGGCGACATCATGACGGACTACGGGTACATCGATCTCGTCCGGGAACTGCTGGTGTTCACGAGAGCCCAGGCGCGCGCCGCCGTCCGGGCCGGCACCCCGGTGGACTCGCTGCAGCGGACCATCGATTTCAGTTCATTCATCCAGCGGTTCGGTGGCGGTGATGTCGTGCGCACCGACGCTTTCGACAACTTCTACCGCGAGCCCGCGGTCCAGCGCGCATTCCACGAGGCGAAATTCGAATCTCAGGGCACCATTCTTCCCTGACGATTCGCACTAGGTCGCAACCGGTGGCATCAGTACCGCAGCGGGCGCTCCAGGATCATCACATGCGCCCACCAGGTTCCCGACGCCATCGCGTAGGGTTCGATGCCGACCGACTCCTCTGTAACGCCCATATCGGCGGCAGTGGCGTACGGGATGTGCAGCGACTGCCACCGATCGATGGCGTCGGTGGTGGTGTTCGTCGCGGCATCATACCCATGAATCGGTCCCAGCATCCGATAGCCGGCGGTCGGGCCGGCCGGTAGCTTGAGCGCGCCCTCACGCACCTCGGCGTCGATCTGCCGGGTGACGTCCGCGTCGGCCATGCGGCTCCGGGCAAGCACGCGGCGCCGGGTGACGAGCGTCATGAACGACTGATGGTAGCAACGCACGTCGAAGAGTGAATCAGCGGGGGTGTCGGCCAGGCAGATCATGCCGTTGGTGCCGGCCCGGAGCGGACGCAGAGTCCCGTCCTCCGCGATCGTCATCACCGCGGCTCCACTCCGCAGCGGCAGCGGCAGAGGGAGCACGGCGGCCGCCGTCAGCTGCTCCGGCGTGATGCCCTGGGCCAGCAGTCGCATGACAGGGCACGCGATAATGACGAGCATCAGGGCGACGCTGCATCTCGCAAGCCGGATCATGGTCGCCTCCGCCGTGCCGGGCGCAGCCCCGCGACAATCCCGCCAGCGCCAACGCCAATCGACAGCAGCCCGACCCAGGGGGAAATCGGCCGGTACTCCTCGAGCGGGCCGGTGGCTTCCAGGTCCCGGGTGTTCCCCTCGAGCGGGACGCGATAGACCGGGCGGAGCACCAGGAAGATCAGGCCGACGACACAGAAGAAGAGGCCAACGACGGTTGAACTGCGCATGCACGCTCCAGGAGATCCACCGCTCGACGGGGTGACGATAGGCGAATGGACGTCACCGTGGACTTGCTGTCAGCTTTCGGCCGCCCGGTTGATGTCCTCGGCGAGCAGGAACTTCTCTGGATAACCCCGATCGGCGACGTTGATCAGCGCCCGTCCCACGTTCACCGACGTGGTAAATGATCCAGGTGAGAGGCGGCGCAGAATCGGGTATAGCGGACTGAGTACAGCGTACACCGCTCTGTAAAGCGCCACCTTGGTCTGTACCCCCTTCATCGGCTGGATGTACCCCGGGCGGAACATGAACGCTGCCTTGAACGGCAGCGCCAGCAGCGCATTCTCCGTCTTGCCCTTGACCCGCGCCCACATGCTGCGGCCGCGCTCAGTGCTGTCGGTGCCCGCTCCCGAGATGTAGCAGAACGTCAGGCCCGGGTTGAGCGCGAGCAGCGCGCGGGCGGCGGCCAGCGTCAGATCGTAGGTCAGGTGATGGTACTTCGCCTCGTCCATCCCCGCCGCCGACACGCCGAGGCAGAAGAAGCAGGCGTCGAGGCCGCCCAGCCTGGGCTGCAGGGCGGTGAAGTGGAAGAAGTCGGGGTGCAGAATCTCCGTGAGTTTCGGATGGGCGACACCGCAACTGGAACGTCCGATGACGAGAACGGAGGTCACCCGCGGATCGGCGAGGCACTCCAGCAGCGCTCCGGCCCCGACCATGCCGCTGGCGCCGAAGATGATGACGTTCACCTTCCGCTCCGCTGAGGTGGTTCGCCGTCGAGCCCGAACTGCCGCAGGTGATGACGCACGTGTCGATAGGCCCAGCGGGGCCAGTCGGTGGCGGACATCGGGCCGAACTTGAAATGACCGGCCGACAGCGTCGCCGGATCGGCAGTAGCCAGACTCGTCAGGCTCTCGATGGCCCGCTCGCGTGCCTGCTCAAAGTCCCCGGGCCGCGTCCCGCCAGCCTTCGGATCCACGCCCGGCCGGGTAGGCACACCCCTGGGCCACGGAATGGGCGAGTAGAGGATCAGCCACTTGAGGAACGGTCGTGCTGTCGTGGAGGCAGGCGGCCCGGGAGGGACTCGCCGGCCGAGCACCGATTCATGCGCGTCGCCGAGATGGCAGAGCATCTCCGCCGCGGTGAGCGTGCCCCAGCGACGCGGGCTGTCGGGGCGCAGCTGACGCAGCCGCGCCACGAGCGATTGCAGTGTCTGATCAGCCGCGATGGTAGTCATGGAATTCCCGGCGGGCGTTCGCCGCGACATGGTCAGCGAAAGGTGACGATGCTCTCCAGCGGTTTCCGGTGAATATCCGGCACGACCGCGTCGGGACCGGGGTATCCCGCCACCAGCAGCATCACCGGGCGCTCCGCCGCCGGCCGATCGAGGACCTGGTTCAGGAAGCCCATCGGGTTTGGCGTATGCGTCAGCGTGGCCAGTCCGGCATGATGCAGCGCGGTGATGAGGATGCCGGTGGCGATCCCCACCGATTCCATAACGTAGTAGTGCGGCTGGCGCTCTCCGCTCGGCGTGGTTCCGTAGCGCTCGGCAAAGATGGCGATCAGGTATGGCGCCACTTCCAGATACGGTTTCTGCGCGTCCGTGCCCAGCGGGGCGAGTGCCGCCAGCCATTCGGCGGGGGCCGTCTCATAGAAACGCGCCTCTTCCTCCTCTGCCGCCAGGCGGATCTGGCGCTTCACGTCGGCGTCGGAGACGACGACAAAGTGCCAGGGCTGCTGGTTGGCCCCGCTTGGCGCGGTGCCGGCGGCCTCGAGGCACGCCTCCAGAATGGCCCGGGGAACCGGCCGGTCGCTGAACTGCCGTACGGTGCGGCGACGCTGCATCTCGACGGCGAACCGCCGGCTGCGCTCAAGCATCTCGTCTGGCGGGTACTCCACATAGGTCGAGAGCGGACGGAATACCGGCGGGCTATGTGTCATGGAAGGCTGGCATCTCCTGAGGAGAGCACGATTGGCTCGACCATCGGCCCCTCTCAGCGCGGACCGGTCATGCCGCGGGCATTCCCCGTTCGCGCCCGGCCGCCTGAAGGCGTGGACCTGGGAGCGGGTGAATGATAGGGAATGATCCCGGGAGAAACGAGGCGTGACCCAGCAACCATCCGCCTATTTCGTGGCGGGTGCCTTTGCCACCGTATCGGCAACGGCCCGGGGGATTGGGTCGCGGAATCGCTGCCAGAGTACGATAACCGCCAGCAGGCATGGTACAGCGGCGATCGCTTCCTTCGGGATCGGCAGGCCGGCTTTGGCGCCGAGTCCCATGGCCGCTCCAATAAGCACCACGCCCAGGATGGTGCGGAGCGTTCCGGCGGGGAGCCGAACCGACATGTGACTCCCGATCCAGACTCCTGGCACCGAACCGATCAGAATCACACCGGCGAGGGTGTAGTCCACATTGCCGGCCACGACATGGGCGATTGTCGCTGCCCAGAGAAGAATCGCCGCATGGAAGATGTCGGTGCCGACCACGCGGTGGGGCGAAAGCCGGAAGATCATGATCAGGCCGAGCGCGATCAGCGAGCCACTTCCGGCGGAGGTGATGCCTAACACAAACCCAACCGAGAGACCGAGGAGGACGGCGGCGATCTTGTGCCGCGCCTGCATCTTCACGGTGTCCCGCTCGCGATCGATCAGCTGCCTCAGAAAAATGGCACGAATCAGGGTGACCGCGCCCGTGAATGCGATCGCACCGGCCAGGATGTAGAGCATGACCGTGTCGAAGGCCTTGCCGCCCAGGTTGCGCTCCAGAATCTCCACCGTATAGACCCCGCCGATCGCAGCGGGCACCGAGCCAAGGGCCATCCAGCTCGAGAGACCGAAATCGATCGTTCCCTGGCGCCAGTGCTTGAAGCCCCCGACCGTCTTGGTGACTGCGCCGTAGGCGAGATCGGTGCCGACCGCCGTAACAAGTGGAGTGCCCACGAACAGCACCAGCAGGGGAGTCATCAGCGCTCCACCGCCGATGCCTGTCATACCAACCAGGATTCCGACACCGAACCCGAAGGCGATGACCAGGACAGGGTCGTAGTACACGGCAGGTTCTCGATCAGGTTGATGGGAATGACAGAGCAGATCTAATGAGCAAGAGCTGTGCCCGCATCGCTTGGCAGGAAAGGCTGCCGATCTTCATGGCTTGTCCTCGGTCGGAGACCATCGGACGTTGCGGCTGAGCAACAGCGAGTGACAAACAAGCCCTCTGAGCGGAGGGGGGTGTCAGTCTACCCTCGCGTCACCATCCACAGCCCGGCCAGGCAGAGCCCCATGCCGGAGAGCCGGGTCAGCGAAACTGGTTCCCGGAAGACGAGCACGCCGAGTCCCAGCAGGGCAACAGCCACTGTCGCATTGGCGATAAGAGAGGCGTTGCCGAGCACGACGAGTGCGATCGACAACCAGGCCATGGGCAGCGCTCAGCATAAAGGCAAGACCAAGCGGAAGGCGTATCCGGGGATCATGCAGGTGTGGGTCCGGGCTGTACCGTGAGCCGCTCCGCCACATATCGTCCCGTGAAGCTGCCCGCGACCCCCGCTTCATCGGTGAGCTCTACCGTCAGCCGCAGCCGGCCACGGCCACTCCGATGAAAGGCCGCCATGAACCGGGCGATGGTTGCCGCTTCGGGTGCCGGACAGGTCGCGGCAAAGTCGGTGGCGACGGGCCGGACGTAGGTGATGCTGCTGTCCTGCAGGACGACCTGCCCCGCCAGCTGGTGGTGCCGAAGGAAACGGGTCAGCCACGACCAGCCGGCGAGCGTCGCGATCGCATTCAGGCTGCCCGCGAATGCGGTGCCCCGGTGATTGCGATTCGGCGCCAGCGGCGCCCGGAGGACTATCTGCTCAGGATTGGCGACCGCGACCCGAAGCCCGAGATGCAGCGTGATCGGGAGCTCGGTGTTAAGGAGTTGCTGGAGGTCGCCAGTCATTGATGTAGGGAGTATGAGTGTGTGCCCTGGCCAGACGCCGCGTGGCGGGCCGCAAGGTGCTGGTGAGTCCTGCCGGTAATGCGCCCGACGGTCTGCTGTCACCAACTTGCATCAGGCAGGAGATGCGCGCGAGCTAGAATGGCGGCCCACCCCAGTTCAATTCCTTTCGCCCGGGGGTCTCATGGCTGTCAGCACGACGAGTTCCGGTGAACTGACGCAGGACATGAACGTCTTGCCGCTGATCGACGTCCTCCTGGTCCTCCTCATCATGTTCCTGCTGATGCTCCGGGGGCTGATCTTCATCCCGGCTCAGATTCCACCGCCTGCCGCCGCCGGCGCGGTACACCAACAGGGCGATCAGATCGTGCTTGAGCTGCTGCCTGACGGTTGGTTCGCGCTCAATACTCATCTGGTTCCACCGGGCCAGCTCGACACCCAGCTGCATGCCATCTTCGACGGGCGGCCGGTGAAACTCCTCTTCATCAAGGCTGCCGATAGCCTCAGTTACCAGGAGGTTGTCAGTGCCATGGACCTCGCGCGCGGCGCGGGAGTACAGGTCCTGGAGCTGGTGCCGAGATCGAGCGTGTCAGGTCAGCCGTAATCAGGCGCGGCGACGTCCCCGGCCGCCGCCCGGATAAATGCGGCGACGATCGGTGGCAGCCTGGCACCGAGCGCCACCCGCTCCGGCTGAAACAGCGTCGCCACGAAGAAGGGATGCCCCTCCAGCTCGATTCCCCGAACTTCTCCGGTGTCGTCCCACGCCACCGCGCGGAGCGGCCCAGCGGTGAGTGCCGCGGCGAAGTCGGGATTGAGGCCGTACCGGCAGTGATAGCCTTCGCTGGTATCCAATCTCTCATAGGCTCGGGCCATCCGCGATCCCGGAGCGAGGCGGATCGCGTTGCTGACCTCGACGAGCGCGCAGGCGAGCGGCGCGATGACCAGCCGCGCTCCCGCTCGGGCGGTTTCGCCATGGTCGGCGTCCGCCCAGCCCAGCACGGTGCGGGCGTACTCGAGGACGGCGTGCTGGAATCCGCCGCAGGTGCCGAGGAAGGGCCGCGATGCTTCGCGGGCAAAGCGAATCGCCCTCAGCGCCCCGGCCATGCTCCGGTAGGGGCTCGCCGGGACGCACCAGACGCCATCGAATGCGGTCAGGCTGTCGGAATCAGTGATTGTTTCAGTGGGAACCCAGCGGGGCTCGACGGGGCGCCCGAGTGCGGTCGCGGCGAGTGCGAGCGCCGGAGGAATGGCCTGGTGAGCGGTGACAGCGGGATCGTAGTCGCCGACGAGGGCAATCTGGAGTGCACGGGGCATCGATCAAGATAGCAGGGAGACTGCGCCTGGAGCCGCTGCCAGCCAGACGCGCCGACGGCGGCACTCGACTCGCGAGCGCCGCCGCCCGCCCAGTCCCCGCATGAGACGCGATCAGCGGAACTGGAACTCGAACCCCGGACGCCCGCTGGGCAGCGCTTCCGGGATAAGGCGCCGGAGTCGTTCCGGTCTCGCGTCAGGATCGAGTAGTCCCTCACGAACGAATGTCACCAGTTGATCCACTTCTTCCTCTGACAGCCCGGCCGGTCGGGCCAGGCGCGCGTCGAGCCGCGCGAGCACCGGATCGAGGGGTCCGGTGGGGCCGCGCAGATCCACGGCCAGTGCGGCCGGAGTATAGGCCGGCCCATTGCGCAGGGCATCCACGTGATACCGTATCGCCGCGCCGAGGTCGACGAACGCACCGTTATGCATGAAGGCCGGCTGCAGTTCGACATTGCGCAGTGGCGCGGTGCGGAACAGGTACCGGTCGGTCGCCAGACCACTCACCTGCTCAAGGCCGAAGTCCTCGTTCGCGCCGGGGCCATCGAAGGTCACGTTGCCGAGGGACGGAGTCACCTGCGGAATCCCGGCGACGTGCTGGCGGAAGTCGCTGAACATCTCGTTGGAGCCGTCGGCGACAGCGTGACACTTCACGCAGCCCGCCTTTCCGAAGAACAGCAGCCCGCCCCGCTGCTGCCGTTCGGTCATCGCGCCAGTCTCTCCCCGGGCAAAACGATCGATCGGAGCGTTGGCGAACACCAGGGTGAATTCGAACTCCGCGATGGCCCGTCCGAAGTGGTCGAAGTTGATCGGCGCGCCCTCACGCACATCACGGAAGGCTTCGCCGAAAAGCCTGCGGTACGCCGCGTTGCCGTTGAGCCGGGCGAGAATCGCGGCCCGCAAATCGGTGCTGTTTCCCGGAGTGGCGAACCCGGCCATTTCGACACGTTCCGTGCCCGGAATGAACGCCTGCGCCTGCAGCAGGTGCGCCAGGTGCGACAGCGTCGTCCCCTCCGGAGGCGGAAAGACGAACCCGGCCGAGTTATCGAACGGGTTCCCCGACACCGAGAAGAACCGCGAATTCCACATCAGCGTCGGGTAGAACGCGGTGTTGATCGCCATGGGAGTGCGCCGCTGGTTGCGTGGCCCTGCGCGGTCTGGTCCGACCACGCCGTTGTTGTTGATCCCGATCGCGATGGAGCCGACATCGCCCATGCCGTTGGTGGGCGAATGGCAGCCACCACAGCTATTGTCGTTGTTGAGCCCGATGAAGGAATCGAACCAGAGCATCCGCCCCACTTCCGCGATCCGCGGGTTGATCGGGCGGCCCAGCCGGGCCGTCAACGACTGACCCACCGTTCCGGTGAAGCCCGCCTCACGCAACGTATGGGTGAATCGCTGGCTGATGCTCCCGCTAGCCACGACTTGCGCGGCATCGGGATTGGATGGAGCGATGGTGTCATCACCACCGCAGGCCAGCAGGAGCAGTGTGCCGAGCAGCGGGATGTTCGTGGCGACGCCGCGCCACGGGCGCAGTAACGTGGTCATGTATGCCTCCAGCGATATGATGAATGGGACAGATGCTGGCGCATCGTTAGGGCGTGCATCGGGCCCGTGTACAGTCGTTCTGGAGAATGCCACTGGACTTGTAAGGAATCCGTGAGATTTCCGTGAACCCGACTCATGCGCGGTGGCCGAACGCCAGGAGAAGATGACATCGAACATGGCAAGGCCTGTGGGCCGAGAGACTTCAAGCGACGATTGACGCCGATGCCGTCAGGCTGAGCAAGTCGCTCGCCGGGATGCGAGGCCCAAGCCAGGATGCGTTAAGTCCACATTCGATATCAGATTAGAGAGGCGACGGGCGGCAATAATCGTGCTGCGCACTGGAGCGCCACGAGACAGGTTGCTGCGTTTCGAGTCAGCTCTGACGGAAAGGTGGAACGTTCGAGGTCCGCGGGCGGTCACGGGGTTGCCCGCTAGTGCAGCACCGAATGCCCTGCCCGGAAAACAGAGCGCGGGGCCTTGGGGGCTCCGCGCTGTACATCAAACCACCACGCCGCTCAGGGCTTGTTCTTGAGGTAGCTCGCGATGAGTGGAAGAAGCAGCCCCACCACCGCGGAGGCGGCCCCGTTACCCACCGTGGCGTTCCCGCCCAGCAGATCCGTTAGCTGGCCCCCGAGTACCTGGCCGCCACCAACCCCGCCGACGGCGCCCAGCACGGAATTGAGGAGCGGCCCAAGGCGCTTGGCCTTGTTGAGCAGTCCGCCCAGGTTGCCACCGACGGCGCCTGACAGCGCTTGGATGAGCAGGTTGGTGAGATCCATCTCGTGCCCCGATCGAAAAGGATACAGAGGATTCAGGTCGGCGAGCAGATGCCCGCGGGCATGCGTCGCGCAAGGAGGAGAAGCGCCTCCATGTCAGGCGATGCCGGGTCATGGCGACCCCTCTCCCGGCGCCTAGCCCTGAACCGGTGGTACTCGGTAGTGCGGACTCATGAGGTGGACCAGCACACAGCTGGTCCGGGCTTCGTCCCTGGCCTGTCCGGTCGGCATCCAGGTTGCGGAAGCGTGCGCAATCCGGGGCGGACTCGTCGCCCACGTCGAACCTGTGAGTGGACAGGTCCACGGCCCCGGTGTCAGCCCGGGGGAATCACGCAGCGGCCTGCATGACGAGCCTCACGCCAGCGCCACCGCCTCGATCTCGCCTCGAAAGCCGAAGTGCAGAACCGGGACCGGCACCACGGCGCGTGCCGGCCGGGCGTTTCCGGCCCAGTCGGCGTAAAGCGTGTTGAACTCCGTCCAGTCATCGATGTTGGTCAGGTACACCCTGACGCTCAGCAGTTTCTCGATCCCGCTCCCGGCAGCGGTAAGTGCGGCGGCGATGTTCGCCAGCGTCTGCTTCGCCTGGACTGCGAACGGAGCGGCAGTGAGCCGCGTCCCGTCGGGGGCGATCGGCAGCTGGCCGGCCACGAAGACCAGCCCCGCGCCTATCACCGCATGGCTGTAATGGCCACTCGGCCGGGTCAGGTTCGTTGCGGTTACTTCCCGGCGGGCATCAGGCATGGGGAGCGGCTCATATGACGAGAGATGGATCGACAGGCGGAATGGCATGTGCCGCTGGTCGCATTAGGGTCCCTGCGGTCGTGATGTGGATGCATGCCATCAGCATGTCACGGCACCAGCGTGTGCTTCACCCACATCAGCTTCTGCGGAAGAGTGAACCCGAGAAACGCCGCCGCGCCAATGAAGCCGAAACCGATCATGAACTGTCCGGCCATGATCACGAAGAGCCGGAAGACGGCACAGCCCATGATCGCGAGGCCGTGGAAGAAGCCGGCTCGCTTTCATGGGGTCCTCCGTTTGGCGTGGAGTACTCGGTGGGGCCGGGCCCGGCGGCGGACTGATTGAGGTCACGTTCCGGGTTGCCACGGGAGGGTTTCGCGTCACGCCCGCGGCGCTGCCAGCGCCCGGTTGACCTCGGGCTCGATGCTTCCGGGGGAAAACTTGGGAGGATACCGGGCGATCACCTCCCCGCCGCGTGAAATCAGGAACTTCTCGAAATTCCACTCGACGGTCGCGGGGCCCTGACGTGCCGGTGCGCTCTCCATGAGGAGTCGGTAGAGTGGATGGGCGCCGGGACCATTGACTTCAATCTTTCCGAACAGCGGGAATGAAATGTCGTACTCCCGCAGACAGAAATTCAGGATCTCCGGTTCGGAGCCGGGTTCCTGACCGGCAAACTGGTTGCAGGGAAAGCCGAGGACGGAAAAGCCGGCGGGATGATGCCTGCGGTAGAGGAGCTCCAGCGCGGCATACTGGGACGTGAATCGGCACTGACTGGCCACGTTGACGACGAGCAGGACCTGCCCCCGGTACCCTGCGAGGGTCCCCGCGCTTCCATCGATACTGGTGACTGGTATGTCGTAGAGGTCCACGGCATCCTCCTGCGATTCAGGCCAGCATGTTGTGCGTCGGTACCCTCTGACTATCGTGGTCCTCGCCCCGCCCTCTGGGAGGCGATCCAGTTCACACTATCGCGTTGTGCGCTGTTCACCCGCTGGATGTCGGTATCTCGGCCGTCGCTTTGGTGCGCCCCATTAGCTTCTTCACGAAGCCGACCACCGCAAACGCCGGCCACGATCAGCAGTTTCTTCGCGGCAGCAACCCGGCGAGCAGGAGCTTGAAGAAGCCCGCCTTGGTCGTGCCACATGCCTGCCCGAACGGGAAGCTGGAGTGTGCGGCAGGAGTCCGCAAGCAGGGGCGACCGTTCAGTGCGCGGTGGGCAGGGTACTCCGCCGTGCAGCATGCGTGCAAGGGAAGACAGGCCACGTCGTGTCTCACGTCAGCTCCAGGTCACGCCCTTCAGGTGAAGTAGACGGAGAGCTCCGCTCGCAGCCCCCGTTCTTCGGCGATCAGACCCATTGTCGGTCACGGGATTCTCACTTCCCCGCAGCTTTCCCTCGTGGGGCTTGCCTCAGGGGGTTGCGGCGGACACCATCGGCGCCCCCTTCCTTCCGGACCAGACCCCTCGCCATACTCCAGCGGTCTCCACCCCACGGAAACGCGCAATGCTCCGACCGACTCTGACAGTTGCCGTCGTCTTGGCCGCGATGGTACTCGCCATGTCCACCCGGGCCGGACACGCCATGCAGGCGACCCGCCCCGCGCCACCGGCCAGTACCACCCGGCCGCTGCCACCGGGCGCGCTCCGGGTCCAGCGAGCCGAGATCATCGACGCTCAAGGGTTCGAGAAGCCGCTGGTTGCCGCGACCATGCTGATCCCGGCTGGCTGGCGGACCGAGGGGGGCATTGAGTGGTCGGTGGGGAATCGTTGCGGGCCTGCCCACCGCATCAACTGGAAGGCGACCGCCCCGGACAACTCGGCGGCAGTCCAGATCATTCCGGAGGAGAAGTGGGCCGCCGGCAACTTCCCCCAGCCTGACAATCCCTGTCCCAATGTGCCGATCTCGGCGACGCGCCCCTATCTCGAGTGGTACGTGAAGCGGAACCGGCCCGGCGCCCGCGTGCTCGACTATCGCCCGCGGACCGATCTGAGCGACAAGTACCAGTCGCTCGCCAGCACCAGCGGTGGCGGAGGCGGGGGGGAGCTGCGCAGCTGGGTCGAGGCCGGCGAGGTGCTGATCGGCTACCAGGTTGGGGGCCGCGCCATGCGCGAGACGATCTCGACGGTCACGGCATTCATCCTGACCCGCCTCCCCGGCATGGGTCCCGGCCAGACGATTGACCTGCTCCAGGGACAGAGTTTCCCCGGTTTCGCCATGCGCGCTCCGGAGGGGATGCTGGACTTCAAGACCAGTGAGGCGCTCCGCAAGTCGATCCAGGCCGGCGCAGAGTGGAATGCGCGCATGATCCGATCGTCGAACGAACGCCATCAAGTCGCCATGGAAAGCGGCCGCCAGATGGCGGAGACCAACAGCCGCGCCGCCGCTGATCGTTCCGCGATCATCGCCCAGACCGGGCGCGAGATCAATGACATGCAGATGGGCACCTGGCAGCGGCAGAACGAAAGCAGTGACCGCACCCAGCGCGAATCCATCGAGGCCATTCGCGGGGTCGAGACCTACAACGACCCGCACTACGGCGGCTCGGTCCAGCTCTCCAACCAGTACCAGCACGCCTGGCAGCTCCGCGACGGTAGCTACCTGCTGACCGACGACAGCAATTTCGACCCCAGTCGCGACCTCGGCGTCCAGGGTCAGCGGCTCCAGCGCACTCAATAAGGAATGACCCAATGGTGAACATGGATCTCGTGCTGCGGCGCATCGCGCTGCTGTCCCTGACGGCGATAGCCGTCACCGCTTCGCACGCATCCGCCCAGGACAGCTTTGGCGGCCCGCCCACCCCGGTTCCCGCACCGGACCAGCCACGTTCCGCGCCCAACGCCCCACGCCCTCCCGCGCCGGGCGCCGCCGATCTCGACCAGCTCATGCAGGTCGAGCGCCAGGACTTCGGTGTGTCGCCCACCCCGGAGCTGCACACCGGCCCCATGCACGGCCCTACACCGGCGAGCATTCCCGGCGGGCAGGTCATCACGACCAAGGGACTCGTGGCGCTGCTGGCCAACCAGCAGGTCAAGGCGCTGGTGTTCGATATCCTCGGCGGGCCCGAGGTGATTCCCGGTGCGCTTGCCGCCTCACCCGCGGCACAGCCCGGGACTTTTACCGACCAGACTCAGCAGGAGTTCGGCCGGTTCCTCCAGCAGATGACCCAGGGTAACAAGGAGATTCCGCTGGTGCTCTATTGCCAGTCGACGCAGTGCTGGATGTCGTACAACGCCGCGCTCCGGGCCATCAACATGGGATTCAAGAACGTGCTCTGGTATCGCGGCGGGATCGAAGCATGGAAGGCGGGCGGGCAGCAGGTGCAGAGCGCGGGGCAGCGGGGCGGCGCCCCGCAATAGGCGGCGCTGGTCGCCTCTGGATACCGGCTTGTCGTTGGGCTGGCGGGCACCTCGGCACGCGATACACCGGTAGGGGTGACTCGCGGATCCGCCAAGTCGGCTCCCATTCCCCGTCGTCCCGGCGTGAAGCAGTGATGACGGGGGGCTCCGCCTGGAGTCCCCCGTCATCTGTCACATCGGTCAGCGACTCAGCGAACCCGGCAGCTGGCGGTTCCGCTGGCCACGACAACGCCGGCGGCGTTGAGGATTTGAGCCGAGACCGTCGGCGCCGCGGCAGAGATGAAGGTGCGGCTGATCGGAGTCGCACCGGCGGCGATATCGGCCGGGTTGCTGTCGAAATCGAAGCCGGCCTGGTCGCCGACGGCGGTCTGTGCCGCAGCGGCCGCGCCGTTCGTGCCGGAACGCACCCGGGCGGTGAACTGTCCGTTGAGCGGCCTCAGGTTATTGCCGTCTACGGAAATCCTGGAGCGGGTGGGGACCCGCACGTCACACGTCACCCGCGCGATGGCCGCATTGGCCCCAACGCCAGTGTTGGTTCCGCCATTGGCATTGGCACCGGTGCCCGCGGCGCTCGGGTCGGTGCTGGAGGCGGCGGAACAGGCGGCGAGCAGACTGACGGCGGCTGGAAGCAGGAATGCGATACGCATGGGACGCTCCGGAATGAAGGGAACAACTTGAGTGATGCTCTGCCGTGCTCATGGGCATCTCCCCTGCCATCTGTGGTTTGCGGGAAAGCCATTCACCCGCAACAGGTTGCGAAATCGGCCTCCGATTCTCCCCTGACCCGTATCGCTACAGGCCCGAGCGCAACGCACCAGATCGTCATTCTCTGTTGCCCGACACCCTTCCTCCCAGGAGGCGGGCACGAAGGCCCACCCTGCTCCGGTTTACATTCCCCCCATGGATCATCACGACCCCGAGGGCGGCTTCCGCAATCCCTGGCCCGGCGGTGAGGTCAGGGGATACGGCGACCTGTTCAAGTGGTTCCTCGATCGCAACACGGCGCATCGTCCCGCCGCCGATCCGCCCCGCGGCAGCTTTCCCGCCGCCACGCCGAAATTCGGGCTGGCCGGCCGGAAAGGGGCACTCGCGGTCACCTGGTGCGGGCACTCATCGGTACTGATCGAGTTTCCCGGCTGCACCGTCCTGACCGATCCCGTCTGGGGCCGTCATGCCGCGCCGGTCCCGCTGCCACGACTGCGGCGCTTCATGCGCCCGCCCGTACCACTCAGCGCGCTCCCGGCCATCGACCTCGTGCTGCTGTCGCACAATCACTACGATCATCTCGACAGCGGCACGGTGCGCGCGCTCGCCCGGCTCCACCCCCGCGCCGTCTGGTGCGTCCCGCTCGGCCTGCGCCCGCTGCTGCGGCAGCTTGGGGTGCAGGTCATCGAGGAGTGCGACTGGTGGGGGACGCTCCATGCCGCCGGCGCCACGATGGGTTGCACCCCCGCGCAGCACTTCAGTGCCCGCGGCTTCCAGGATCGCAATCAGTCGCTCTGGTGTGGCTGGACCGTCCGGGTGGGAAATCGGGCGGTGTTCTTTGCGGGCGACACCGGCCTGCATCCGGTCTTCGGCGAGATCGGCCAGCGCTTCGGGCCGTTCGATGTCGTCCTCCTGCCGATCGGCGCGTATGCCCCGCGCTGGTTCATGCAGGCGATGCACATGAATCCCGAGGATGCGCTCGAGGCCTACGCCGCGCTGTTAGGCGCTGCCGCGTCGCAGCGACTCGCAACCGGGTCGGCGGCGGGCGGACGTCCGCCGGTCGTGGTACCGATCCACTGGGGCACCTTCAAGCTCACTGACGAATCGCTGGACGAGCCGCCAAAACGCTTCCGTGCCCTCTGGGAGAAGATCGGCTACGATCCCGAGGCGCTCTGGCTGCTGGCGCACGGTGAAACGCGGGTATTGGGGTAGAACTGCGGGGAACGGGAACAGAGGGGAACGGGGAACGGGAAATACCGTTTCCAAGCAGTGCAGCGTTTGCACCGTAACATCAGCCCCGTAGCTTCGGCCCGTTCCCCGTTCCCCGTTCCCCGTTCCCCGTTCCCCGTTCCTCACTCCCGCCTCAGCGCCACCACCGGATCCAGCCGTGCCGCGCGCCGTGCCGGCACCCAGCAGGCGACCAGCGCCACCACGGCAAGGACCATTGCCGCGCCGACGAAGGCGATGAGGTCTGTCGCGGTCACGCCGAACAACAGGTTGGCCAGCACCTTCCCCAGCAGGAACGCCGCGGCCAGCCCCGTCCCGAGTCCGGCGGCGGTGAGCAGCAGCCCGCGGCGCACCAGCATCCAGCGCACCTGCTTCGGGTCGGCGCCGAGCGCCAGGCGCACGCCAATCTCCTGCGTGCGCTGGGTGACATCGCTGGCCAGCACACCATAGAGACCGATCGCCGCCAGCAGCAGTGCGGTCAGCGCGAATACGCCGACGACACCGGTCTGGGTCCGCGCCTCCGCCGTGACGAGGCGCAACTCATCCTGCAGCGGCGCGATCCCGTCAATGATCTGGTCCGGATCGATAGCGTGGATGGCGCTTCGCACCTGCCGGGTCAGTGCGCGCGGATCACCGCTCGCGCTGAGCACGATCGTGAGCAGGGGCCAGTAGGTGTCCTGATAGGGAACGTAGATCTCCGGCACCGGCTCGGGCTGGTTCAGCGTCATGCGCAGATCGTTCACGATTCCGACGACTTCGTACCACACCGGCGCCTGGTTGCCCTCCGGCGCAGTGTCGAATGTGAGGTAGCTGCCGATCGCCCCATCGGCGGGGAGATACTGCCGGGCAAAGGTCTCGTTGACCACCAGCTCCGGATGCTCCTGCGGCCCGCGGCTCGCGTTCCACAGTCGCCCGCCGCGCACCGGGATGTTGAGCGTCTGGAAGTAGCCGGGATCGACTGCGCGGTAGGAGATGCTCTTGTCCCCGAGACGTGTGGCGCCTGGCGCCGTGGCATCCCGCAACCGTACCGGGCGCGACTGGGCCCCGCCCTCGAGTGGCAGCCGGTCGGTCATGCCGACGGAACGCACGCCGGGAATGGCGCTGAAGGATTCGAGCACCCGACGCTGGAACTCGTGCAGTCGCGCCTCGCCCGCGCCCCA
>JANMYS010000087.1:0-20437 GCA_031382385.1 Gemmatimonadota bacterium
GCGCGAGGCGCGAGGCGCGAGGCGCGTGGCGCGAGGCGCGAGGCGCGAGGCGCGAGGCGCGAGGCGCGAGGCGCGAGGCGCGAGGCGCGAGGCGCGAGGCGCCGAAATATCACAAGAGCGTTGAGGCAAACAAGAGGCCCGTCTCGCGGTTGAGATGGGCCTCTTGCAATACAGTCCGACGGCCAGCGCGCCTACTCCCTCGCGCCCACCCAGCAATCAGTGATGCCCCGATTCCTTGTCCAGCGTGATCATCGCCAGGCGCGGGGACACCATCGGGAAGGTGCGAGCGAAGAGTCCGTAGCACAGCAGGAAGAGACCGATGAACGCGACCGTCGGACCCGCCTCGGCAAGGCCGAAGACCGGCCCGGCTTCGTGGGTGACGGACGGCAGCACCATCAGGTAGCGCTCCAGCCACAGGGCACAGAGGCTGACGGCGGTGAAGAACCCCAGCGTGATCGGCGTCTTCTTCGGCGCGACGCCGAGGAGGCCGGTGAACGGAATGACGAACATGCCGACGAAGACCGCGATACCGATGGGGCGCCAGGCGCCCCAGAGGCGCGCAAAAACAAAGCCGGTCTCTTCCGGGAGATTGCCGTACCAGATGACCAGGAACTGCGACCACATCAGGTAGGTCCAGAACACCGAGAAACCGAAGCACAGCTTGCCCAGATCGTGGCGCTGCTTCTGGCTGATGAATTCATCGATGCCGACCTCATGCCGGCCGTAGAGCATCATGAGCGCGAGCAGCGTGTGGGCGCCGAGAAAGGACCCCATGAAGTACCAGCCGCCCAGCAGGTTGGAAAACCAGTGGGGCTGCAGGGCCATCATGCAGTCAAAGGCGACCATCGTCATGACCAGCGCGTAGGTGATGACGTAGAGCGGTGCCAGGGTGTAGATGCGGGCATCGTGCCGGGCTCGACCCGCCGGTGTTGCATCGAAGGCGGCGGTCCAGCGGTCGTACAGCGACCGCCGGCTGCCGGCGACCACATCCTTCGCCTCATGCATGTCGGGGATGAGGTCCGCCTTCACCAGGCTGAAACCGAGGTAGTACAGCAGCGACAGGCCAATGCCAAGCCGGGCGAACATGAAGCCGTGGGACAGCCACACTTCCTTGCCATGCCCGAGACCGTGCATCTCGGGGAAGATGTGCGGGTAGCCGACCGTGAAGATCAGGAGGAATCCGGCCAGCGACACCGGAAAGAAGAAGAACGGCGTGGCCTCGGCAAAGCGGATGATCACGCCGGACCACTTCGCCTTGGTGATCTTCTGCACCGCCACGAACGCGAAGCTGCCACCGGTGAGGCCGGTGAAGTAGATCCAGTTCACGTGAAAGAGGTGCCAGGCCCGGTCGGCCTGCTCACCCTGCAGCGTCAGCAGGAAGCTCCCCAGCCCGACCACGGCAAGCACCGCCCCGAGCCCCACGAAGAGGTTGTAGCGGGCGGACACCGAGCGGGCAACCAGCTGGTCGCGCACCGAAGGACTGGCCATCAGTTGGCTCCTCCCGGAGTCGCCGCTGCGGCCTGGCTGGCCGCCTGCAGCTGCCGGACGTAGTTCACGACCTCCCACCGGGTCGCCCCGTGGATCTTGTCGCCGTAGCGCGGCATCACGCCGCGACCGTAGCGGATGATGGTGTAGAGGTACCCGTCGGTATAGCCCCGGGCGCGATCGGTCAGGAGTGATGGGGCCGCCACTTTGGGCCCGACGGGCCCGTCACCCGCGCCGGCCATCCCGTGGCAGGTGGCGCAGAAGGTGTGATACAGCGTGTCCCCGCGCGCGGGTGCCGTCTGGCCGGCGAGCGGATTGACCAGCTTGTCGGCCGTCGTGGTGATGCCGGCACCGAACTCCGTCGCCCAGTCGCCCTCGCTGCCCGTAATCGGCACGGTCCCCGCGACGGTGTTGCGGGGGACATCGGCGCGCTGGTAGGGATAGACCGGCGGCTGCTTGATCATCGCGTCGAACCAGGGGACGAGGTGCATCGCATCGTCGGGCGACGGCACATCGTTGTACCAGTAGTCGCACCCGGTCCCGAGCAGCGTGAAGGCGACAACCGCCAGGAACGCCTTACGCGGCATGGCGCACCCCCACCGAGCCGGCGTCCTTGAACATGCGCTCCAGCGAGGCAGCCTCCGCGCCGGCACACGGGACGAAGATCCCGATCTGGTCATCGCTGAACCTGGGGTCGTAGGCCAGGCCGGTCGTCGGCTTGGCGAGGGACAGGAGCACCACCCCCGCCACCGTGCTGAGCGAGCCGATGAGCACCATCAACTCGAAGATGAAGACCACGTAGGGCGGGACGGTCGCGATCGGCTTGCCACCCACCAGCAGCGGCCAGTCCAGCGACATCCAGTAGGTCATGCCGAGGCCGGCGCAGGCGCCGGTCAGGCCGCCGAAAAGGGTGAAAAGCCGGACCGGGCTGACCGGCTTGCCCACGGCCTCTTCCAGTTCGTGGTTGTGGGCAGCGGCGTAGACGGTGAAGTCCTTCCGGCCCTGCGCCCGCAGCGCCTGAATGGCGTCGCAGGCGGCGTCGATGTGCTGAAAGGCGGCGAGGACGCCGGGAACGGTCCGGGCCATCAGTGGCCTCCCTTGCGGAGCCGGGGATACGGGATCTGCTCCTTGATTTCCTGGATGGCGACCACGGGGAAGGTCCGCGCAAACAGGAGGAACCACATACCGAACCAGCCGAACGAACCGGCCAGGATGCCCCAGTCCGCCCAGGTCGGGTTCATCTGCGACCAGGCAAATGGCAGGAAGTCATTGCCCAGCGAAGAGGTGATGATCACGTAGCGCTCGAACCACATCCCGATGTTGATGAAGATCGAGATGATGAAAAGCGACGTCAGGTTGGTGCGGATCTTCCGGAACCAGAGCAGCTGCGAGACAAAAGCGTTGCAGATGATCATGGTCCAGCCGCCCCACCACATCGGGCCGAACGCCCGGCGCCAGAAGGTGGTCTGCTCGAACATGTTCCCGCTGTACCAGCCGATGAAGTACTCCATCAGGTAGGCATAGAACAGGATGGACCCGGTGAGCAGGGTCAGCTTGGCCAGGTTGTCGAAGTGGTAGTCGGTGATCATGTGCTCGATCTTGAGCACCTTGCGCAGCGGGATGATGAGGGTGAACACCATCCCGACGCCGGAGTAGATGGCGCCGGCGACGAAGTAGGGCGCGAAGATCGTCCCGTGCCAGCCGGGAATGATCGACATGGCGAAGTCCCACGACACCACCGAGTGCACCGACAGCACCAGCGGGGTGGCCAGCGCCGCCAGGTAGAGATAGGCGCGGCTGTAGTGGCGCCACTGATTGTCGGTGCCCTTCCAGCCCAGCGAGAAGATGTTGTACACCTTTTGCCGCCAGCCCGACATGATGTCACGCGCGGCGGCGACATCCGGCACCAGGCCCACGCAGAGGAAGGTCGTCGAGACGGTCAGGTAGGTCGAGATGGCAAAGACGTCCCACACCAGCGGCGACTTGAAATTGGGCCACAGCCACCGCTGGTTGGGATAGGGCATCAGCCAGTAGAAGAACCACTGGCGCCCGATATGAATGATCGGGAAGAGCCCCGCCGTCATGACCGCGAAGACGGTCATCGCCTCGGTGGCGCGGTAGACCGCCGTGCGCCACGGCGAGCGGAACAGGAAGAGAATCGCTGAAATCAGGGTACCGGCGTGGCCGATACCGACCCAGAAAACGAACGTGGTGATGAAGACGGACCAGAACACCGGCGGATTGTACCCCGCCAGCCCGAGTCCATCCTTGAGCAGCATGATGAATGTGCCGACGCCGACCAGGAAGAGCCCGACGGCGCTGGCCAGCAGCAGGAGATAGCCCTTGCCGGCCGTCCCCAGCGTGTTGACGACGTCGCGGGTGACCTCATGGTGCGTCTGGGTCGACATGCTCGGATCGCGAACGATGGTGGCCATCGGTCAGCCCTCCGCCCGGTGCAGGACCTTGGCGAGATAGGTCACTGCGGGGCGCACGTTGAGGTCTTCGAGCACATGATACCCGCGCGGGCTCTGCTGGGCCTGCGCCACCCGGCTCGCGGGATCCTTCATGTTGCCGAACGTGATGGCGTTGGACGGACAGGCCTGGGCGCAGGCGGTCACGACATCTCCATCGCGCAGCTCGCGGTCCTCCAGCCTGGCCGTGTGCTGGGCCCCCCGGATCCGCTGGACGCAGAAGGTGCACTTCTCCATGACACCGCGGCCCCGCACCGTCACGTCCGGGTTGAGGCCCAGATTGAGCGGTTCGGGAAAGGCCGTCTTGTTGTACGCCGACCAGTTGAAGTAGCGCACCTTGTAGGGACAGTTGTTGCCGCAGTAGCGCGTGCCCACGCAGCGGTTGTACACCTGGCCGTTGAGGCCATCCGGCGTGTGATACGCGGCGTAGACCGGGCAGACCGGCTCGCATGGCGCATTGTCGCAGTGCTGGCAGAGCACCGGCACGACGCGAGCCTCGAGCGGTTCGCCGTCCTCCCCGCCCTCCCAGTACCGCTCGATCCGCATCCACGTCATCTCGCGGCCCCTGAGGATCGCCTCCTCCCCGACCCACGCGATGTTGTTCTCGGCATAGCAGGCGGTGACGCAGGCGGAACAGCCGGTGCAGCGGGCGAGATCGATGACCATGCCCCACATCGGCTGGCCCTCGACCGCGTACGCGCCGCGCTTGCGCTGCTCCAGCTGCGATTCGCGGAAACCCTCGATGGCCTCCACTTCCTGCTCGGTGTTGATCTCGTGCGCCTCATGCCCTTCCGCCTTGCGGGCGAGGGCAGGCGTCATTCCCGCCTTGGCCTGGGCCAGCGTCATCGCATCGGCGATTCCGCGGCCGAGCTGACGGGTGGTGCCCTCCGTCTTGGCGACCTTCTTGAACTCGCGGGTGCGGGTGAGCGTGACGCGGGTCGCCTGATAGGGCAGGAATCCCTGGCCGTCCTTCGCATCCAGCAGGTCGAGCGCATTTACGCCCCGCCCCGTCGCGAAGTCGCCGAAGGCGGTGTGCCCCATGCCAAGCGGCACGGCCAGCACCTCGGGGTGGATACCCGGAGTGATGTACACCGGGACGGAGAGGGTCCCGTGCGGAGAGGTGAGCTGGACGATTTCGCCTTCGCGCACATCGATCCGCCGGGCGGTTTCCGGGTGCATCTCCACCCAGGAATGCCAGGTGATCTTGGTGACAGGATCGGAGAGCTCGAGCATCCACGGCCGGTTGGCGAAGCGTCCGTCGCCCATGACCGATGGCACCGGGGCAAAGTAGAAGGCGTCGGCACCGGCTTCGCCGTCGAACGCGGGGGCGGTGTAAGTGACATTTGCGGCGCTGGCCGCCAGCCTGACACTCGTCACCGGCGTCTCGCCGTAGATCCCGCCGCGCTGCAGGGCGGCCCGCCAGGCGTCATCGCTGCCCACGACCTTGAGCCACTGCGCCTTGAGATGCGCTTCGTAGCTCGGCGCGGCGACCGCCGGGAGGGCCGCGAGGGCGCCGCCCGCCTTCTGCGCCGCCTTCAGCAGCACATCGCCGGTGGCCATGGTCTGGAAGACCGGCTCCATCACCGGCTGCAGCAGCCCGGTCACACCCTTGCGGGGACGGAGATCGTCCCACCGCTCGAGGGCGTGATGCCCAGGGAGCAGGAGGTCGCAGAGCTGTGACGTCTCATCCAGGTAGAGGGAGGTCGAGACCTTGAAGGCCACCTTGGCAAACTTCGAGGCGAACCCGCCGGATTTCGGCAGGCTGTAGGCCGGATTGGCCTCATGGACGATGGCCACGGCGAGCTGGCCCTGCTCCATCGTCTGCAGCAACGATTCCAGCGCACCGTAACCGTCGCCGGTGTCGAGATCGGCGCCGAACCTGACCGTCCGGCCGACGTTGCCTGCGACATAGTTGAGCAGATTGACCGCGGCGCAAAGCTGGATTGCCCCGCGGTGCTGCGTCGAGATGCCACCGGCCACCGCGAGGCCGGGCTGGGCGGAGACGAATTCACGGGCCAGGCGGCGGATGATCTCGGCCCCGACGCCACTGGCTTCCTGCGCCTTTTCCGGAGTCCACGCCGCCAGGGCACCGCGCAGCCCGTTCGCGTCGGTGGGATTCCCGGTGCGCTCGGCGAGGATGACGTTCGTCATGGCCAGCGCAATGGCGGCTTCGCTGCCGGGCCGCAGCGTCACCCACTCATCGGCGTTCATGCCGGTGAGGGAGAGGCGCGGGGCGAGCATGACGTGCTTGGCCATCTGGCCGTCGCTGAAGCCGTGCGACTCGGCGAAACCCCGCTGGTGCTCGACGGGGGACACGAAATCCTGAAGAAAGTCGGTACCGAAGGAGAGGATGTACCGGGCGGCGGCAAAATCATATGCCGGCACTTCGGAGGTGCCGAACACCTGCTGGTTGGCGGCGCGCACCGGCTCGAAATCAAACGCCTGGTAGCGCACCACCCGTCCGCCCTGCGCCTGGGTCCAGGCACTCAGGAGGTCGGAGAAGGTGCCCCGGCCCGCACCCGAAATGACCCCCAGCTTGCCGCCCGCCCCCTGAAGCTTCTGACCCAGCAGCGCGATTGCCTCATCCCACGTGACCGGCTTGAAGCTGCCATCGGCCTGGCGGGCCATGGGACCCTTGATCCGTCCCGGATTGTACAGCCCCTGCAGCGCCGACTGCCCGTGGGCACACAGCTTCCCGGCGTTCACCGGATGCGCCGGATTCCCTTCGAGCTTGATGGCGCGCGCCTCGCGCGTCTTCACATGGAGGCCGCAGCCGGCGCCGCATTCGGTGCAGGTGCTGGCGTACCAGGTGGGAATACCGGGAACCTGGTCGTCGGACTGCACCAGGTACGGGACCAGCTTCTCGACCTTGTCGGTGGAGCAGCCGGACACCGCGACCGCCCCCACACCCGTCACGCCAAGGACGGTAAGGAAGCGGCGCCGATCGATGCCTGCAGGGTGGGTTTCGTCGGACATGTGAAGCCTTTGGGGCCGTTGGGCAATGGCCGTTAGCCGTTAGCCGTTGGCCGTTAGCGAACTAGAGCAGATCACAGCTCAGGTTGATCACTGTCGCCTCCACTACTCCTGTGTCGCCAACGGCCAACGGCCAACGGCTAGTAATGGCACGCCGTACAATCGCGACTGATCTTCCGCTCCACGTGACAGGTGATGCAGAAGCCCATGTTGTTGATGTTGTTCACCTGGAAGACCTGCGGCATACGGGCGATGTCGCCGTGGCAGGTCTGACAGGCATTGGGACCGAGCGCCTTGATATGCCGCATGTGGGGGAAATGCGCGTGCCGGGCGACGCTGTGAATCCGGACCCATTCGATTGGCTGCTTGGCGTTCCAGGCGTCGCGCAGCTTCTTGATCTCGACCTTGTGACTCGAATCGGAGCCGCCGATGATCAGGTGGCATCCCATACAAGTCGCCATCGTGGGAATGCCTGGCTCGCTCGATTCCGCCACCGAATAGTGGCAGTACTGGCAGGTCATCTTGTTCACGCCGGAGTGGATGTCGTGGCGGAAGAAGACGGGCTGCCTCGGGCCCTTCAGGCTGGCGGTGTCACCGGCGGCAAGCTTCCAGGCCGGGAGCGTGTCGCTGGCCGACTGGGCGGCCTGCACCGGGCGGGTGCGCGGAACGACCGCCAGCGCGCCGAGCGCCAGCAGGAGTGAGCCTACACCGAGAAAGGCGAGCTTGCGCATGATCTCTCATCGGAAGCGGGGGCGATCTTGACCCGAGCGCCGAGGGGCACCTGGGCCGGAGAGCATCCGAAGTCCGCTAGGTTGTGATTTCTTTCACGAGATGGCAAACCATTACTGGGCCAGCGATTCGCGGCGACAAGTATAGTCGGGGACCGGTGGCTTCCCAAACCTGTAACGGGCCGGCTTCTCCAGGAAGCGCGGTCGGCATCAATCAGCTCGCCAGCGACCGTCGGCCGGCGGCCGCCGCTGGGCTGTCTGCCACCACCCACTCCAGCTTCCGCCGGATGAAGCTGAGGAAGGCATCGGCCGCCTTCTGATCGCCCACCTCCAGCCCGCACCAGCGCACCGGACCGGTGCGCTGGGCCGAGCGGATGGCTGCCGCCACGGAGGCGGGGAGGCGGGGCACGGCGAGGGCCCGGGCCTCCTCGGTGTCGGCGAGGGTGAACGTGAGTGCCGGGCCGGTGCGCATGACATGGAGCCAGCAGAGCTTCCGGTGGCCGACGGCGTACTCCCAGGACCAGTGCCAGGAGGGGCCCATGTATTTCACATGTTCGGCGACGCCGGGGAGCTTGCAGAGGCCCTCGCGCAGCCGCGAAAAGCGCGCGGCGAGCGGGGGCGGCAGATCTTTGACGGGGGCCAGTGGCGCGGGTTCCTGGCGGGGATTGGGGTACAGATTGGTCGCCCAGTACGCACTCGAACGCCCCACGAGTCTGACTCCCGGATGGATGGGCTGGAAGGACCGCTAATTCTAACCACCGCCGTCCGGTTCTTCCAGCGGTGGCGGCATCCCCGGCCCCTGCGCCCCCGGCGGGAGCGGGATGCCATGGCGATCGAGGAATCGGACCACCTCGATCCCCATGGCTCGGAACAGCGCCGCTTCCCGGACGTCGAGCTCCGCCCGGTAGAGGACCTCGCGCAGACCTCGCATCACATTCTCGGTGTGGCGGCTCTTGAAGAACTCGATCCCGAACAGGGCCCGGCGCCAGTCGGCGAACATCCGCTCCAGCAGGTCCATCGGCGCGGGCGTGCTCTTCTTGCGGGGAGGTTTGATGGGCCGTCGCTCTCCGCCGCGCGCCAGCCAGCTCTCGTAGCCCATGATGGCCACCGCCTGTGCCAGGTTGAGCGACTTGTACTCGGGGTTGGTCGGAATCGTCACGAGGGCGGAACACTGATCGAGTTCCTCGTTGGTCAGTCCCTTGTCCTCCCGGCCCACCACGTAGGCCACCGGCCCCTGCTCGGCCCGCGCGATCAGCTCCGCGGCCCCCGGACCCGGCCGGTAGACGGTCCGCTTGGCGGCACGCTCGCGCGCGGTCAGGGCCAGCGTCCAGGTGCAATCGGCGACCGCGGCGGTCAGGCTGTCGTGAATCGTGATCTGCTCGATGAACTCACCGGTGTTGTGGGCGATCCCCTCGATGCGCCAGGGATCGAACACCTCCGGGGTGACGAGGCGGAGCTGGGCCAGCCCGAAGTTGCGGGCGATCCGTACCGCGCTGCCGATGTTGACGATGTCCTGCGGGGCGACGAGAACCAGGATGGGGGCGGGATGCATGCCCCAATATCGCGGCGGGGGTGGTGTCGTTGCAGGGGCCGACCGGCGGTTGGGGCTGGAGCGCCGCCCCGCCCTACGCCGGGACCACCTGCGCCAGCACCTCCATCAGATCCTTCAGGGCGAAGGGCTTGGACAGGACCGGCCGGCCAGCCTCCTGCAGAAACCGGGAGGCCTCGGGACTCAGCACATCACCGGTCATGAAGATCAGCGTCGCGATCGCCGGCGACGCCATCGATTCCAGCCGGCGGTAAAACTCGTGGCCGCTCATGCCGGGCATGCGGAGATCGCACAATACAACCGAGTAGGTTGCGCCGGCGAGCTGGCGCAACCCCTCGTCGCCCGAATCGGCGAGATCCACCTCCCACCCGGTGCGGGTGAGGAACTTGGAGATGCTGCGGCGGATATCCGGCTCATCGTCCACCAGCAGGATGCGGCCCCGCCGGGCGGGGGCCCCCGGCGGCAGCACCGGGCGGGGTACGGCCACCTCGGGGCCGGCCGGTTCCGCGTGGCTGATCGGCAGCTCGACGGTGAACCGCGCCCCTCCGCCCGGCCGCTGGGCCGCGGTGATCCGACCCCCGTGATCGGCGACGATGCCCGCGCTGACCGAGAGCCCGAGCCCGGTCCCCTCCCCTTCCGGCTTGGTGGTATAGAAAGGATCAAACACCCGATTCAGCAGTTCGGGCGGCACACCGGGGCCATCGTCATCGACCACCACGGCGGCGCGCCCCTCCTCCGCGGTGAAGCGGATCCACACATGCCCCCGCCCGCGATGCGCCCGGATGGCGTGCTCCGCGTTGACCAGCAGGTTCATCAGCACCTGCTGCAGGTTGACCGTATTACCCCACACCGGCACCACCTCCGCCGGCAGCTCGACCAGCACCTCAATCTGCTGGTTGAGCAGCTGATTGCGCCGGAGCGCGACAGCGCCACGGACCGCCTCACGCAGGTCAACCACCGCCCGGTCCGAGCCCTGCCCGCGCACATAGGTGAGAAGGTTGCGCACGATCTGCGCGGCCCGATCGGTCTCCACCTTGATGGCGGTCAGCGTTTCGAGCTGCGCGGGGTCCTTCGCCTCCGACAGCAGCAGCTCCATGTTGACCACGATGCTGGCCAGCGGATTGTTGATTTCGTGGGCCATGCCGCCGACCAGTTGCCCAATCGCCGACATCTTTTCCGCCTGGAGCAGCTGGGCCTGCACCCGGCGCTGGTCGGTCACGTCCCGGACGATGCAGAGCACCGTCGTCGTCTGCCCGGCCTCGACCAGCGGCGAGATCGTGAGCGCGAGCACGCCGCGCTCGCCGTCCGGGCGGCGCAGCCCGGCCTCGAAGGCGCATGAGGCCCCGCCCAGCACCCGGCCGACCTGCTCCGCCACGACCTCGGGCGCATCGAAGGGCAGCACCACATCCCAGCGGCCGCCCACCACCGCCCGGGCCCGCACATTCCAGAGCCGCTCGGCGGCCTCGTTGAACGACGTGATGACGCCGGTGCGGTCGAGGGTGACGATCGCGTCGGTCGCCGCGGAGAAGAGCCGGCGGTAGCGCTCCTCGCTCTTCCGCAGTGCCTCGCCCGCCATGGCGGTCTGGTACCCCGCCCCGGCGTGGTCGGCGATCTGCGCGAGACGTTCGACATCCGCCACCGCAAACGAGGTCCCCACCGGGCGGGCAAGTTGCAGCACCGCCGTGATCCGGTTCTCGCACCAGATCGGCACCGCAGCCAGGGCCAGCGCCCCGGAGCACTGCCGCGCCTCCGCGCTCAGTCGCGGATCCTCGGCGAGGTTGGCCGAGATGAACACGGCACCCTGCTCGTCGAGCATCCAGCCGGCGATCGACCCGTCAATCGGTTGCGCCTCGGTCCAGGGACGCTGCACCGGGCCGCGCGAGGTGATCACGAGGGTCGTCCCGTCGCCCGGAAGAAACGAGGCCAGCGCACACGCCCCGCCGATGCCCTGGAACGCGGCATCGGTCGCGAGCTCGAAGATCTGCGCCGGACGGGCCTCGGTGTCGGTCGCGGTGCGGGCCATCTGGCGCAGCCACTCCGCGGTGATCCGCTGTCGCCGCTCCTCCTCCAGGCTCTCGAGATTCTCCAGCGTGACCCCGAGCTGCTGCGCGACGATCTCGAGAATGCGGACGTCCTCGACTTCAAAGGCGTGGTCGTGCGCTTCATCCTCGATGACGACGACGCCCGCGATGGTCCCCCGCAACCGCAGCGGCACGGCGGCGAAACAGCGCGGCTGGGTATCGAGGCTGAGGCCGAGGCCCAGCGCCTCCTCGCCGGCGTTCTGGGGAAAGAAATAGGTGCGCCCCGTGCGCCAGACCTCTTCGAGCAGGCCGCGCTCGAGGGGGCGGCGAATCCCGTCGCGGACCTCGCTGCCGCGACGATTGATCGGAAAGGTGAGCTCCTGCCAGACCTCATCGACCAGGGCGATCCGGACCGTGCTGACGCCCAGGGCGCGACGCAGCATCTCGGCGGCCTGACTCATCGCATCGACCGGGCGCAGCGATTGATGCAGACTGGCGGAGACTTCGGCGACGGAGCGGATCCGGTCGGCGTAGTGGCTCAGGCGGATATTCGTCAGACGCGAGACCAGGGCGAGTTCCGCGATGCCGGCCAGTCGGCGCAGCAGGTCTTCTTCCCCCGGCTGGAACGGCTGCCGCTTCCGGACCAGCTGCAGGCAGCCGGGATGATCGGTCACCTGGCCAAGCCCCGCTACCAGCAGAAAGCCCTGGCCGTCGGGAATGACGCACCGATGGGTGATTTCACCGGGCATGAGCTCATGGCCGCAGAGCAGCCGGCGCCCCGGCTCGGGCGGACGCGACACGAGGGCGAGTTCACCATCCACCGCCGTGGTGGCGACGTGATGCTGGATCGTTTCCACCAGGCGCGCCCCGTCGGCCCCCAGAGCGCGACGGAATTCCCGGGCGATCGTCCGGCGCAGCGACGGTGTGTCCTCCGCCGCGGCCAGCGCGGTGGCCACCTCGGAGGCGAGTCGACCCTCGGCGACATACCGCTCGGCGTCGTGCTGCAACCGACTCTCGTTCAGGGCCGCCGTGGCGTGGAGCGCGAAACGGAGCAGGGCCTCCCGATCGGCTTCACCGAAACGTCCCACCGTCTCATCTGCGACAGTGATGACGCCGATCAGCTGCTCCATGCGGCGCAGCGGCACGGAGACGAGCGAACGGATCCAGGACGCTGGCGCGGCGGCACCGGCCTCCGGCACCCAGTCCGTTGCCAGGACCCCCTCGATGGTCTCGAGCGCGACACCCTCAAACCCGAAATCACGCGGCCGGCGACGGCCCAGATCAGCGCCGAACCTGCCGCTGGCGCCCAGGCAGACCAGCTCGTCGCCCTCAATGATCGAAACCCGCGCTGACGGCGCCTCGACCACCGCCGCCGCCGTCCGGCAGACCTCCGCCCACGCCTCGGCCTCATCGAGAGAACCCGCGGCCAGCAGGGCCATGCGAGCGGCCGCGCGGACTTCGAGGACGTTGCGTGGATGCGAAAGACCCGGAGCGCCGGGGGAGGTGGACCAGAGGCTGGACGCGAGCGAAGCGAGCCGGGAGAGGGTGGTCGCGTCACTGCGACGGAAGTGGCCAAGGTGACGATGGTACAGCATGAACACGGCAACCGGGCGCCCGCCGGTCATGACCGGGACGGCCATCACATCGATGGTCCGCTCGTCCTGCCACAGCGCCGCCTGACGGGCCCGCGGCGGCGGCTCGCTGCCGGTCACCATCCGGCCGCGATACCAGGCCTCCCCGGCGACGGACCCCTCGAGGATGAGCACCTCGCCGACGGCGGGCGCATTCGCCCCGCGCGACTCCAGCACGGCGAGCATGGCGCCCTCGGGCACCAGCAGCGCCGCACCGGTTGCGGCGCTGGCTTCAAGGGCGAGATCGAGGAGGATTCCAGGACCATCGGACTGCGCAGGAGGCAGCGCGACGGAACGCGGGGCAGTGGACTGATGCGGGGACTGCGTGGTCATGAGCGCTCCTGTACACCCGCCGGCAGCATGTCGGCTGGGAACTGGAGGCCCGAGGGGGGACGGACCCTATGACTGACCTAATCTAGGAGGGGACACCATGGGAACTCAAGAGTCTCCGAGGAAGGAGGTGTCGAAGCGCTTGACCTTCAGCGCGGCAGCAAAGGCGGATTTCTCCGCGGCTTTCATGTACGCCTCGCGCGGCTCCACCAGTTTCTGCTCCACCAGTTCCATGAGCGCGTCATTGAGCGTCACCATGCCGCCCTTGCGGTTGGTCTGCATGATGGACGGAATCTGGAAGGTCTTCCCCTCACGGATCAGGTTGGACACGGCAGGAATAGAGAGCAGGATCTCCTTGGCCGCGACCCGTCCCCCGCCCACCTTGCGGCAGAGGACCTGGGCGATCACGCCCTTCAGCGACTCGGCGAGCATCACCCGTACCTGCGACTGCCGGTCCACCGGGAACTGGTCGATGATCCGGTCGATGGTGGACGGCGCCGTAGTGGTGTGCAGGGTGCCGAAGACGAGATGCCCGGTCTCGGCAGTCTCGATGGCGATGGCGACAGTCTCGAGATCGCGCAGCTCACCAACGAGGATCACATCGGGATCCTCCCGCAGGGCGGCGCGGAGGGCGTTCTTGAACGACTGGCTGTGCTGGCCCACTTCGCGCTGCGTCACGACACACTTTTTCGGCGGGTGCACGAACTCGATCGGATCCTCGATCGTCAGGATGTGATCGGTCCGGGTACGGTTGATCAGGTCCACCAGTGCCGCCAGCGTCGTCGACTTGCCGGAACCGGTCGGGCCCGTCACCAGCACCAGGCCCTTGGTGAGGTAGCAGAGCTTCTGGATCTCGGGGGAGAGCCCCAACTCCTCCGCCGTCAGAATGCGCGACGGGATGACCCGGAAGACCGCCATCGGACCGCGCCGCTCCTGCGCCGCGTTGCAGCGGAAGCGAGCCACGCCGGTGACCTCCCAGGCCCAGTCGACATCACCGGTTTCCTTGAACATCTGGGCATCGGCCGGCCGCATGAGCGAGGTGATCATCCCGAGGAGATGTTCCGCCTCCAGGACCGCACCTTCGAGGCGGACCAGTTCACCATCGACCCGGATGATCGGCTGTTCCCCGGTACGGAGGTGCAGGTCGGACGCGCCCCGCTCCGACGTCAGGCGGAGGAGCTGCTCCATCTCCACCCGCTCGGGACCGCCATCGGTCGCCGCGCTGAACATCGCCGTCCGGCGCCCGGGCACCTTCGGCGCGGCGGCCTCCGCCTCCGCCGGCACCACGGTAGCGGCTGGCGCACCACCGTTGGCCGAGCTGACCATGGGCCGCGCGGTCACCCGCAGGCCCTCAGCCTCGGGCGCCACCTCGAAGGCCACGCCACCCGCCGGGCCGGCATAGTCGAAGCGGAACGGCGTCTGTCCCTCGAGGTGGGCCTGCTCCGCGAGCGGCGTCACCTCGCGCACGAGTGCGAGAATTTGCGGTCCCGCCAGCGGGTCCTTGGTGACCGGGCGCGGCGCCCCGTCAAACAGCAGACTGGCCGGGCGACCCGGGGCAAGCACGAGCCCCTCGGCCTTGTGGTCGTGCAGCGCCTGCAGGAAACGATCGAGTCGGGCCACGGGAGTCAGGAGAGAGGGCGGGCGGCGCGGACGTGGCGCCGGTTGAGACAGAGCGAACCTTCAGACGTCACCAGCAGAAAGAACCGTTCATGGGCGTTGAGCAGATCGAGCGCGCGTGCGCGATTGGGCGGCAACTCGCTCATGGCGATCCCGCGGTATTCCACGCCGCCCACCATCCGGACCTCGAGCGGAATCATCCGGGCGCTGGTCTCCCGGGCGGGATCGATGCCATCGGGTGGGGTGGCATAAGTCAGCGCTGCGACCTGCTCCTTGGAGACAAAGACGACCTCCCCGCTGGGCAGGCTGAGGGGGAAGAAATTGTCCTCCCGGTTCAGCAGCTCGATAATTGTCTCCGGTCCGTCCCGCCATGCCACACGTGGCTGGAGGTGAACCTCGCCCTGGATGGCGAGGCCCTCCGCGAGGATTACCCGCGCGGCGCAGCGTTGGGTGGCGGCCCAGTCGGTCATCATCCCCTAATCTCGACCCCGGCCTCGCGTTCCTGAAGTCGAATGGCCTCCAAATAGTCGGCCGACTCCCCGAGGGCCGAGCGGGCGACCGCGAAACGCTCGGCGGCGAGATGCAGCAGCGGACCGGGAATCCCCTGCTGTTCGAGGAACCCAACCGCGATCCCGACGTCCTTGGACAGCAGCGCCAGCCGGAAGGTGTTGGGGTACGCGCCAGTAAGCACCCGATCCGGCACCAGGCTCTCGGTCACGAACGAGCGGCCGGAGGAGGCATTCAGTACCTCGAGCGCCTTGCGAGCGGGAACCCCCGCACGGGCCAGCGCGGTAAACCCCTCGGCAAACGCCAGGATGTTGACCGCCAGCAGGGCGTTGTTGACCGCTTTCATCGCACTTCCGGCACCCACCGGACCGAGATGCTCGATGCGCTTGCCGAAATGCGCCAGCACCGGGTGCGCCCGCGCAAAGGTGGCCGGGTCCGCACCCACCATCACCGTGAGCGCGGCCGCTTCGGCACCGTTGGTCCCGCCGCTCACCGGGCAGTCGGCGTAGCTCACTCCCCGTTCCAGCATCCGGCGGCCGAGTTGCTGCGCCGACTCGGGGTCGCCGGACGTGCAGTCGAGAAAGAGACTGCCCGACACCAGCCCCGCGAGCAGTCCGTCGGGTCCGTCGAGCAGCCCGAGGACTTCGGCAGAGGTGGGCAGGCAGGTGAGCACGACGTCCGCGCCGGCCACTGCGGCGCGCGGAGTTGCGGCGCTGCGGCTCGAGTATGCCCGGGCGAACTCTTCCGCCCGTGCGGCGGTGCGGTTCCAGACGGTGAGCTCCCCCGCACGCGCGAGGTGCATCGCCATGGGACGGCCGATGGCGCCCAGTCCGAGAAAGGCGAGGCGCACCGGGTCAGGACTGCCCAGCTGTGACGCTCCGCTGGCCCAGCTCGCGATCGAGCATGACCAGCGCGGCCTGGTTGTCTCCCACGCGGCGGACGCTCTCCAGCACGTGACTCGAGTGCTTCTCCTCCTCGACCTGCTCGGTGATGAACCACTCGAAGAACACCTGGCTGGCGAAATCCTTGTCCTTCAGGGCCAGGCCGTAGACCTCCTCGATGCTCATGGTGACGCTCTGCTCGTGCTGCTTCACCTTTTCGAACACCTCCAGCACGGTGGTGAAGTCGGTGGCCGGACCGGCGAGCGACTGCAACCGGACCCGGCAGCCACGGTCGATCAGATGATCGAAGATCTTCATGGCATGCGTGGACTCCTCCCGGGCCTGCAACCGGAGCCAGGCCGCGAAGCCCGGCAGAGTCTGATCCTCCATCCATGCCGCCATCGAGAGATAGGTGTAGGCGGACTCGAATTCCTTGCGAACCTGGTCGTTCATCGCCTGCTGCAGGGCGGTCGTCGGCTTCATGGTGTCACTCCGGGAATGGTGTTGAGCGGAGTGAACGGTAGCGGGGGAAGGGGAAAGGGAAAAGGCGGGGAGACAGCCTGCTGGAGCCTAAGGCTTCGATACGCACCAGACGGGTGGCCGGAGGAGGGCCGGGAGGGCAGATTGTGGGTGGGCCGGATCCCAGGGATGGCCCGTGAATCCCCCGCAAAGTCAGGCCGATGCCGCCCCGGATCATGCACGTTGACCTCGACGCGTTTTTCGTCGAGGTATGCCGCCAGCGCCACCCGGAGCTGCGCGCCCTGGACCTGCTCGTCGTGGGCGGGCGCCGGGAGAGCCGCGGCGTGGTGCAGTCGGCCAGTTACGGTGCGCGCGCCTTCGGAGTTCGCTCCGGGATGCCGATCGCCCAGGCGGTGCGGCTGTGCCCCGGTGCGACATTCTTTCAGGGCGACTTCGATCACTACCGTGAAGCCTCGCGCACGGTGCGGCAGCTGCTGGCCGGCTACTCCCCAACGGTGGTGATGGCCTCGCTTGACGAAGGCTACCTCGACTTCACCGGTACCGAGCAGCTTTATCCGCACTCCCTCCTTCCCGTGGCGGAGCAGCTCCGAGCGCGCATCTCGAACGCCACCGGCCTCGACTCCAGCGTCGGCATCGGGCCCAACCGCATGGTCGCCAAGCTCGCCTCCGACTACGCCAAGCCCCGCGGCATCTGCGAAGTGCGCGCCGGGTGGGAGGCGGGGTTCCTGGCCGGCCTGGAGTTGAGGGCGTTGCCCGGCATCGGACCCCGCACCGCGGAGCGGCTGACACGGCTGGGACTGACCGAGGTGCATCAGGTACAGGAGAAGACCGAGGCGGAGCTGACGAGATTGCTGGGCGATTTCGCCCGCGAACTCAAGTACCGGGCCCATGGCGGAGGCTCGGCCGGATTGCATCCCGAACGACAGGCCCGCTCGGTGAGCCGGGAGACCACCCTCAGCCGCGACAGCTCGGACGAGCGCTCCCTTGACCGGCTGCTGGTCAAGTTTGTTGGGCTCATCGCCGGTCAGCTCCGCTCGGAGGGCTACGTGGCCCGCACCATCGTGCTGAAACTGCGCCACGCGGACTTCCATACCGTGACCCGCCGACGCACGCTACCCCAGGGGACCGACCTCGATCAGGAGCTGCTGGCCCCCGCGCGGGAGCTGTTTCGCCCCGCCTTCGCCGAGGCCCGGCGCCGCCAGCAGGCCATCCGCCTGATCGGGGTGGCGGCGACCGGCCTGAGCCAGTCCGGACCCGTGGACCTCTTCGAGCCGCCCGCACGCAGCCGGCTGCGCGACCTGACGCATGCGGTCGATCAGGTCCGGGCCCGTTTCGGCTTTGATGCCGTCACCCCGGCCGAGACACTCGGCCTTCCCCGACGGAAACGCGAATGACCCGCCGACACGCCCTGCTGCTCGCCGCGATCACCACGCTCAGCGTGACTTCGTCCCGGCCCGTCTCGGCGCAGGAAACGATGGCACTCCTCAGCAGCTGCCTGAGCGGCGAAACCGCCGACTGTGTGCTCGTCGCGCCCCGGCTGGCAAGCGGCAGCGGCATCGAGGCCGACCCCGAGCGGGCCGCCCGCTTGCTGCTGCTGGCCTGCGATCTCGAGAACGGGGGCGGGTGCACCGAACTGGGGCGGTGGTACGGCCGGGGATTGCATGTTAACAGCGATCCGAGCCGGGCCATCGCCCTCTTCCGGCGCGGGTGTGAGGTGGGTGACGGGGGCGCCTGCAACGAGGCTTCGCTGGTCTACGAGGCCGGCACCAGTGTGGTGCCGAACATGGGCTCCGCCGCGAGTTATGCCGACCGGGCCTGCGCGCTGAATGCGCGGCCGGCCTGCGTGCGACTGGCGGAATGGCTGGAGCGGGGCACCGGGCTCAGCCCTGACCCGGGCCGGGCGGCGAGCCTGTATCAGAGGGCCTGCGACCTGGAGGATGCCAACGCCTGCGTCCGCCTCGGCGTGATGTTCGAGGAGGGGCGTGGGGTCGACCGGAGCGAGGCGCGAGCCCTGGTGGCATATCGGCGCGCCTGCCGCATCGGGAATGCGGCGGCGTGCAGGCTGCCCCTGCTCCTGCGCGAAGGGGTCGAACCCTAGAAATCCTTCGCTTCGAATTTGAGGCCGACCGAACCGCTTTCCCGATCCACGGCCTTGCCTAACTCGCGAAACGTCGCGCTTCCGCCAGCCGGGGTGGTGGCCTGCACCGCGCTGTTGAGGAAGAGCGGGTAGTACCCGATCCGCGCCCGCACCGCCCCTGGCGGCACCCGGCAGCCGCACCCCACTGCCTTGAGGGAACCGGCGTTGATGACGATCGCCAGCGCCTGATCGGTAGTGTTGGTGATCAAGGGGGCGAAGACCGGCTCCGCGGCACTCCCCGCATCGATCACCCGCCGCACCTCACCCCGGGGGGCGCGCTCGCTCAGCGTTCCCTGCAGCGCCACACCAAGTGGCTCGCCGGCCGGACCGCTGGGCCGCACCAGGTACCAGGGGGAGGCGAGCGCTGCATCGCGGGGGACCTTCTCCCGTACCGTGGCCCCGGCACCGACTTCGACCTGCTTCCCGCCCACGGAGAATCGGACCGGCTCGACCAGGCGGTTCTCCACCACGAGGGTCGCGGAATGGGGCATGAGCCCCCACGCGAGCGCGCCGAGCCCCGGCAGCAGGAGCAGGAGCCACGGCAATCGCAAGCGTGAAGCGGGGGCCGTCGCGACAGCGCCGGCGGCGGTCGTCACCGCGCCCGCCGCCGGACCGGCGAGTGGCCGGGCGGTCCCCTTGACGGCCGACCGCTCCGCGCTCGGCATCCGGACCGTGGCCTCCTCGCTGCCGAGCTGACGCGCGACCCGCTCCGCGCTGACTACCTCCTGCGACCCGGAGAGGCGGCCGCTGGTGAGCGCGTCGAGCATCATCGCCGCCGACTGGTAGCGCTCTGCCGGACGCTTCGCGAGACAGCGGACGATCAGGTCGGACAACCAGCGCGGGATCCGCGCGTTCTTGGCGCTTGCAACCGGTGCCGGCTCACTCAGGTGCTTGCCGACAATTTCCTGCGAACTCTCCCCCTCGAATGGCGGAGTGCCGGTGACCATCTGGTAGAGCACCGCACCCACCGCGTAGAGATCGGACCGCGCGTCGACATCCCCCTGCCCCAGTGCCTGTTCCGGACTCATGTACTGCGGCGTGCCGACGACGAAGCCGGTCTGGGTCTGGTGCCCCGCGCCATCGAGCCGCTTGGCGATGCCGAAGTCGACCAGCAACGGCCGGCCGCTGCTCGCCTCGAGCATGATGTTGTCGGGCTTGATGTCGCGATGAATCAGCCCCTGGCCGTGGGCATGCGAGAGGGCGTCGAGCAGCGGCTTCAGCAGCGCGACCGCCCGCTCCGGGGTGAGCGCCCCCTGCCGGCGGAGCAGGGCAGCCAGCGACTCGCCCTCCACGAAGGGCATGGCGTAATAGGTGAGCCCCTCACCTTCGCCCACGAAATGAATCGGAAGGATATTGGGGTGGGCCAGCCTCGCAATCGACCGGGTTTCCTGCCGGAAGCGGTCGAGCATACCGGCCGACCAGGCGACGTCCGGCTTGAGCACCTTGACCGCGAGGCTGCGCTCGAGATCGGTGTCCCACACCTCGTACACCTGCGCGAACCCACCCTCGCCCAGCAGCCGACGCACCTGGTACTTGGCACCGAGCGCACGGGAGAGCCGGTCGACCACGTCGACCGCGAGCGAGGCGGTCGGCCCGGCCGGACCGGCCCCGGTGCGGCTGCCGCAAC
>JANMYS010000167.1:0-11639 GCA_031382385.1 Gemmatimonadota bacterium
TGCGTCACCTGCACGATCGTCGTCCCCTGCCGGTTGAGCGCGCGGAACAGCTCCATGATCTCCCGTCCCTGCTCCGAATGCAGGTTACCGGTCGGTTCGTCGGCCAGCAGCAGCGGCGGGGAGGCGATCACCGCGCGCGCCACCGCGACCAGCTGCTGCTGCCCGCCGGAGAGCTGGTTGGGGTAGAGATCCTTCTTGCCCACCATGTGGAACCGGTCGAGGGTGTCGCCGACCAGCGCGGCGCGCTCGCTGCCCTTCATGCTCCGGTACGAAAGCGGGACATCGAGGTTCTCGGCGACGGTGAGGTCGTCCAGCAGGTGGTACTGCTGGAAGACGAAGCCGACGCTGCTCCGTGCCAGGTCTGCCCGGACCTTGGGCTTGATCCCGTGCACCGCCTGGCCGTCGAACCAGTACTCGCCGGTGTAGTCGCCGTCGAGCATGCCGAGGATGGAGAGCAGCGACGATTTGCCGGCGCCCGAGGGACCCATGATCGTGACGAAGTCGCCGGCCTGGATGTCCAGCGTGATGCGCCGCAGCACGAAGGTGGGCGAGGGCTTGGTGGGAAACGATTTCTCGAGATCAACCAGCTTGATCATCACGGGCTCCAGCACGGGGGCGGCGCTCAATCGGAGCGGAGCGCGATAATCGGATCGGTGCGTGCCGCCCGGCGGGCAGGGACCAGGCAGGCGACACCAGCGACGACCAGCAGCAGCGCCGCCACCGCCCCGAACGTGACCACGTCGGTGGCCGGCACCTGGTAGAGCAGGTGCCCGAGCACCCGGGAGACGGCTGCCGCCGCCACCGTGCCCAGCCCAAGCCCGACGAGGGTGAGCGAGAGCCCGCCACGAACCACCATTCCGACAACATCGGCGGGCCGGGCGCCCAGCGCCATCCGCACTCCAAGCTCCTTCGTTCGCTCGCCCACCGCAAAGGAGAGCACGCCGTAGAGGCCGATCGCCGCGAGGGTCAGGGCGAGCCCCGCGAAGAGCCCCAGCAGCAGCATGGGATAGCGCCGGTCCGTCATCGACGAGGCGAGCCGGGTGTACATCGTCGCCACATCGCTGAGCGGCAGGGTGGGGTCAAGCTCGCGGAGCGTTCCCCGGATGGCGGCCGTCGTCGCCGCGGTCGCATCGCCCCGCGTGCGCACCACCAGCATCATGCTGCCCCCGGTCGGGCTCTGTCCCATCGGGTAGTAGATCATCGGCCGCAGCGCTTCATCGAGACTGGTGCGCCGCACATCGCCCACTACCCCGATCACCTCGGGCATCGCCTGCTCATCCCACCAGCTCACCTGCACCCGCTGGCCGATCGGATCGGTATCCGGCCAGAGCTGACGCGCCATCGTTTCATTGATCACCACGACCGGCGGCGCTCCAGCGCCGTCCGCTGTCGTGGCGGCCCGACCGCGGCGGAGCGGAATCTTCATCACGTCGAAGTATCCCGGATCCACCACGCGGATATCGGCGACCGGCTCCTCGCCCGCCGGGGGCCGGGGACGGCCCACCACCGTGAACGAGGTCGCCGCTCCCGCCCCCATGAACGGCACGAACGTGGCCAGTCCCGCGGCATCGATCCCCGGTGTGGCGCGGAGCCCCTCGAGCAGTTGCCGATAGAGCGCGTCCTGCCGCGCGTCGTCCGGGTAGCTCGGAGTCGGCAGGTTGACCTGCGCGCTCACCAGGTGACGCGGATCGAAGCCCGGGTCCACCGCCGCCAGTCGCTGCAGCGACCGGACCAGCAGCCCGGCGCCGAACAGCAGCACCAGCGCCAGCGCCACCTGGGCGATCACCAGTCCGCCGCGGAAGCGACCCGCCGTCGTGCCGACCGTGGTGCGACCTCCTTCGCGCAGCCCGGTAGCGGTCGGTCGTGCCACCCCTCCCCACAGCGCGGGCACCGAGAAGAGCACGCCCACAAGAAGCGACACGACGGCAGACACCAGCAGCACTCTTCCATCCACCGTCATTTCGGCGAGACGTGGAATCCCTTCCGGCCCGGCCGCGACCAGGAGATCCACGCCCCAGCTCGCCAGCAGCACGCCCGCCGCTCCCCCGACCAGCGCCAGCAGGACGCCCTCCGTGAGCCACTGGCGGGTCAGCCGCCAGCGCGGGGCGCCCAGCGCCGACCGAACCGCCAGCTCCCGGCGACGCGAGGCGGCGCGCCCGAGCATCAGGTTCGCGACGTTCGCGCAGGCGATCAGCAGGAGCAGTGACACCGCGCCCAGCACCACCAGCAAGGCAAGCCGTGATGACCCCGATACCTGCTCCGCCAGCGGGACGATGTTCACCCCCCATCCGGTATTGAATTCCCGATACTCCTGCGCCAGTGCGCCGGCGATACCCGCCAGCTCGGTCTGAGCCGATGCCTGGGTCACCCCTGGCTTGAGCCGTCCGATGACCTGCGCATACCGGCCACGCCGGATCCGGTCGTCATCGCCAAGCGCAAACGGCTCCCAGTATTCCTCCTCTCCCCACGGCAGCGGCTGGAAGGAACGGGGCATGATCCCCAGTACCGTCGCCGTCCCTCCCGCGACGGGGATCGCTTTTCCGACCAGCGCCGGGTCGGCGCCAAACCGCCGGCGCCAGAGCCCGTCACTCAGGATCATGACCCGCCCCTGACCCGCTCCAGCCTCTTCCGCGGTGAAGCTGCGGCCCAGTGCCGGCGCGACTCCAAGCACACCGAAGAAATTGGGGGTGACCTTGCGGCCCTGCACCCGCTCCGGTGTTTCTCCCAGCAGCGTCGTGCCGGACCAGGTCAGCGCCGCGAGGCCCTCGAAACTGGCGGACCGGTCCTTCCAGTCGAGATAATTTGCCGGACTCACCACGTTGCGATCGGTCGGGCCGCCGGATTTCTGTTCCCACACCATCACCAGCCGGTCGGGCTCGCCATAGGGCAGCGGGCGGAGGAGCACGGTGTTGACCACGCTGAAGATCGCCGTGTTGGCCCCGATGCCGAGCGCCAGCGTCAGCAGGGTCACCGCGGTGAAACCCGGGCTGCGCCGGAGGGCGCGGAGCGCGTACCGAATATCCTGCAGCAGAGATTCCATCACTCGCTCCGGAGTGCGGTCATCGGATCCACCCAGGCCGGCACGCCATAGAGCAGGCTGGCGAGAGCCCGCCCGGCTGCCAGTGCTCCCCCGATGCCCAGCCCGGCACCGATCAGCGTGAGGCGCATGCCGTCCCGCACGACCATCCGCACCAGGCTGGCCGGCGCGGCACCGAGCGCAACCCGGATGCCCAGCTCCTGCATGCGCCCGCGCACCGCGTAGGCCAGCACACTGTAGAGCCCAAGTCCGGCGAGCAGCACCGCGACGAGCGCATACAACCCGAAGAGCGTCGAGCCGAGTCGGAAGTTCTGATACTGCGGCTCGAGCACCTCGTTCATGGCCCGGACCCGAACATAGGGCAGATTCGGGACCGCGGTCTGCAGCGTCGCACGCACCGCTTCCGCGATCTCGCCGGCCTTACCACGCGTCCGGAGGAAGAGTGTGAGGTGTCGCGTCTCCGCGCTCGGCAGCGGCAGCGGCACGTAGTAGATCGCCTGCGGCTCCTCCCGCGGACTGTAGCGCACCCCATCCTCCGCCACACCGACGATTTCGGTGCAATCCCTGGCGTCCTTCCCCAGCATGAGGCACTGCCCGATCGGATCCTGACCGGGGAAATACCGGCTGGCCATCGTCGCACCGATCACTGCCACGGCGGGATGCTCCCGCCGATCGGCGTCGGTGAACCCGTGGCCGCGCTGGATCAACAGGCCCATCGTCCGGAAATAGTCCGCGGTGGTGCGCTGGATGTACGGGCCGCCGCTGGAGAACTTCGGCAGCGAATCGCGCCCCGGGATGCGGAGACCTTGCGCCAGACTCCACCCGAAGGGTTCGCCATAGTTGAGTGCGGCCGACTCGATGCCGGGATGATTCCGCGCCGCTTCCATCATGGCGTCGAACGCCTGCCCGGTGCGCTCACCGGTGAACCCGGCGGATGCCGGATCGGCATCAACCATGAGGATGTGATCGCGGTCGTAGCCGATGTCGATCGCGAGGATGTTGCGCAGGCTGCGGAGGAAGAGGCCGGCGCCGATCACCAGCAGGACACTGAGCGCGACCTGCGCTACCACCAGCCCGGAGCGGACCCTCGACCGGCGGAACCCACTGCCCCGCCCCCCCTCCTTGAGCACCGGTGTCAGGTCACTCCGCGTCACCTGCAGCGCCGGCACCAGGCTCGCGATGATTGCGGCGACCAGCGTCGCCGCGGCGGCGATGGCGAACACCCGGCCGTCGATCGTGAATCGCTCCGCCATCGCCGGCGACAGGATGTAGCCGCGCAGCAGCGCACCACCCCAGGCGGACACCACGAGGCCCAGTCCGCCGGCAGCCACCGCCACCAGCGCACCCTCAAGGAACAGCTGCCGCACCAGTTGCCCCTTCCCCGCGCCGAGCGCCTTGCGGATGGCCAGCTCGCGACCGCGCGCCAGCCCGCGGGCGAGCATCAGGTTCGCGACGTTGGCACAGGCGATCAGCAGCACCAGCAGCGACATCGCCGCCAGCCAGCGGGCCAGATCCGCCGTCGCGCTGAAGTCGGGACCGGCCGCGGCGAGCACCGGCCCGAACTGCACATCCTGGAATCCGTTGTTGGTGGTCGAGTCGCTGCGGCCGGCCCGGATCAACGCGGTGGCCTCGGCGGCGGCGCGCTCCAGCGAGACGCCGGGCGCGAGCCGGGCCATCAACGAGATGAAATACCAGCCGCGGTTAGTACGGTACTCGTCGTTGCCCTCCATCCGGTGCGCCGTCCCGGTGAACGGCACCCAGAGGTCCGGCGCGTCGAACTCACCCCCATCGAAGCCGCGTGGCGCCACCCCGACGACGGTGTAGCTCTGGTCATCGATCGGCAGGGTCCGGCCGAGGATGCCGGGCTCGGAACCGAACTTGGTCCGCCAGAGCCGCTCGCTCAGCACCGCGACGGGCACCCCGGCGTCGAGCCGGTCGTCGTCAGGACCGAGCAGCCGGCCGAGCAGCGGACTGGCACCCAGCATGGAGAAGTAGTTGCCGCTGACCGCGGCCATCGACACCGGCGCCGCCTCGGCG
The DNA here is from genome assembly GCA_031382385.1 of Gemmatimonadota bacterium. Lineage (GTDB taxonomy): Bacteria > Gemmatimonadota > Gemmatimonadetes > Gemmatimonadales > GWC2-71-9 > JADJOM01. Next base: position 5,075 of record JANMYS010000167.1, read on the forward strand.
CCGCGCCCCATCGACACATTGCCGGAATACTGAGCGGCGAGTGAGGAGAAACTGGCGGCGCTTCCCAGGTCGGCGAAGTCCGGGTAACTCACCGAGGAGTTGCGCCACTCGCCGAATTGCGGATTCCGGTGATGGAAAAAGAGCCGCACCACCCGCTCCGGCGCCTCGACCCCGACCGGCGGCCGGAACAGCAGCATGTCGAGCACGCTGGTCAGCGTGGTGACCGCCCCGATGCCGACCGCGAGCGTCAGCGCGGCGGCAAGGGTGAACCCTGGTGCCCGCCGTATCGCGCGGAATGCCTGACGGAGATCGTTCACCATGGGAGTCCAGTGTTAGGGTCGGAATCAGTGACCGGTACCAGGTGCCGCGTATCCAACGGCGAACGGCTAACGGCCAACGGCTAACAGCTGACGGCCGACGGCTGACGGCCGCCGTTCCCCCTACTCCTGCCGCAGCACCACCACCGGATCCACCCGCATCGCCCGGCGCGCGGGGATCCAGCTCGCCACCAGGGTGACACCGAGCAGCAGCAACGGGATCAGCACGAACGTCAGCGGGTCCGTCGCGCTCACATTGAAGAGCATCGAGTGGATCAGCCGCGACAGCACCAGCGCGAGCACCAGGCCGATACCGATCCCGAGCAAGGCGAGGCGCATCCCCTGCCCCAGCACCAGGCGGAGCACATCGCCGCCGCTCGCACCCATCGCCAGCCGCACCCCCAGCTCCTTGGAGCGCTGGGCCACCAGGTAGGACATCACCCCATAGAGTCCCACCGAGGCGAGCACCACGGCCACCGCGGAGAAGATGCCCAGCAGCAGCATCGAGAAGCGCCGCGGACCGGTGGTGCTGGAGATCAGCTGGTCCATGGTGTTGAGATTGGAGATCGGCATGTCGGCATCCACCTGCCGGATGGCGGCCGGGAGCGCGGTAGTGAGCGCGAGCGGATCGCCCTGGGTCCGCGCGACCACGCCGAGAAATGGCAGTGCCACCTGGGCAAAGGGTCGGTAGACCTGCACCCGCCGCCCGCCGTCCAGCCCCTCGTGCATGGTGTGGCCCACCACACCGATGACCTCCACCCAGGCAGGGGCCGAGTCCGTCGTCGGGTCATCGAAGGTGAGCCGCTTGCCGATAGGATCCTGCCCCGGCCAGTACTTCTCCACCACCGTCTCGTCCACCACCGCGACTCGTCGCCCATCCGCCCGGTCCTCCGCAGTGAAGAACCGCCCGGTCTTGAGCGAGACCTGGATGGCCTCGAGGAACCCGGGCGTCACCACCCGCACATCGCCCCACGGTCCCGGCGTCTGCGCCGGCGGCGTGTAGCCCTCGACGGTGAAGCTGGAGGTGGACCAGTTGCCGCCGAAGGGGATGTTGGAGGTCCCGCCGACCGCCAGCACACCCGGCACCCGGGAGACCGCCGCCACCACCTGTTCCGCGCCGGTCACCCGCAGCGTGTCGTTGCTGTAGCGCGCGTTCGGCAGGGTGATGACGAAGGTGAGCAGGTGATCAGGCGCGAAGCCCGGCGAGACCCCCAGCACGCGGGCAAAGCTCCGGGTCAGCAACCCCGCGCCGGCCAGCAGCGTGAGTGCCAGTGCCACCGTCGCCACCACCAGCGAGCGGCGCAGCGCCAGGCCCCGCCGCCCCCCGGCGGAGCCACGACCACCCTCCTTCAGGGTCTCATGCAGGCTGGTGCGCGCCACCTGGATCGCCGGCGCCAGTCCGAAGACCGGGCCGGTGAGGAGCGACAGGAGCAGGGCAAAGCCGAGTACCCGCCCATCCATGCCGACTTCGTTAGCCGGCGGGAGCCCGGTCCCCCCGAGGCTCAGCAGCGCTGGGACACCCCAGATCGCCAGCAGCAGCCCGAGCAGACCACCGGCAAGCCCGAGCAGCACACTCTCCGTCAGCAGCTGCCGCATCAGCGCACCGGGTGAGGCGCCCAGCGCCACCCGCACCGCGATCTCCCGGCCCCGCGCCGCGGCACGCGCCAGCTGCAGATTGGCCACGTTGGCACACGCGATCAGCAGCACTAGTCCGACCGCCCCGAGCAGCACCAGCAGCGCCGTCCGGGTTCCGGCCGTCGCATTGTCATTCAGCGTGGTGAGCTTGAGCGACCAGTCCGGCGGATAGGCGGCGGGATAATCGGCCACCAGCCGGCTGGCATAGGCGGCGAGCTCCCGCTGGGCCTGTTCGGGCGCCACGCCGGGGGCGAGCCGCGCGGTGAGCGAAAGCCATTCATTGGTGCGGGTGTCATCGCCCAGCTGCTCCGGCCGGAACGTCAGCGGCCGCCAAAGTTCCACCCGCCGGTTCCAGAAGTCGCGGAACCCCGCCGGCATCACCCCGACCACGTCGTAGCTCTCGCCGTCGAGCAGGATCCGCCGGCCGACCGCCTTCGGCTCTCCTCCGAGCGCCCGCTGCCAGAAGCCGTGGCTCACCACGACAACCCGGGCCGGCCCCGCCTTGCCCTCATCGGGGAGGAGTCCCCGCCCCAGCAGCGCCGGGACGCCTAACGTTCCGAACAGGTCCCCGGCCACCTGCTGCCCGATCAGCCGTTCCGGATCGCCCTGCCCGGTGAGGTTGGGATTCCAGCCCCCTTCCACCCCCATGCCGGAGAAGAGGTGCCCGAGCTTGCGGTACTCCTCGAACCCCACCGCCGAGACCGGGGCCTGCATCGCGTTCAGCCCGGGATAGAGGTGCTCGATCGTCGCCAGTTCGTTAGGAGCATGGTATGGCAGCGGCCGGAGCAGGACGGCATTGACCACCGAGAAGATCGCGGTGTTGGCGCCGATGCCGAGCCCGAGGGTCAGGATCGCGATGCTGCTGAATCCCGGACTCCGGCGCAGCAGCCGGATGGCGTACCGGAGATCATTGGTCAGACTGGCCATCGTTCCTCCTGAGAAGAGCCGTCAGCAGAGAGCGATCAGCGATCAGCGTGGAGCATTCAGTGGTCGGCTGACTGCTGACTGCTGACTGCTGAACGCTGACCACCCCCCCATCACTCCACCCGCAGCGCGGCCATCGGATCAATCCGCGTGGCCCGAACTGCCGGCAGGTAGCTCGCCACGAGCGCCACCACGCCGAACAGGAGCGGGCCGGCGATGAACGCGATGGGGTCGAGCGGGGCGAGACCGTACAGCAGTCCGCGGGCGAGGAATCCGGTGATGCCCGCAAGGACCAGCCCGATCCCGAGGCCGATCGTGACCAGTCGGAGGCCGTCCTGGACCATCAGCCGAACCACGGCGACACTCTTCGCGCCGAGCGCGATGCGGATCCCGATCTCCCGGCGCCGCTGCGCGACGCCGTAGGCCACCACACCGTAGACGCCGAGACTGGCGAGCAGCAATCCGAGCAGGCCGAAGGCGCCGAGCGCCATGCCACCGGCCCGGGCCGGGAGGAGGGCAAAGGAGAGGTGGTCCTGAAAGGTGCCGATCGCCTCGACCGGCAGCGCCGGATCGAGCTCGTGCACCAGCGCCCGCACCGCACCGGTGAGCGCCGCTGGATCGCCGTTGGTGCGCAGCAGCAGTGTGGTGCGCTCGGCGCTGACCTGGCCCACCGGCAGGTAGAAGAACGGCACCAGCTCCTCGCCCACCGTGGTGTACTTGGCATCGTGCACCACGCCGACCACCTCGTGCCACGGCCCTTCGTCCCCCTGCACGCTCAGCCGCCGGCCGATCGCCTCCTGCCCCGGCCAGTAACGCTCTGCAAACGATTCGCTCACCAGTGCCACCTGCGGTGCCCCCGACCGATCCTGGTCGCTGAAGGCTCGGCCCCGGAGCAGGGGCAGTTCCAGCGCCTCGAGATAGCCGGCACCCATCGTGCCCCGCCCGACCTCCAGATTCTCTCCCGGCTGCGCCGCATAGCCTTCAATCGTCAGGCCGCTCCGATTGCCGAACAGGGAGAGCGGCAGCGTGCCGGTGAGGCCCGCCGCGCGAACCCCGGGCAGCTCCCGGGCCCGCTGCAGCAGATCCTGCTGGAAGCTGTGAATCCGGGCATTGTCGTAGGCGGCGGACAGGCCAAGGTCGGTGTCCAGCACCAGCCCGTCGCGCGCCCCGAAGCCGAGATCGGTCGCCGAAGCGCGCTGCAGACTCCGCAGGAAGAGACCGGCCATGACCAGCAGCAGGATGGACAGCGCCGCCTGCCCGATCACGAACGCGCCGCGGAGCCGCGAGCGGGGCGAGAGCGACCCACCGGTGTTGTCCTTGAGGGCCGACAGCAGCTCCGGGCGCGTGGCCTGCAGCGCCGGCGCGATGCCCACCAGCAGCCCCGTCGCAATCGCGAGCAGCAGCGCGAAGCCGAGCACCCGCAGGTCGGGAGAGAAATCGAGCGCCAGCGTCACCGGGATCGGCAGGTGGGCGGAGAAGAGCAGCCCGGCCAGCCAGAAGGAGAGGGTCACGCCCACCACCCCGCCGATTGCGGCAACCAGGACGCTCTCTGTGACGAGCTGGCGGACCACTCGGCCCCGGCTCGCGCCCAGCGCGAGGCGGACGGCGACCTCCCGTTGCCGCGCCATCGCCCGGGCGAGGAAGAGACTGGCCACGTTGGCACAGGCGATCAGCAGGACGGCGAGCACCACGAGGAACAGCAGCGCGCTCACACCCAGCACCGGGCCGCGCGCATCGGGAAAGAGCCGGCTCTCGCCCTCCGGCAGGACGGTGATCCTCCGCGCCGCCTCCTGCCGGTCGGTCCAGGCGCTGGCGTATTCGGTGTGCAGCTGCAGCGACAGCGCCTCCGCCTGCGCCCGGGCCTGGGCCAGCGTCGCACCGGGCGCAAGATGCCCAAACACCATCAGGCCCCGGTCGCCCCGGTTGGTGAGCAGCCCCGGATCAGAGCGGAGCAATGGTGACGCCGTGATCGGCACCCACCCGTCGAACCCCAGCCCGCGGATGAGTCCGGTGAAGCCGGCGGGCGCAACACCGATGACGCTGAACGGTCGGCCGCCGAGAGACACCGTCTGACCCACGATATCGGAGCGGCCGCCGAACCGCGCTGTCCACAGCGCATGACTCAGCACCACCACCGCGCTGTTCCCGCCGACCTGATTCTCCTCGACGGCGAACCCCCGCCCAAGCGCGAGCGGAATCCCCAGCCCGCCGAACGGATCATCGGACACCACCGCGAGCGTCACCCGGACCGGTTCAGCTCCAATCGTCAGACTGGTCTGCTGGAACCCCATCCCGACGACGTGGTCCAGCGCCGGGATGCCCTGCCGGAAGGCGAGGACGTCAGGATAGCTCGACGCCCCGAAGGAGGGACCGCTGTAGTCGCTGGTGTAGAGGCTGACCGTCCGCGCCGGCTCGCCGACGGGCAGCGGCTTGAACAGGAGGGCGTTGACCACGGTGAACACCGTCGCCGTGCCGGCGACACCGAGCGCCAGCGAGGCGATCGCCACCGTGGCATACCCGGGGCTGTGCGCCAGCGTGCGCAGCGCGTGGCGCAGATCGGCAAGGAGGATCCGCATGCGAGTGACCTCGAAGGGATGACGCGGGACTCAGGCGCCTGTCAGCTCCAGCGCACGGTCTTCCACCACTCGGCCGTCAAACAGGTGAATGGCGCGCTGGGCGTTCCGGGCATAGCGTGGATCGTGCGTCACCATGCACACCGTCGCTCCCGCCTGGTGCAGCTGCTGCAGCAGATCCATCACCGCTTCGCCGTTGGTGGAGTCGAGGTTGCCGGTCGGCTCGTCGGCCAGCAGGATCAGCGGCTCGCCCGCCACCGCCCGCGCCACCGCCACCCGCTGCTGCTGACCACCGGAGAGCTGGGCCGGATAGTGCTTCACCCGGTGGGCCATCCCGACCTTTTCCAGCGCCGCCATGACCCGCTGCTTCCGGTCGGCGGCGCCGAGCCCGCGGTAGGTCAGCGGCAGCTCGACATTCTCGTAGACCGTGAGATCGCCGATCAGGTTGAAGGCCTGGAAGATGAACCCGATCTCCTTGTTCCTGATCCGGGCCCGCTCCGCCGCCGAGAGTTGCGCGACCGGCTTGCCGTCGAGCCAGTACTGGCCACTCGTCGGCGTGTCCAGCAGGCCGAGCAGGGAGAGCAGCGTCGTCTTGCCGCAGCCGGAGGGGCCGGCAATCGCGACATACTCGCCCCGCTTGATCTCGAGATGGATCTCCTCGAGGGCGTGGGTCTCCACCTCCTCGGTCAGGAAGACCTTCTTGAGGCCTTCGAGGCGGATGAGGGCGGTGCCATTCGTCGTGGTCATGCGCGCTCCGGGTAAGGAAAATTGATGATATTGATGGCTAACGGCTGACCGCTGCTGGCTGATGGCTAACCGCTGAACGCTGAACGCTGAACGCTGACGGCTGAATGCTGACCGCTGACGGCTGATCGCTGATCGCTGACCGCTGACCGCTGACCGCTGACCGCTGACCGCTAACCGCTGAAGGCTGAACGCTGACAGCTACTTCACCCTCACCCGCTCCACCGCATCCCACCGGCTCATGTCCGACAGGATAACGACGTCGCCCGGCTTGAGCCCGCGGACCTCCTCGATGCGGTTGACTGAACTCCGGCCCATGTCCACCCGCACCCGCTCGGCCTCATCGGTGCCGGGCACCATCCGGAAGATGCC
>JANMYS010000014.1:0-73035 GCA_031382385.1 Gemmatimonadota bacterium
GAACTGCTGGCGCATATCGCGCGCGGCGGTGACGGCCTCGACCCACAGGTGATCGCGGGCGCCCGGCTGCTCGAAATGCCGGACCACGAGCAGCGCGGCTACTACGGCCCGCCCAAGGCCTGAACGCCGCCGCCACCGACCTGCGGGGCGGAGCAGCTCATACGGCATCCTGGTCTACTTCGCAGCCTTCACGCACCACACCGGTCTCTATGCACCGGTCTCCGGTGATGCACAGATCGAGAAGGCTCTCGCGCCGTTTGCCGGGCCAAAAGGCAACCTCAAGTTCCCGCTGGATCGCCCCATCGCTTACGCGCTGATCAGGAGAGCCGTACTTCTCCAAGTGCGGCAGAATCTCTCTCGCGTGCCTGCACGGGAGGCGAAGCGACACGGCGCAGAAAGAACGCCGCCTGACTGGCGGATACCGTGCGCGGAGGAGGAAAGCATGAAGAAGCCGGGGTCGACTGCGAATCGTACTGAATCCGGGCTGATCGACAAGCGGATCGCCGCACTCCCGGACTGGCGTGGGGAGACCTTGAGCATCATGCGCAAGCTCATCCAGGATGCGGACCCGGACGTCGTGGAAGAGATGAAATGGAGAAAGCCGTCGAACGCGATGCTCGGGGTCCCGGTGTGGTCCCATAACGGGATCATCTGCACCGGCGAGACCTACAAGGACAAGGTGAAGTTCACCTTCGCCAAGGGAGCCTTGTTAAGCGACACGGGCAAGCTCTTCAATGCGAGCCTCGACGGGAACACCCGGCGCGCGATCGACATCCATAAGGAGCAGGTGGTGAACGCGGGCGCGTTCAGGGCGCTCGTCCGTGCCGCCGTCGCCCTCAACACGGCACTCGCAAAGGAAAAACCGAAGCGGGCAAAGTAGGCTGGATGTGTGAAGGGCTTCGTGGCCCGCGATCCTCATGAGAACAGCAATGCACCCGGACACCAGAAAATACAACGCGGCCCAGGCACCAGCCGAGCAGAAGATCTGCGGGCTCCTGGCCCGGGAAATCGACCGTGGCCTGCCCGAGGCGGAGAACAAGGTATGGCACGCCCATCCGGTGTGGTTCCTGGATGGCAACCCTGTTGTCGGTTACAGCAAGCTGAAGGATTGCATCCGTCTGCTATTCTGGAGCGGCCAGTCCTTCGGGGAAGAGGGGCTGAAAGGCGAGGGCAGCTTCAAGGCTGCGGAGGCGCGCTACACCGAGGCGGCTCAGGTGAACCGGCAGGAGTTGCAACGCTGGCTGACGAGAGCCCGCGACATTCAGTGGGATTACAAGAATATCGTCCGTCGTAAGGGTCGGCTGGAGCGACTCAAGTGACGCTGCAAGCCCTTCCCGGGCAAACAGCCGGTTTGTTGTGCAGTCGTGTGCCTGGCAGCCGAGCGGAGCCGGTCTCTTGTGCGGGCTCGTCAGCCTGCCGACCATTCGTGAACCATGCGCATTCGCCTCGCGTCCCCCGCCGATGGCCCCCACCTGGCCGCCATCTACCGTCCGGCCGTCATCGACCACGCCACCTCCTTCGAACTGGAACCTCCGGACGGCGCGGAAATGGGGCGCCGCGTCATCGCCCTCTCCGCGCGGACGCCGTGGCTGGTCGCCGAGGAGGCTGACCATCTGCTGGGCTACGCCTACGCCAGCCCGCACCGGGAGCGCCCCGCCTACGCCTGGTCCGTCGAAGTGTCCGCCTACGTTGACCCCGCCGCGCATCGGCTCGGCGTCGGCCGGGCGCTGTACCTCAGCCTGATTGCTATCCTGCGCCTCCAGGGATTCCAGAGCGGCTACGCGGGAATCGCACTGCCCAATCCCGCAAGCATTGCCTTCCACGAAGCCATGGGATTCCTGCTGGTGGGGACCTATCACCGGGTGGGATACAAACACGGCGAGTGGCGGGATGTGCGGTGGTATGAACGGTCGCTGGGGGATCATCCGGGGGATCCACCCATTCCGCGCCCGCTCCCGGCAGTCGTGCAGGAGCCGGCTTTCGTGCGGGCGCTGACGAGCGGGATCCGGTGAGCGGGACGCGGAGTGCGGGCGGAGCTGGAGTTCCCCTACCCGAGCTCGACTCCGGCCTGAAGGGATTGCCACGTCGGCCCCTGGCGGGGCCTCCTCGCAATGACAGCCGGTGATGGGCGGAGCACACCTCCGCCCCTACCCAACTACCCCAAATCGCCTAATCGGCCAATCGCCTACCTCCTGGGATACGGATACCCCTTCCGCAGCAGCCCATCCAGCTTCCGGTCATGCCCGTAGAGGTCGGGGTAGAAGAACATGTCGCCATTCTCCCGCGCCACCGCCGTCGCATACATGATGAAGACCGGGATGGGCCGGGTGAGGTCCACCCGCCGCGATTCTTCCCCGGCCATGGCGGCGCGGATCCGCTCGTCGGTCCAGTCGGGCTGATCGTGCAGCAGGAATTTCGCCAGCGCGAAGGGATCGCCCAGCCGGATACACCCATGACTCGCGTCGCGCCGGGTGCGCTCGAACAGCGCCTTGGAGGGAGTGTCGTGCAGATAGATGTTGTTTTCGTTGGGCATGATGAACTTCACGCCACCGAGCGCGTTGTGCGCCCCGGGGAGCTGCCGCACTCGCACGCCCTGCCCGATCCGTTCGATATTCTCGAGCCACGGCTGAACCACCGACTCGCCCTCGACCAGCTCGTAGCGGTTGCGGGTCAGGAACTCGGGGTCCTTGAGCGCCGCCGGCTTGATCTCGTTCACCATGATCGTCGGCGTGACATCCCAATAGGGGGAGAAAACCAGATATCCCATGTCGGAGGCGAAGACCGGCGTCTCGTTCTCGAACGCCTGCCCGACGACCACGTTCATGCCGAGCAGGCTGGTTTCGTCGTTCCGCATGGCGCTGAAGGCGTAGAGCCGGAAGGCGGGGATGTTGACGAAAAGCGGCGGCGCGCTGTAGCTGCGCGGCATCCAGCGCCAGCGCTCCAGCGTAATCTCCATCTGCCGGATCCGCGGCGCGAAGGGATTGCTCAGCCGTCCGCGGGTCGAGTCGCCGATGACGCCATCGGGGGGGATGCCCTGCCGCATCTGGAAGCGTTTCAGCGCCTCGACCACGCTGCCGGTGTACAGGGTGTCGCTGACCGGGACGGAGAGCGTATCCCGGTCGTCTCCCAGCAGCCGCAGGAGCCGGCGCAGCGTCGGCACACCGGCGTACACCGAGCCGGGCCGCAACTGTCGCGGCATCGGTGGCAGCGCGAGGAGCGCGGAATCCTGGGCGAGCGCATGGTAGCGGACGAGCGAGGCGAGCAGCAGCCAGTACTGCAGGAACGGGGGCTCGAGTCCGCGGAGAACGTCGCCGGGCCATGGACTGACGGCCAGGGTATCGAGCGTTGCCGCCACGTCGAAGGAATCGATTGGCAGCCTGAAGGTGACATGCACCGCCGTCGGGTTAACCCGCCCGCGCCGGAGCGCCGTGGCGAACCGCGCCGCCGCCACCGACAACCCGACATCGAGCCGGGCTCGGCTGTCTTCGGTAGTACCGCCCAGGATCCGCGTCACCTCGACCTGACCCTCGACCCAGCCCACGTCGTAGTCCTCCGGATCGAGCCCGCGGAACTCCGCCTCCTTGAGGATCCGCACCAGAGTCCGGGCCGGTGTTGTGAGGGTGTCGTTGACCTGCCAGAGCGGCGCCCAGCCGTGGCGCTGATACAGTCGAACCAGATCGGCCTGCACATCGCGCAGGTCAGGCCAGCGCAAGTCGGGATGGCGGCCACTTTCGACCAGCCGCTCGATCGCCTCGTCGCGGAGCGGGCGGTCGGTGGCGGGCGCTGGCCGGGCCGCGCCCAGAGCCAGAATCGACAGGGCGAACAGGAGGAGGGCTCGCATGGATCGGGGATAATAGCGCTCCGGGGGAGGAGGGCCAGACGGGGAGGGGGAGGATAGCCATTAGCCATTAGCCGTTGGCCTGAAGCAATCAGCCGTCAGCCGTCAGCCGTCAGCGGTCAGCGGTCAGCGGTCAGCCGTCAACGAGCCACGCTGTCACCCATTCCCTGCCACCTGCCCCTGCCACCTGCCCCCTGCCAGCTCCCACAATCACCACTTCGTTCTTTCAGCGTGATGCAGTCGTGACGGATCGGGATTTCCTTGTCCCCCATCATGATCCTCCTCGCCGACGTCCTCACAGCCGAAGCGGCATCGGGTCCCAGCTGGCCGATGCTCGTTTCCACCGGAGCAACCCTCGCCGTTCTCGTTGCCGTTCTCTGGCAGGCGCGTGAGCTCGCCGTCCTTCGCCTCGCCGTGAAGCAGCTTCAGGAGCCGCCACCCCCGCCTGCCCCTCCCGCCAGCCCGGGCGGGAGAGCGTCCAAGCCGATGTTCGCCGGCCTGTACGCGGAGAAGGAGCCAAGCGCACTCGACGGTCTGATCCGGGTTCCGGGCGCACCGCTGCTGGCCATCGCAGGGCTGCTGGTGCTGGCGGCACTCGGCCTGGGGCTGGCCGGTGGCAGCACGACACCTGGGGTGAACCTGGCGTCACGGGCGGAGCTCGACACGCTGCGCGCCACGCTCGATTCGGTCTCGGGCAGAGTCCGTCTCCTCGGCGACTCGCTTCAGCTCGTCGCCGCACCGGCGCCAAGGCCGGCCGCTGTCGTTGCGCGCACCACCCCCGAGCGCAGAGTCGCCAGTCGCCCGACCACGATTCCTGCCGCACCACAGATTCTGCCAGCGCCGAGCCTGCCGGGGACACCGTAGGGGGGCCATCAGCTGTTAGCTGTTAGCTGTTAGCTGTTAGCCGTTAGCCGTTGGCCGTTGGCCTGAAGCAATCAGCCGTAACTCCCTACCACCTGCCCCCTGACCTGCCCGCTGCCCCCTGCCACCTGCCCCCTGCCACCTGCTACCTGCTACCTGCGACCTGCCCCCTGCCCCCTGCCCCCTGCCCCCTGCCACCTGCCCCCTGCCCCCTGCCACCTGCCACCTGCCACCTGCCACCTGCCCACGGCCGTACCCGGAGAGTAGTTTGGAGGATGGCGTGGCACCCGGAGTCACCGGGACCCCCGCCGTTTTCCCGAGGATTCTCCCGCGATGAGCACCGTCATGACCCTGCCCCGGATCATTCAGGGAGGGATGGGGATCGCCGTTTCCAACTGGCATCTGGCCAACACGGTGTCCCGCTCCGGCCAGATGGGCGTGGTCTCCGGTACGGCGCTCGACGCGGCGTTCGTCCGGCGGCTGCAGGACGGCGACAGCGGCGGCCACCTCCGCCGCGCCATGAAACACTTCCCGTTGCCGGCGGTGGTGGCGGACGCGCTACGGCGCTACTTCCTCCCCGGCGGCCGGGCGGGAGTCAAGTACAAGGATTTGCCGATGTATCGTCAGGGCGCCTCGGCGGAACGGGAGCGACTGACGATGCTGGCCTGTTTCGTCGAGGTGTTTCTGGCGAAAGAGGGTCACGAGGGCGCCGTCGGCATCAACCTGCTCACCAAGATCCAGCTGCCCACGCTCGCCTCGCTCTATGGCGCGATGCTGGCCGGCGTGGACGCGGTCCTGATGGGGGCCGGCATTCCGAAGGAAGTCCCCGCGGCGCTCGATGCCCTGGCCGAGGGCCGGCCGGCGCGCATGCGGCTCGAGGTTGAGGGGCAGGATCCCGATGTAACGGAGCAGATGCGACTCGACCCGGCGACGCACTTCTCCGGCACTCCTCCCACCCTGCGCCGCCCGCTCTTCCTCGCGATCATCGCCAGCAGCTCGCTGGCCATCATGCTGGCGCGCAAGGCGAGCGGCCGGGTGGACGGGTTCATCATCGAAGGGCCCACCGCCGGCGGCCACAACGCGCCGCCGCGAGGGGAGAAGACTTTCAACGAGCGGGGCGAGCCACTCTACGGCCCGCGCGACGTCGTCGACCTCGACAAGGTGAAGGAGCTCAACCTTCCCTTCTGGCTGGCCGGCGGTGTCGGCCGACGGGGCTCGCTGCAGGAGGCGCTGGCGGCGGGGGCCACCGGCATCCAGGTGGGGACACTGTTTGCCTTCTGCGACGAGTCCGGCTTCACCGCCGAGATAAAGGCGTCGGTGCTCAGTCACGTGGTGAGTGGCGAAATCGAGGTGTTCACCGATCCCGTGGCCTCACCCACCGGGTTTCCCTTCAAGGTGGTGCGGTGGCCCGATGATCCGGCGAAGGACGTCGAGCGGGAACGGGTTTGTGATCTGGGGTATCTCCGCACCGCTTACCGCACACCCGAAGGCAAGATCGGCTACCGCTGCGCCAGTGAACCGGTGGATGCCTACGTGAAGAAGGGCGGCAAGGTGGAGGACACGGAGGGGCGCCGCTGCCTGTGCAACGCGCTGCTGGCGAACATCGGGCACGCGCAGGTGCGCGACGATGAGGTGGAACAGCCGCTGATCACCAGCGGCGATGACCTGGTACAGCTGGGGGAGGTACTGGCGGGACGGACGCACTACTCCGCTGTCGACGTGATCCAGTATCTCCTCAGCGAGGCCCCGGGCGCGGGCTGAACCAAGTTTGCCCCGGGGCTTTAGGCGGGGTCGCTTCGGGCGTCCGGTTCGGCCAGGCAGGGACGCCCGCCCCTCCCCACGACCCATGCGCCCTCGAGGACTCACGCCGCCTTGCCCCTCCCCACAACATTGCGCCGGGATTACTCAGGCTTTCAGCGACTGGAGATCAATCACGAACCGGTACTTCACATCGCTCCGGAGCATCCGCTCATAGGCGGCGTTGATCTGCTGCATCGGGATCAACTCGATGTCGGAGACGATGCCCCGCTCGGCGCAGAAGTCGAGCATTTCCTGCGTTTCCCTCAAACCCCCGATCATCGAGGCGCTGAGCCGCCGCCGGTGGGACATGAGGCGGCCAATGGATGGCGACGGATTGGGTGTGTCGGGCAGCCCCACCAGGCAGTGGGTTCCATCCCGAGTGAGCGTGCCGAGATACGGGTCGAGGTTGTGGGACACCGCCACCGTGTCGAGGATGAAGTCCAGGCTCTTCGCGTGTGGGGTGAACTCGGTGGAGTGCTTCGTGAGGACGATATCATCGGCGCCGAGGCGGCGGGCATCCTCCGCCTTGCGGGGCGTGGTCGTGAACAGCACGACATGCGCGCCGAGCGCGTGGGCGAACTTGACCCCCATGTGTCCCAGGCCACCCAGCCCCACGATGCCGACCTTCTGACCCTTGCCCACCTTCCAGTGCCGGAGCGGCGACCAGGTCGTTATGCCGGCGCAGAGCAGCGGGGCGACGGCGGCGGGGTTCAGCTTCTCCGAGACATGCAGAACGAACCCCTGTTCCACCACGATAGTGGTGGCGTAGCCACCATACGTCACCCCACCGGTATGCCGGTCGGGACTGTTGTAGGTGAACGTGGTCTCAGGGCAGAACTGTTCCAGCCCCTCCCGGCAGTCGAGGCAGGTGCGGCAGGAGTCCACCATGGTGCCGACACCGGCGAGGTCACCCACCTTGAAGCCGGTGACGGCGGCACCGATCCGCACCACTCGGCCGACGATCTCATGCCCGGGAACCATAGGGAAGGTGCTGCCCTTCCATTCGTTCCGCGCCTGATGCAGGTCCGAGTGGCAGACGCCGCAGTAGAGGATGTCCAGCTGGACATCGGTGGGCCCCGGGTCGCGCCGCTCGAATGCGAAGGGCACGAGTGGTGTGGTCGCGCTCTGGGCGGCATATCCAACGTTCTTGATCATTCCGCTACTCCTCATGAATCGTCTGACTGGCTCGGCGGGGCGCCGCGGCGGATGGCTGCGGAACGCTTTTGCCGTTCCCTCTGCGCCATGCTCCTTGAACTCCCCGGGACGGATTCCCCCGGCGCCTTGCTGCTTGAACTTCCGGGCGCGGGCCGGCCGGCGGTCGGCCCCTGTCCCCCCCAGACTACACCCGATCGCCCGTTCAGCGGATAAACGTCCCGTCGCGCAACTCGCTCACGGCCTGCCGGATCTCCGCCTGCGTGTTCATCACGATGGGGCCATGCCAGGCGACGGGCTCCTGGATCGGCTGACCCGAGATCAGCAGGAAGCGCATGCCCCGTTCGCCGGCCTGCACCGCTACCTCGTCGCCCCGGTCGAACAGTACCAGCGACCGGTTGCCGATATCCGACAGGATTACCTTCTCCTCGTCGCCCGCTTCCTCGCTCTTCACCGCCTGCGGTGCGGAGGCATCGCGGAACGTCCCGCTGCCCTCGAAGATATAGGCAAAGGCATGGCGGGTGACTTCGACCGGCAGCACCTTGCGGCGCCCCGGCGGCACCCAGACATCGAGGTAGCGGGGATCGGCGGCGATGCCGTCGACCGGGCCGGACCGGCCCCAAAAGCTGCCGCAAATCACCCGTACGCGCACGCCATCATCATCGGTCACGTCGGGGATATCGGCGGAGCTTACATCCTGATACCGCGGCGCCGTCATCTTGAGCGTGCTGGGCAGATTGGCCCAGAGCTGGAAGCCGTGCATCCGGCCCTCGGGATCTCCCTTGGGCATCTCCTGGTGGAGAATGCCGCTGCCGGCCGTCATCCACTGCACGTCGCCCGCTCCGAGCGCACCCTGGTTGCCGAGGCTGTCGGCATGGTCGACAGTACCGGTGAGGACGTAGGTGATGGTCTCGATCCCGCGATGAGGATGCCAGGGAAAGCCGGCGCGGTACCTCGCGGGCACATCGTTGCGGAAATCGTCGAACAGCAGGAAGGGATCGAAGGCCTCGGTCTCGCCGAACCCGAACGCGCGGTGCAGATGCACGCCGGCACCCTCGATAACGGGTTGCGAGTGGACGACGCGCTTGACGGGACGGATAGACATGGTGGCACCTGAAGGTATGGATCGCACTGCATGTATCGGGTCGCGGCCAATGGCCTCCGCGCGCACTAATCGCCTAATCGCCCAATCGCCTACTCCGGCATTGCAAAGAACTTCCGTACCGCCGCCAGCGCAGCCGGATGGAAGGTAGTGCCGTGGGTCTCCTGCTCCATCGCCACGAAGGTCCATTCCAGGCCGGGTGGCGGTGCCTGCCGCAGGGCCTCGACCAGCCGGTCCACGCCCTGGCGCATGTCGCCCCCCTCATCCGCGATCGTGAGGTACAGTCGACGACCCGGCGGAAAGGGCCGCCGAGCGAGCAGTGGCGGCGCGGCCTTCGACAGCGACTGGTCATCCCACCAGAGACTCGGACTGACGGCGATATAGCCGCGAAAGAGCTCCGGCTGGCGCAGCAGCGTCTCCACCACGAACATCCCCGCCGCCGACTCGCCCATCAGCACCGTCTCATCGGTCAGGCGGAAGTGTGACTCCACCCAGGGCTTGATTTCCGTCGCGAGGAAGCTCCGGAACTCGGCGGCACCGCCGCTGGTGGGCAGCCGCAGTCGCTGGCTGTCGATGGTCGTGGGGTAGATCAGGTCGTGGTACCGGTCGATCCCCTCGACCCCGACCACGACGAAAGCGCGGATCTTCCTGAAATCGGCGGCCAGCGATGCGATCCCGGCGACGTGCAGGAAGTCCTCGTGGATGCCGCCGTCGAGCAGGTAGAGCACCGGAAAGCGCTGGTCACTCGTGTCGTAGCCGGGCGGAAGGTAGACGTTGATGCGTCGGGTCTGGCCCAGGACCTTTGAGGAAATGGTGTAGCTCGTCGCAATGCTCACCGGCTCCCCCGGAGGAATCGCCTGGGAAGCGAGGGGAGTCGCGCCACCAATCGCGAGCGCGAACAGCAACGTCCGGCCCTTCCAGTTCCACCACTTGAGAAGATCGGGTTGCGGCCGGGAGGTGCGGGCGGCGTAGATCGCGCAACGGAAGGTATAGAGCACGCAGGGGTCCTGGCGTACGCCGCGCAACCGGTTGAGTGCGGCATACAGCCGTTCGGGATCCCGTCGGCTCAGTGCCTTCACCGAGGTGATGCCGAGGTCGCGCAGGTCCCGCGCAATGCTCGGACCGACGGCAGGGAGAGTCTGGAGTTCGTCGCGCATGGTCGTCCCCGCCTCAGGTGTCGCAGCCCGTCCTCACGGTGCTGTGATCGGCAGCAGGAGTCGACGACAGCTGCGCGTCATTCGCTTCTCCCACCGGATGCTCCCGTCCTGAAGCACAGTGTAGGGCACCTCGATCTCGGCACACGTCGTCCGTGTCTCGCCGTGGAAGTACCCCGCGGTCGTGACTGGCTCCGGACCACCGGCGCGTCCCAGATCGATGAGGATCGCCGCTGCGCGCACCGGACGGTTCGAGCGTCGGAATGACGCCACCAGACTGTCCTGCCATTCCGCGGGCGGCGCATCGAGGCTCGGCCACGAATCGGTGGCGAATTCCTCGTAGTCGCCGTCAACCGTCAGGAGCCCACCGAGTGCGTAGAAGGTGTCGCCGAAGCGCAGGAGCAGGCCGGTCGCATGCTCACGGAGCTCCGTGTGCAGCCGTCGAAGGTCCCGATCGGTGGGTGCGTCCTGCGCCACGAGGAAGATCGGGGCGGCGGAGATCCAGCCGGTCAGAGCGAGAATCAAGCACCAGCGCATGAATGTGCCCCTGGTTCAGGAGGCCTGCACTCGCTATTGCGCCCGGACCACAGGCTCCCGGCTGAAGCGCCAGGTATCCATCCGCCGGATCTGATCGATGCCCCCGCTGAACAACCCCTCGTGGCCTGACGAGTCGGCCTGAAAGGTGCCCTCGACGATCACGTAGCCGGGCACCGTCGCGGTGATGCCGGCGCGCAGCGAATCGGGGACGACAAGCCAGACGGCATCACGGGTGAAACCATGCTCGTAGGATTCGCGGGAAACGAACAGCGCCGTGCCTTCCGGCTCAAGTGTGGCATAGCCGAGCAGCTGCACCGGCAAGCCGTCGAATGTTTCCGGACGATTGATCAGCTCCTGCAAGGCCGGAACGTAGAGCGTGCAGTTGTGCATGCCGAGGCTGTTGATCGCCGCACAACGGGACTGGAGGTAGCGCGACGAGCGGGAGCAGGCGGCCAGGGTGAGCAGGAGGAGCAGCCCGGCAGAGCGACGGAAGCAGGTCACGACAGGGTGGATCCTCGTTAGGGGGCGACGGCAGCGAGCAGGTGGCAGGTGTGGTGACCGGCCGCAGCACCCGGCGATGCGTACCCCGCGCCGACCGCCGCACCGCCAGTCACAGCTTCTTTCTGACCGTCGCGAGCCACGCCTCGGCGGACACCCGGTCACGGAACGGCATTATCTCGCAGAAGGGCTCCACCAAGATCCCGAGCATCCGGAGCATCCCAAAGCCGAACTCGGTCCTGATGATTACGGCGGTCGGGCCAAGCGGGCCCTCATTCGCGGCGACCCGCAGCCGCTCCACCAGGTTGCGCACGTCCTGTGGGGTGAACTCGATCGACGCTCGGCTCCCGTCGATCAGCTCGGGATAGGGGTGCCCCCCTTCGTTGACTTCCGCCTCCCAATGGGCGACAAGGTCGGCCCAGGTGACGGGACCCTCGGCGATGGTCTCCATGCGCTGCCCAGCATGGTCGATGACATGGGAAATAGGCATGCGCCCTCCACGAAGCGGTCCCGGCTACGGTGGGGGTCGCAACCGGAGTCGCAAGGGAGAAAGCTGGCGCCCGTGACGCCAGTCAGCAAGCGGGGTCGGCACTCCTTCGACTTCGGAGGCTTCACTGTGGTGAAAACGGTGTCCGGGAAATGGCAGCGCAGCAGCGAGAAGGAGGGAAGAGAAGCAGGCAACGGATTGACCGCGGCAGGGTGTGTCAGGCAAGAGGCTGCGGCAGTGTGCCGCGCGAGAATGCGGCACCCCGCCCGGCCCGGACAGATTCCTGCCCACGACCTACTGCACCACGATCTTCCCGGTCATTGCGCTGCCGTGGACGGCGCAGTCGTACTCATACTCTCCGGCAGCGGTGAACACGATCGTGTACACCTTGCCATTCCCGGTCTTGGTGGCGGAACTGGTGAAGCTGGGGTCCGTCACGACCGCCGGATCCGACTCGATGCTGTGCGAGGTGCTGCCGGTGTTGGTCCAGACCCAGCTCACGGTATCTCCGACCGCGATGGTATCGATGGCGGGATTCGTAGTGGCATTCGCCGTACTGGTGAAATTGATATTCTGAACCTTGACCTGAAGCCCGGGAATCGGGCCCGATGAATCGGTGCTGCTGGAGCAGGCCGCGATGGCGGCGGCGCAGAGGATCCAGACCAAAGGGCGACGGAGCAGCATGAGACGTTCTCCTGACAGACGGCGGTGAAGTAACTGATATCGCGAGGACCGTAAGATAGACGGCCCGAGGCGCGGATCTGTTCCCGTTCCGCCTTGCACGGTACCTTGCCTCAGGGCACGGAGCTGCCGGAGCCGGTGGAATATTCGTAGCGCTGCCACCGTCCTACTCGATAGCCCGGATGGCGTTTCTCCACACAATTCTCCCCGATTGACCGCATGACGCTGCTTGGGTCGCTGACATCCCGTCAGGCCCGATTCGAGGTGCTGGTCTTTCCCCACCTCGATCGGCTGGTCGCCTTTGCCGTCCGCCACGTTGGCAACTCTGCCGACGCGGAGGACGCGGTGCAGGAAGCGTGTATCCGGGCGTGGCAGGGATTCGACCAGCTACGGGATGAAGAACGGGTCCGCCCCTGGCTGTACCAGATTCTCCGGACCACGGTGTGCGACCTGCGGGAGCGCGAGGGACGGCGGCAGCGGCTGGCGCCGATGGAGCCGCTGAGCCACGATGACCTGCCGCTGGGCGACGAGACCGGACCGTTTGAGCACCTTGTCGGCGAGCTCTCCCGGGAGCAGGTGACTCGCCTGCTGGAGGCAATTCCAGTGGAGTTCGGCTCCGCGATCCAGTTGCACGACCTCGAAGGCTTCGGCTACCAGGAGATCGCCGAGATAACGGGGGTACCGATCGGCACGGTGATGAGCCGGATTTACCGTGGCCGGAAGCTGATGGCCGCAATAATCGCGACCCAATCCGCAAGCTGGGAGACCGCCGAGTGGCGGCTTGCCACTTCGGGCGCACTCTCGCAGAAGCGCAAGGCATGACTGACATCGATGGACTGGGGTTCGAATCGGCGCCGGACGCGTACGCCGAACTGCTCGGTGCCTACCTCGATGAGGAGCTGCCGGAAGCACGCCGGGAGTCGGTCACCCGGCACCTACGAAGTTGCGCGTCATGCAGGCGGGAGCTGCGGGTACAGACCGCACTCCGCGATCGGCTGACCCTCGAAGCCCCGCCGCATGCCACAGTCGGACTGCGGGACAGGGTGCGCGCCGCCTTGGTATCGCCGGCGGCGACCGGCACGCCGTCCGCGACGCCGGTCGCTCGCAACCGCTTTCGGGTGGGGGTGGCATGGGCCGGATGGGGAGTGGCCGCCGCACTGGCCGCGCTGCTCCTGATCCGCGGCCGCACTGGGCCCGCCGCCGTCGGGATGTCGATGTCGATGGGCCCGGCCACACCGGTTCTGGTCGACAGTGTGCCGGCCGCGGTAGTGGACTCAGTGCTGGCCAACTTCCGTGAGGTGGCCGCCTCCGACCTGCCGGGCGCGCAGGCGCTATCAAGCGTCGTGGGTAGAGTGCCCTTCGGAATCCCGGCGCTCACCGCGCCGCACATGCGGCTGATCGGGGCCTGGACCACCGACATCGAGGGGCAGCCGGTCGCGGTGCTGGCCTATCGCTGCCACGACCGGCTGGTGGTGCAGTACGTCGTCTCGGAACAGCAGTTCTTCCGCGTGGCCCGCATTCGTGAGGCGATCGCCCGGGCAGGCCTCTATGCCGCAGGACGGGACGGTCTGCACGCCGTGGCCTGGCCCGGTCCCGACAACGGCTCACTCCTGGTGGGCGCCTTTTCCGCCGCCGATCTCGCCGCAATGCGGAGCTGATTGCACCGCTCTCGCCCGCGACCCGCGAGCGCTTCCCCCCGAACACTCAATCGTGGCGAGCCACATCCCACGAACGAACTCACCGCAACAGCATGGCGCCGGGTCACAGAGATTTCTCGCTGCACTCGGGATGACAGCCCGGGGGCAGAACGCCGACGGCCGACGGCTGACGGCTGACGGCTGATGGCTGACGGCTAACGGCCAACGGCTAGCACGGCTTCTCGATCCCCTCGCTCTGCGGCGAGAAGAACTTCGGCCCCCCCTCCGTGATGTACAGGCAGTCCTCCAGCCGGACGCCGAACTCGCCGTAGATCGCGATCATCGGTTCGTCGCTGAAGCACATCCCGGGACGAATGACGGTGGTGTTGCCTTTCACGAAGTTGGTCCATTCGTGACCATCCATCCCGATGCCATGACCGGTGCGGTGGGGCAGCCCCGGCACCTTGTACCCGGGCCCGAAGCCGGCATCGGTGATCACCTTCCGGGCGGCCGCATCCACCGAGCCGCAGGCAGCACCCACCTGCGCCGCGGCAAAGGCGGCATCCTGCGCCCGCCGCTCGAGGTTCCAGATCTCGCTTTGTCGCGCCGTCGGCCGGCCGAAGACCGTCGTCTTGGTGATGTCCGACTGGTACCCCTCCAGGGCGCAGCCGGAATCGAGCAGCACGATGTCGCCCTCTCTCAACTGCTGCGGCTGCACCGAGCCGTGGGGAAAGGCCGACGCCGCGCCGAATCCGACCAGCGCCCAGACATCGTTACCCCCCAGCCGGGTTTGCGCTGCCTGCTGGATCTCCTGCAGATCGTACTGGGTCATCCCCTCGCGGAGCAGCGAGAAGCTGGTGCGGAACGCGGCCATCGTGATGTCACTGGCTCGCTGCATCAGCGCGAGCTCGGCCGGCAACTTGAACATCCGGCAGCCGGCGGTGACGCCCTCAGCGCTGACCAGCTGCACGCCCGGCGCCGCCTTCCTCACGCCATCCATGATGAAGAAACGCAGCCGCTCCTCGACCCCGACCTGTCCAGTCGTGACGCCGCGGTCCTTGAGGATTCCCGCGATCAGCCGATAGGGACTCTCGTCCTCCTGCCATACCCGCACATCTTTGCTGAACTGGAGCCGCTCCCGCGCCCGCGCCTCCTCGAAGCCGGGACAGATGAAGGCTAGCTCCCCTCGTGCGGGCAGCACCGCCACGAAGGGCCGCTCCGAGAGCGACCACTGCATGCCGGTGAAGTAGTCCATGCTGGTGCCCGGCTCCAGCAGGATGGCGCCCAGCTTCTGCTCCACCATCAGGCGGCGCGCCTTGTCCATCCGGGCCCGGCGTTCGTCGGCGCTGATCGGCACGACCCCGGCGGTCATCGGGGTCAGCGCATTCACCGCACCGGGGAGCGCACAGGGATCGAGCGGTGGACGCCCCTCAGCCGTGAGCCGGCCGAGGGGCAAGGCGCTCCCGCCAACCAGCGTGGCGAGGAGTCCGGTAAACTCTCGGCGGTCTAGGCCCATGAGTCGAAATCCTTTTCGTAGGGAATGCCGAGCCCGTCCAGCCAGCGCTTCACTTCGTAATAGTCGGCAAAGCGCTGCTGAATGAGTGACAGGAGGTGCTGATCGCCGGACAGTGTAAAGGGAGCCGCCCCGGACTCCGCCGCGAGGAGTGCCAGAATGCCGGCCTTCTGCTCCGGGACCAGGATCATGAAATACGCCGCGTCACGCCCGAGCCACTTCTGGGCCTCGTCGCTGAAATCATAGATCTCGATCACCAGGCTGCCATCGGCGCGGATCGACGCAGAAGAGGCGGTCTGAGGCAGCAGGCCCCGCAACTTCACTTCAGGGAGCGACGCTTCGCTCATGACGATATGGGCCGCGCGTTCACCGGTGCCCGGTTCGCCGGAGCACCTGCCCGGGTCGCCGGCCGGTGCCCCCACCCTGCCGATACACCAGCTCGCCATTCACCCAGGTCATCAGGATCCCCTCCGAGAGCGCATGCGGCTCGTCGGGCGTGGCCCGGTCCAGCACGGTGGCGGGATCAAACAGGACCAGGTCGGCCGCCAATCCTGGCGCAATGCGGCCGCGGTCGGTGATCCCCACATGCTCGGCGGCGAGCGCCGAGGCGCGATGCACTGCCTCTGCCAGGCTGAGCACTGACCGCTCCCGCACATAGCGACCGAGGAAGCGCGGATAGCTTCCAAAACCGCGGGGATGCCGGCCGGCAAGCGAGCCGTCGGTGCAGAAGTTGGTGAAGGGCCAGCGGATCAGCGCCTCGATGTCCGGCTCGATCATGCTGGTACCGATCACGCTCTCCACATCGCTGCCCCCCTCCGCGCGCATCTGCTCGGCCCGCGCAATCAGCTCGATCAGCGCCGTCACCGAATCGACGCCGAGCGCCTGGGCCACGTCGGCGACGGTGCGACCGGTGAACTCCGGGTTCGGCTTGTAGACGCCGAGCTTGAGTCCGGCTGGCGTGGAGACCTGGGTGACCGCGAACTCCGCTTCGCGCCGGTCCCGGTAGTCCCGCTCGGGGAAGAGCACCGTGAGCGTCGAATGCCAGTAGGGATACGGATAGATGTCGGCGGTGACATCGATCCCCTCGCCGCGCGCCTGATCGAGCCGGCGGATGAGACTGTCGGCCTGACCCCAGAGGCTTCGCATCGCCAGCTTGACGTGGCTGATCTGCACCGGGAGCCGAGCTTCGCGGCCGATGGTCAGCAGCTCCTCGATGGCGGCCCAGAAGTGCCGGTCTTCGCTGCGGACATGACTGATGTAGCGCCCGCCGGCGTCCGCGGTGGTGTGCGCCAGGGCGAGGATCTCCGCGGGGGCGGAGTAGATCCCCGGATCGTACTCGAGGCCGGTCGAGAGTCCCAGCGCACCGGCGGCAAGCTCCTGGCGGAGGAGGACTTTCATGCGGCCGACCTCTTCCGCCGTCGCCACGCGACGCCAGTCATTCAGCAGCACGAACTCCCGAATCGTGTTGTGGCCGGCATATGAGGCGACATTCAGCGCGACGGGCTGCTGCTCAAGGCGGCGGTAGAAGTCGGCCAGCGGGTAGGGGGAGGAGCCGTCCTGCCCCACGATCACCGTCGTGATCCCCTGGCTCACCGCGCCGAGCGCATCGGGCAGCTCCTCGAGATCACCGTCGGCGTGGCTGTGGGTGTCGATGAAGCCGGGGGCCAGGGCGAGGCCGTGCCCAGCGACGACCCGCTCGCCCGGGAGCGGTGTCAGCGCACCCACCGCCGAGATTTTGCCGCCCGCGACTCGTACCGCCCCGTGCACACCGGGAGCGCCGGTGCCGTCGAGGACGAGGACGTCATCAATCAGAAAGCCGGATTGAGCCGAGAGGGGCGCGGCGAAGACAACCCAGAGCAGGGCGATGCGAAGGGCGGTGCGGATCAAGGCGGGGTGCCTGGCGAGAGAGAGGAGAGGAGCTGTGGGAACTCGCCTCAATGCTATCCCGGAGAGCGCAGAGCCGCCAGCAGGGACTGGGCGTGGATTGCTGACGGCCGACAGCTGACAGCCATGGACGCTTGCCTCCATCGCTTTCCATGACGAGCTTTGCCCCCGACCGCCTCGCGCCCACCGCCTGCCGATCGCCAGGGGCCAACCACGAGCGACAATGAAATACCGCCGCATGCTCATCGAGGTCGAATCGCCCGAGGAACTGGGCTACGGCCGCATCCGCAACAATCTCTCCGAGAGCTCAATCGCCGACCGCACACTCGGGGAGTTCACCGTCGACCTCTCCGGGGTGACCCTGCTCTACGGTGAGCATCGGGGTGATCCGCGGCTCCGCGAATTGATTGCGCTTCAGGGCGGCAGCGCAGGGATCGGCGCGGAACAGGTGCTGGTGACGGCTGGCGCGGCGGGAGCGCTGTTCATCGTCGCGACGACGCTGCTGGAGCGGGAGTCGCACCTCGTCGTCGTGCGGCCAAACTACGCCACCAACCTCGAGACCCCGCGCGCCATCGGCTGCAGCGTCAGCCACATCGATCTCGCCTTCGACAAGGGATTCCGCCTCGACCTCGTCGCCGTCGAACAGGCCATGACACCGGCGACGCGGCTCATCAGCGTCACCTGCCCCCACAATCCCACGGGGACGATGCTGTCGTGGGATGAGCTGCTGCAGCTCGACCGCATCGCGGAGCGGCATGGCTGCCTGCTGCTGGTGGATGAGACCTATCGCGACCTGACCTACGGCATGCCCTACCCCACCGCGGCGAGCATCAGCCCGCGCGTCATCGCCGTCTCCTCGCTGTCCAAGGCGTTCGGCACCCCCGGGCTCCGGCTGGGGTGGCTGATCGCGCAGGACCGCGCCCTGCTGGACGGATGCCTCGCGGCCAAGGAGCAGATTGGCATCTGCGGCAGCGTGGTGGATGAACTGCTGGGCATCTCGGTACTGGAGAGCCGGGAGGCGTGGCTGGCGAAGAGCCGGATCAGGAATGTCCGGCACCTCGGGATCGTGCGGGAGTGGATGGCCAGCGAGCCGATGATGGAGTGGGTCGAGCCAGCCGGTGGTGTGGTGTGCTTTCCCCGGATGAAACTGCGGCCGGAATTCGATGTGGATCGTTTCTACAAGTCGCTGCTCCAGAACCACGGCACGTACGTGGGCCCCGGCCACTGGTTCGAGATGCCGAAGTGGTACATGCGGATCGGCTTCGCCTGGCCGACCGAGCAACAGCTCCGGGAGGGACTGGCGGGAATCTCTGCTGCACTCCGGGAGCAAGGCTGAAAGAACCGGGGAGGCAGCAGCGCAGTGCGCGCCGCACCACAGGCGATCACCGCTCCAGCTCCGCGACATGCCACGCCTCCAGACGCTGCCGGGCCCACGGCGTCTTCCTCAGGAAGGTGAGACTCGACTTGACGCTGGGGTTGAGCAGGAAGCAGCGCACCGGAATCCGCTCCCCCAGCTCGGCCCAGCCGTGCCGCTCCATCAGCGTGGTCACGATCATTTCCAGCGTGACGCCGTGGAGGGGGTCGCGGGGGTGAGTCATGGCATGGCAGTCTCGAGAGGAAACAGGACCTGGCCTGAAGGTGCCGCTATGGTACCGGAACCGGTGCACTCCTGGCAATCGTGGTACCATCTCCCAACTGGCCAAAATCGTTGTTACCCCAGCACCATGCGCTGCCATCCAATTGCAGGGCACAGGCGTGGGCCGCCACGCCGCCGGCCGCCGTGATTGTACTGAAAAGATGCCCCCCCTGCACCGCTTGTGGAGTCGTACTGGTGCCTGACTGGCCATTGCCCAGCACGCCGTCAGTGTTGTCGCCCCAGCAGAAAGCCTGCCCGGTAATGGCCAGCCCGCAGGTTGTTCCTACCACTGTGGCACCACTCCGTTCTCCGCCGACCGCGAGCTGGGTGAAAAGCAGTCCACCCCCGACTTGCTGCGGCACGGTGTCAGACAGCGTCCCTCCGTTGCCGAACTGCCCAGTGCCGTTCTCTCCCCAGCACCAGGCGACGCCCGCTGCCGTGACACCGCATACCGTCGACCCGCCGGCTGCGATCGACGCGAAGGGCATTCCCCCCTGGACGGCCGTCGGCACGGCATAGACAATGGGAGACGGCGAGATTCCAGGGGCGTCGAGTGACCCCACGCAGTAGGCCAGCGAGTCGAGGCCGAGGCCGCAGGCGAATCCGGACCCGACTGCGACCGATCGGAAAGGCAGACCGGAATTCACGAGCGTGGCAGTCAGCAGCCCCTGCGGATTGGTGCGAGTGAAGCACCGAGCATCTCCCGTTGCCTGCAGCCCACATGCGTAGCCCTGACCCACCGCCACGGAGTTGAATCCGCCCAAGCCAGCGCCGACCTGAACCACCTGGGTGGAGTCGCTGAGAATGCCGCCACCCCAGCAGGTCACAACCCCACCTCCGTCCAGAATGCAATTTGCGTCGACGCCAGCGCTGACTCCCGGATTGCCTGCGCGGCCGATGAGCTGCTGCGGAATCAGACTGCGGTGCCCCGCGCCGAACAACCCGTCGTTCAACTGGCCGGCTGCGCCGTCGCCCCAGCAGAAATTTGGTGTGCCTGCGCAGGTGTGGGTCTGCCCTGCCGAGATCGTGGCAAAGAGGTTGACTGACACATCGAATGGGATGCTGGTCACCGGGGGCAGAGTCGCGGTGGAGGCCACCAGCGTGTATCCCGAACCCGGGAGCGTCACCGTGAGCCCGGGGAATGGAATGACCCCGAGCGCCGGCAGCCGATGCACTGTGCCGCGAAGGATGCCACCTGTGGGATTGGTCCCGATCGCCAGATCGACAAAGCCGGCAAAGGCGCGCGTGACATTGCCGAATGTGTCCAGCACCGCGACAGTCGGCGTCGTGTAGAAGGGGCCGTTCGCCGGCGCCCCGACGGGCTGTTCGATGAACACCAAGGCAACCGGACTACTGCCCCGAATGGCGAATGGCGCGCCAAAGGCATCGGGCAGGCCGAGGCTTCGGGCACGAAGCAGGTAGCCGCTATCGGCCCGGGTCAACATGAGGTCGTCAAAAGTCGCCACGCCCCCGACAGCAGCGCGCGTCAGGGTACCGCGCAGACTGTCTCCGCTGGGATTCGTCTCCAGGGCAACCGTCACCGGCCCGGTGAATGTCGTCGCCGTATCACCGGACAGATCGAAGACGGCAACACGGATGGAGGGTGTGAAAACTGTCCCGGCAATGATCGAGCTCGGCGCACGCACCAGGGCCATGTAGTCCAGCGGTGTTGGTACCGCATCGAAGACGGGACTGTCAATGACAAGTGATCCCGACGTGGCGCGGAGCTGGAACCCGATGCCCGCCGCCCCGATCGCGAGCGAGCGGAAGTCTGCGATCCCGCGATGAGCGAAGACGGAGTCGGCGCCCCGAAAGGAGGCGCCCACTGGGTTGGCGCGAAAGGAAAGGCGAACCACCCCAGAGAAAGTGGTGTCGATCTCCGCTGTGGCAGTCGTGTCGCTCAAGACCAGCACGATGATATCGGAGGGCAGCTTGGCCGTCACCGGTGTCTGGAAGTTGAAGCGAAGGACACGACTGCCCTGGTCGCCCGATTCGGGGCCACCGGTGTCACCGCAGCTCGCACTGAAGCCTGAGGCAAGGATGCCGAAGATGACCGGGAAATTTAGGCGACGCTTGGGCATGCCGGATTCCTACCTGAGAATGAGTCGGCTGAGCGCGCGGTCCAGCTCGTCGGCCATGATGTCGGCTTCACGGATGCCGAAGGCCATCGGTGGCTTGATCTTGAGCACGTTATCGAACGGCCCGTCGGATGACAGCAGCACGCCGACATCACGCAGCAGGTTGAGCAGGTCTCCAGTCTCCGCCGTAGCTGGCTCCAGCGTCGCACGGCTCCGCACCAGTTCCACGCCCAGGAAGAGCCCCGTGCCCCGCACATCGCCGATCAGCTCATGGCGACCGGCCAGCACCTCGAGCCGAGCCTTGAGATGCCGGCCAGTGGCAAGGGCGCGGGCCTGCAGCTCCTCTCCCTCGAGTACATCCAGCACCGCCATGCCGACCGCCGCTGACACCGGGTTGCCGCCGAAGGAGGAGAAGAACTCCATCCCGTTGGCAAAGCCCCGGGCGATTTCCGGTGTGGTGATCACCGCGGCCATGGGGTGGCCATTGCCGATAGGCTTGCCCAGGGTGACGATGTCGGGCACAACCCCCTGCGGCTCGTGGGCCCACATGTGGGTGCCGACCCGCCCGAAGCCGGTCTGCACCTCATCGATGATGACCAGGCCCCCGGCCGCACGCACCAGACGGGCCGCCTCCTGCAGATAGCCGGCGGGATAGACCACCTGCCCGCCACAGCCGGAGATGGACTCGGCGATGAACGCCGCCGGGCCCTGCCCCGTCTTCCGGACGATCACGCCAATCTGATCCGCGACCGAAGCGGCATACGCCCGCCCCACCTCGGCGCCATAGCCCTTCAGCGCCCCGCGGTAGGGATCGGGCAGCGTGGCGATCTCGACGTGATCCGGTTTCCCGCTCCCGCCTTTGCGGTTGAACTTGTACGGACTCACCTCGATGAGGCCGCTGGTGTGTCCGTGATAGCCCCAGTCGAGCGTGATGACGTTGCGCCGCCCGGTGACGGTGCGGGCCATGCGGAGCGCGAGCTCGTTCGCCTCCGAACCGGAGCAGACGAGATACACCACCGACAGTGGCGCCGGGAACGTCGCCCCGAGCCGTTCGGCGTAATCCAGAATGGTGTCGTGCAGGTAGCGGGTGTTGGTGTTGAGCAGGGCGGCCTGCCGGGCCAGCGCCTCGACCACATGGGGATGGGCATGCCCGACATGGGCGATGTTGTTCACCCCGTCAACGAAGGCCCGCCCGGTGTGATCGTAGAGATAGGCACCACGCCCGCGCACCATCTTGAGCCTCTTGCGGTAGCTGATGGACAACGACGGCCCCATCAGCCTGGCGCGCCGCTCAAGCACCACGGCGGGCGGCGCAGGATCTTCGAGGTAGCTCTCCGGCGCCAGCTTGAGGATCAGGTTCGGGTCGGGGGAGAGCTCCTGCCAGAGGGGCCAGAGGCTGGGCTGCCCCACCCCGGGGAAATTGCCTGACAAGCCCAGCCGGTCGGTGATGATCTGGAAGTGGAGGTGCGGTACCCAGCCGCCGTTGACATCCGCCGTCCCGATGGAGCCGATCCGCTCACCCTGCTTGACCGCCATTCCCGGCTGGAGCCGGGTCAGCGTCTCGCGGGCCAGGTGGCCGTAGAGCGTGAAGAATGCGGGGCCTCCCGCGCCAGCCTCATGCTGCAGGATCACGGTGGGCCCGTAATCGAGCGTCGCGGCATTGTCGGCCACACTCAGCACCCGGCCGTCGAGCGGCGCATGCACCGGCGTGCCAGGCTCGACGAAGAGATCGACGCCGAGGTGCTGCGAGCGCCACTCGGGCGAGGCGGGCGTGCGGTACTGGTCGCCGGTGTACACCGCGCGGATCTCGCCGTACTTCCCGATGGCAAACCGTGCGTCCTCAGCCGCGAGTCGCTGCCGGAGCCAGCCCCAGTAGGCCTCCGGATGCCCCGCATGCTCCATCCCCGGGGCGCCGGTCGTCATGGAGACCAGGCAGCGAGCGGCACGGTCCAGGTCGAAATCGAGGAGCGAGGCCGGCCGGCATTCCGGTGACGAGAGCCATGCCACGACGCGGTCGTGCGTTACGACGGCTGGCAGGCCAGCGGCCTGGCGCGCAAAGGCCGCCAGCAATGACGGGTTCAACTGGTCGAGGCGGGAGAGCAGCCGGAGTGCGGGCGCCTGCGAGATCAGCAGGTAGGTGTTGTCGGGAAACTCGTGCGCCCGGTGCGACGAGACGCAGACGCTCACCGCCAGCCGCGCCGCAATCAGGTCGAACAGGATGTCGGCCTCGTCCGGTTCGAGCGGACAGGCTGCAGCGTAGGCCGAGATCAGCGGACCGGCTGTCGCGTACAGATCGTCCATGTCGAGCAGGGCGTACGCCATCGTCACGGCGAGCTCGTTGATCCGGCGGCCGAACATCATGTCGCCGAAATCGATGAGTCCGGTGACCGACGAACCGTCGGGACTGACGATCAGATTGTTGTCGTTGATATCCTGATGCAGCACGCCGGCGCGGAGACTGGGGTGCCGGGGCGCAATGCGTTTCTCATACCGTGCAAAGACGCGAGCAACGAGCGCTCGATGCTCCGGGGCGACGTCCTCCAGCCACGGCTTCACTGCCAGCGCCTCGTCGAGGTTCCACAGGAATTCCAGCCGGTGCGCGGCGGGATGGCCGAATCCCTTTAGCGCGGCTGTCAGCCGGCCAACGAAAGCGCCCAGACTGCCGAGCAGGGCGGGCGTCTTCTCCACCTCGGAGAACAGCCGCCCCGGCAGGTAGGTGAGCAGGCGTACCGCGTGGACCGCGGCGCCCGACTTCCACTCGCCGATCTCCGCCCCACCCTGGGTGGGCACCAGCCGGGGAACACCGAGGCCCGGCGCCGTTTCGGCCAAGTGGGCCAGCAGCGCGTTCTGCAGGGCGAGCAGGCGGCGGTCCTCCACCGCATTGGCGATCTTCAGGACGTAGCGCCGTCCGCCGGCATCGACCAGGAAGTTCTGGTCGCGCTCGCTGACCAGCGGCGCCGTGACGCCATCGAGGCCGTACTCACGCTGGAGCAGCGCGCCAACCTCGCCCGCATCCAGCTGCGGCTTGGGGTGATCAAATACCGTCGTCTCACTCACGGATCGTCTCCGACTGGCGTCATTCCACAGGCCCCTCCTGGGGCGGGCCATGGAGTATGGTTGCGCCCTGCCCGGGACACCACCCGTGGTACCCGGAACTCGGGTGAAGGCGCCATCCTCGGGTCCATGCCGGTACCGGAGTGTCGTGAGTCAGCGAGGAGTACCATGGGGTCGTGCTGGGTGGAGCGAGCAAACCGCGAGCGAGCAGGTGGGGCGATGCTCCGAGGGCGATCGAGGCTGGGCGAACGGGGAATCAGGTGCACGTGCCGCGCGGCATCAACTCCCCTG
Organism: Gemmatimonadota bacterium; assembly: GCA_031382385.1. Classification (GTDB taxonomy): domain Bacteria; phylum Gemmatimonadota; class Gemmatimonadetes; order Gemmatimonadales; family GWC2-71-9; genus JADJOM01. Next base: position 24,204 of record JANMYS010000014.1, read on the forward strand.
ACCACCCCGGCCCTTGGGGCCCTTGCGGGTGGTGGGCTCGCCAAACCGGAGCTTGGACGCGCCGCCGGAGACATCGCCCCGGGGAGCGAGATCTTCGAGGAGGACGACCTCAGCTTCCGCGGGAATGACCCGGTTGAGTTCCCGCAGGTTGTCCGGCCAGTCGTAGGAGAGCAGACGGTCGGCAGCGGCGCGGCTCAACCCCACGACCATCTTGCTCTGCGCCGCACTTGCCGCCGCGATCGCGGCCGCGGTGAGGCTGCGCAGGTCGTTGGGGCGCTGGCGGAGCGAGGGCAGCCGGAGCGTGATCCCGCTGATCCGATAGAACAGACTCGATCTCCTCCTCCGGTTCAGCGGCCCCGGTTGCCTTGGAGTGGGCCACACAGGCCAGCCCTTCCCGGGTTGTGCTTTCGAAGTCGGTCCACCGCCCGCGTGCCACCGCGTCGAGCAGCACATCCTCCCAGTAGCAGAGAGTGTCGGCCACTCGAAAAACCGGCCGGCCATAGAGCGCTTGCATCGCGAGGCGACTCGGAGGACTGGGTAGGGTGCTCGGGGGATAAGCAGCCGCCGGCGGGGGTGGCCGCAAGGGAGATCCCAGCGTTCAGGGGTGTAGGTAGGTTCGGAGTTCCGCATTCTGTTCCAGCATGGCGCCGGTTCCCCGCCGGAAAGGACATCTGGCGTGGCGCGTGACGGTCAGTCGGGCAGATCGAGCGCCTGGGCCACTTCCTTCCGCAGCCAGGCGCGGGCCGCAAGCCAGTCGCGCTGCACCGTCTTGGCCGAGACGTCGAGCAGCGCCGCCGTCTCCTCCAGCGATAGCCCACCGAAGAAGCGGTAGCGGACCACTTCGGCGGAACGCGGGCTCACCGCCTCAAGGCGCTCCAGCGCCTCATCGAGCACGACCAGGTGATCCGCTTCGGCGGTGGTGAGCAGCAGCTCCGCATCGTCGAGCGATATCATGGCCGCGCCGGCGCCGCGCTTGTGCCGCAGCCGGGCGCGGGCATAGTCCACCAGGATCCGCCGCATCGTGGTCACGGCGATGGCGAAGAAGCGGGCCCGCTCCGGTTCACTCAGATCCGACTGGGCGGCGAGCCGGAGCCATGCCTCGTTGACCAGCCCGCCGGTGTCGAGGGTATGCCCGACGCGCTCGCGCCGCAGCAGCCCGCGGGCGATGCTGCGGAGTTCATCATAGTGCTGGGCAATGAGGTCGGCGGCGGTGTCGGTCACACCCGCCAAGATGGGGTCTGGACGGGCCCGGTTCAAGCGGTGGACCGGAGGGGGACCGCCCTCCGATCTCCGCTCGCCTCAGAAGTGGAAACCATACCCGAAGAACGCGGGCGCCATCCCGAACAGCCCGAGCCCGCCGATGGCGAGTCCCGCGAGAATCAGCATGAAGGGCAGGTAGACCATCCGCTGCACGACCGGATGCTCCCACGGCACATGATGCAGGACCGGCAGCATCACAAAGGCGACGGCCAGCCCGAGGAAGGACAACTGCACCAGTTGCAGGCAGGCCACGCCGAAGACCACGCCGCAGGTGATCTCGAATCCCTGCACCAGCGGGTGATCCGGATGACTGCCGGCCACCGCGCTCCGGAGCGATGCCGACAGCCGGCCCCATAGCGACCGGCGCGGTCCGGTGGCGCCGCTCACCGGATTCGTTCCCCGATCGCCGGTGACGAGAAAAGTCGCCTTGCCGGTGAGCAGGTACCCCAGCACGCCGAGCGATGACATCGGCCCCAGTGCGGCATACATCACGGTGCTCTGGCAGAGGAAGCGGAACAACTGCCGCGGCTTGGCCGCCAGCTCGATGACGAAACAGAGAATCGGAGCCAGGAAGGTCATCAGCGTGATCAGGAAGAAGTCCCAGCCCTGCACGACGGCGAAACGAGCGTCGAGCGCGCGGGTGGGCAGGACCCAGGACGAGCCACCGAATTCCACCGTCAGCGGATGCGGCGTGGTGAAGAGAAAGCCGAAAATCAGGTTCGCGTCGATCACGAAGAGGAAATACACCAGCGAGAGTGGCAGACTCAGCGCCGGGAAGAGCACATCGAGCTTTTCGACCAGCGGCACGCGCCGGGACCAGAGGGCGGGCCACATCTCCCGGGCGAAGAACTCGCAGGTGCCCCGGGTCCACTTCATGTGCCGCACCCGGAAGGCGCGGATCGTCTCGGGAAATTCCTCGTAGCAGATCACGTCCTCGGCAAAGACCCCATGCCAGCCATGCTGCCGGGCGCGGAGCGAGAAGGCCAGGTCCTCCGAGACGATCTCGGGGAAGCCGCCAATCTCCTCCCACACCTGACGCCGGATCACGGCCCCATGGCCGAGCAGCATCACGAAGCCATACCGGTTGCGGAGCGGGTGATACCAGCGCCAGTGGATGTCGATGCCGACGCCCACCGCCGACTGCAGCGCGCCCCGTCCGGCCGGGTTGGAGCGGTGACTCGCCTGCACGAAACCGCAGCGCTCGTCGGCCAGCAGCATCGGCACGGCGCGCCGGAGGAAATCACGCGGCAGGACTTCGTCCGCATCCACCAGGGCAAAGACCGGTTCGGCGACCGCGGCGGTGCGCAGCCCATGATTGGTGTTGCCCGCCTTGAAGCCGGCCCGGTCCGGCCGCCGGACCACACGCACCTGCTCGGCGTTGCGCGCGGCAAAGGCGTCCACCCGTTCGCGGCAGGCGGCGTCCGAGCTGTCATCCAGGATGTACAGCGTCCAGTGCGGGTAGTCCTGCGCCAGGCAGGAGTCGGCGCTCTGCTCCACGAAGTCGTTGCAGGTCAGGTAGAGCATCGCGACGGCCGGTGGGTCGGCCGCGAGCGCGGGCGGCAGGATGACGCCATGGGTGCGGCGGCGGCGCTGATGCACCAGGGCGAACACCACCACCCCGACGTTGTAGATGCCGTAGAGCCACGCCAGCTCGGTAAAGGCGATGAAAAAGAGCAGCGCCCCCGTCGTGAACCAGCCATCGGCGAGGCCGAGCAGGGCGATCAGCCGCGGATGGAACCAGAGGAGGGATGCCGCCCAGGCGGCGAAGATCACCGCATAGAGCGTCGGGCGAGCCGCCGGAGCGTGACGGGGGATCATGGCCGGCGCACCACGAGCGACAACCCCAGCGACATCGAGGTGAGCGGACCGACGCTGGGCGCCCGCTCGTGCCGCACCATCAGATGCGCCCGGCTCACGCCCCCGATGCCGGCGGAGACCCTCGCGTAGCTGTCCCAGACCGTTCCATCCAAACCACCCTGGGTTCCGCTGATCCGGCCACTGGCCACGCCCAGTCCGAGCGAAGAGCCCCGGCCAATCTGCTGTTCGGCGGAGAGCAGTGCGCGCCACTGCGACTCACCGGGCAATCCGCTCCGCGAGTAGAAGATGACCGGCTCCACCCGGATCCGGTCGCCCAGCGGCGCATTCACCGCCACGTGGCCGACCCACTCCGTGATCTTGTCCTGCCGCCGCCCCACGTCGGCGCCCGCCTTGAGCGCGGCCCCGTTGTACAGGAAGGCCACCTGCTCAAGTCCCACAATCGTTTCGCGAATGCGCCCCGGGAGCGTACGCCTGCCGCCATAGACGACGGTGGTGAAGTGCTCATTCCAGTTGATCAGTCCACCGCCCGACCAGGTCGGCACCCGTGTCCCGGCCCGGAGCAGGGTGAGGTTGTCCAGACTGAGGCTGTTGTCGTACCGCCCGAACAGGCGGAGTGACGTGGTCGGCCACACCGCGACCTCCGCCATCCGAAGCCCGGTCCCTCCCGACTTGTTGCTGGTGGGAGATTGCGGCGAGCCGGAGAATCCCGAGTACCCGCCCCAGGCGTGTACCTCGAGCAGCGGGCCGACCGGTGCTGACTGTGCCGAGGCTGATGCGGCACCGAGCAGCGCCAGGAGCACGGAGACGGGGCGCCAATCCAGGGCGCGGTGAGCGACGGGCATGGAATCCTCCGGGGGTCGATGGAGTGCTGAGCAGCGCGAACTTCGCGCGTCACTCCCCCGGAGGAAGGCATGGGCCGGGCCCTGCGCTACTCGACCAGCCGCGCGGTGAATTCCCTGATGCACCATGCACTTGCGAGCACGATGCAAATCGGCGTACCGCCACCTTGCCTATCAATTCAATGCATGCTCAATCGTTTTGAGACGGATGAACGGGACGGTGGAGGAATGCAGGCAGCGGAGGGAAAGGAATCGGGACATCGACATTCGGGACCCAGGGATCTGAGCCCGCTCGCGCGCGCGAGTGAGGCGGCTGGTCAAAGGATCAGGAATTCAGGCCAGCCAGCGGAGTCGTGAGTTGATCCCACCCAGCCCATCGGGCACTCGCCACGGGTTGGTCGGGTCGGTCAGCCAGAGGCGGTCATCAATCCTGAGCTTGTACTGGTGTTCGCCGGGCCGGAGTGGAATCGGTTCGGTGCTCCACAGCCCCGGTTCAAGCCGATGGCAGGGCGTGGCCTGTCGCCAGTCGTCCCACGAGCCGAACACCGCGACCTCGGCGGCGGCGTCATCGTGCAGCCGAAACACCGCGCCGGCCGCAGTGACCAATGGCGTGATCGGACTCGGCCCGTCCGAGCTGTGCCGCTCCAGCACCGCCAGGGCGACCGCCCGCCCGGCGTCGAGCGCGCCGGCGCCCTGCCGTTCGGGCGGCGCTCCCGAGACCGGGTGAGCCGACCGGATCAGCAGTTCACGAATGAGGCGCGGCGTGAGGCGCGGGTTCGCTTCCAGCATCGCCGCCACGGTCGCTGCGGTGATCGGCGCCGCGAAGCTGGTCCCGTCAACGTGCTGGTAGTCCGGGGTCACCAGCTTGAGCTCACTGATCCGCGCTTCCTGATCCTCTACGCCACGCTGAGCGAACAACGTCGCCGCTTCACGGGCGACGGCTGAACCGGGGAGCACCGGCGCCACCACCCAGAGGCTGGGTGCCACCAGTTCGGGCTTCGGTGTCCCGGTGGCGGAGTCACCGAAGTTGCTGTGCCAGAGCTGGCGGGAGTGGTGATCGAGGGTGTTGCGATCGTCGAGGCCGCCCACCGTGATCACCGATGGCGCCGTCGCCGGCGGGACCAGGTGGCGCTCGCCGTCGTTCCCCGCCGCCGCGAGTACGGTGATCCCGGCCGCAACCAGCCGCTCCACCGCCCGCTCGATCGGACCGAGCATGGATTCCGCCGGTGCGTCGCCCGCGACCGACAGACTCAGCACCCGGATGCCGTGGCGCTCCGCATGCTCCTCGATCCAGGTGAGCGCCCGGAGGATGCTCTGATCAGTGATCCGGCCAGCGTCATCGGTGAGGTGCAGCAGGACCAGCTCGGCATCCGGCGCGAGACCGCGATACAGTCCGTGACTGGAAAATCCATTCCCCGCAGCGACCACGCTGGTCATCGTGCCATGCCACTGATGGTTGCGTGCCGCGTTCGAGTCGGGCCAGGCCGGATTGTCCCCCGCCGTGAATAGCCGCATGGTTGTCGGGGCGCGGCTGGCGTCGACCCAGACCCGGACCCGGTTCGTCGGGTGGATCAGATCAGGGTGTGCCGCGAACCCGGAATCGGCGATGGCGATGGTGACGCCGCGTCCGGTGAAGCGGGGATCGGCGTGGAGTCGGAGTGGTGTCGGCAGGGCGCCAAAGGCGGCCTCGGCATCCAGCGGCCAGGCCCGCTGCACAGCGTCATGAAAGAGTTCTTCGCCCCGCTCGAGCAGCGTCGTGAGCAGGGTCGCCTGCACACAGGCGGGACAGGCCCCGTCTGGCCGGGTCCAGAAGGTGTACCGCGCTGCCTCGGCGAGCAGCGCCGGTTCGGTGGGCCGGCCGCACAGGCCGCATGATGATGGAGGAGTCACGGCAGGGAGAACGCCCGACGATCCCGCCCGGTTCCCCGGGCGAATGGCGCCGCGGCACTATCCAGCCGCCTGATTCCTCCGCACCGCAGCCGTTACTTGCGGCTCTTCCCCCTCGGCTTGAGGACGGTGATCGGACCGGCCGCGATGTCATTCTGCAGATGGATTTGCGGCCCGGCGCGATTCACCCGGAACGGAAAGGCGATCACATAGGGGTCGGCGGTGGTGTAGTCGACGGAATAGCCGATATCCGCCATCGAGGCGATCGACACCGCGCTGAGCGGATTGAACCCCAGGTTCACATAGCCGGTCATGATCTCGTTATCGAACGTCGCTTCGCGCCAGTGGGAGTCGGCCGTCCCCGGACCACCCTGATCCTCTACCGGCACTTTGCCGCCCACATGTCCCGACCCGCCCAGGGAATCAAAGGACGCAATCGCCAGCGGCCCGTTGAAGTAGGGATCCAGACCGCCCAGACTCGATGGGTCCTGCAGGAAACCGAGGTCGCTCCAGAGGGTGCCGTAGCCCAGCACATGCCCCATCTCGTGGAGCACCACGTCCGAGAGGAGCCCGGAGGCCTCGATCCCGTCGAGGTCCGCCACGTCGAACGTCATCTGGCCGATCGCCGGGAGCAACCCAACGGTATGCAGGAAGCACGGCCCTGCCTGACCCAGGATGCCCCCCGGTCCATCGATCGGCCCGAGCGACACGAAGATCAGCAGATCGTCGATCGGCTGGTCGATCGCGGGGCTGTTCTGGCCGCAGCTGCCGGACGGCAGCGAGGCGTAGTCGTCGGGCAGGTCCCCCGTGATGATGCCCTCCCAGCGCGATTGCGCCTGCGCGAATGCCTGGGCCTGGCCCGGGGTGGGCTGGTTGGTCACGTACACCAGGTCGATGGCGAAGGGTCCAGGGATGCGCGCGCGCGCGTTGAGATTGGCGGTCAGTACCGTGCCCGACACCGTCGCCGTGACGGTGTAGGGACCGAGGGCCGGCCCAAGGGTAAGCGTCGTCGCGGCCTGCCCGAAAAAGTCGGTGGTGGCGGTATCGGGGGAGACGGAGGCGCCGGGGTCAGTGGTGACGAAGGTCACCAGCACTCCGGGGGCTCGATAATTCAGCGCGTCGGTGATCTGGACGACCATCGGGAACGGAAGCGCCTGTGATGGCTGTCCGCCCTGCCCGCTGCCCTGAATCGCAAAGATGTGGGCCGCGACTTGACTGATCGTCACCGTTGCGACCGCGGTGACCGAGCCGGCTGCGACCGTGACCGTGGCCGTTCCCGACTTCGCCGCCGTGGCGAGACCGTCGCCATTCAGCTTCAGCACCGCCGGATCCGAGGTGGACCAGGACAGGGTCATGTTGACGGCACGCCCATTGATGTCGGTCACCGCGGCGGTGAACAGGTGATTCTGCCCCACCGCGGTGAAGGTGAACACGCTGTCACTCAAGACGATCTCGGCGGGCTCGCCGGGCTGGAGGCCGTCATCACCGCCACAGCTCACGAGTGACAGGACGGCGAGAGAGCACAGCAGAGGCCGGAAAAGGCGGCTAGTCATCGGGGCCACCAGCATGGAAAGGATTGTCATGGGGGGCGCCGGTTACAGGCCGTAGGCCGAGACGGGGAGGGTGAGCACGAACGTCACCTGGGAAAAGTTCGGGCCGTAGGCGGTCCCCAGCACGACGGAGCCGTCCGCAGACGCGGCCTGGATGTTGGTGAGGAGGTAGCCGTCGGGGATGGTGAGGCCGTGGCTGATCGCCAGCGAGTCCAGCTGCTGCATCCCGGCGGCCGAGGTCCAGACAAAGGCCCGGGGTACCGTGAAGAAGGGCGAACCAAAGGTGCCGAAGATCAGCTTCCCGTCCGCCGCGACCGCGTTGGGATATATGCCGCCGACGAACGATCCATCGCCCGGCAGCTGGCCGAGATTCACCACCCCTGTCCCCGCAGTCCAGTAGAATCCCTCCTGGTTCCAGACCCCGGCGACCGTCTGGCCATCGGCGCTGATGGAGAGCACCTCGCCCGGCGCGTCCTGTGGGAAGGTTCCTCCGGGGAGCTGAAATCCGGAGCCATCAGGATTCCAGATGGCGGGCCAGCGGTCCACCAGGTCGGTCTGGGCCCAGCCCGCCACCACCGAGCCGTCATCGGAGATGACCGTTGCCCGGTTGGACGGCGGAGAAGAGCTGCCGGGGAAGCTGGCACCCAGCACTTGCAGCGGCGTCAGGATACCCGATCCGGTCGCATCCCAGCGAAATGCCTCGGCGGCACACCCGTTCCAGACCAGACCCACGATGCTGCGGCCGTTGGCACTCACATCCCAGGCGCCGGCATAGTCAAAACCGCAGCCGACAAGGTACGGCGTGGCAAGGTCGGTCCATTCTGAAGCGTCGGTCCAGAAGCCGGCCTCGACCGGCTCGTTATGCAGCGCGGTGACCACGCCGGTGGCGGAGATCGCGCTGGCAAACGTGCGCAGCGGATCGCCGACCCGGGTCTTGAATTCCAGCGCGCCGGTGGCAGTGTGATAGAAGTAGAGATCGCCAGTACCGGAGGAGCCATCCTGGATGGCCGCGATGCTGCCATCAGGGGTAAGGTCCGCCGGCATGCTCAGATTCACGAACGCGATGCCCGGTTTGGGGCCGCCGGAGGGGCCGGTGGTGTCGTCACCACAGCCCGTCAGCGCGCCCAGGAGGGGGCCGGAGAGAAGGAGCAGCAAGATGGGACGCTGGAACACTCGGCGACCGGTGTGAAACAGCTTCATAAGCACTCCACCTGGGATGACTGGACCGTCTGCATACAACTGAACGCAGCCCCCGCCCGGGGTGAGCGGCGTCGCGGATCAACTCGACCACCTGCAACGTGAAGGGTACGGCTCGCACTCCTGCACCAAACATTGCCTTGGGGCTCCGGGTCGAAGGGGGAAGGCCGCGCACTCACTCGACGAAGGGCTGGATCTGCGCTACCGGCCCGCCTCACACCAGTTCCGTCCCCAGCGCCTCGGCTACCCGCGTGGCCACCTCAGTGAGCTCCAATGGCTTGGCGATGACCGGGGTGGACGCCCAGACTTCGCTCCGACCAGCGATGACGCCCGGTGTGCCCGACATGAACAGCAGCGGAAGGGACGGCCACCGGTCGGTGATTCGGGAGGCCAGCTCCTGACCGCTCATCCGCGGCATGACCAGATCGGTGAGTACCAGATTCACCGTGCCGGCATGTGCCTCGAGGAACTCGAGCGCTGCCCGCCCATCCTCCCGTTCCACCACCTGATAGCCTGCACCGGTGAGATAGCGCGCCACGATGCGGCGCACCGCCGGCTCGTCGTCCACGAGCAGCAGGCGGCCCTCCCCCTTCGGAATCGGCGGTCTCGCCCGTGCGCCGGTTGCAGGGGCAGGCACTGGTGTGATGGGAAGCCAGATGGTCACCATGGTCCCCGTGTCAGGTCCGGAGTAGAGCTCCAGCCGGCCACCGGCCTCCGTCACGATCGTCTGGACCGAGGATAATCCCAGCCCCGTCCCCCGCGAGTGACCCTTGGTGGTGAAGAACGGCTCGAGCGCCTGCGCCATGACTTCCGGGGACATGCCACACCCCGTGTCGCGGACCGATAGCCTGGCCCACGGCACCTCGTTGCCGGCAGCGACCTCCGGAGCCGGGTCGGCGAGGTCCAGCCGAACGTGGAGTCTGCCCCCCTCGGGCATCGCGTCCCGGGAGTTGAGCGCCAGATTGAGCAGGATCTGCTCAACCTGCACCTCGTCCAGGGCAACGACAAGGGTGGTCGAGGGGACCGTCACCGTGGTTTGAATCGAAGAGGGCAGCAGGATCTTCAGCGTGCGCTCGATGGCGCGAACCGCGCCAACCAGCTCCACCGTGGGGGCCTTGGCGGGCACCGGGCGGCCCAGCGCCGTCAGCTGCCGCGCCAGCGCCGCGCCCCGGGCCGCCGCCGTCTCCATCTGGGCCAGCTCGTCCCCGCCCTGGCCGGCGGCGCCGCCCAGCAGGAAGTGCAGGTTGGCGCTGATCACCGTGAGCACGTTGTTGAAATCATGCGCCACGCTCGACGCGAACCGCCCGACGGCTTCCAGCTTCTGGGCCTGCTGCAGCTGAACTTCAAGCCGGGTGCGTTCGCTCACGTCCCGCGCATTGATCACCACGCCGCCGATGGACGGGTCCGTCGTGTGGTCGGTGGCCAGCGCCTCGATGATTCGCCCATCGCGCGTCCTCCACTGAACCAGCGGCCTGGTCTCCGGCTGGGCCAGCCATGCTTCCACTCCGTCAGGCGGGTCAAAGGTGATCAGCTCCGCAAGTCGGCGCCCGAAACAATCCGCGCCAGCCGCGCCGATCATCGCCCCGAACGGCGGGCTGGCGTAACGGATGCGGCCGGCACGACACACCACCAGGATGGCATCGGAGGATCGTTGCACCAGCGCGCGGAACCGCGCGTCCTGCGCCATGCGCGCCCGCGATTCGGCCGCGAACTCCCGCTGCGCCACCACCAGCCGCACGATCAGCAGGCCCATCAGCGCCGCGCCCCCGAGCACCAGCCCGGAGAGGGCGGGATGGGTCGGGTCGGGCCGCCACCACTGGAGGATCGCAAGGGTTCCCACCACGCCGATGGCCAGATACGGCACCAGCGCGGTGCCGATCGCGACCGCGGGATGTGATTCCCGTTCCTCCCGCCGGGACGAGAGCCCCGCGGTCATCACCAGTGCGGCCGCAACGCCGAGCAGCAGATCGGCCCCGGGGCCACTCCAGGTGGACCAGATCAGGTTGTCATACTCGTAGATGAAATCTGCGACGACGGCCGCAAGCGTGCCGACGCTCAGGAGCGACAGGCTCCGGCTGGAGCTAGCCTGGGCCGGCCGATGAACGATCGCAACGGCGCCCAGCGCCACGGCCAGCTCGCCGGGAAACATCACCAGGACAATCTTGAGGTACGGCAGCAGCGTCCGCGCTGCCTCATCGAATCGGAAGATCCAGTACCAGGCCAGAATCACCGTCGCCACCACGACGATCAGCCCCTCCACCGCCAGGCGCACGCGGGCCAGCGCCGCGGAGGGGATCTCGATGAGCTGCCAGAAGCCGAGCAGCAGCAGCGGGAAGTAGAGCTGGTAGAGCGCCAGCGAAACCGTCTCCAGCCAGGTGATCGGCGAGAGCCAGAGCGGCATCATGAGAATGGCCGCCACCCCGGAGATGCACCAGGCCGCGGCCACCAGGCGCCAGCCGCGGGCGGTTCGGGGCGAAGCGGCATGCTCCCGGGCCGCCTGCCAGGCGGCGAGACCCGCCCCGAAGTACAAGGGCAGGAAGACCAGGTCGTTCACGATGCCGCGGGGGACGAGGCCGGCGAGCATCGCGCCGGCCCAGAGGCTGTACAGGCCGGCGTACGCCCAGACGGCCCGCAGCGACCATGCCCTGCGGGCGACCCCGTGATCGGGTGCTGGGTTCATGACAAGCTCAGGGGACGGGGAGGGAAAGGCGGGCTGAATGTGCAGGCCGGAACAGTCGTCGGCAAGTGGCGTCCCCCTGCATACGAGTCGTCATTCGGGCAGGAACCCAGGCCATTCACGGTCGTTGACACAGCCCCGCGGCACCGGCCGACGTCGGCCTTACTCCTCCGCCAGCTCCCCGGCGCGATAGGCCTTGAGAAAAGCCCGGCCTGAGGGATCACGGCCCAGCAGCAGCTCGGTGGCAAGCTGCCGGCCACGGGAGGCGCGATTGAGCCCCGGGCGGACCGCCATGGGATCGACGATTCCGCTGTCGCCGCCCACTTCGATAAACAGGGCGAGGAACACTTCATTGATAATCCGCCGTGCCGGCAGGCCGAAGGAGACGTTGCTCAAGCCTCCGGTGATGTGAATCTCGGCTCCGAGCGTACGCCGCAATTCACGGACTGCGGCCAGCACCTCCGCCGTCGCCTCAACCCGTACCGCGGCGGGCAACACCAGCGGATCGATGAACAGCTGGCTCAACCCGATGCCCCTCGACGTGGCGCGCTCGACCATCCATACAGCGTTGGTCACCCGCTCCTCCGCTCCGCTCGGCAGGCCACCGGTCCCCGCCGCAGACAGCACAACCGGACACGCAGCCTCGGCGGCGAAGTCGAGCACCTCCGGTCGCTCACGCGAGGCGGAATTGATGAGTGGGCGCCCTGCGCTCCCGCGCACCGCCTCGACCCCTGCGTGCAGCACCGCCGGGCTCGACGAGTCGATGGAAAGCGGGACGGTGGCGACGGGCTCGATGACACCCACCAGCCAGCGCATTGCGGCCTGCCGCTCCGCGTCATCGGCGGAGATCTCGTCCACATTCAGGTCGAGCCAGGCGGCTCCGGCCTCCATCTGCCGGCGGGCGAGCGACTGCAGGTAGCCGCATCCCTCCCTCGCTTCCGATCCGGCGCCCGACATCCCCGCGACCAGCGCCGCCTGCACATGTTTGATCCTGCCCTTCTCCCCATCCCTGGAAAGCCTCACCGCATCGGGAATCGGCAGGAAGCGCCTTGCGCCATCCGGCCCGGGGTAGCCGAGCGACTCCCGGCCGTCGGGGCCCGGGACGACATGCTTGCCCCCACGCTTCACGATGCGGCTGGCGTGGATGTTTTCGCCGATGATGCTGAACCGCGATCCGGTCATGGCGTCCGGTCCCGCGCTGCGACTCGGGTCAGATGGTCACGCCGGAGAAAGGTGTTGGCCCAGGCGCTGGTGTGCCGCAGCGCCGGGTCGGTGATCGTCGGCGGGCGCGAAAGGATGCCGGCTTCTTCGCCGTAGGGCTTGAGCCGTTCGTAGGCGCGTGCCCAGATGCAGTCGCGGTCGCCCACCTCGCACCGGCCATCGCGCGAGCCACCACAGGGGCCGTTGCGCTGACCCTTGGGACACTGTGACACAGGGCAGAGATAGGCGAGTTCCGCCAGCGAGCAATCGCCGCAGTCGCGGCAGTCGAACAACGGCCCCTTGATCGCCTGTTCGACCAGGTGCAGCGGCCGATTGAGCCCCGTCCGTTCCGCGCCGCGATACACCGCCGCACCCAGCGGGAATCCCGGCGCCTCCGGGGCGAAGACCAGTGTGTGGAGAAGCCGCGAGCAGCGATAGCCCGAAGACACGGTGCGCCGGGCGCTCCGTCTCGCCTCGGCGGCGCACGAGGCGAGATAGGCCGGGTTCACCGCGTCCTGGTTGAGGCCCGTGGCCCGATCGAGCTCGAAGTAGTAGAAGCCGTCCGGCCAGCCGAAGCGGATGGCGCCGGCTAATCCGCGCCAGTCATCCCTGCCGAATCGGTCAGCCATCTCCAGCACGAGAATCACTTCCGCGGCATTCCGGTGCCCGCTGATCCACACGCCGCGGTAGCCCAGCCCGCGGGCGATCGCGACCTGTTGTGCCGCGAGTGTCAGGAAGAACGCCCGTCCGCGGTCTGGTGCGGCCGCCCGCCGCTCCACCAGCGCCAGGAGGTCATCCGTCACCACGCAGCCCGGCACGCGCCCCGCGTGGAAACGCCGCGCCACCGGCTCGCTGAGGATGAACACGTTGGCCAGCACCGGGGTCGTGAGCCCGCGATGCCGCATATAGCGGATCAGTTCGTCGCTCTTGCGGGCATCGTATCCGAGCTGACTCACGATGAACCGCGCGCCGCTCCTGATCTTGAGCTCGAGCTTGTGATACTGCGGCAGCAGCTCCCGTTCGTGCCGCTTGTGGCTGTTGACGACCGCGCCGAGAAAGAACGACCGGGCCGGGTCGAGCCCGGCGTACATGCTGAGCAGGCCGGTCGAGTCGAGATCGAACCCCGCCCGCGACATCCCACCGGCCCCGTCGGCGGGAGAGTCGCCCGAGAGTGCGAGCACGTTCGTGAGACCCTGGCTCACGAGAGTCCGGCCAAGTTCCCGCAGCACCTGGCGGCTTCGGTCGCGGCAGGCGACGTGCACGATCACCTCCCGGGCCCGATCGGCGTATCGCTGCGCGACCACCAGCGGCGCAACGGCCGGGTGACCGCCCGCGCCGTCCGTGATGCTCAGCGCGGTGATGCGCGGGTGACCGGCCAGGGCGTCCCCGATGGCGAGCGCCCGCGCGCCCCGATCGGAATCGGCGCTGTCCCGCCAAGGCACCAGCTCCGCGACGACGGCGAAACCGCCGCTCGCAGCGAGCGTGGCAGGGAACCCGCCAGTCCTCAGAGCCATAGGGCCTCGAGGTAGCGCTGGGTGTACCCGGGCTGCGTGCTGAGTTCGAGGTACTCCGAACGGAGGGCAAGCGCCTCCGCGATGCGACGGCGCTCCCGCGACAGCAGCATCTGCCGAGCTCCCGCCCCTGCCGCGTTGCCCACCTGGCGGAACCGTTCCCGCGGCAGCGTGGGGAACATCCCGATTCGCATCGCGCTCCGGATGTCGATATAGCTCCCGAACGCCCCGGCGATGATCACCTGCCCGATCTCCCCCGGGGCCACCTGGAGATGCGTCAGCAGCGTCTCGATCCCGCTCTGGATCGTCGCCTTGGCGAGCTGGATCTCCATCACGTCCCGCCGCCGCACCGTGATGGCGCGGCGGCTGCCATCCGCCGGCGCGGGGGCCAGCACCAGACTCCCCTCATGGATCAGCGGGTGATCCTTCCGGAGATTTCCCCGCTCGTCGAGCATGCCGGCCGAGAGCATCTCGGCGATCGCGTCCAGAATGCCGGAGCCGCAGATCCCGACGGCCGGACGGTCGCCGATGGTGCGGACGAGGATGCGGTCACCGGCGATGCGGACCGCTTCGATGGCACCCGGCGCCGCGCGCATGCCGGTGCTGAGATGCGCCCCCTCGAAGGCGGGGCCGGAGGGGCAGGAGCAGCTCACCAGCCGCCCGTCGTGCAGCAGCGATATCTCGGTGTTGGTGCCGATGTCGAGCGCCAGCACGGTTCCACCCAGCAGATGGAAGTCGGCGGCCAGCAGCATCGCGACATGATCCGCGCCCACGAAACCGGCGATGTTGGGCGGCAGATGGACCTCGGCGCCCGATGCGAACGGGAGACCGAGATCGCGGGTGGAGATCGCGAGAGAATCGGTGACCGCCGCGAGGTAGGGCGAGACGCCTAACTGGCGAGTGGGGAGCCCGGCGAACAGGTGGTGCATGGCGGTGTTGCCGACCACGACCGCGTCCACGATCTGATTCGGACGGACGCCCGTTCGTGCGCAGAGCTCCGCGGTCCCCTCACTCAGGCAGGCGACGATCCGCTGTTGCAGCAGGCGCGCCCCATGTTCGTTCTGGTCGGCCCACGCGAGCCGGCTGATGACGTCCTCGCCACAGGCGATCTGGGGATTGAGCGCCCCGAGTGCGCCGAGCGTCTCACCGCTGGCGAGGTCCATGAGATACATCGCCACCTTGGTCGTGCCGATATCAGCGGCAATGCCAAGCAGCCGGGTGCCACGCGGCAGAACCGCCACGACGCGCCGACGGTGTGCTGCCCCACGAAGCGCGACCCGTACCTCCCACTCCTCGGACCGCAGCACTCCGGGCAGCTCGGCCAGCACCGCCGGGCTGAAGGAGACCGGACCGCCGGTGCCGCCTCGCAACGCCTGCCGCACCCGGCTGGCGTCGGAGCGCACATCCATGAGTGTTGGTGGATCGAGCACCAGATCCCGCGCCACCACGCGCGGGTCCAGTTCGACCGCAGTCTCCACCGCCTCGAGCTGCAGCCGCTGAACTGCGGTGAGCGAGTCGGCCGGCACCTCGAGCCGGGCGTCGGAGCGAGGCCGGGTCTGACAGGCGAGGCGATACCCCGCGGCGATGTCGTCGGGCCCAAGCTCCGCCTGTTCTGCAGCGTCCGGTTCAGAGAGCGTGCCGCTCAGCAGTCGCACCCGACAGCTGCCGCAGCTGCCGATCCCGCCACAGGTCGCCATGATGTCGACCCCCGCAAGTTGCCCGGCCGCGAGCAGCGTCGTTCCCGGCGGCACCGTGATCCGGAGCCCGCTCGGCTGGAAGTGAAGCTTGTGATGACCCGCCGCCATCTAGCTCACCCGCCGATGGCGGCAACGGTCGCGGCTGGAACAGAACTCACAGTGCGAAGCCCCGGAGCGCATCGCCGGTCCCAGTCCCATGACGAGCGTGAGCGACTTCACCGGGGCCATCATCCCGCTCTCGTGAAGCCGTATCGCGTGATTCTCGAGACCCAGCAGGCGAAAGAGGTCCCGCTGCCCCGGCTGGAGCGGCCACCCTTCCATGCCGGGGCTGAGTGGCGGGCCGGCACATGAGCCCATCGCCGCGGCCATCGCCGTGATACGCTCGGCCTCAGCGCTCGCCAGCGCCTCGACCGCCGCCGTGCCCAGACCGTCGAGCGCAAGGCCGAAGCCGAGCTCGCCAGCCATCGCCCGCGCCGTTGCGGTCTCAAGCTCAGCTCCGATGGTTACGGCCATGACGATGAGTTCCTCCGCCGGAGCGCACTCGGTCGCGATCAGCCGACTGCACAGTCCACTGCCGCCGCGGAACCGGAGGCCGGTGTGATTCCGGCTCAGCACCGCGTATTGCCGACTGACGATAGCCGGGACAAGTAGCGGCAGACCTTCCAGCAGGGCGCGCTCCGCCAGCGCCACCAGCCGCAGGCTCCGCCCACGGATCCTGACAGGATCGGCTCCCTGACCGCGAAGCACGGCGTCCACGTCGAGCCGGGAGAGCCAGTCCGGGGCCTCCAACGCCGTGGTCATCTCAGATGCCCGGCAGAGCGGTGAGACCGACTGCCATCGCTTCTCGTTCCATGATGGCGCGGAGCGCCGCTTCACGGGCCATTCCCAATTCGGGGCGACGATACTGCCCCAGCAGCGAGGTTACCCGTGCCCGCGCCCGCGTGAAGCTGTCGGACGCTCCGGCTTCCTCCCAGGCGCGGAATGAAAGACGATCGATCACCGGCGACGGCAGAAACTGTTCCTCGCGGAACAGGCCCCGGGTCTCCCTGAGCTTCAGGAACTCGCCCGTGAAGCCGACCTTGGCGAACATCTCCAGCGCGAGTGAGGTGCCGCGCGGCTCAATCCCCCGCCCCAGCCGCTGCGCCATGCCGATCGCTTCGGCGTCGATCACCAGCTTCTCGACACTCTGGCAGGCGAGGAAATCCAGCATTCCTGCGCCGGAGATCATGTTGATCCCGGCGAGCACGCCGATCAGCGCGGCCATGCCGGTCTCGAGCCCGGCCTGCGCGTCCACCACCTTCGCGTCGCTGCCGCAGAGATAGCCGTGGGTGGGGAGGCCGAGCGACTTGCCCACCTGGGAGCAGGCGGCATCGAGCATCGCCGTTTCAATGGCGCCCATCGGGGCGTTGCCAGAGCGCATGTCGAAGATCGCGGGGGCGCCACCCCACACCACCCGCGCACCGGGACGGGCAAGCTGATGAATCACAATCCCGGTGAGGCACTCGGCGGCATGCTGCACCACCGCGCCGGCCAGCGTGACAGGTGCGGTGGCCCCCGCGAGCGGCACCGAGATGATCTCCGCCGGCACGTCGGCGCGCGCGAGCTGCACCAGATTCTCCCCGGCAAAGTCCGACCAGTGCAGTGGCGGAGAGGGACACACATCAAAGATCGCCCGCGGCCGTGCCTGCAGCGCCTCCAGTCCCCCGGCATCAGCGGCGAGCAGGTCGATCATGCGCTGGGCCGTGGTCGCGGTGAAGGCTCCGGTGACGACCGGCTTGCCGGAATACCAGAGGACCAGGAACAGTCGATACAGGTCGCCGATCTCGCTCGGCACGTCCGCACAGACCACGGCGGTCGACTGCGCCGCGTACGCCGGCAACAGCTCGGTCACCTGGATCAGCCGGACCAGGTCCGCGGCCTGGGACTCGCGGTGCTGGAGGGTGTCGGGATCGAGTACATGGACGCAGGAACTGCCCGGGTCGAACTGCACCGCTTCCCCGCCATACTCGACGGCCCTGTTCCCGTCGCGGTCGTAAAGCGCAAACTCCCGCGGCACCGTGGCAAGCGCCGCGCGAATCACCGGTTCGGGAATGCGGGCCACCCCTTCGGCGACTGTGGCACCGTGTGCGGCGAGGAGCTCCTGCGCCACAGCGGCCTGCACCCGGACGCCGGGCTCCATCAGGAGCGCGAAGGCCTCACCGAGAATTCGGTCGAGCAGCGCCGGATCGAGGAGCTGGAGCCGGGCTCTCACGTCGCCGGCGCTCCGCGCCCGACCAGCCGCTTGGCCAGCGCGACCGCCGCCATGGCATCCTCGCCATAACCATCCGCCCCGATTTCCCTGGCCCAGGCATGACTCACCGGCGCACCGCCGACCATCACCTTCACCTCTGTTCGGAGTCCTTCCCGGGTCAGAGCCTCCACCACCTGCCGCTGCCCGGGCATCGTGGTGGTCAGCAGCGCCGAGAGACCCACGATATCGGCGCGCACCTCCCGTACCTTCGCGACGAAACGCTCGACGGGGACGTCGACGCCGAGGTCGTGAACCTGGAAACCGCTGGCGGAGAGCATCGTCATCACCAGCGTCTTGCCGATCTCGTGGATGTCCCCCTTCACCGTGCCGAGCACCACGGTGCCGAGGCTGTCGCGCTGCGAACCGCGGCGCTGCATTTCCGGCTCGAGGATCGCCACCGCCGCCTTCATCGCTTCGCCGCCCATCACCAGATCGGGGAGAAACATCTCACCCAGCCCGAACTGCTCACCGACGTAGTTCACCCCCTCGACGAAGCCACGATTGATCGCCTCGAGCGGATCGATGCCCAGCGCCAGCGCTTCATGCGCGAGGTGCTCGACCTGCTCCGGGTCGCCGTCGATGATGCTCTGGCGCATGGCGGCAAACAGCACTTCATGCATGGGGTCCTCGACCTGGGCGGGGAGTAATTCGCGGCAGGAAAGTGCCGTCGGAGCCGACTGGGCTGATTGGGTCGGGTCCCGAGGCCATTACCACGACTTCAACTTCGCACAGGAGGAGACAAGAACTCATGAAGGTCGGATTACATCGGGTACCGGCCGTGCTGTACGGGGGGACATCGTCCTTGCCGGGTGTGGCCGGCACGTTGATGCGGGTCCAGAAAACAGCGCGGCCACGTCGAAGACGGGGCCGCGCCTGTCGCTGGGGAATTGGGCTGGTCCGCCGACCCCTATCCCGGCTTGGCCTTACGACACCACGCAGGTCGAGATGACCTGCCACCATCCCTGCGTCCCGCCCGCGAACAGAATGTGCAGCTCGGCGGGAAACATCCCGCCCGGGCCGGGGAGGGATGGAGGCATCAGCAGGTAGTAGATATTGCCGGGGGTGCCGACGCCGTTGGCGTGCCCGGTGACATTCCAGACCTTGTAGCCCGGGAAACCGGGGTAGCTGGTGACCACGACACCGGTCTTCCGGTAAGAGCCCGGCGTGGCCGGATAGTAGGTGGGATAGGAGAGCACGCTTGTCGGAGTACCCGTTGCCGTCAGCTGCGCCGTGACGGTGTAGTAGGAATAGCGCCGGCCACCGGCGGTGCCGTCGCACTTGAGATTGCGAAGCGCGGCCGGCGCAACGAGTTCGGCGGTCGCCGCTCCAGTCGTCATCGGGACGCTCCAGGGAGTGGCGCTATCGGGGGAACGGGCTACCGCCGAGGCGTTCTCGCCGGTGGGGCTGGTGCCGCAGGCGGCCAGGGTGGCGGTGGCCGCGAGGGCCAGCAGGGGGAAGCGCGTGAAGGTCGACCGCATACATGTTCCTCGAAGAAGGGTGGAAACCTGCCCTCCTCCGTCTGCAACTCACGTGCGTGCGCCGCACGTGCTCGGAGAGTGCGCCGGGCGCAGGACTTAGCTGCGCAGGGCGGCGCAATTGCCTGGAACGAGACATGACGACTGAATCGGTGTGTGGCGGTTGCCGCATGACAGACTCATGAAACGGCGCGACCACACTTAATGATGGAAGCTTCCCGCGTCGTTCAATGGCGCTTCAGAGGGCGAATGTTAGGTTGTGGTGCAGGCGGTGAAATAGGGCAGCAGGGAAGGTTTACCAAGGAGGGCCGTATGAGACTCACCAAGACGCAGACTGGCGTTCCGACGCTCGCCCGCGATATCGACGATGTGCTCGGCCGGTTTTTCAATGCCCCGGCCGCATTCCCGGTCTTCAACTTTGAGCCGATGAAGAAGGCCATGGAGACCACATGGATGCCGGCGCTCGACTTTGCCGAGACCGAGAAGGAGTTCGTCATCCGCGCGGAAGTCCCGGGTGTTCCGCGGGAGAATCTGGACGCACACCTCGAGGGAGACATCCTGACACTGACCGGCCATCGTGAGCGCAACGTTCACGAGGCGAACGAGAACATTCTCTGGGAGGAGAGAGAGACCGGGAAGTTCATCCGCAGCATCCGCCTGCCTAAGGCGGTCGAGGCCAAGAAGGTCGAGGCTGACTACAATGAGGGAATCCTGACAGTCCGTCTGCCCAAGGCAGAGACCACCGTCATGAACAAGATTCTCATCAAGGGCTGAAGCCCGACCTGCACCGCTCGCCGCCCCGGCCCGCCTCGGCCGGGGCGGCATTTTTGCCAGCCAACGCACACTGCAGGACTGCTCCGCCTGCGACCCGGCCCGTGACGGCAGGGGTCGCGTCGCAGGCAGCGGCGGCGTCACATCGCCGGGCGGGCGCCGTCCCTTGCTTCCAGCTCATCGGCGAGCGGGTGGGCATCGTATACCCGGCGGAGCGCATGGACGATCGCCCGGGAATCCACCCAGACCGAGCGCGCCACCCGCTCGGTGAACAGGAACCGATTGGGCAGCATCTCGATGTTGCCATCGAAGATCAGCCCGACCACCTCGGCGTCCCGGTTGATCACCGGGCTGCCGGAGTTGCCGCCGATGATGTCGTTGGTCGAGGCCACGTTGAACGGCGTGTCGTGGGTGAGCGAATCGCGGCGCTCCTTCCAGCGGGCGGGAAGGTCGAAGGGCGGCTGCCCGCCAAAGACGGAGGAACGCTCGTAGAGGCCATTGAAGGTCGTATACGGCGCCGCGACGGTGCCGTTCATCGGATAGCGGCGGACCTCGCCATCGGAGATGCGGAGGCTGAAGGTGGCATCCGGCGCCACCTGATTCCCGAAAACCGCCAGCAGCGCGCGGGCGACCTGCTCGTTGGCCTGCGCCTCACGGTCGTTGAGCTCGGTGACTTCGCGGATCATCGCCCGGTCGAGCGGATCGATCACCCGGGCCAGCTGGACGAACGGATCCTGTGATGCGGCGGCGGCAGCGGCCCCGCCGTCGGTGAGCGCCTTGCGGGCCGCGGACGTAGTGACCGTTACGGCATCGACCATCGCGGCGGCGGTGGCCTCCGGCGTCCGGCCCTTGAGCGCCTGACGCAGCACCGGATCGGTGGCGGGCAGCTCGCGCTGCATCGCCGTGAAGTAGGCCGCCAGCAGCGCCTTCTCCTGCACCTGGTCAATCGGCTGGTCACTGAACAGTGCCCGCTCGATGTTCGCCTTGTTCGCTTCCTGATACGGCGCCAGCCGCGCGGAATCCGGCTTGGCCGCTTCCACCGGATAGCGGATGGACCCCATCGCCAGGCTGAGGAGCCGGGAGCCGTAGGCGCCGGAGGAGTAGTACCGGCGGCGCACATCGATCTGGCTGCGCCGCAGACTCACCGCCGCGATCGTCGGCCACGCCTTTCCATACTGCCGCTTCAGGCCCGCGTCTCCCTCCACCCGGGCGCGGAAACCGCGCTCCCACTCCCGCTTCCGGGCCATGAGCTTCGGATCGAGCAGACCGGACTGGTAGCCGAGAATCGCCTTCTGGGTATTCTGCGAACCGAAGATCTGGTTGCGCAGCGCCTTCCCGCGTACGCTATCCTGGCTCGACAGGGCGAAGTAGGTCTCGATCTGCCGGTGCAGCGCATCGAGCTGCGCCGGGTACTGCACGTCACGCAGGAATTCGAGCTGGGCCACGGTGTTGAGCCGCCCGGTGGAACCGGGGTTTCCGATGACAAACGTCAGGTCGCCTTCGGTGCTGCCGCTGCGGCTCCAGGTGAAGTGATGCGGCGTCGGGGCCGGCTTCCCGTCCACGTACGCCCGCACGAAGCTCATGTCAAGATTCCAGCGGGGATAGGTGAAGTTGTCGGGATCGCCCCCGAAGAACGCGATCTGGTCCTCCGGCGCGAACACCAGCCGGATGTCCTTGAACCGGTGGAAGCGGTACAGCTTGTACTGCCCGCCACGGTACATCGTCACCACCTGGCAGGCGGCGTCGGGCTCGGACTTGCCGCACTCCTCCTCGATCGTCTTGATCACCTTGGCGCGCTGGGTGGATGCCGTCTTGGCGTCGGCCGTGGGGGCGGCGGACCGGCTCACCCGGTCGGTGACGTCGCTGATCTGCTGCAGCTGGTCGAGGAAGAGACCGGTGCAGACGCGCTCGTCCTCGCGCCTGGCGGCGTAGAAGCCATCGGTGAGGAAGTCTTCACCCTCTTTCGTCGACGACTCGATGCAGGCGCGGGCGCAGTGGTGATTGGTCATCACCAGCCCGTCACCTGACACGAACGACGCGGTGCAGCCGTTGCCATACCGCAACGCGGAGAGCCGCACATGCTCCATCCAGCCATCCGATGGGGTGAAGTTGTAGCGCTTGGCCCAGTACTCCCGGGGCGGGACGTCGAAGGTCCACATCTTCCCGGTTTCGAGGCCGGGATACTCGCCCTCGAGAAGATTCTGGGCCCGGAGGGACGCCGGGGCGGTGAGCAGCAGGGTGAGCAGGGCAGCACGAAGGATACGCATGGGCTTCATGGGTTCGGGTGGGGCACGGTCCAGGGAGTGGTTAGAAATTATGCAGGGGCGGGGCGGAATGCGCGAGGGCGGATCGGGGTGAAGGCGGAAGGCTCACCCCCGATTCACCCATCGTTCATCCGCCCCGACTAGGATGCAGTTCCGCGTTACCTGAGAGGAACACGATGGAGGCCGGTACCCTGCTCCTCTGGAGCGTGGTGGCAGCGCTGGCGACGGGACTCGGCGCCGCGTTGGGCGTGCATCCGTGGATCGCCACGCGCGGTATCGGCTGGTCCTCCGCCGCCGCTGCCGGATTGATGCTCGGCGCGGGCTATGTGCTGCTCACCGCAGGCGAGGCGATGGCGCCCACCGCGACGCTGGTCGGTGCCGCCCTGGGCCTGGTCCTGATGCGGGCCGCCGACGGAGTACCACGGTCCGATCACGAATCGCACCCCGCAATGCCGGGTGGCCGGGTCTCCACCCCGCCCGCCACGAACGTCGGGGCGGTGCTGGCGAGTGCGCTGCACTCCGCCGCCGAAGGCGTCGCGATCGGCGCCGCTGGCGCGGTCGGTGTCGCCGTCGCCGAATTCCTGCTGCTGACCTTCGCCCTCCACAATGTGTCCGAGGGCGCGGTGCTCGGAGCTCGCCTCACGGGGAGCGGACGCCGCGCGTCATCGGCTGCCGGCATCGCCGTCATCGCCCGGTGCAGCCAACCGCTGTTCGCCATTGCCTCGCTGCTCCTCGCCCGCGCCATGCCGCCACTCCTCCCCTGGCTCATCGGCGCCTCCTTCGGCGCGCTCCTCTATCTTATCATCGCCGAACTCCTGCCGCAGAGCTATCAGCAGGCGGGACGGACCGGAATCGCCGTCGTCGTGAGCCTCGCCGCCGGCATGGTGGCCCTGATGGGCGTCGCGCCGTGACCCAGATGTTCGGATTGCCGGCCGTCTGGGCCGTCTTCCTCTGTGCCCTCATCACCGCGCTGGCGACGGGCCTGGGTGCGATTCCCTTCGCCTTCATCAAGTCCCTGTCGCCGCGGGCCGCCGCGCACGCCAACGCGATCGCGGCGGGGCTGATGCTCGGCGCCAGTCTCGGACTGCTGTCGGAGGGCGTCCGCCACGGCCCCGCGCCCACCTTCTTGGGTGCTGCGGCCGGGGTCGGGTTCATCCTGATCACCCAACGGCTGCTGGGCGACCACGAGATCGCGTTTGCCTCGCTCACCGGCGCGGATGCGCGGCGGATGCTGCTCATCGTGATCGTGATGACGGTGCACTCGTTCGCGGAAGGCATCGCCGTGGGGGTGTCGTTTGGCGGCGGGGCGTCGCTGGCGATCGCCATCACCGTGGCACTGGCCATCCACAACATTCCCGAGGGACTCGCCATCTCGGCGGTGATGCGCCCGCGGGGCGTGTCCATCCTGGCCTGCGCGCTGTGGAGCGTCTTCTCCTCGCTGCCGCAGCCGCTGATGGCCGTGCCGGCGTTTCTGCTCGTCGACCGGGTACGGGCAGCCCTGCCCTACGGTCTGGGCTTCGCCGCCGGGGCGATGGTCTACATGGTGCTGATCGAGCTGCTGCCGGAAGCCTACGATGCCGCCGAACGCCGCTCGATCGCGGTACTGGCCGGGCTCACGACCGTGGCGATGCTGCTGTTTCAGCAGGCCCTGTAGAACCTGGAAGGCGCCGGATGACCCTGATCATCGTGGCGCCTTGCCGGAAACACTCGCCAGCCTCCGGCCTTCCACATCATAGGTGACGAGCAGGACCTGCCGCGGATCGAGGACGACGGTCTCTTCGAACAGGAGAGTGGCGGGCACCGCCTCGAGCCGGCGGTGCTCCCGTTCATCCGCCTCGCGCCGACCCCGGCCCGGCAATCCCGCGATGAGTGAATCGTCTGCAGGCTCATCGCTGTCCGGTGCGGCCGGGGCGACGGGTATCAGGCTGTCAATGCGCTCGAAGCGGACCGCGATCTCGTGTTGCCCAGGCGCAGTGGGAAGGTCGCGCAACAGATAGAGCGGCCGGTCGTGCCGCAACCCCGACCCGCGGACGACCTCATCCAGCACCAGGGCGCCATCCCGCGACACCCGCAGCCGGTAGCGCGCACTGGTGCCTTCGCACACCACCTTCTGCCGCATATGCGCCGGGAGCTGGGCCAGTTCTGCCTCGCTCGGCTCGCGACAGGATTCGATGCGCTCCGGTCGCGCGCTCCAGGCAAGCCGGATGAGCGCCGCCTCGCTCGGCCGTATGTGATACGGCGCATGGGACAGCCATGCGATCCCGAATACGGCCGCGAAGGCGACGATGACGCCGAGCCCTCGGCGAAGCGGTGTGGTCATCGCGTTACCTGCTCCTCATCGGCCGGCTCGCAGACCACGTCGACCTGAATGCCCGCCTCCGCCGTTGCCGGCACCAGCCGGGCAAGCGCCACATGGAATTGGTGCAGGGCACCGAGAGCAACGGCGCGGTCTCCCGCGGCGGCATACACCACGGCGACCCGGTCGCGATCCACCCGCGCCTGCAGTTCGGCTTCGCGCTCGTGATAGATCCGCTGTTCCAGCCAGAGCGGGCCCTCCCGATTCTTGCAGTCCCTCGGGGGACAGGCGAGGATCAGGACGCCGGCGGCGCCGGCCCGGATCGCGTACTCGATCACCGAGGTGTGGAGGTTGCCGGCGCAATCGACCGCGTAGACCGCGCCCCCCGCCGCCTCGAGATCCGCAGTGAGCGCGCCCGCTCCATGGCCACAGGTGATCACCACCACCTGGCCCGTGCGGCGGGCCGGATCGGCCATGAACCGGCGGACGGTTTCCAGCTGGTCCCGGCCGGTCCGTCCCGGAGGACCGACACCCATCGGCGCGCAGGAGCCGGCGCAGATCCCGCAACTCACACACAGCGCCGGATCCACATCGGCGACCACGTCGGCCCGGCCATCGGTGCGCGGCAGCATCGTGATGGCGTCGAAGGGGCAGTCGAGCCCGCACTGCCGGCAACCGGTGCAGAGCGCGGCGTCCACGGCGGATGCCGGTGGCCGCTCGGCACCATGGCGACGGGCCCAGCGGGGGAAGATGACTAGAGTCGCCATAACCAGGATGCCGAGGGCCCAGACCGCCGCTCCCGGCAGCGGGCGAGTGAGCGGCAGCCAGAAACCGTAGAACCAGTCGACCGCGACGAACTCTGGTCGACTGAAGGGACTCGCTTCCGGCGCCATGGCCAGCGGCCAGATCAGGGCGACGGCCAGCAGCAGCAGCACCAGCCCACGGGCGAGTGCCCGCGGCGGGAGCAGCACCGGCCGCGCCAGCCGTGAGACATGCAGCCAGAGGCCGAGCCCCATCGCGAGCGGGATGGCGATGTGGAGGAAGAGGTTGAGGAAGAAGAAGACACCCTGGATCGGGCGTTCCCCGACGAAGGCGCGACTGATCGGCTCGGAGAGGATCGGCAGCGCATCCACGATCCGTGCGCCTTCCAGCGCAAGCTCGGCTCCGAATCCATCCCACACCATCACGAATCCGGTCACCCCGCAGACGAAGAGCAGTCCGAGGAGGGCCACACCTGAGACCCAGGCCAGCACACGCGGCCCCCAGCTCCGTCCCTGCGCCACCATTCGAACGGCGTGGACCACCGCGGCAACCACTGCCGCGTCCGAGCTGTACCGGTGCAGCCCTCGCACCCAGTTGCCGGTCCACCGGTTGGCGGTGAGCCGGGCCACCGAGTCCCACGGGGCGCCGATCCGGTAGAACAAGAGCAACCAGAGCCCCGTGGCCAGCAGGACCAGCAAGAGGAGGATGACGATCGTACCGCTCTGATAGAGCGGGTTGAGCCGCCAGCCGTACAGCCGGTTGAGCGCGGCATCGGCCTGGCGCAGCACCCGCCGGGCGGACCGTTCGATGGTGCGGGCAAATGGGTTCATCGGGCCGGGGAAGCTCGAAGGGGGAGGTGGGGGCTTGCGAAATTCATAATATCACCTCATCATGATCAAATCAACGCAAAGCCATCTACCGTCCCTTCCCTCGCGCGGAGCTGCGTCCATGCCCGAAGCCCCCGACCACCCGGTGGCGGTCTCCGAGGAGCCGCCGCTCGGGCAGCGCCTGTTCGACAACATCTTCCTCCTGCTTGGCGTCGGCATCCTGGTCATGGTGGTGCTCTACACCGGCTGGGGCATGTGGGAAATCCTGACGCTGCCTCCCGCCACCCTTCCCTGAGGCCTCCATGCACACCGAGACCCATACCGGTATGGATTCACCCCGCGGCAACTGGTGGAAACCGGCGCACAAGGCGGAGAAGCTGTGGGTGGGCATCGCCTTTGGCTGGTGCATGGTGCTGTTCGCCATGATGCCGCTGTGGCACATGAAGGGCGGGCAGAACCCCTCCGGTATCCGCCGCAAGACGACACCGACCGCCTACTACGCCCGCACCATGGAGTTCATCAAGCAGTACAAGGTCGGCGAGGACCGGGGGATGCCGATCGTCGCGCCGCCGCCCGGCAGCGACGTGTACCTGATGGCGCTGACCTTCCAGTGGCAGCCGATCCTCAAGCTGCAGCAGGGTGTCGAGTACACCCTGCATCTCTCGTCGCTCGACATGCTGCACGGCTTCGAGCTGTTCCCGGTCAACGTGAATTTCGAGATCATTCCGGGCTACGACTACGGCCTCCGGGTGACGCCGAACGCCGCCGGCGACTTCCGCATCATCTGCAATGAGTTCTGCGGCATCGGCCACCACACGATGGTCGGCCGAGTGATCGTGGTGGACAGCGCCGGCCGCGAGGTTGGGTCCACAGGAGGAACCCGATGACCCCCGATCTTTTCCGGACCTGTCCGGTCACCGGCCGCAAAGTCTATGGCCAGGCGGACGCGCTCATCAAGGCCAACGCAGTGGTGTCGGTGGTGTCGCTGCTTATCGGCGCGATCGCCGCGATCCTGATCGTCCTCACGCGCTGGCAGGCGGTGCACCTGCTGCCGGCCGAGTGGTTCTACCGGCTGCTGGGCGTGCACGGGATGAGCATGCTCATCTTCTTCATCATCTTCTTCGAGATGGCGGTGCTGCACTTCACCAGCACCGTGCTGCTGAACGCCCGGGTCTCGGCGCCGCGGCTCTCCTGGGCCGCCTTCGGACTGATGGTGCTGGGCGCGCTGATGGTGGAAGTGCTGATGTGGGCCGGCAAGGCCGATGTGCTGTTCACCTCCTATGTCCCGCTCAAGGCGCACCCCGCCTTCTATCTCGGCGTCATCCTCTTTGCCGTGGGCGCGCTGCTGGTGACCTGCGTCTTCTTCAACAATCTGGTGGTCGCCAAGCGGGAGAAGACCTACCAGGGATCGTTGCCGCTGGTGGTCTACGGCGCGGTCACCGCCGCGATCATCGCGGTGATCACCCTGCTGCATGGCGCGGCGATCTACATCCCGACATTTCTCTGGTCGCTCGGGCTCATGCAGGTCGACCCGCAGGTCTACCGGCTGGTCTGGTGGGCGCTGGGGCACTCCTCGCAGCAGATCAACGTCGCCGCCATGGTGGCCATCTGGTACATGCTCGGCGCGCTGACCGTAGGGGCGGTGGTGCTGAACGAGAAGATCAGCCGCTCCGCCTTCGTGCTCTACGTGCTGTTCATCTCGATGGCGTCCGCCCACCACCTGCTGGTGGATCCCGGCATGGGGTCGGCGTGGAAGGTGGTGAACACCAGCTACTTCATGTACATGGCGGTACTGGCCAGCATGATTCACGGCTTCACCGTGCCGGCGGGCATCGAGCTGGGCATGCGGCTGCGCGGCTTCACCAACGGGCTCTTTGAGTGGCTGCGCAAGGCGCCGTGGGGCGATCCGGGATTCAGCTCCATGATCTTCTCGATCGTGGTGTTCGGATTCGTCGGCGGCATCACCGGCGTGACCATCGGGACGGAGCAGATCAACATCATCGTGCACAACACGCTCCGCTCCCCGGGCCACTTCCACTCCACGGTGGCGAGCGGCACCGCGATGGCCTTCATGGGCGCCACCTACTACCTGATCCCGCTGATCTTCCGCAAGAAGGTCTCCTTCTGGTGGCTGGCCCGCATCCAGCCGTACCTCTTCGCCGGCGGGATGCTGGTGTTCGTCATGGCGATGACCTTTGCCGGCAGCTTCGGCGTGCCGCGCCGGCACTGGGACATCAGCTTCAGCCAGGCGCCGTTCGACGTCCAGTTCAACCCCGCGGTGGACCTGATTCTCGCCGTCATGGCGATCGGTGGTCTCATCGCGGCGACCGGCGCGCTCTCCTTCGTCGCGATCGCCGTCGCCTCGGTATTCTTCGGCAAGCCGGTGGGCGAGATCGTGCCAGGCGTCGAAGTGGCCGGGCTCCCGCGGGGCATCACCCATCCGCCCCGGCACGCGCCGGATGTGGATCAGCGCAACGAGGCACTCCATGCCGGGACCACCTGGCGACTGGGCCCCGCGCCGGGAACGCTGATCCTGGTCTTCGTCTTCCTTGCGGCGTTCATGCTCTACTTCTTCACCAACTGGAAGATTCTTTCCTTTGTCTGGAAGATCGGCTAGCGGATGAGCCGTCGGGCCGGGCTCGCGCTGCTGGCGAGTGGACTCATCGTGGTCATCACGGGGTCGTGGTGGGCATTGGCGCTCTGGCCCATGCCCGCTGCGGCGCCGGTCTGGCTGGCACGGGCCCGCGAGATCTGCTTTGGAAACGCAGGCGACGGGCTGCCCGACCCCGGTGGCTGGGTCCTGCTGGTGGGCGAGCCGCTCGGCATGGCGGCACTCCTCCTCACGATCTGGGGCGACGCGGTGCGGGAGGCGTTCGGCGCACTCAGCCGGCGATGGCCCGGACGGATCCTGCTTGGCGCCTCCGGAGCGGGACTGCTGCTCGGCATGCGCTGGGCAGCCCAGCGGGTGGCGGATGCACGCGGTGAACCGTTCGAAACCGTCGCCAGTGCGCCGGTGCGGCTTGATGCGGTGCCGCCACCGCTCCGGCTACTCGACCAGACTGGGGACACTATTCAGCTGGAGCAGTACGCCGGTCGGCCGGTGGTCGTGGCATTCGTCTACGGCCATTGCGAGACCGTCTGTCCGGTGATCGTCCACGACCTGATCGCCGGCACCGCCCGGCTCGGCGCGAAGGCGCCGGAGCTGCTCCTCATCACCCTCGATCCGTGGCGTGACACCCCCGCCCGACTGGCCACCATCGCCGCGGCGTGGGAGCTGCCGGCCGGCGCGCACCTGCTCAGCGCCGATGTCCCGCAGGTGGAGGCGGTGCTGCATGCATGGGGAGTTGGGCGGAGCCGGAACGCCACGACCGGGGAGATCGTCCACCCGCGTCTGGCGTTTCTGATCGGGGAGTCGGGCCGGATCACCGCCAGGCTCGACGGCCGAGCCGAGTCGTTGATCGCCGCCGTGGAGAGGCTGGACCAACACACCGCACGGTAGGCCCACCGCGGACCCCATCTCCCGCCTTTGCGGAGAGGTCGAAAGCCACAGCGGTCCAACCGGCCCTACTTCTTTCTCGCGGCCTCCTCCCAGAGCCGCTTCTCCTGCTCCCGCAGCTCCGGGGTGAACTCCGCGCCGAAGTCCTCCGCCTCGAACACCCGTCGAATCTCGATTTCCGACGCGGTGAGCATGGGATTGGGGCAGCGCTTCACCCACTCCACTGCCTCCTCCATCGACTTCACCTGCCACAGCCAGAAGCCGGCGATCTGCTCCGTGGTCTCGCCAAAGGGGCCGTCGATCACGGTGCGCGTCGCCCCGTCAAACCGCACCCGCTTCCCCCGCGCGGTCGGGTGGAGCCCCTCGCCGGAGAGCATGATCCCCGCCTTGACCAGCTGTTCGTTGAAGTTCCCCATCTCGGTGAGGAGCTTCTCGCTCGGCATGACGCCGTTCTCCGAGTCCACGGTCGCCTTGATGATCACCATGACGCGCATGCGGCTGCTCCATTATGTCTGAGAGTCGGTTGGGGGTCGTGGAGCGTCGAGAAGCGCCTCGCCTCCAGCGATCGACGGATCGCTTCAGCTGCCGAGCAATCACGCCGCATCTCGATCGAAGTGATCGCTGTCAGTTGAATGACGCCGCTCAATCCTCGGGAGACCAGCGTGGTGTGGCCCGGCATTCCCCTCAGGCCAATGCGGCCTGGAGTACTTCGTGCAGCGCCTCATAGGAAAAGGGCTTCTGAAGGAAGCTCGCCAGGCCCTTGCCGGTGAACCGCACCAGTGCTTCCTGCTGGCTGAAGCCGCTCATCAGCACGACCTGCACTCCCGGGCGCAGCCGGCGCAGTTCGGTGAACGTCTGCTCCCCATCCAGGTGTGGCATGGTGAGGTCGCACAGGACCAGCGCGAAGCGGTCGGGATCGGCGCGAAAGATCTCCAGCGCCTCGCGGCCATCCGGAGCGAGAACGGCATCAAGACCCATGTGGCGCAGCATCCGCGCAACGGTGGCCCGGATGGTCTCCTCGTCATCTATGACGAGCACGGTGCCCGAGCCCAGCCGGTCGCCGCTGGAGACCGGGCCGACCGGCGTGGAGTCGAAGGGACCGGTCACCACCGGGAAGAGCAGCTTGAAGGTGGTGCCTCGACCCGGCTCGGAATAAACCTTCAATGCCCCCTTGTGTCCCCGGATGATCCCGAGGACGGCGGCAAGCCCGAGTCCGCGCCCGGTGAATTTCGTGGTGAAGAAGGGATCGAAGATGCGGGCCTGCGTTTCCGGGGTCATGCCGCAGCCGCTGTCCGAGACTTCGAGAAAGACGTAGTCCCCTTCGGGCAACTCGGGGCTGGTCACCGTCCCGGCGAGGTACGGGCGATCGATACGGGTCACCCCCGTGCTGATGCTGATGACCCCGCTCTTCTCGCCGATGGCCTCCGAGGCGTTGATGACGAGGTTCATGATCACCTGGCGGAACTGGGTCGCATCGGCCTCGATTACAGGCAATCCACTGGCCAGTTGCAGCCGCAGCACGGCCTTCTTGCTGATCGAGAGCTGGATCATCTGCGTGGTCGCCTCGACCAGCCGGCCGAGGTCGAGTTTCTCGACCACGAAGCGTCCCTTGCCGCTGTACGCCAGCATCTGCTTGCAGAGATCGGCGGCACGGAATGAGGCTTCGGTAATGTCGTTGAGATTCTCCTCCGCCGGGGAGCCGGGCGGCAGGCTCATGAGGCCAAGGCTGGCATTGCCGAGGATGCCGGTGAGGATGTTGTTGAAGTCGTGAGCGATGCCGCCGGCGAGAACGCCGAGACTCTCGAGCTTCTGCGTCTCCAGCATCTTCCGCTCGAGCTTGTCGCGCTCCAGCTTGGCCTGCCGGCTGGCGGTGATGTCCTGGATGAAACCGTCGATGCAGAGCAGCGTGCCGTCGGCGGCATAGACCCCCGAGGCCCGCTCGGACACCCAGTGCTCACAGCCCTGCCGGTCGAGAATCCGGTACTCGTTCTGGCATGGAGTACGGGCGTCGAGCGAGGCCTGGCACTTGGCCCAGAGCCAGGCGGCGTCCTCCGGATGCACCAGGGTGCCATAACTGATGCTCCGGTTCCCCTCCAGTTCATCGCGCCGGTAGCCGGTGAGCGCCTCGCAGCCCTCGCTGACGAAGGTCATCGTCCAATCAGGATCGTTCCGGCAGCGGTAAGCCATGCCGGGAAGGTGGCGCACCAGGGTTTCGAGCCGGACCTGACTGTCGAGCAGCGCGGCCTCGGCCTGTTTGAGCTCCGTGATGTCTGACACCAGCACGAAGAAGCCGAGCACCGTGCCGTCACTTCCGGTGCGGGGGATGTACTGCACGTCGAACCAGTGGGATTTGCCTGCGGGGCTGGTGGGATTGATCTGGTAGTGCACCGACTGGCCAGCAAGCGCTTCACGAACATGCGGCTGCATCTTGGCGTAGTCCGTCGACGGATGCACCTCGCTCAGGCGCTGGCCGACGAGCTTCTCGGCCTGCGGGCCGAAATACTCCTCGTAGCGCCGGTTCACCATCCGGTAGCGCTCCTCGGCATCCACGAAGGAAATGTAGGCCGGCAGGGAATCGACCAGCAGCTGCAGCACGGTGAAACTGCCGGTCGAATTATCCAGCCACTTCATATGTTTCTCCGGGATCGAGCGGAGCGCCGCGGTCCGCCGCAGGACCAGTCGCAACACTTTGTCCAATCTACATCTCCAGCCAGCCCTCCGCCGGGGCAATCGGTCTCGGCCACCTTGAGCCGCCTGGGGCGAGGAATGCCCCCGGGATGAGCCTCTCTTCACCGACGGTTCACGATGCTTTCAACGCCCGCGGGGAATCCTGCATGTGACTCAAGCAGGGGGCCTGGTATGCGGGTAGCGGAGCTGATGGAGAAGAACGTCCTGACAGTCGGCGGGGAAGCGACCGTCGCGGATGTCATCGTGACCATGTCCGACGCACACGTCTCGTCGCTGCCGGTGGTGGACCGGCACGGCCGGATGATGGGAGTCGTGTCGAGCACCGACGTCCTGAACGCCGAGGCGGAAGCGGACGGGGGCGGGCTCAAGACGCTCCTGGCCAAGACGACGGTCGAGACGATCATGACGACCCGGCAACTGGGCGTGTCGCCCGAAACATCGGTGCGCGAGGCCGCCCAGCAGATGCTCTATGCGGACGTGCACCGGCTCTACGTCGTGGAGCACGACCGCGTCGTCGGGGTCATCTCGACCACGGACATCGTGCGCGCCGTGGCCACCGGGCAGTTGTAGCAACCGAGTGCGGCCTCCCGATACATTTCTCGTGGTCGGGTCATGAGACACGGCTCGTTTCGGCCCGAAACCGCCGCGGACCCCCGCCACTCAGATCGAGCGCGGGGGTCCTGCTTGAAGCCTCCCGGCGGATTCGATGCATGACGACCGGACGCGTGTGCTCAGCTGATCGGGTAGAGGGTGGACATGTCGAAGCTGTCCTCAGCGCCGCCGCAGGTCGGATGACCGAATCCACTGCCGCTGACCAGATTGCCGTTGACGTCCACCGTGATGTCGTAGAGAATGTCGTCCGTGCCGGCGTCGACTCCTCCCCCTACGAAATCGAGAGCGAGTGCATCACGCAGCCGCCACGCGATGTTGTGGTCGGCGCAGGAGGTATCGCCGCTCACCCCCACCGCACCGATGACCTGGCCGGCCGAGTTGTACAGCGCGAGCCCGCCGCCAAAGACGTTCACCCCACCCGGCTTCTTGCCGATCATGAAATCATTGGCGCTTCCGTAGTCCGCCTGATTTCCGCCGTACACCACGTCGGTACTGACGGGGTTGCTCTCCTGCAGGCCAAAGAGGCTGCCGCCGGGCTGCACTGCGCTGAACAGATTGGCCGTCGAGAGCGCGAAGACGTCGAGGCTGAAATCATTGGCGGTGTTCGCCTTCTGAGCCGAGATGGCGCGGCTGCCGAGCCATTGATCGCCCACCGCAGTGCCGCTGTGAGCAACGGCCACCACGACTCCGGCGCGATCGACGATCGTCGCCCACATGGGAAAGTCCAGGCCGCCATTGCTGGAGGAGACGGCAGTGGCAAGGGCCGTCTGCAAGGCGGCCTGCGAAACAATCGGGTTGGGGGTGAAGGTGGGAATCGACGAGTTGACGTTTGTAATATCGTCGCCGCAGGCGGCGAGGCCCAGGACGCCGGCAGTGAGCCAGAGCGGAGTCCGCGTTCGGTGAAACCTCAAGGTGATCGACATGGTGCTTCCTTCCGGAAGAGATGGTGGTCGATTCGGTGATCGTGCAAACGCTGCAGGCAACGAAGCAGCGACGTGCGACTTCGCCAGGGTTCTCGCGGGTGTCGGGAGATGCGCGGGCGGGATTGGCTTGGAGGGGGCACACAGCGAGGGGCGTCGCGGGCGCGGAGGGATCACACCCGTAGGGAATCAGACCGTCGCCGCGACCACCATATGGAGGCCGCAGCAGCACGAGCAGCTCGACCCAAGGCACCGGTTCCATCCCGAGTAGGGCTACGCGAGAAGGTGCAGTACGGTACCGGCGGGGACAAGGCTGAGTTCGGGATCGCCGGTGCCGGGATTCGGCGACGCGGGCCGAATGGCCCCGAAGAAAGCGCGTGCGGCCTCCGTTCATTGCTTCGGAGCGATGCAACCAGAGCACAGGCGGCACTGCGCACCGCGGCACGAAAAGGGGGCACCGCTTTCGCGGTGCCCCCCCTGTCGCATCAACCAGCGCCCGGCTCAGGAACCCTGCAGGCACCCCCTGGAGAGGTTCGACCAGTTCTTCTGGATCTTCCATGCCGAGCCGTTATTGAGCGTCACCAGGCCGGCAAACTGCCAGGCGCACTTGTCGGCATTCTCGTTCCCCTGACGATCATACCAGCCGGTGCCGCGCGGATCGGTCTCGGCTTCCGCGACTTCGTGGGCCGAAGTATTGCCCAGCGAAGCGAGCATCTGGGAGTGCCCGGTGGTCGCATCGGCGGGATCGCAGCCCGCGACACCCGACGGGTTCGGCTCGTAGGCGACCTGGATCGCCTTGCCGTTGGAGCAGTTGCCCCAGCTGTGCCAGGCGCAGTAGCCGACGCCATTGGGGTAGGTCGGAGTATAGATGACGTAGATCGCGTTCACGTCGGGGTTCCGGACGGAGATCTTGCATCCCTCCGCGACGGCCGCCGAGGTGCTGAGCGCTCCGGTCGGCGCGGCGGTGCCATCGAATACATGGCCGAGGTAAGTCGAGGCCGAGGTGATCTTGCTGGTGGCATCACCGTATTCGGTGTTCAGCGCGTTGTAACGGCTGCCGCCCCATCCAGCGTAGAACTGGTCGATCCCCGGAACCACGTCGGCGGGAAAGCTGCCGCTGGTCCACTGCGGGCCCCAGAAGATCGCCTGCGTCTTGCTGGTCTTGATGACCGGGCCGTTGTGATAGATCAGGAGGGAAACCCGTGCCTGTGTCTCCGGTCCCTTCAGCGCCGCAGCGCCCTGCTGCCAGAACTGGCCAATCGGCACCCCGGCCTTCACACCCTGCGTCGTCGCAGCGACCGGCGTATTTCCCGGAGCGGTGGACTGATCGGCGCAGGCGGCGAGGAGCGCCAGACCCAGCGTCGCGAGGATTCTGCCGGAGTGACTGCGTGTCATGTGGGCGTACTCCATCCTGAGGGGAACGGCACCGGCGCCGCGGGAGCGACGCCGGAGGAACGACTGCACGAAACGACGGCTCGCCGGACAGAAGTCACGGCGGTGCGTGGACGTTCATGAATGAAGTCGTTACTGCCGGGACATCAGGAGGGAGTGTGACTCTGGCTCGAGTCACACTTCAAGCTAGGAAGTCAGCCGACCGCCGCTAGAGATGGCGCCCTCGTGACAGGGATCACGGCGCCGGTGCCTCCACCGATGGAGCGGTGGGCGCGAGCACCCGCTGGATAATCCGCTCAAAGGCCTCCTGAGGGTGCGCTCCGTCCAGCACGACGCCATTGATGATAAACCCTGGTGTCCCGCTGAAGCCGAAAGACTCGAACTCCGCCAGATCAGCGTCGATCACCGCCTTTACCTCGGGGCCGGCGGCGTCCCGCCGTGCACGGGCAAGGTCGGCGCCAGTCTCTCGCGCCGCCCACTCAAGGTAGGCCATCCCTTCCCGGCCGAGTCGCTCCTGGTTTCCGAACAGCAGGTCGTGGTAGTGCCACGCCTTGGCGGGATCCTGCCGGACCAGTGCTTCAAACATCTCGGCGGCGGGACGGCCGTAGGGGTGGCTGGGCAGCGGCGTCTGCTTGAGCAGGAGGCGGAGCTGGTCGGGATACTTGCGCAGCAGCGCCTCGAGCACGGGAACGTCGCGCCGACAGAAGGGACACTGGAAGTCAGAGTAGATCACGATCGTGACCGCAGCATCGGGCTTCCCGCGGATGGCACGGTTGCCCGCAAGCGATGGCTGTTTGGGTGCGGCGAGTTCGCGGCCGATGCGTTCGTCCTCCGCCACCGCGGCGCGGGCCTGAGCCACCTTCTGGTAGGAATCCGACGCCGCCTGCAGCGCTTCCATGATCTCGGCGGGATGTGCCCGGATGGCCTCGGCGAGTATCTCGGGATGCTTCTTGAGTGCGGCCTTGAGCTGGTTGGGAGAGGGGGAGCATCCCGCCAGCAGCAGGAGCAGACCCGGGGCGAGCGCCCACGGTCGGGCCATCGTGGTCCTCGGTGTGAAAAGGGAGACGGCGCGCAATCTGGAGTCATCGAGTGGCGATGGGTAGGGGGCGACGCTGACCGCAAGAAGCGGGAGGCGGGCCGGCGGTGCTGGGGCGATATTTGTCGCGCTACATTGTCCAGGCGCCATGAAGTCCCGAAGGTTGTCTCGTGCACGGAGCCTCCGCCTCCCATGTCCTCCGCCTCGCCACCGCTTCCACCCGCGCTTCAGCGCGCTCAGCACCACGCCGCCACCTGGCTCAACGGTCTGGATGAGCGCCCAGTCGCGGCGGTGGCGGATCTCTCGACGCTGCGCGCGCGATTGGACCTTCCACTTCCCGAACGGGGGACCGATCCGGAACGCGTCATCGACGAGCTCGTGGCCATGACGGAGGGCGGCCATCTCGGCTCTGCCAGCGGGCGGTTCTTCGCCTGGGTTATTGGCGGTTCACTTACCTCTGCACTCGCCGCCGACTGGCTCACCACGACATGGGATCAGAACGCGGCGCTCTACTCCACCGCCCCGGCCGCCGCGGTGGTGGAAGAGGTGGCGGGGGCGTGGATCAAGGAGCTGCTGGATCTGCCGCGCGACGCCTCGTTCGCCATCACCTCCGGCTGCCAGCTGGCCCATTTCACCTGTCTGGCGGCGGCGCGTCACGCCGTACTCCACCGCACCGGGTGGGATGTCGGCGTCGAAGGCCTCTCGGGCGCGCCACCGATCCGGGTGCTGGTGAACGAGCAGAATCACGGCTCCATCACTCGCGCGGTCCGGTTCCTCGGGCTCGGCACCCGACAGCTCCAGGCGCTGCCGACCGATCAGGCTGATCGGATCGCACCGGCCACACTGGAGCGCGCCCTCGCGGTGCACCCCGGCCCGACGATCGTCGTGCTGAACGCAGCCGACCTCAACATTGCAGCGATGGACCCATTCGCCGAGCTCATTCCGCTGGCCCACGCCGCCGGGGCGTGGGTGCACATCGATGGCGCCTTCGGGCTGATCGCGCGGGTGAGCCGATCGAAGCGCCACCTGCTGGCGGGCGTGGAGGCGGCCGACAGCTGGGCGACAGATGGACACAAATGGCTCAATGTGCCGTTCGACTGCGGCATCGCGCTGGTGCGGGACAGACAGGCGCACCGCGCGGCGATGACCGTCAGCGCCTCGTATATCACCGCCGAGAGCCAGGCACGGGATGAAATCGACTGGAACCCGGAGTGGTCCCGCCGGAGCCGCGGGTTCGCGCTCTACGCCGCGCTCCGGGAGCTGGGCCGCTCAGGGCTGGAGGCGGTGGTCGATCGGAGCTGCGCGCATTGCCATGCAATTGTCATGGGGATCGGCGCGCTCGATGGCGCGGAGGTGGTCTGGGAACCGATGCTCAACCAGGGGCTGGTACGATTCCTCGACCCGCGTGCCGGCGCGGGTGAGGCGGACCATGACCGCAGGACGGATGCGGTCATCGCCGGCATCAGCGCGACGGGTGAGGCGTTCTTCAGCGGCACGACGTGGCGCGGGCGCCGGGCAATGCGGGTCAGCGTGGTGAACTGGCGGACGACGGAACGGGATGTGGCGCGCGCCATCGCGGCGGCGCGTCAGGCAATCGGCTGAACGCGAGACGATCGTAGGGGCGGGGCTATGCCCCGCCCTGCGCCGGGATATGAAAAGCGCGTAGGGGCTGGGCTATGCCCCGCCCCACGCCAAACCGTGGGTCAAGGGTGGGTAGGTCCGGCCTCCGTGCCGGACCGCAACTGGCAAGGGCAGGCGCGAAGCAATCGCTCCGCGCCACGCCTCAGTCCCGCCGAATCACCCCAAGGAATGCCGGATCATGCAGCAGCTCGGCGAAGTCGCGATCGGCGTGAGGCATCAAGTCGTAGTCCTCGTTCATTGGATAGCCCTCAGCATACGCGTCGCGCAGCAGCAGGACCGCCGCCTCGCGCTGACCGAGCGCCGCGGCGATGTGGGCCCGCCAGAAGGTCTGGCGGCCGTGAAGATATCCGGCGGGGCGATCGCGCAATGCTGCTGAAACCCGTTCTGCCTCGGCGCGACGGCCAAGTCGTGCGTCGAGAGTCGCGAGCCGGCCGGTCAGCCACAGTTCGTCGCTGAGGCGGCCCGCCAGCGGGCGCAGGGTGGAGTCGGCTGCCGCCCATCGGCCCGCCACGTAGAGGATCTCCCCGCGCAACTCTGAGTCGTGAATCACCTGACCGGAGTCGGTGGAACGCGGAAAGGGATGATCGGCGAGGCTGTCGAGCAGACGCACGGCCAGCCGATCATGATCGTGTCCGCGGAATTCGCCCGCTGCGATGGATCCGAACCAGGCCGCATTATAGGCCGGGAAGGGATCGCCGGGCACCCGCTCACGCGCGGCGGCGAGAGCGGCGGCGTAATTGCCATCGGCGGCGAGAGCCCCCACCAGCGCGCGTCGCAGTCCCCAGTCAGCCGGCGACTGCCGCAGACCGCGCCGAGCCGACTCCGCAGCCTCCCGAAAGCGGCCCAGATTGTGGAGCGCCTGGGCGGACATGATCCAGTAGCCCGGCAGGAAGAGCAGCAGCCCGCGATTGGGATCCACCCGTCCAAGCGCACTCAGCACCTCTGCGTTGCGCCCGAGTCGGAGTGCCGACCCCGCGACCAGCGTGGCAGCCTCGGACGATGCGGGCGCCAGGCGCATCATCTCCCGGGCCGCGATCAGGCGCGCTCCGAGATCCCCGGCGACATCGGCCTCCAGCACATGGAACGCCGCACTCTCCACCGGTGTGAGCCGGAGTCGGAGTGCGCGCACCCGCTGCAGCGTGGAATCGGCTTCCTCGTAGCGGTCATACCAACTCAGCATGTAGGCCTGCATCAGGAGCGGCGGCGCATAACTGCTGTCCAGCGCGCTCGCGTGCCGCGCCCGCCGAAAGGCATCTGCGCTATCGCCCCGGTAGTAACTCTCCCAGGCACGGCTGGTCTCGGCGTAGGCTTCATACGATGGCGGAGGGCTCAAAGTCGCGCCAAGCCCCGCGCTGGTGGTGTCGAGGGTCGCGGCCACGGCGGCAACGGTAAGTCGGGCCAGCGCCGTCACCAGCACGCCGGGATCGCGTGCAACGCCGGCCACAGGCGTCACCAGGCGCAGCACCTGTCCCGTCCCGGTCCCGACGACCCGGACCGCGGCACGCAGGCTGTCGCCGTCCTTATAGTAGGAGCCGCCAACCGAGAGGGCGGCCCCGGTCTCGCGCGCGAGTGCGACGGCGCGATCGCCCCGCCGGAGAATACCGGGGATTTTCGCGACCACACGGGCCGTGACCAGCGCGGTGCGGGGGTCCACCACGTCGAATGCCCCGGTTTCACCGAGCCCCTGCGCAATCCAGTCCGCCGCCATCTCGCCCAGCGCGTCAAGCGTCGAGTCGCCAGTCTGATTGAGAAGTGGCGCCACCGCGATACGGTTGGGGACGAGCCGCGCGGCCGGTCGCCTGAGGAGAGTGAGCACCGCAGCACTCGTCGCCGGCGCAAAGCGCAGTGCGCCCGCAAGACTCCCCGCCACGACCCCAACCGCCGCTACGAGCCCGATCGCCCACCGCCGCCACCGGCGCCCTGACTGACGCAGTGCCACCGGCGCGTGTGGCACTGCGGGCGACGCGGCATCGCTGCGGTGGTATGGAGCCGCTCCCGTCGCGCCAGACACTCCTGCTGCTTCCCCCGAATTCCGCCGGATCGCCAGCGTGCCCGCGCGGATCTCCCTGACCAGTGCCGCCACCCGCGCATCCGGAGCCGTCTCCAGCTCCCGCCGTACTACCGCCTCGTGCGCCGCCGCTACCTGGAGCGCGCCCGACGCATCATCCGACTCCGCCAGCGCGGACATCAGCCCGATGGCAAAGCTGGTGCTGAGCGGATCGAGTCCCACCAGTCGCCGCCAATAGCCCACCGCCGCACCCCAGTCATCGTGCGCCTCCGCCGCCCGCGCCGCGGCGCCAAGCCCGCCCTCCAGCGCGCGGCGCAGCGCCAGACGGCGTTCCTCGATCATCGTCTCCAGCTCGGCGGAACCCTCGGCAAAGACCCCGTCGAGGAAGGGACCGGCATACAGCGCGGCTGCGCGGTCGGCATCTCCGGCGGCAATTGCCGCGGCGAACTCGGCGACGTCGGAGGAGAGGGAGGCGGGATCGACCCGCAGCGTCCGGGTGCCGATCAGGGGATCGACGCCGAGTTCACGCCGGAGGGTGTAGCGCAGCTGGTTGAGTGAGCGGCGCCCCCGCTCCTCATCGCCTTCAGACCAGAAGAAGGCGATGGCTCGATCGCGGGAAATGCCCCGTTCCCCCGACTCGGCGACCAGGGCGAGCAGCAGGAGCTGGCGCCTGAGCGCCTCCCTCCCCTCGAGCCGGGGGTCTCCGCCGGTGAGCCAGAGGCCACCAAAAGTCTTGAGCTGCAGCACGTTGACCGCGTTGGCCGGGGAATGATCGCCGCATGGCTGGGGCGTGATCGCTGATGCCTAGTGTACGGCACGGTCGACCCCACAACAAGCTCGCGACGTCCGTCGCCCCGCTTGACCGGGGATCCCGTCTTCCCGGAGGCACGTCACCCGTGACCCCGATACCACCTGACGAGCCTGAGCCTGGGAGCGCCCCCCTCCTCGCCGAGGACCAGGTACGACTGCGCTGGCTGCGCGAGGACCTGACGAGCTGCCTCGGCGAGGTCGGCGCCATCCTGCGCCGGGCAAGCGGCGAACAGGCGACGGTGCCCGCCTTCTGTATCGCCATCGATACCACTGCGCCCGCCGCCGAGCCGCACCCGCCGCTCACCATCACCTGGAATGGGGCGGATGGAGTGGCGCTGACCTACGACTGGGTTACCGGGGCGCTCCGGCGCGAACAGCCGCCCGATTGAACGACGATCGAGCCGGGAGCAGTCCCGGCGCACCTCATATCACCTCTCTATAAGGAAGCAGCCATGAACGTCGTGACGCAGCAGCAGTTCGCCTGTCGTGTGACCCTGTCGCTCCTGATGCTGGCAGGCACCAGCGGAGTCGTCCAGGCCCAGAGGATTTCGCTCGCGCCGAACATCGGCATCTACGTGCCGACCTCGGAGCTCGTCAGAGCCGCCGCGGGCCAGAGCTTCAAGCAGCAGGTGAGCATCAGCGTCGGTGGCCGGCTGGGACTCGCCTTCGGCGAGCGGTTTGGCCTCGAGGCCTCCGGCGACTACGCGCCCAGCGAGCTGACCTTCTCGAGCACCGGTAGCACGGCCAGGACCAAGTCGAAGATCATCAGCGGCTCCGGCAAGGTGCTGGTCTTCCTGCTCCCGGCGCGGCATCCGATTGCGATGCTGGTGAGCGGCGGAGTCGGTGTGGTGAACCGGAGTGGCGATGCCTACCCCACCAGCTCGACCAAC
The DNA here is from genome assembly GCA_031382385.1 of Gemmatimonadota bacterium. Classification (GTDB taxonomy): domain Bacteria; phylum Gemmatimonadota; class Gemmatimonadetes; order Gemmatimonadales; family GWC2-71-9; genus JADJOM01. The sequence continues at coordinate 66,018 of JANMYS010000014.1, forward strand.
GTGGGTGGCACCCTGGGGGCCTCGCTTCGGGTGCGGGTGGGCGGGCTCCTCAGTGTGCAGCTCAACGCCGAGGACTTCCTGTACCATGCCACCTATCAGGGCAGCGCGCAGACCAGCGCCGTCACCCAGCATGACCTGCACTTCTCGTTCGGATTCGGCTCAGGGTTCTGAAGACTCCCGGCTCACTCTTCACCTCACACGTTGGAGCACTGACATGAACGCGACATCTCGCTGGCTTGGGATCGGCCTGCTCGCCACACTGGCCGCCTGCAGCTCGGAACCGGTGGCACCCGGCACCGCGAATGGCGGCCCGCCGCCAGGACTCGACGCCGTGGCGATTCGGCTGAACGTCGACCTGGTGCAGGGCACGGTGCAGCTGGCCGCTCCCGCTACCCCGGCGAATCCGGGGAACAATCGCAGTTACGCCATGCTCGGCAGCAACGAAGTCACCGCGACCGCCAGCAACTTCCTCCGCTCGGCGCCGGGCGCATTCCAGCCCAACAAGGTGCGGGTGCAGTTCGATGTGGCCATCACCAACCGGCTCACCAGCGCGACGCTGGTCCCCTCCACCTTCACCGGCGGCCCGGTCCCGGCCGGGTTGCTGCTTTTTCCTTATAGAGTGACCCAGGTCATCGGCGGGACGCCGTCGCAGGTGCTGGCGAGCGTGGACTGGAACGGCGACGGGACGGCGGGGAGCGGCGCGCCGCGGAACTTCTTCAACGACTTCAGCTGCAACACCACGGGGATCACCTCCGACTGCCTCCGGTGGGAACAGTTCGCGAGTCCGCTGTACGCCGGCGTAACCACACCGGCGCGGCAGGTGGGCTTCGATGTGCCCAAGGCGGTGACGTCGTTCCAGGTCCTGCTGATCCTCGCTGCCGACATCACCAGCGACCTCAACGCCGTCGCCCGTGTGGAAGTCACCCCACCGAGCTACACCATGGCGAACGGCTATTCCGCCCCCTTCTCCGCGATGGCCTACGACATTTTCAACAATCCCCTGCCCTGGGCGATGATCCACTGGACTACCGGAGACCCCACGGCGGTGCAATTCCAGTATGGCGGCGCGCTGGTGAACACCTTCATCGCACCGAACGTCGTGGTGCATGGGCGCAAGGTCGGGCTCTCGAGCTTCACCGCCAGCTCCGGCGGCATCACGACGGTGGTCTCGATCGACGTCCAGGTGAACACCATCGTGCTGGTGCAGCTCTCCCTGCCGGACTCGAGCCTCACCGTGGGGGATCAGGTGCAGGGCGACCCGCGGGTCAAGGACAACGGGGGCGGAATCGTGCCCGGCTTCCTGCCGACCTGGAGCACCAGCGACCCGAACGTGGCGACGGTCGATGCCAACGGGCTGGTCACCGCGGTTGGTCCCGGCAACGCGACGATCACCGCGACGGCCGCCGCCGCATCCGGCTCGGTCGACATCACCGTGGCGGCGCCGGCCGTCTCCAGTATCCAGATCACCCCGCCGAGTTATGTCATGGCCGACGGCCTCACCGCCGCCTTCGCGGCGATGGCATACGACCAGAACAACAACCCGATGCCTGCGGCGGTGATCACCTGGACCTCCAATCCCACCGAGGCGGCGTTCCAGTCGGGCTCCTCGCTCGTGGCGTCGATCACCGGGCCGAGTGTCATTGTGCACGGGCGGCTGGATGGCGTGTGGCCCATTACCGCGAGCTCCGGTGGAGTTTCAGCGGTGGCGACTCTCGATGTGCAGGTGCGCACCATCGTGCTGGTGCAGGTCTATTCGGCGGATTCAAGCATGACGGAGGGGGAGCAGCAGCAGGCGCAGGTGTCGGTCAAGGACAACTCCGGCTACATCGTGCCCTTCCCCGTCTTCTGGACCACGAGCGACGCGAACATTGCGACGGTGGATGCCAACGGCCTGATCACCGCGGTGGCGCAGGGAACAGTGGACATCATTGCGACCAGTGCCGCGATCAGCGGCAGCATGCCGCTGACCGTTCTTCCCAGTCCCTGACTTCGGCATGCGTAGGGGCGGGGCTGTGCCCCGCCCTGCACCGAGATACAAAGCGCGCGTAGGGGCGGGGCTGTGCCCCGCCCTGAACAGAACGCGAACGAAAGTCAGAACGACCGAGTCGTGTTGCAGTACCGCAGTTCCATTCAACCAGGGAGGACCGTATGAAACCGACGAAGCCCGGCTCCACGGACAAGCCGCAGGATCTGCCCAAGAAGGCGATCAAACCGGACACCGCCGATCGCGTCCGCGGTGGCGCCGCCCGCCGCGGTGGCGACGATGACGATCTGGAGGAGCTGGAGGTACAGCGTTAGGCCGGATACCGTTTCCCCAGAAATCGGGGATGCAACCGAAGTGCGTAGGGGCGGGGCTCAGCCCCGCCCTGCGCCAGCCCCCTCACCCACAGGCCTCGCCCGCGTCGCGCGGAAGCACCGTGAGGCGGACCGCGAGAAAGGCCGCCTGGGCCCGGACCGACCGGAGCAGGAGCTGGTCCGGGCGCAGGCAGCCGGGCACCCGGAGGCGCGGACCGGGGAGGGTGGAACGAACCGAAGCCTGGGCGAGGTGCGCCGCCAGGTCCCATGGGTGGGAGGCAAGCGCCTCGAGCGATTTCTGCCGCAGCAGATCGAGTGCGCCGTTGCACATCATGCCGGTGGTCGTGATGTCCGGCGCGGTGAGCACCAGGAGATTGGTCCGGATCGCGGGGATCCCGCTGATGCGGACCGGGCAGGCGAGCGGCCCGCTCTGGGCTGTGGCCAGGAGTACCACCCGCGCCCCTTCGACTCGAAAGGCGTTGGCGCCCGGCTGCAGCGTGAGCGAAACGATCTTGCCCTGATCCTGCGCCAGCGCCTCCTCCACCAGATGGCGTCCTTCCGCGGCGGTCACCCGGACCTCCTGGTCCGGTGTGACGCCGGCCTCCCGCACCTGGCCCGCGAGCGCCGGCGGAACGCCCCCGACACAAGCGATGAACACCCCCGCACGCACTATCTTTGGTGGCAACATCGTGCCTCCCTTGCGACACCCGGACGGACTTCCGCTGCAGTCACTCGCTCCTGAAGAGTAACAGGAGACCCGAGCGCCGCTGGCGACGACCGCCGTCCCACCCGGAGAGATTCATGGCTCACCTGCAGCGTTGCTCCCCCCTCCTTCTGTGTCTTCCATCACTGCTCTCCGCGCAGGGCGCTCCCGGCTGGCGGGTGCACGAGATGACTCGGCCCCATCCGCCATCCATCGCAACAGCCGCGGTGTTTCCGGTGGCACCACCTGCCGGTGCGGTCGTGCTGTTCGACGGCACCAGCCTCAGGCACTGGGTCGGCGCGGATGGGAAGCCGGCGCGGTGGACGCTGGGCAAGGGGTACTTCGAGGTGCGGCCCGGCACGGGCACCATCACCACGGTGGATTCCTTTGGCGACATGCAGCTGCATCTGGAATGGGCCGAACCGGTGCCGGCGAAAGGCGAGGGACAGGACCGCGGCAACAGCGGTGTCTTCCTGATGGGGCGCTACGAGCTGCAGATTCTTGATTCCTGGCAGAACGAGACCTACACCGATGGGCAGGCGGGGGCGATGTACGGCCAGCACCCGCCGCTCTTCAATGCCTCGCGTCCGGCGGGCGCGTGGCAGAGCTACGATGTCTTCTTCCGCCGGCCCCGCTTCGACGCCGCCGGTGCCCTGGCCACACCCGCGCGGGTCACGGTGCTGCAGAACGGTGTGCCGGTGCAAAACAACGTCGAGCTGTCCGGGCCCACCTCGTGGCTTAGTCGCCTCCCCTACAAGGCGCATCCCGACCGACTCCCTTTCGGGCTGCAGGACCATTCGTTCAAGGTCCGGTTCCGGAACATCTGGGTGCGGCCGCTCCCCGAGGGCGACGCACCACCGCCGCCGCGCAAGATCCACCGAGTCGCCGACGGCGTCACCGCCTCGCTGATCGGCGCATATAATGAAGGGAACAACGCCGCCGCGATTGTGTTCTACGACGGGAGGCTCTCCGTTGACTTGGGCGACGGCCCGATGCCGCTCCTCGCCGACAACGACTCCTCATTCTCGATCGAGGGCGTGGATGCCGCGGTGCGGTTCTCGAGGGATGCGGCTGGGCGGGTGCGGGGCTTCGAGTTCGAGGTGGGTGGGGTACGCCGGCAATTCGAGCGGCGCACCGAAGCGAACCGGCAGGTGGGCCGGATCCGGACCCCGCAGGGCGAGATTCTCTTCCTGCTGCACGACGCCACGCCGCGCCACAAAGAGAGTTTCCTCCGGCTGGCGGCTGCGCACTACTGGGATTCGCTGACGTTCAACCGGGTCATCAAGGGCTTCGTGATCCAGGGCGGCTGCCCCGACACGCCGGAGGGCTTCAGTGACTCTCCCTACCTGCTCGCGCCGGAATTCACCGACAGCCTGAAGCACATCTACGGCGCCGTCGGTGCCGGGCGGGACGACAACCCCGGCGAGCTTTCCGCCGGCTGCCAGTTCTATATCGTGGTCAACCCCAAGGGGATCCCGCGGCTCGACAACCACTACACCGTCTACGGCCAGGTCATCAAGGGGATGGATGTGGTTGAACAAATCGCCTCTGCGCCCAAGGACTCCACCGACACACCCCGGACGCCGGTCAGCCTGCATGTCGATGTGATCACGCTCACCGCCGAGGAATTGCGGCGGCTGTCGTCGCCCTGATTGCAACTCTCCGCCGCCCGGTACATATATGGTGCGGAGGATTCCGGGCCGGATACACCCAGAGGGTAGATGCGGCAGATCAGGGAGTGGCGCGAGGCGCTCAAGCGCGGCGGGATGACTCGGCGGCGGCGGTGGCAGCTCATCGCCGCCGTGGTGGCGTTCTATCTGGTGCGTGACATCCTTCTCTATGTCGTGCTCCCGGCGCTGGTCTGGATCCGCACCCGGTAGGGAAGCTCTGCAGTAGTGTCGTGGTGGCACTGGGTCTCGACCGCAGGGTCCCTCCGGCGACCGAGCGCCTTACTCTGCACAAGCCCACCGGGAGGGGCGAGGTCGCGGGAGTCCTGGAGGGCGCGTGCGTAGCTGGCCTTCCGACGCCAACGTCCCCACGCAACGCGGAGCGCCCGGCGGGACCCCGCGGACGAGCCCCGACCTGACTCCCGCACTTGGGCAGGGCTGCCTCAGGAGCGCGCGAACACGATCAGCACCACACCCCAGACCGCCAGCCCTGCCCCCGCGATGCGCCCCACGATATCACCGCGGGGCACCACCTTTTCGAGCAGCACAAGCAGCGCCAGTCCGCCGACCCAGAGCGGGTTCATCACCCCGCCGACGAACAGCAGACCCATCAGCAGCCAGCAGCAGGCGAGACAGAGCGTGCCGTGTTCCAAGCCCATCCGGAGCGCGCCGCTGGTGCCTTCCCGCCAGTGGGCGGTGAAGTGGGCCAGGGGTGAGCGGCAATGAGAGAGGCAGCTCGCCTTGAACGCAGTCCACTGATAAGCGCCGGTCAGCAGCAGGAGCGCTCCGGCGACGAGACTCATGGGCCGGGATCCGGGAGCGAGATCGAGCAGGGCAACGCTCAGGCGGGTTTGCAGTAACGCGGCGAGTGCGCTGAACCCGATCCAGACAGCCAGGTAGCCGCCGACGAAGGCGGGCACCGAGAGTGGGGCTCGATTGGTCTGCTGCCGCTGGCGGGCCATCGTCATGAAGAGCAGCACAGCGGGCAGCACCGCCGGCAGCATCATCCCCGCCATCATCGTCACCCACATGAGGAAGAGGCTGAGCAGCGACGCCGCCGAGGCCGTCGACGTCATCTCCATCCCCGGCATATCCATCGGCATCGTCGCCGACATGCCGGGGGCGCGGGCGACGCCGACGACCCAGGACCAGGAGAGGATCGTGAGCAGGGCCAGCGTCGCGATGACCGTCAGCCGGTGCTCAGGGCGCGTTGTGCCAGCGGGCGATGGCATGCGCCGAGTACTTGCCGGGGTGGGCAAAGCGAACCTTGCCGTGGGTGACATTCATCGCCGCCGTGGTGCAGACGTTCCCGTCGTCCCAGAAGAAGCCGCCCTTGGGATAGACGATATGCACCTCCGAGTCCTCGCCCGAGACGATGTTCTTGATCGGGGTCTGCTGCAGTTCGACCACGCCGGGAATCCGGAAGCTCGAGCGGGTCCCGTTCACCTTCATTTCGATCTTGGCTCGGACCGGTCCCTCAAATGAAGTGACCGTGCCGGCCAGCGCCTCCCACGGCATGCCGCCATGCTGGCCGCTCAGGATCTGGGCGATCGCATCCACCTGGGGGTCGGTCAGCGACTCATTCACGAACAGCACTACCGCCCCGTTGCCCTCGTGGATCGCGCCGGGATAGACGCAGACGACGACGAACGTCGCGCCGTCCAGGCGGACCGAGCCGAACATTCCTTCCTGGACTCGATAGCCGATCAGGAAGTGGCAACTGGTATAGGTGGGCGTGCCCCCGAACTGGCAGGGGCAGTTGGTGGGGCAGTTGCACGACTCGAGCTGATCGAGCTGCACCTTGTATCGGGTGGCGGTTGCGGCGGCTGGCATGAGGCCCTCCAGAGGGAGCAGGGAGAGGCGAGGGGGGGGAGCGGATGGAGCGCCAATATGTTGCGGGGTACGGATTCGGGGAAGCCTGCCGCCCTCACCCCCCGGGCCCCTCTTCCCTCACGCGCCCTCACCCCCCGGCCCGCTCTCCCCTGTCGGGGAGAGGGGGAGCACTCCACTCATCGTTTGGGTTCCCCCTCTCCCGATTTCGGGAGAGGGGGACAGGGGGTGAGGGTGGCGGTCGCCGAAGCAACCCCGGGTCGGGCGGATCGATCGGACCACCCCTGGCACACCCCCGAGGCCCGAGAATCTGGACACTCCACTGTCCAATTTGGACACTCGGATGAGACACCGGACTCGCGGGGACCACTGCCGGTAGGTCGATCCCGGCTCCGATTGCATGCATGGAACCGTTTTCACAGCGCCCCACGATTTCCCATCGCCGGCTCCAATCAATCATCGTGCGCCGACCGTTTGCGACCCGAAGGCGCCCATTCGCGGGTGTGTCGTGACCGTCAGCGAC
>JANMYS010000030.1:0-51514 GCA_031382385.1 Gemmatimonadota bacterium
GCGCAACGCGGCCATCCGCTCCCGCTGGCTCCGCTCGGCCGCCTCACCGATGCGCAGCGTCTGCAGCACCGGCTCATCGTCTTCGGTGAACTCGTTCATCCCGACGACGAGACGGCGGCGCTGCTCCAGCTCCATCTGGAACCGGGCGGCCGACTGGGCGATCTGCCGCTGGAACCAGCCCCCCTCGATGGCCCGCACCACCCCGCCCTGTGCCTCGATCTCCGCGAAGAGCCCCAGCGCCTCACGCTCGAGCTGGTCGGTGAGCGCCTCGACGTAGTAGGACCCGCCGAGCGGATCGGAGACGTTGGCGACGCCGGTCTCGTAGGCCAGGATCTGCTGGGTGCGGAGCGCGATGCGCACCGACTCCTCGGTGGGCAGCGCGAGCGTCTCATCCAGCGCGTTGGTGTGCAGCGACTGGGTGCCGCCCAGCACGGCAGCCATCGCCTGATAGGCGACGCGGACGATGTTGTTGTGCGGCTGCTGCGCGGTCAGGGTGACGCCGGCGGTCTGGCAATGGAACCGCATCTGCTGGCTGCGGGCCTCCCGCGCGCCGAACTTGTCGCGCATGACCCGGGCCCAGATCCGCCGGGCCGCGCGCATCTTGGCGATCTCCTCGAAGAAATCGTTGTGCACGTCCCAGAAGAAGCTGAGTCGCGGCGCGAAATGGTCCACGTCCATCCCCCGCGCCACGCCATGTTCCACGTAGGTGAATCCATTCGCGAGCGTGAAGGCCAGCTCCTGCGCCGCCGTCGCCCCGGCCTCGCGGATGTGGTAGCCGGAGATCGAGATCGTATTCCACTTGGGCGTGTGCTGGCTGGCCCACTCGAAGGTGTCGACGATGACCTTCAGCGCCGGCTCCACCGGGAAGATCCAGGCATGCTGCGCCATGTACTCCTTCAGCATGTCGTTCTGGATGGTCCCCTGCAGTCGGGCGATATCCACGCCCTGCCGCTCCGCGGCCGCGACGTAGAAGCAGAACAGCATCGCCGCCGGGCCGTTGATCGTCATCGAGGTCGAGACCCGGTCGAGCGGAATGCCGTCGAACAGGTCCTGCATGTCGCGCAGGCACGAGATGGCGACGCCGCACTTACCCACCTCGCCCTCGGAGCGCGGGTGATCGGAGTCGTACCCCATCAGCGTCGGGAAATCGAAGGCGACGGAGAGTCCGGTCTGGCCCCGCGCCAGCAGGAACTTGTAGCGCTCGTTGGTGTCCTGCGCCGTCCCGAAGCCGGCGAACTGCCGCATGGTCCACAGCCGGCCGCGGTACATCGTATGATGGATGCCGCGCGTGTAGGGATACTGCCCCGGCAGCCCGAGGCGTTCCGTGGCGGAGCCGCCGAGATCGAGCGGGGTGTAGAGCGGCTCGACCCCGCGACCGGACACCGAGCTGAAATCGACATCCTCCCGCACCGGCAGGGTTGCCGCCTGGTCCCGCCAGCTCTTCACCTCGGCGCGCAGTCGCTCCAGCTCCCGCTCCTGGTTGTCCATCCGATCGAGCAGCTGGCGCATCGCGAGGTCCTCTTCCCACGAGCTCATACGCGCATTCCCTGTTTGAGGCTGTCGAGGACGTCCGCGGCGACATCATAGGGGCTTACCCGCCCGTGGGTCAGATCATCGAGCCGATCGCGAATCTGCTGCTCCGCCCCGGCCTCCTGCCAGAGCCACTGGCGCATGGCCCGGTTCACCACTTCGCGGGTCCGCTGCAGCACCCGGTCGGCCCGGCGGGCGGCCAGAGCGCCCGATTGCCGGAGCCAGCCGTCGTGCTGCTCGAGCGCCAGCACCAGCTCCGGAACGCCGTTCCCGGTCGAGGCGACGGTGGCCAGCACCGGCTGCACCCATCCGCTCGGCGGCCCTGCCGCTGGGTCCGTGGTCGGGGCGGATGCGGGTCTTCCGTGATGGGCCGGCATGTTCCGGAAGGCGTTCCCTGCCCTGATCCCCAGCGTGATCTCGATTTCGTTGCGCAGCCGGTCGGCTCCGGGGCGGTCCGCCTTGTTGACCACGAACAGGTCGCCGATCTCCATGATGCCGGACTTCAGGGTCTGGATCCCGTCGCCCGATTCCGGCACCAGCACCAGCACCGTCGAATCGGCGCTGCGCGCCACATCCAGTTCCGACTGCCCCACCCCCACCGTCTCGATCAGGATCCGGTCGAACCCGCCGGCATCGAGCACGTCGCACACCTCGCGCGTCGTGGTCGCCAGCCCGCCAAGCGAGCCGCGAGTCGCCATCGAGCGGATGAACACCCCCGGATCAAGGGCCACCGACTCCATCCGGATCCGGTCGCCCAGCAACGCGCCGCCGGTAAAGGGGCTGGTCGGGTCGACCGCCACCACCGCAACGGTGAGCCCCTGCTCCCGGAGCCGCTGGACCAGCTGTTCGGTGAGGGTCGATTTTCCGGCACCCGGTGGGCCGGTGATGCCGATCCGTCGCGCGTGGCCAAGGGAGGAGTGGATCGAGGAGAGCAGCTGCTCAAAACCGGGCCGGGCATTTTCCACCAGCGAGATCGCACGCGCCACTGCGGCGGGCCGGCGGGCCCGGAGTCCGGCGACGAGATTGGCAGGATCCATGACTGTAAATTCGCACCGGAGAAGGGGATATGCCAGCCCTTACCGGTCTCCCACCCGGCGGCGCACCACCCAAGTCACCAGGGCCGCCAGGAGCCCGCCCAGGACGACAGCAACGGCCAGCAGCTGTTCGACCTGCTTCAGCTCGCCGGCGATGGCCATGGTGCCGTGGCCGAGCAGGTAGCCTGCAGTCGCGAAGAGCACAGCAGCCAGACTGCAGCCCAGCAGGTCCATCGCAAGAAAACGGCCGAGGGGCATTCCGTGCTGCCCCCAGAAGAGCATGCTCGCATTGCGGGTGCCGTACACGACGCGGGCGGCCAGCAGTTGCCAGGCCCCGAGCCGCCCGGCCAGCGCCTCGATCCTCGGGCCGACCTTCTGGTACAGCCGGCTGTTCCGGATCCGCTCCTGGAGATATCGGCCGACGGCGAACCAGCCCAGATCCCCCAGCAAATTGCCCAGCGCGCCCGCCACCATCACCTGGGGAAGACCCAGCAGGCCGCGATGCGCCAGGACACCGCCCACCACGAGACTCACGTCCCCCTCGACCGTGGCCAGGGCAAAGAGCGCGAACGCGCCATAGCGCGTGAGAAAATCGGTGATCGTCATTGCAGCAGCAGCGCCCCTGTGAACGCCCCCCCGAGAATGATCCAGGCGAGATTGACCCGCGTCGTCACGACGACAACCGCCCCCGCGAGCGCGATCAGCACCTGCCATGGCCCAGTGAGCGTCCCGCGACCCAGCTGGATGGCGACGGCAATGATGAGCGCGATCGAGGCCACGTTGACCGAATCGAGAAAGGCCCGGGTCCATGCGCCGCGGTGCAGCCGGTCGATGCGCGGGGAGGTCAGAGCGACGAAGACGAACGACGGCAGAAAGATCCCCGCCGCGGCGACAAGCGCTCCCGGCACGCCGAGGAGCAGGTATCCCACAAACGCCGCGGTGGAGAAGACCGGCCCCGGGGTGAGCTGCCCCGCCGCGATCGCGTCGACCAATTGCACCTGGGTGAGCCAGCCGCGCCCCGTCACCAGCTCGCTCTGCAGGAAGGCGATCAGCACATAGCCGCTGCCGTAGAGCGTGGCGCCGACGCGGAGGAAGTAGAGCCCGAGCGTCAGGAGAGTCGGCGCTGCGCTCACTGGGATCAGCCCGACCAGCCAAAGTGGTGCGAGACTCGCCGCTGCCCCGCCCCGCCGCGGTACCCCGGCGATCCAGCAGGCCCCGAGCATCCCGCCTGCGAGCAGGAGGAGGAGCTCATTGATTCCGAGCCAGGCGCCGGCCAGCACGGCGCCCCCGACCAGCGCCAGGGTCCGGCTCTTCACCGCCGCGCGGCTCAGCCGGACCACCGTACCCGCGATCACGGCGAGCAGGGCGGCGCGGGCGCCCTCCGTCGGGCCGAGCAGGCCGGGCAGTGAGCCGAAGCGGAGGTAGCCCCACGCCAGCAGCGTCGTGATGCACACGGCAGGCACGAGGAATGCGAGTCCCGCGACGACCAGCCCCGGGAAGCCCGCGCGCAGGTACCCCAGATGCATGGCGAGTTCGGTCGAATTGGGCCCGGGGATGAGGTTGGTCACGCCGAGCAGGTCGAGAAACCGCTCCCGCGTCAGCCACGCCCGGCGCCTCACGAGCTCCTCTTCCATCAAAGCGATATGGGCGGCAGGGCCACCGAAGCTGGTCAGCCCGAGTCGGGCAAAGAGGAGAATCAGCTCGTGCACGGCGGTTCCGGGGGATGGGGCACGTCTGAGGATCCGGTAGTATACTCGCACCCGCTCGGGTCGCCTCCGGCAGGTGGTGCCTTATCGAAGGGCCGTCCGACCTTGACGAAACCCGGCCCGACGAGTAAAAAGAGAGCAGGCCGATAGTTCGCCTGTCCCCCATTCCGCACCACCCTGGCATTCACTCGTCCATCCGCTTCCGCCGCTCGCCTGCCGCGGATGGGCTGCATTCCCCTCACGGAGGAGCGCCATCTTGCCTGCCGTCGTCAGCAACATCCGCCGATTCGCCCTGCTGGCACTCGCCCTCCTCGCCGCGCCGATCGCGTCGCTGGCCGCGCAGTCCGGCACCGTTCAGGGACGCATCCTCGACAGCGCCGGCACCGTGATCAACGGCGCCCTGGTCACCGCCGAGGGGACAACATCCCGCGCGACCTCCACCGCGCTGGGCAAGTTCACCCTCCGGGGCGTCCCGGCCGGTACCCGCACCATTCGCGTTCGCGCCATCGGCTATGCGCCGCTCGATCAGGCAGTCACGGTTGCCGCGGGCGACGTCGTGGCTCAGGACTTCACCCTGGCCCGTTCGGCGGTCGAACTGGCGCCGATCGACGTCGTGATCGGTTCCCGCGGTCAGCACACCGCGGCCGAAGAACTCGCGGTCCCGGTCGATGTGTACACCGCGGAAGATATCCAGCAGCAGGGCACGACCGAGACCAGCCAGATTCTCGCCGCGCTCTCCCCCTCGATCAACTTTCCGCACCAGACCGTCACCGACGCGAGCGATATCGTCCGGCCCTTCACGCTGCGCGGCCTCTCGCCCGACCACACCCTGGTGCTGGTCAACGGCTGGCGGCGGCATCAGACGGCGCTGCTCAACACCTTTCCGGTCGGTTCTGCGGCGGGATCGAGCGGCGTCGACCTCAATGCCATTCCCGGCGGCGCCATCGAGCGGGTCGAAGTGCTGCGCGACGGCGCCTCGGCGCAGTACGGCTCCGACGCGATCGCCGGCGTGGTGAATATCGTGATGAAGGAAGGGCAGTTCTCCCCGTTCCTGAACATTAATGGCGGACGGTACATCACCGGCAAGGGCTACAAGGACGATGGGTCGATGGTCGACATGAACGGCGGCCTGGGGCTCAAGCTGGGGCGCGGATCGCTCGGCTTGTTCGGCGAGTTCCAGCACCGCGACCCGACCAACCGGTCGTGGGCTGATCCTTATCTCGTCGACCTCAACGGCGTGGCCGACTCAGTCAATCCCAAGGACGGCACGATCGTACAGAAGCGGAACACCCTGGCGCAGCCCAGCCATCACTACGGCGACGGCCTCGAGAAGGACGTGATGACGTTCGCCAACCTGCGCATGCCCCTGAACGCGAGTGGCTCAACCGAGTTCTACACCTTTGGTGGCTACAGCTACCGGGTCGGAACCGGTAACGGTTTCTATCGGTATTTCGACAGCCGGCGCAACTGGCAGGAGCTGTACCCGCAGGGGTTCCTCCCGGAGTTCCGGCCCACCGTCAAGGATTACTCCGGTGCCGGCGGCATCCGGACCACCGCCGGCGGCTGGGGCATCGACCTCGGCGCCTCGTGGGGCCGCAACACCTTCGACTACGATCTGCGCAATACCAACAATGCCTCGCTCGGGCCCTGCCTCGTCACGGCCTGCTCCCCCGGGCTGGATCGGATTCCCGGAAACGGCGATGACCCGAACATCCCCAACCAGACCTCATTCTTCGCCGGTCGCCTCGATCGCAGCGAATTCGTGTCCGGCCTCAACCTGTCGAAGCCGCTCCGGCTCGGCCTGCCGAATCCGGTGAACGTCGCCATCGGCGCGGCGTTCCGCCGGGAGAGCTACAAGGTCACGTCCGGGGAGTTCGCATCGTACGCCGATGGCGGCCACCTGGCCCAGGACAGCGCCGGGGGCGACCTGGTCTGGGGCACGGCCGACGACGACAGCGTCCCGGCCCCGGCGGGCTCGTCGGTCTTCGGCGGTTTCCGCCCGCGTGATGCGAGCGATCACAGCCGGACCAACTTCGGCGCCTACCTCGATCTCGAGTCCGACCTCAGCTCGCAAGTGCTGTTCAACGTTGCCAGCCGGTTTGAGACCTACAGCGACTTCGGCCAGCGGGTGACCGGCAAGGCAGCCCTCCGGTTCCAGCCGTCCCGGCGGATCGTCTTCCGCGGCGCCGCGAGCACCGGCTTCCGCGCGCCCGGCCTGGCCCAGAGCTTCTTCAGCCACATCACCACCAGCTCCATCGGCGGCCAGCTGATCGAAGTCGGCAACTTCCCGGTCAACGATCCGGTCTCCAAGCTGCTCGGCTCCAAACCGCTCAAGGACGAGACGTCGATCAACTTCAGCGGCGGCGTGGCGATTTCGCCCAGCGACAATTTCACGCTGACGCTCGACCTGTTTCACATCAAGATCAACGACCGCATCCTGCTCGGTGCCACCTTCGATGACGATACGACGCTCGCCGTCCTGGCGCGCAACGGCATCACCGGCATCGGTGCGGTGCAGTACTTCACCAACGGGCTCGACACCAAGACACAGGGCATCGACCTGACCGCGAACCTGAAGGTCCCGGCCGGTGCGTCGGGCACGCTCGACTTCACGCTGAACGGCAACTACACCAAGAATTCGATCAGCCGGATATCGCCGCTGCCGGCCGTCCTGGCAAACTCCCTGGAGCCCGGCCTCATCGACTCGGTGACCTATATCGGCATCACCGAGGAGCGGCCCGACTGGCGCGGCACCTTCACCACGCAGTACAGCGCCGGTGGGCTGCATGCACTCGCGCGGGCGGCGTACTACGGCAAGTTCAGCTCGGCCCAGCTCGGCTTCTGCGATCTCTGCCGCGAGCGGTACGGCGCGAAGACGCTGGTCGACATGGAGGTGGGTTACCGCTTCAGCCAGGTCAACCTGTCGATCGGGGTGCGCAACCTGTTCGACACCTATCCCGATCAGCCCAGCTCCAACGTGATCGTGGACTCCGGCGGTTCCACCTCGAAGGACTATAACAACAACTTCGGCACCTTCCCCTGGGCAGCCGCATCGCCGTTCGGCTACAACGGGCGGTTCATCTATACCCGGGCGGAGATTGTGCTGGGCTGGTAGGCGGTAGGCGGTAGGCGGTAGGCCAGGAAAATAGCGGCGGCGGGATGGGCGAACTGCCTGTTCCCGCCGCCGTTGTTCTATGACCGGTCACCACTCCAACACGCGGATTGCAGTTCCGCCCAGCGCCTATCGCCTACGTAATCAGCCACCCCGCCAGCCCGAACAGCAGCAGGAACCCGCAGACATCGGTAAAGGTGGTCACGAAGATCGACGACGCCACCGCGGGATCGACATTGAATCGGTTGAGCACCAGCGGAATGAACGCCCCGGCGAAGCCCGCCACAAAGAGGTTGCCGGTCATCGCCAGGAAGACGACGAGTCCGAGCTGACTGCCATGCCCCAGGAGGATGGCGACCAGGGCCGCCACGATCCCGTTCGCCATCCCGTTGGTCAGGCCGACCAGCACTTCCTTCCCGATCACCCGGCCGGCGCGGTCGGCAGGGATGAGTCCGAGTGCGACGCGCCGCACCGTGACGGCGAGCGCCTGCGTCCCGCCATTTCCCCCCATGCCGGCGATCACCGGCATCCAGAATACCAGCGCCAGCACCTTGCTCACCTCGTTCTGGAACTGCGAGGCGATCCAGCCGGCCAGGAAGGCCGTCACCAGATTGATCAGCAGCCAGGGCAGGCGGCTCTTCACCGCGCTGGTCCACCTGGCGGACAGCTCTTCATCCGCGGAGGTCCCGCCGAACTTGAGGAGGTCCTCGGTCTGTTCCGCCTCGACCACATCGATCACGTCATCAAACGTCACCTGGCCCAGCAACCTGCCCGCACCATCCACCACCGGCACCGCGGGCACGTTGTAGCGCCGCAGGACCCGCGCGACTTCCTCCTGATCCACCTCCGGCGTCACCCGGGCCTCGGTATCCTCCATCAGTTCGCGCACCGGCCGATGGGCCGGGCTGGTCACCAGCCGCTCGATCGGGAGGATACCGAGCAGGTGATGCGACTCGTCGACGACATAGACCTGGGAGAAATCCTCGATCTCTTCCGCCTGGCGCCGCAGCGATTCGATGCCTTCCCCAGCCGTACTGGAGGCCATCACCGTCACGACCTGCGCGGTCATCAGGCCGCCGGCCGTCTCCGGGTCGTAGCGGAGCAGGTCGTCGACGTCGGTCCGGTCCTCCATCTCGGCGAGGACCTTCTCCTGGTCCTCCGGATCGAGGCCGCCGACCAGGTCGGCGGCGAGGTCGTCGGGAAGCTCGTCCACGATCTCGCCGGCCGCCTCGGGCGCCTCCGCGACCAGGTCCTCCAGCGTCCCCTCGGCCTGGTACTCATCGGTCATCTCGATGAGAGCCATGCCTGACACCCGGCGTGGCAGCGCTTTCACCACCACGAGCCGCTGCTCCTCGTCGAGCGAGGAGAGGACGTCACCCAGGTCCTCCGGCTCCGCCTTCTTCGCGAGGGCGAGAAAGCCGGGGAGGTTGCCTCGGCGGATCAGCTCGAGCATCGAGCGCACGATCGTGGTGGTGCGGCTCATCGGTTGCCGTCCTCGTCGGCCGGCGGCGCCAGGACCGTCGCGACCGGCGATCCGCGCCGAACCAGCACCCGCTCGATCCGGGTGGGGGTCGCCTGCACCACTTCGAGTTCGAGCCCGCGTACCAGGAAGCGTTCCCCGGCCAGAGGGATGCGGCCGGCCAGTTCGGTGAGCATCCCGGCGACCGTATTGGTCCGGCTCTCCGGAAGCCGGACGCCGAAGCGTTCCTCCAGCGCCGCGACCGGCGTGCCGGCATCCGTCTCCAGCAGCGGCGACATGGCGTCGGAGTCGGGCGGTGCACCCACGTCGAACTCATCGAAGATCTCCCCCACCAGCTCCTCGAGCAGATCTTCCAGTGTCACGATGCCGAGCGTGCCCCCGAATTCATCCAGCACCACCGCGAGGTGGCGCCGCTCGCGCTGCATGTCGAGCAGCAGATCGCCGCAGGTCCGCCCCGCGGGAGCGTTGGCCACCGGGCGCACCGGCAGCCGCTGTCCCGGCGCGAGGGTGAACAGGTCAAAGGCGTGCAGCATGCCGACGATTTCATCGAGCGTCACCCGGTAGACCGGCAACCGGCTGTATCCGCTCTGGGAGAACACCTGGGCGATATCGTCGAGTGCATCGTCCTCCGAGACCGCCACGATGTCGGTGCGCGGCGTCATCACCTCCCGTACCGGGCGCTCGGCAAACGTCATCACGCCACCCACCATGATCAGCTCGTCATCCGGTGCGACGCCCGAGGCCGCCCCCTGACGCCAGAAGGTGCGGAGTTCGGTGGCACCGGGCAGCGCGCGCGCAGGCAACAAGGTGCCGATGATCCTGGCCAGTGGCCTGAGGACGGGCACAACGAAGTTCCGGAGTTCCCCCGCGCGGGGTCGCACGATCCAGCGCGGCAGCAGGTAGCCGGCGAGCAGGACCAGCGGCATGACGACGAGCAGCAGCAGGAGCGCGAGGGCCGCGAGCGTGAACCCGGTGAAGAACGCCGGAATCGCCGCGCCGGCGATCACCACCCCGAGCGCCGTGAGGGCGGAGGTCACGCCCAGGTACGTTTCCATTTCGGCGAGCCAGGAGAGCGAGCCGGCATGGCCACGCAGCTGCTGGGCGACGGCACGGGTCAGCTCGAGCCGGCTCAGGGAGACCAGCGCGGTCCCCGCCACCGCGCCGAAGACCGCAAGCGCCAGCCCTCCAAGAAGCACGGCCCAGGTCATGGAGTGCCCTCCTCCGAGATCGTCTCGGCGCGCGCAGGGCGGGTGATCACCACGCGCCTAACCCGACGCCGGACGACCTGCTCCACCGCGATCTCGATTCCATCCACTTCAATCTTCTCGCCACTCCGGGGCACCCTCCCGAAGACATCGAGCATCAGCCCGCCGACCGAGGTCACATCCTCGCGGTGAAAGCTGTGACCCAGCAGCGCCTCCAGTTCGGCGAGCGAGACCCCGCCTTCCACCGAGAGACGACCGTCCCCGTCCTCCACCACCGGCGCCACCTCGTCGGTGTCGTATTCGTCCTGGATTTCGCCGACGACCTGCTCGAGGATGTCCTCCAGCGTCACCAGCCCCGCCGTGCCGCCGAACTCATCCACCACAACCGCGAGATGACTGGGACCGCGCTGGAAATCTCGCAGCTGGCGGTCGAGGGTCTTCCCCTCCGGGACGAACGCCGCCGGCCGGATGAGCGCCTGCCATTCGCCGCTCGAGTGCCCCCGAGGCACCAGCACCTGCATGTCCTTGGCGTACAGCACGCCGACCACCGCGTCGGGGTGCCCATCGTAGACCAGCAGCCGCGCATGCTCGGACTGCCGGAGGGTGGCGATCACCTCCTCACGAGTCGCGCTGCTGTCGACCGCCACCACATCGATGCGCGGTGTCATGACCTCGGCCACCGACATGTCCGCGAGCGAAAAGAGCCCGAGAAGCATGTCCCGCCGCGCCGGACCACTGTCGCGACCGATGGTGTGGAGCGGCGGGCGCATCCGGCTGTCGACTCGCGCGATGAGCCGCAGCAGCGGCGCGAGCGGCCGCAGGCTGCGCAATGCGGCGGGCCGCACCAGCAGGGGAAGTTCGGGGGCCACGGCGGCAAGCAGGCGCGGCAGGATGTTGCCCACGACCCAGACGAGCAGCACCACGAGCAGCAGGCGGCCCAGCGAGCCCACCGTCGACCAGGCCCACCAGCTCTCGGCGGTCCCCGCCGCCGCAGCGGCGAGGACCAGGAGGGCCAGGTGGGCCACGTAGAGGGCACGCGCCGGCGGCAGGTCGCGTCCCTCGGCCGGCTGCTGGTCGGCGAGGATGCGGGGCACCTCGGCGTCCGCCTCGGCGGCAAAGGCGAGCCACGCTGCCCACAGCGAGAAGACCAGCGTGGCGAAGGGTGTGATGAGGAGATGGAGCGCTTCGATCATGCGAGAGCCTTCACGTAGCGTTCCTGCCGCCGCCACATGGCCGAACGCATCCGGCCCGGCCCCTCTGGATGATCGTGCCCCAGGACGTGCAATGTCCCATGTACCACCAGGCGGATCAGTTCCTCTCGCGCAGTGATTGCCCGCTCGCGCGGCAGCGACGGCCACGGTGGGGCAGATGTAGACGTCTCCGCTGATTCCGCCGTCGGGATGCGTCAGACTGAAGGAGAGCACATCGGTCGGGCTGTCCTGCCCCAGCCACTCGCGATTCAGCCGTCGCATGGCGGGGGCAAACAGGAAGGTGAAGGAGAGATACGCCGGCGGTGTGGCCGATCCCCGCTCCCCGGAGATCACTGAAGCCACGATCTCGCGGACCAGCGTCAGCGTGATGCCGGCCGGTCGGCCGGTCACCCGCACTTCCGTGGTTGGCGGATCCACCACCGCGGCCTTCCGCGCGCCGGGGGCTCCCGAGGAGCCTCGCCGGCCTCCGGAGGTTGCGGCACCGGACCGCCGCGGACTAGCCGTGCTGATCCTCCGCATAAGCCTTGATAATCTCCCGCACCAGCTTGTGGCGGACGACGTCGGTTTCGTCGAGGTAGGCAAAGGCGATCCCATCTACGCCGGGCAGAATGCGCTCGATCTGCACCAGGCCGGAGTCTTCCCGCTTGGGCAGGTCGATCTGGGTCTTGTCGCCGGTGACGACGACCTTGCTGTTCAGGCCAAGACGGGTGAGGAACATCTTCATCTGGGCGCCGGTGGCATTCTGGGCCTCATCCAGGATGATGAAGGCATCCGCCAGCGTGCGGCCGCGCATATAGGCCAGCGGGGCGATCTCGATGGTGCGGG
The DNA here is from genome assembly GCA_031382385.1 of Gemmatimonadota bacterium. Classification (GTDB taxonomy): domain Bacteria; phylum Gemmatimonadota; class Gemmatimonadetes; order Gemmatimonadales; family GWC2-71-9; genus JADJOM01. Next base: position 12,104 of record JANMYS010000030.1, read on the forward strand.
TCTCGAGCGCCTTCTGCACCTTGTCGGCCGGCATCATGTCTTCCAGCGCGTCGTACAGCGGCCGCAGGTAGGGATCGACCTTCGCCTGCAGGTCGCCCGGGAGGAAGCCGAGCGATTCGCCCGCCTCCACCGCCGGCCGGGCGAGCACGATGCGCTTCACCCGCTTGCGGGCCAGGGCCTCGACCGCCTTGGCGACGGCAAGGTAGGTCTTCCCGGTACCGGCGGGACCGATGCCGATGACGATGTCATGGGTGGCGACGGCCTGGAGGTAGTCACGCTGACCCTGGGTCTTGGCGGCGATGATGCGGCGCAGCCCCGGCAGGATGATCTTGTGCTCGACCGCCCCCGCCGGTTCCTGGCTCGGGCCGGCCGCGACCAGCCGCGACACATCATCCGGCACCACCGACTCGCCCATCCGCGCCAGCTCAAGCATGCCCTGTGCGACCGCGGCGGCCCGCTCCACCTGCTCCACCGAGCCGCCGAGCAGGAGCAGGTCGCCGCGGAGGGTGGCCCGCACTCCCGTCGCGCGCTGCAGCTCGATCAGGTTCGCGTCGTTCACTCCCGCGAACAGGAGCAGGTCGGCGCCTTCGGTGGTGAGGCGATGCTGGACGTCGTCGGTCAACGGGGAGCCTCTCGGGTCGAATCGTCCATGGGTGCAACGCCGTTAGCCGTTGGCCGTTAGCGTTGAGCATTCAGCTTTCCGCGACTCACACTACTACGCTCGATCGCCTATTCCCCATCGCCTGCCGCCTACTCTCTGCGGAGGACCGTCAGATGTAGCGCACGCAGATCGTCCGCCTTCACCTCGGTCGGTGCGCCTTCAAACAACGCCCGCGCCGCGGTGGTCTTCGGGAAGGCGATTACGTCGCGCAGTGACGTCGCCCCGGACAGCAGCATGGCGATCCGGTCGAACCCGAGCGCAAATCCGCCGTGCGGCGGCGCGCCCGCCGCAAGCCCATCGAGGAGAAAGCCGAATCGCCGGCGAATCTCGTCTGGCGCGATCCCGAGCAGCTGAAAGATGGCGCGCTGCGCCAAGGGATCGGTGATGCGGATCGATCCGCTGCCCAACTCGTTGCCGTTGTAGACTGCGTCGTAGTGCTGCGCCCGGCAATGCCCGGGGTCACTGGTCAGCTTGCCCACGTCCTCCGGGTGCGGCGCGGTGAACGGATGATGCGCCGGCACGAACTGTCCCGTCTCGGCATCCTGCTCGAACAGCGGGAAGTCCACGATCCAGCAGAAGGCATGCGGGATAGCGGCAACCGTTCCGGGCCGCCGGATCAATTCGGATCGCACCGCATGCAGCGCCGGGCTCGTCACCGCGTCGGGGCCCACAACGGCAAGGAGCAGATCACCGGCTGTGCCACCAAGGGCCGTAAGTCCTTCCGCGCCGAAGGCCTTCACCCCCTGTCCTTCCCAGCCGGCCGCCGTCCGACGGGCCCAGATGAGCCCGCCCGCTCTGGCCGATTTCGTGACGGCGGTGAGCCCGTCGAGTTCCTTGCGCGAGATCTCCGTGCCGTTGGGGACGACGATCCCCCGCAGACGCCCGCCGGCCGAGCGAGCGGCAACGACGAACTCCGCCGCATCACCACGGAGGTAGCTGGAAAGGTCCTTGAGCTCGTACCCGTAGCGCAGGTCCGGCTTGTCGATGCCGAAGCGCTCCATCGCCTCGCGCCAGGCCAGCCGGGGAAACGGGGCCGCGATGCCATGACCGGCCACACCCCAGAGCCCGACCAGCACCTGCTCGATGTAGCCCTGCACGTCCGCTGCCGAGACGAACGATGCCTCGATGTCGATCTGGGTGAACTCCGGCTGCCGGTCGGCCCGGAGATCCTCGTCGCGGAAGCAGCGCGCCATCTGGAAGTACCGATCGTAACCAGCCACCATCAGGAGCTGTTTGTAGATCTGGGGCGACTGTGGCAGGGCGTAGAACTCCCCCGGATGCACCCGGCTCGGCACCAGGTAGTCGCGCGCGCCCTCGGGCGTCGGTTTGGTGAGGATTGGAGTCTCGATCTCGAGGAATTCCAGCTCGCTCAGCACCTGCCGCGCCCGTTGCATGAGCCGGTGGCGGAGCAGCAGGCTCTGGAGCAGTTCGGGACGCCGGAGGTCGAGAATCCGGTGCTTGAGCCGCAGCTCCTCCGCCGGCAGCGCTTCGCCTTCCTTGCGGGCGACAGGAATCGCGGGCGTCTCCGCCGGCCCCGCGATCGTCAGCCCAGTGACATGCACCTCGACCTCGCGTGATTCGAGGGCGGACTCCCGCGCGCCGTCGGGGCGCAGCGCCACCGTGCCCTCCACCAGGATCACGGTCTCCTGTCCCAGGGTGCCGGCACGCTTGAGCACTTCGGGCGGGGTCCAGGCCGGGTTGCAGGAGAGCTGGACCAGGCCGTCACGGTCGCGCAGGTCGATGAAGATCACGCCGCCCAGATCCCGCACCCGGTGCACCCAGCCACCAAGCCGCACCGCCAGGCCGGCCTGCTCCCGGCGCAGGCTGCCGCACCGGTGGGTGCGCATCGCTGTGGCGGCGTGTGTCATCGCTCCTCGGCTTCGATCAGGACCTGGTGAAAGGCCGCTGCGGTCGGCGCGGCGATCAGCGCCTCGCGCACAGCTTCCCGGCGCACCAGGCGGGCGATCTGGGACAGCGCCTTCACATGCAGACCGGCCGCGCTCTCCGGGCCGATCAGCAGGAAGAGCAGACGGACCGGCTCACCGTCGAGTGCCTCGAAGGGTACTCCCGCGGGCTGGCTTCCCGCGACAAGCGAAAGCCCCTCCATCCCGGGCACTTTGGCGTGGGGGATCGCGATCCCATGTCCGATGCCGGTGGACAGCACCTGCTCGCGCTCCAACACGGCTGCAAGGATCGGCGCGGGATCGACCGCGCCGCGAGCCGCGAGCAGTTGGGTGAGTTCGCGCAGGATATCGGCCTTGTCAGCGGCCGCGAGGGGGACCTGGATGCGGTCGGGACTGAGGAGATCGGTGAGCAGCAAGCCGGTGGTCGTCTGGGGTCGAAGTTAGAGGGAAAGTAACCGTCGGCTACCAACGCAGCAACCGATTCAGGGAGCAGGGGTTAAGGGAGATCAGGTGAGGGAAAACAGAACCGCCGGGCCTTTGCGGACCCGGCGGCGCTGGTCGTTGGTGCTTGCGGTTACGGAATGGTGACCGACTGGGTAGCCGCGCCGGTCGCGCCGCCGTTGTCCGTGACCGTCAGCTTCAGGTTGAACGTCCGGGCCGCAGCGAAGGTACGAGTCCACGACGCCGCCGTGCTGATCGTCACGACGCCCGACGGGTTGGTCCACTTCCACGCCACGACTGTGCCATCGCTATCGGTCGAGGTCGAGGTGAAGGTGCAGACCCGGGCCGGGGTGCAGCTGTAGGTGAAGCTGGCTGTCGGGGGGTTGTTAACTGGCCCGCCGGAAATGAAGCCCATATAGAGGTTCTTGTTCGGCGTGTTGGCCGGGAACGCGCCGCCACCGACGCCGGTAATGATGTTGTTGGTGGCATTGTTGGTGAGCGCGGCGTTCACCTGAGCCACAGTCTGGCCGGGGTTGGCCGACATGTACAGGATCGCGACGCCGGACACGTGCGGCGCCGACATCGAGGTGCCGCTGATCGTGTTCGTGGCTGTCGGGCTTCCGATCCAGCCGGCGGTGATGTTGACGCCAGGCCCACCGAGGTCGGTGCAGGGCCCGATGTTGGAGAAACTCGCCATGCGGTCGTTGATGTCGAAGGCCATGACCGTCAGACCTTCGGTGACCGCGGCAGGCGACTGGGTGCAGGCATCGGCGCCGTTGCTGTTCCCCGCCGAGAGGCTGTAGACCACGCCCGCCGCGATGGAATTCCGGACCGCCGTGTTCGTGGCCGGATCGAGACCGCCGCCCAGGCTCATGTTGGCCACCGACTGCTGGCCGGGGTGGGCCTGGTGATCGCCGGTGACCCAATTGATGCCGGAGATGACCTGTGCGAAGCTGCCCGAACCGCCGCAGCTCAGGACGCGGACCGGATGCACCACGGCGGTCTTGGCGACGCCGTAGGTGGTGCCAACCGCCGTGGTCGTGGTGTGGGTACCGTGGCCGTTGCAATCGTTCGAGTTGGTGCTCGGCGTGATTGCATCAAACCCGGTCGACAGCCGGCCGGCGATATCGGCGTGCGGCGTGGTCACAGTACCATTCTGGCCGCCCAGCACACCGGTGTCGATGCTGTAGAAATGCACTCCAGCGCCGGTGTTCGGATAGGTGTAGCTGCTGTTGAGCGGGAGGTTGACCTGGTCGATTCGATCAAGCCCCCAGGAGGGCGTGGGGGCCTGGGTCGCATCCAGCTGCACGACGCCGTTCTGCGAAATCAGCGCAACGTTCGGATTGGTCCGGAGGCGCTCGATGGCCGCGTCCGAGAGGTCGGCCGCGAAACCGCGGACGGCATGCTCGTACACGAAGAGCATCCGGCCCGCCTCGCTCTTCACGATGCGGTTGGACTCGCCCGGCACATCGCGCACGCTGTTCTTGAACAGCACGATATACTGGCCGGGGATCAGCTGCGCGTTCGGGGAGCGTACCACCTGCAGGGCCGAGGAGACTGGTGCCATGTCGGAGCCGGTCGGGCTATCCGAGCAGGCGGCGACGGCCAGCATGGTACACGCCAAGCCAAGCAACTTCTTCTGCATGCGACCTCCATGGGGAGTGGTACGATCGGCGCAGGGTTCCTCCCAAAGAAGGAGTTGGGCCTGAACCAGAGGAACGACTTCAGTATGTTGGAGCAGACGCGGATGCGCGCCGTAGGAGTGACGCAGGTAAGATGTCGAGAATCTCACCTCTGGTCAATTGCCCAAAGTTGCTACAGGAGTGTGGCTTTCAGGCCACTCCCTGTGGCGTAACCTCCTACACTTCATGCCATGAGCGACGATTCCACGACCCACGCCGGCCTGCTTGATCTCGCTCCGGAGCAGGCGGCCGAGCAGCTCAAGGCCTGGGCAGTCACGGAATCGTTACCCTCGTACCGGGCGCGCCAGCTGCTTCCACGGCTCTGGCAGCGCCCTATCGCGGCCTGGTCGCAGGCCACCGAGCTGCCCCGAGCCCTGCGGGAGCGACTGCAGGAGCGCTGGCCGCTCCCCCTGCTCACTCTCGATACCGAGCAGCGCTCCCAGGACGGGACCCGTAAGTTCCTCTGGCGCCTGAAGGATGGGGAGGCGATCGAATCGGTCCTGATTCCCTCCGGCAGCCGGCGGACGCTCTGCATCTCCTCCCAAGCCGGCTGCGCCCTCGGTTGCGTGTTCTGTGCCACCGGCCTCATGGGGTTCCGGCGCAACCTCAGCCCCTTCGAAATCGCCGGCCAGGTCCGCGAGCTGGTGCTCCGGGACCCGGCCGACAAGCCGACCAACATCGTCTTCATGGGGATGGGGGAGCCGCTGCTCAACTGGCCCGGCGTCGACGTCGCCCTCTCCATCCTGAATCACCCTGACGGCTTCGGGATCGGCGCGCGGCATATCACAGTCTCCACCGTCGGAATCGTCCCTGGCATGCAGGCCCTGGCTGCCCGCCCCGAGCAGTTCCGCCTAGCGATCTCACTCCATGCGGCCACTCCCGCGCGGCGCCTTTCTCTCATGCCCATCGAGAAGAAGTACCCGCTCGAACTGGTCCTCTCCACCGCGGCCGCCTTCCGCAAGCGGATTACTTTCGAGTATGTGATGATCGAGGGCAAGAACGACAGCGAGGCGGATGCGGTGGCGCTGGCATCGCTCGCCCGCCGGATGGGAGCCCTGGTCAATCTACTCCCGCTGCATCCCGGCGGCGTCCCGGGCCTCACGGCGACGCCTCCAGGCGCGATCAAGGCCTTCGCGCAGATGCTGCAGGAGCGGGGGATCGAAGCGGTAGTGCGGCGGAGCCGGGGACTGGACATCGCCGCGGCGTGCGGACAGTTGCGGGTGCAGGTGGAAGGAAAGACGCGAAGGAAGGGAGTAAGGAGTAAGGAGTAAGGAGTAGGGAGTAGAGGCGGTAGGCGGTAGGCGGAATGAAGCTACTCCGCTGAAGGCGCAACGCTGATGGCTGACGGCTGACGGCTGATGGCTGACCTCCCCTACCCCGTCGCCCCGAATCCGCCGGAAATGCAGTTGATCGACAGCAGCAGCGCCGCCAGGTACTGCTGCTTTTCCGTCTCATCCGCAGCCGCCCGGAACCGGGCGAGTAGTTCCACCTGCTGGCGGCTCACCTGATTGATCGTGGCCATGCGGCGGGCAAGCCGGCGCCGGAAGCGGGGGAAACGTTCCGCCAGTTCGGTCCCACCCGTCAGCCCGAGGACCGCCGCGACGGTCCGGTGATACTCCGACTCCACCATGCCGAAGATCTCCTCCCGCACCCGGGCATCTGGAAAGAGATTGGCGTACTGCCGCGCGATATCCAGGTCGACATACGACAGCGTCTTCTCCACTTCGTCGAGCACCAGGCGGAACAGGCGGGACTCCTCGTACATCCGGCGCAGCAGCTTCATCCCGCGCTCGCCCCGCACCTGGGTGAAGGTGCTGAGCCCGCTCCCCACCCCGTACCACCCGGTGATGAAGTGCCGGTTCTGCGACCAGGCGAAGACCCAGGGAATGGCCCGCAGGTCCGCCAGCGAGCGGGCCCCTGTGCGGCGCGCCGGACGGGACCCGATGTTCAGCTTGGTGAGTTCTTCCAGCGGGCTCGCCGCGGTGAAGTAGTTGATCAGCTCGGGATGCTCGGCGAACCGGCGATAGGCGGCCTGCGCGGCACCGGAGAGTGCCTCGAGCGCCTCGTCGTATTCGCTGGTCGGCACCAGCGCCGCTTCCTTCTCTGACCGGAGCGAGTGCTCCATGATCCCCGCGGCGAGCATCTCGACCTGATACTGCGCCGTGCCCCGGTTGGCATACTTGAGCGAGACGACCTCGCCCTGCTCCGTCACCCGCATCCGCCCCCGGATGGAGCCCGCCGGCTGCGCCGCGATCGCCCGGCCCAGCGGTGCCCCGCCCCGGCTCACCGACCCGCCCCGGCCATGGAAGAACGAGATCGGGACCCCCAGCTCTTCGCCCAGCCGGGTCAGCCGGGCCTGCGCCTTGGAGAGCTCCCAATTGGAGCTGAGAAATCCGCCGTCCTTGTTGGAATCGGAGTAGCCGATCATTACCTCCTGCGTGCCACCCAGCGCCCGCACGCTGCGACGCACCACCGGCGTCCCCAGCAGCTCGCGCATGATCGCCGGCGCCCGGTGCAGGTCCTCGATCGTCTCGAACAGCGGCACGATCGGCAGCGTGCAGCTCTCGATCCCCGCGGCATCGGCGAACAACCCGGCCTCCTTGGCCAGCAGGTAGACACCGAGCACATCCGATACCTCGCGCGTCATGCTGAGCACGAAGCTGCCGAAGGCCTCGCGGTCGAGTTCCGCCCGCATCTCGCGCACGACGCGGAACATCCCGATCGTCTCGCGCACCTCCTCCGGCCACTGCTCCAGGGCCCGCTCTTCCCGCCGCGGCCGGGCCAGCTCCGCGAGGAGCCACTCCTTCCACTCCTGACTCGCCGACGCCGGGGGCTCGGTGCCCCCCGTCGCGTGGCGCCAGACCGCGACGAGCGCGGTCGTGACCCGGGCGGCATTCTCGCGCAGATCGAGCCGCACGGTACTGAACCGGAAGGTCTCCACCTCGCGACGGACCGGCCGTACGAACGCCGTCGCGAGGTTGCGGCTTCCCCCGCCACTGAGCGCCTGCTCGATGGTCCGCAAGTCGCCGAGCAGCTCATCCGCGGTGGTGTATCCCTCCGTCGAGGGGGCGGTACGGCCCGCCTCCGCATGACGGATCGCGCCGTCGAGGCGCCGGCTCATGCAGGCCAGGTACTGCCGGAAGACCTCGCCCGGATTGCGCCCGAGGATCCCCGGACCATCGCCGCTCTCAGACAGGGCGCGCGCCAGCACCGAGCGAAAATCGGCCGGTACCTCCAGTGCCCGCTCGGTGATACTGAGTGTCTTGAGCAGCTCCGCCAGCCGCTGCCGGTACCGGTAGAGACTCGCCAACCGGTTTTCGTGCAGCGTGCGACGGGTGACATCATTGGTCACGAAGGGGTTGCCGTCGCGATCGCCACCGATCCACGATCCGAACTGGAAGAACGGGGGCACCACCCACGTCTCGTCGGGCCAGCGTTGCTGCAGCAGCCGCTCGAGCTTCTCCAGCGTTTCGGTCGTCGCCTCGAACAGCGTCTCACTGAAGAAGTGCAGGCCCCAGTAGACCTCCTGCGGCACCGTCGGCTTCTCCAGCCGCAGCTCACCGGTCATCCAGAGCAGTTCGATGTCATTGCGCAGCGACTCGGTGATCTGGTCCCGCTCACGCGGAGTCCAGCGGGGCGACTCGAGATCCACCAGCCGGCGGTAGATGCGGCGGTGCTTTTCCAGCACCGTGACGCGCTTGGCCTCGGTGGGGTGAGCGGTGATCGTGGGCCGGATCCGGAGCTCGCGCAGCAGCCGGCGCACCTCCTCGGGGCCGACCCGTTCTTTCAGCGTGACGTCGTGAATCACCTGAGCGAGCGTGCCGCGCACCTGCTCCGGCCCGCGCTCGCTCTCGGTCTGGCGCCGGCGGCGCATCGCCGCGTTCTGCTCCGCGATGGCGAGCAGCTGGAACCAGATGTTCTGGGCCCGGAGGCAGGTTTCGAGTTGCTCCGGGGTCCAGGCCGGATCCATCGGTCCGCCCTGCAGCACCGCCTCCAGCGCGGGATGCCGGACCTTGACCACCTCCACCAGCAGGCCAAAGAGCTCCTCCGCCACCTCGGTCGCATACCGGGCGGCGCTGGCCGCGAGCGGATCGGCGGACGCCGGCAGGTCGCCCGGCGTGAACGGTGGAAGATGCTCCTGGGTCATACGACCCGATCGCGCACCGGCTGCCCGGCAAAGAAGAGCTTCAGATTCTCCAGCGCGCGCATCCCCATGGCGACGCGGGTCTCGAGCGTGGCGCTCCCCAGGTGGGGCAGCAGGGCGACGTTTTCCATCGATACCAGATCCGGCGTCACCTGTGGCTCCTTCTCGAAGACATCGAGCCCGGCACCGGCGATCGTGCCGGTCTTGAGTGCCGCGACCAGGGCAGTCTCGTCCACGACATCGCCCCGCGCCGTGTTGATCAGGAACGCATGCCGCTGCATCCGGCCAAACCGCTCCGCGTTCATCAGGTGCCGGGTCTCCGGGGTCGCCGGGCAGTGCAGACTGACGAAATCCGCCTCGGCCAGCACTTCCTCGATTGACGCCCGCCGCTCGGCACCGAGCGACCGGGACTCTTCCGCCGAGGGGGGAAAGGGATCACTGAAGATGATCCGCATGCCAAAGCCATGATGCGCCCGGCGCGCCACCGCCTTGGCGATCCGCCCGAAGCCGATCAGCCCCAGCGTCTTGCCGCTGACCTTGGCGCCAAGCAGGTGGGTCGGCCGCCACCCGGTCCATCCGCCGGAGCGCAGCTGCCGTTCACCTTCGCCCGCCCGCCGCGCCACCATCAGCAGCAGCGTGATCGCGATGTCCGCGGTGTCATCGGTGAGGACATCGGGCGTATTGGTGACGGTAAGACCGAGGCTCTTCGCCGTCTGGATATCGATGTTGTTGAAGCCGACGCCGAAATTGCTGATGATCCGTACCGTGCGTGGCACCGCGCCAAGCACATCGGCGTTGATCTTGTCCGTCACGGTCGGCAGCAACCCATCCGCGGTGCGGAGTGCCTCCTGCAACTGCGCGGGCGTGAGCGGCACGTCCGTGCGGTTCAGGATAACATCGAAGTGCTTCGCCGCTTCAACTTCGCAAGCCGCGGGAATCGTCCGGGTGATCACGACCCTGGGGCGGTCGCTCACCGCGTCACCATCCGCTTCTTCGCCGGCTTCGAGGCGAGGGCCTTCGCGACGGCACTCCCCAGTTCCGCCGGGCTCGGCGCCACATGCAGTCCCAGCGACCGCATGATCTCCGACTTCTCCGCCGCCGTGTCGCCGAAGGCGGAGATGATGGCGCCGGCGTGGCCCATGCGGCGGCCGGCCGGCGCGGTCAGACCCGCGACGTATCCCACCACCGGCTTGCTCATGTGATCCTTGACGAATCGCGCCGCCTCCGCTTCCTGCGGGCCGCCGATTTCGCCGATCATCATGACCGCCTCGGTCTCCGGATCCTGCTCGAACATCGCGAGAATGTCGAGGAAGCTGGAGCCGTTCACCGGGTCGCCGCCGATCCCGATGCTCGAACTGACCCCGATCCCGAGGTCCTTCATCTGGCTCGCCGCCTCGTAGCCCAGCGTGCCGGAGCGGGTCACCAGGCCGACGCTGCCCACCTTGTAGATGTGCCCGGGCATGATGCCGAGCATCGACTTGCCGGGGCTGATCAGCCCGGCACAGTTCGGTCCGACCAGCGTGGTGCGCTTCTCCTTGGGATACCGCCGCAGGTAGCGCTTGACCATCATCATGTCCTGCGCCGGGATCCCGTCGGTGATGCAGCAGACGAGGCGAATCCCCGCGTCCGCCGCTTCCATGATGGCGTCGGCGCAGAACGCCGCCGGCACGAAGATGATGCTCGCGTCCGGATAGACGGTGTCGACTGCTTCCTTGACGGTGTTGAAGACGGGTAGCCCGATGTGGGACTGACCGCCTTTTCCCGGGGTCACGCCGCCGACCACCTTGGACCCGTACTCGATCATCTTCTGCGAGTGAAAGGTCGCCTTGTCGCCGGTGAAGCCCTGCACCAGGATCCGGGAGAGTTCGTTGATCAGGATCGCCATGAGTGTGCCTTAATAAGTGTGGGCGGGGAAGACCGTGTTGGAGTGAGAAATGAGGAGAAAAAGCACGGCAGGCCTTTCCTCCTCACTCCTCACCGCTTCCCCGCTCCCTTCCACGCCGCGACGACCTTGTCCGCCGCGTCAGCCAGTGAGTCGGCCTGGATGATGGGGAGGCCACTCGCGTCGATGATCGCGCGACCTTCCTCCACATTCGTTCCCGCGAGGCGCACGACCAGCGGGACATCCACGCCCACCTCCCGCACGGCCTGCACCACGCCCTCGGCAACCCAGTCGCAGCGGTTGATGCCGGCGAAGATGTTGACCAGCATCGCCCCGACCTTCTTGTCCTGCAGCACCAGCTTGAAGGCGTTGGCCACGCGCTCGGGCGAGGCCCCGCCGCCCACATCGAGGAAGTTCGCCGGCGACCCGCCCGCGTGCTTGATCATGTCCATCGTCGCCATCGCGAGCCCGGCGCCATTGATGATGCAGCCGATCTCCCCGTCCAGCGCGACGTAGTTGAGCCCGTACTCGTTGGCGCTGGCTTCGCGCGGATCCTCCTCCGCGTGGTCCCGGAGTTCACTCACGCTCGGCCGGCGGAAGAGCGCGTTGTCGTCGAAGCCCATCTTGGCATCGAGCGCCAGCAGCTGGCCATCCTTGGTGAGCACCAGCGGGTTGATCTCCACCATCGTCGCGTCGAGATCGCGGAAGGCGCGGTGACAGCCCATCAGGACCGTGACCATCCGGTTGATGACCGGGCCCGGCAGCCCGAGCCCGAAGGCGATCTCGCGGGCCTGGAACGCCTGCATGCCCACCGCCGGCTCCATCACCTGGCGGAGAATGGTCTCGGGCTCCGACCTGGCGATCTCCTCGATCTCGACACCGCCGTGGGGATGGGCGACCAGCATGATGCGCTCGGTCTTCCGGTCCAGCACGAAGCCGATATACATCTCCCGCTCGATCGGCACCGCCGCCTCCACGTACAACCGATGGACCACCTTGCCCTCGGGGCCGGTCTGGTGGGTGACCAGACGCTTGCCGAGCAGTTCGGTCGCGGCTTTGCGGACTTCATCCTCGGTATTGCACAGCTTGATACCGCCGGCCTTGCCGCGCGCACCGGAATGGATCTGTGCCTTGACCGCCCAGCGGGCCCCGCCAATCTCCGCGGCGCGATACACCGCCTGCTCGGCGCTGTAGGCCACGCCGCCGCGCGGGACGGCCACGCCGAAATTGGCGAGCAGCTCTTTGGCCTGGTATTCGTGGATATCCATGGAAAGCCTTTGGCCTTTAGCCTTTAGCCGTTGGCCATTGGCCGTTGGCTGATCTGATTGAACACCAGTTCGGCGGACGACGGAACCCCGTGCTCCTGCGCTGACATCCTGACGGTAACGGCTGATGGCCAACGGCTAACGGCCAACGGCTTTCTGCTGAATCGCCTGGGCGATATCGACGATATTCTGCGCCATGCGGGCGCTGGCCGCGTCGATCATCCGGCCATCGAGCTGCGCCGCGCCCCGGCCCTCGCGTGCCGCCTCCTCCAGCGCAATCAGGATGCGACGCGCCCGATCCACTTCGGCGGCGGGCGGCGAGAAGACCTCGTTGGCCAGCGCGATCTGCGAAGGGTGAATGGCCCACTTGCCCTCGATGCCCATCGCCGCGCCGCGCTTTGCCGCCGCCCGGTACCCCTCGGGATCCTTGAAGTCGCCGAACGGCCCGTCGATGGGGCGCAGACCGTAGGCGCGGCAGGCGACAATCATCCGGGTGAGCGATGCGTGCCACTGGTCGCCCGGGTAATCGGGGTTGAGCCCGCCGATCACCACTGTCCGGGCCCGCAGGCTCGCCGCATAGTCGGCGACACCGAAATGCATGGCTTCCAGTCGCTTCGAACTCTGGGCGATCTGCTCGACATTGGCCATCCCCAGCGCCGTTTCGATCAGCACGTCGATGCCGATGCGGTGACTGAGCCCCTTGGCCATCTCGATCTGCGTCAGCAGCGCATCGGTCAGGTAGACATCGGCCGGCACGCCCACCTTCGGCACCAGGACGACGTCGAGCTTGTCGCCCGCCTGCTCGACGACGTCCACCATGTCGCGGTAGTAATAGTGCGTGTCGATACCGTTGACCCGTACGCAGATCGTCTTGCCATGCCCGCGCCAGTCGTACTCCCTGAGCGCGGCGATGACGTTGATCCGGGCCTGCTCCTTGTCCGCCGGGGCGACCGCGTCCTCAAGATCGAGGAAGATATAGTCCGCCTCGCTCTCCAGCGCCTTGGCGAACATCGCCGGATTGGACCCCGGTACCGCCAGCTCGCTGCGCTGGACCCGCGGGCGGGCCGGTTCGTAGCGGGTATGACTCATACGCCGGCCTTGACCTTCGCTTCGGCGGGCTTTGCCATCGTCTCGGGTGAACCGGCCACCGTTTTCGCGGGGAGCGGGGTCGCGGTCTCCAGCCAGTACTGCTGCGCGGCGGCCACGCCCTTCCCGAGCTCCACCTTGATGCCGACATCGCGCATGGCCATCTCCGCGCCACCGATCCCGGCGAGCAGCGTGATCTCGTTGAGATCGCCCAGATGCCCGATCCGGAACAGCTTGCCGGCAACCTTGTTCAGGCCCGCGCCCAGCGCAAAGTTGTAGCGCCGGTAGGCGACGTCAATCACGTCGGCGCCGTTGATGCCCGGCGGCACCATGATGGCGCTCACCGTGTCGGAGTACCACTTCGGCGCCTTGGCGCAGAGCGATAGCCCCCACGCCGCCACGGCGCGGCGGCAGCCTTCTGCCAGCCGGTGGTGCCGGGCGTACACATTCTCGAGGCCCTCCTCGAACAGCATGTCCAGCGCCTCGCGCATGCCGTACAGCATGGGGATCGACGGCGTGTAGGGGAAGTACCCGGTCGCGTTCGCCTTGAGCATGTCCTCGTAGCTCCAGTAGCACCGGGCCAGCTTCGCGGTCTTCCCCGCTTCGATCGCGCGCGGGCCGGCCGCGACAATGCCCGCCCCGGCCGGCAGCATGAATCCCTTCTGCGACCCCGTGACGGTGATGTCGACCTTCCATTCATCCATCCGGAAATCGAGACTGCCGAGCCCGCTGACGCTGTCCACGAACAGCAGCGCAGGGTGCCTGGCGGCATCCATGGCCTTCCGTACCGCACCAATATCGCTGGTGACACCGGTGGCGGTTTCGTTATGTACCACACAGACGGCCTTGTACTCGTGCTTCGCGTCCTTGCTGAGCAGGTCGTGAATCTGGTCGGGCGGCGCACCTTCGCCCCATTCGACGTCGACCGCGGTCACATCCAGCCCCAGCCGCTGCATCATGTCGATCCAGAGGTGGCTGAACTGACCGTAGCGGAAGGACAGCACCTTGTCGCCCGGTGAGAGTGTGTTGACCAGGGCCGACTCCCAGCCACCCGTCCCCGTCCCCGGGAAGACGATGACCTGCCCCGTCTCGGTCTTGAAGACCCGGCGGAGGTCCTTGAGCAGCGGCCCGGCGAGCTGCGGAAAGGAGGACGAGCGGTGATCCTCCATCTGGACGTGCATCGCCCGGAGGATGCGATCCGGGGTGTTCGTCGGTCCGGGAACAAACAGGAAGTTGCGGCCGGCCATGGCTTCATCCTCTACGCTGAAGAAGACACACAGCGAGAGCTCTGGGCTCTCGCACGAATGCTTGCGGCCAGCAGTATGTTCCTGTGCGCTGACCGCATCCCTCGATCCCTGGGCCACCGTTCATGACTGCACACTCAGGCCAGCTCACCCGGCGGGATCTGTTGACAGACCTGTACTGGACCGCCGTGCAGGCCGCCGCGCCAGGACCTGCGCTGCGTGCCGCGCTGGCCGGCCTGACCATCCCCCCCGGGCGTCGGATCCATCTGCTCGCCCTCGGCAAGGCCGCGCTGCCGATGGCCGAAACCGGCGTCGCGGTACTCGCCGAGCAGGGGGTGGCGCCGGTGGGCGGCCTGCTGGTCGTTCCGGAGTTGGCAGTCACACCGCACCCGAACCTTCGCGTCGCCGTGGGCGACCACCCCCAGCCGGGGCCTGGCTCGCTCGCCGCCGCGGAACAGCTCGCCTCTGCTGTCGCGGCGGTGCAGCCGGGTGATGAGGTCTGGGTGCTGCTCTCCGGCGGTACAACCAGCCTCGTTGGCGCGCCAATTCCCGCAATCACGACAGCGGACCTGACGGCGCTCTATCGTCTGCTCCTCGGTTCCGGCCTGGACATCACCGCGATGAATCGGGTGCGGAAACGGTTCGCGCGCTGGGCCGGTGGACGTCTGGCGGCGGCGCTGGCCCATGCCCACGTGAAAAATTTCACAATCTCGGACGTAATCGGAGACGATCTCGGCGCCATCGGCTCGGGACCATGCATTCCGGACCCTTCCACCGCCGCCGACATTCGTGCGGCTCTCGACGCTGCGCATCTTTGGGAGCAGATGCCGCTTGCTCTTCGCACCCACCTCGATGACGTCGCACAGGGGCGAGCGACCGAGACCCCGAAACCCGAACATCCCGCATTTGCGACAACCACGACAACGCTGATTGCCAGCAACCGCCTCGCACTGGATGCGGTGCTGGAACGGGCGCGGGCTCACGGCTACGAGGCGGTGCTTGTCGAGGCTGCTCTGGCGGGCGAGGCCGCCATGGCGGGCCGCCAGATCGCCGCCACCCTGCTCGGATACAATGCCACAAATCCGTCAGGAGCGCAAGTCGGGGGGATGAATAAAGATGCGGTACTCATCTGGGGCGGCGAGACGACGGTGACGCTCACCCCTGATGCCGGGCTCGGTGGCCGGTCTCAGGAACTCGCCCTCGCGGCGGCCGGAGTCCTCGTCGGCACCCCCGGGAGCGGAGTCCTGCTTCTCGCCGCGGGGACCGACGGTCGGGATGGTCCGACCGACGCCGCCGGAGGGTTCGCCGATCCGGATACCTGGCGTGCGGTCCGGCAGGCGGGCCGCGACCCTGCGGCCGACTTAGCCCATCACCGGAGCAACGCCGCGCTGGCAGCCGCAGGCGCCCTCTTCACCACCGGGATGACGGGGACCAACGTCATGGATCTTGTCATCGGGATCGTGCCCGCCCCGGTCTTGCCTCGCTGAGTGCTTCCGATCCCCCACTAACTCCGAGCCCCGTGGGGCTGAGGAGGTGACCCCGTGGCCGGAGGTGAGGCTCTCGTGATCGATACCTGGGAAGGCTGCGGCAGGTGGGTCCGGGAAACGCCTGCTCCGCGCGCTGATCATTCGGCGCACGAGCCGGGAGCTCACCATTCGAAGCGCGCGCTGCGGGTGTGGAGGTTCACCGTTTCGCCGCGGATGCGGAGCACTGTTTGGGGGGTGCTTACGGCCGCCCGTCCTCGTCCGGCCGGTAGTCCGGGCCCAGAATCACGCTGACGTCCACCCGCCGCAGCGAGTCCGGCTTCGAGCCGATCCGACCCGTACCAAGCGCCTGACGCACCTGGGCGCCGACGGCCGCGTCGCCACGCCGGACCACGATCCGGGTGGAATCCACGACCGAATCGGCATTCCCGAAATAGACCACATCGATTCCCATCCGCCGCAGGCGTCTGGTACCGAGGCGGGCGAGCCCGGACCGGCCGCTGCCGTTCAGCACTTCGACGAGGATACGGTGCTCCGCCGAGGGAATGTCAAAGGCGTGGCCGTCGACCCGATCGCGCCGGAGCGCGCGGGTGACCAGGACCAGCAGGAGGACCGTGAGGAGCAGCCCGCCGGCAATCAGCCAGCGGCGCGGGGCAGGAGCGAGTTCCACAGCCGTACCGTGGGATCGGGGAGGGCCCAGCCGCGGGCGATCGCATGGGTCATCCGCGCCTGGGCGACTTCGCGCAGCACGGCACCGGAATCGTGCGGGAATCGCCGGGCCCACTCGGCGCGCTGTGGGGCGTGAAAGGCGCGCCCGGGTTCGAGGTAGTCCGCGCAGTAGAGCGCCCGTCCAACCATATCCCATTCCGCCAGCCCGACGCTGTGGTAGCGCACCGCATCCAGCACACCACGATCAGTCTCCCCGTCGGCTTTGGCGCGCGCGGCACTGGCCGGACCGTGACGCAGTTCCGCCGGTCCTGGAACGGACGATGCCCAGCGCTCCAGTTCCTCCTCGGGCGCATCACGCAGCGCATCATGAAGCCAGACCGCACGAAGCCACCGGTTCCGCTCGTTGTCCGGAACGCCCATCTCCTCCGCCCAGGTTGCCACCAGCTGGGCGACCCGCTCGATATGTGCGAGACGGGCGGGCGTCACGACCGCCCATGCTGGGAGTGTCGGACGCAGGCCGGATGGCGTGGGGCGGGCTTCACGAATCAGATTCAACGGAACTCCGCACCGAGGATATGGTTGTCGAGCAGTCTCGTAGGGCCCACGCGGGCTGCAAGAGCGATGATCGTGCCAGCAGTCGCGTCCGCCACGGGTTCGAGTGACTGGGAATCGACAATGGCAACATAGTCGAGTGTAACTGCTGGCGCGGCAAGGAATTGCTGCTCCAGCAGCCGGGCAAGCCTGGTGGGGTTTCGCTCGCCGGCCCGCCAGGCGGCATCGGCGGAGCGGAGCGCCCGGTTCAGGATCAAGCCGTCGCGCCGCTCCTGACTCGACAGGTAAGCGTTGCGGCTGCTCAACGCCATGCCATCGGCTTCCCGGACGATCGGCACAACCTCGAGCGTGACGGGAAAGTCGAGATCGCGCACCAGCTGCCGGATCAGTGTCGCCTGCTGAATGTCTTTCTGTCCGAAGACCGCGAGGTCCGGCTGGACCAGATTGAACAGCTTCGCCACGATCGTGAGCACGCCGGTGAAATGATCGGGGCGCACCGCGCCCTCCCATCGCGACGCGAGTGCCCCCGGTACCACCCTGATCTCTGAACCCGGGGGATACATCACCTCCACCTCCGGGACGAACAACGCCTGCGCGCCTCTGGCCGCGAGGAGTGCGCGGTCACGAGCGAGATCACGGGGATAGCGGGCCAGATCCTCGTGCGGACCGAACTGGAGCGGATTGACGAAGATGCTGACGATCACCGCCTCCGTGAGATGTGCGGCGCTGTCGACTAGAGCGAGATGACCTTCGTGCAGCGCCCCCATCGTGGGCACCAGCCCGATGCGGTGGCCCGCCTGCCGCTGGCGGGCCACCCAGGCGCGGAGCGGTACGACAGTAGCAAACTCCTGCATCGGCGCCACCGCGCCAGCACCGGCGGGACTCACTCGAAGCTGTGTTCGCGCCCGGGGTAGCGACCCTCGTGCACGTCGGTGGCGTAGGTGTCGGCGGCGCGCCGCACGACGGTGGCGAGTTCGGCCCACGTCTGCAGGAACTTGGGGCGGAACCCCTCGTTGAGGCCCAGCATGTCCTGCAGGACCAGCACCTGCCCATCGCAGCCGGGCCCCGCCCCGATCCCGATGGTCGGGATACCGAGCGACCGGCTGACGTCGGTGGCGAGTTCGGCGGGCACCAGCTCCAGCACCAGCGCGCAGGCGCCTGCGTCCTCGAGAAACCGGGCGTCGGACCGGAGCCGGTCGGCGGCGGAGCGCTCCCGGCCCTGCACCCGGTACCCGCCGAGCTGGTGCACGGACTGGGGCGTCAGCCCGAGGTGTCCCATCACCGGGATTCCGATCCGCACCAGGGCGCGCACCGTTTCCGCCATGTGCTCGCCGCCCTCGAGCTTCACTCCATGCGCCCCGGTCTCCTGCAGCACCCGTCCGGCGTTCCGGAGCGCTTCCTCGACCGACACCTGGTAGCTCAGGAACGGCATGTCCACGAAGACCAGCGAGCGGTGCGCGCCACGCACCACTGCGGCTCCGTGGTAGATCATCTGGTCGAGGGTGGCGCTGAGCGTGGTCTCGTGGCCGGCCACCACCTGGTTCAGCGAGTCGCCGACCAGCAGCAGGTCCACCGCCCCATCCAGCAGCCGCGCGAACAGGGCGTCGTAGCAGGTCAGGACGGTGATCTTGCGCCCCTCCCGCTTGAGCTCTCGGAGATCGGGAACGGTGAGCGGCTTCGGTGCGGTCATCAGGTCGTTCCGCGGGTAAAGGAGGTCACGCGTCGTCGTCCTTCCGGACCGGCGCCAGCTGATCCAGCTCCTCGATTTCCCGCTGCCACCAGTCGCGATGCGGCAACTGCGGGTGAGGTACCCGAATGTCGGGATCCCGCAGTCGGCGGGTACCGAACCGCACGATGTCGAGGTCGAGCGTACGCGGTCCCCACTTCTCCTCCCGGGTGCGGCCGTTCTCATCCTCGATTCGGTGCAGCAGCTTGAGGAAGCGCCCCGGATCGAGTGCCGTCTCGACCAGCACCATCTGGTTGAGGAACCGGAGCTGCCCCTCGGGACCGCCGGCGGGCTCGGTCTCCTCGATCGACGACACGGCGAGAATGGCGGACAGCGGCAGCTTGGCGATCGCCTCGCGGGCCCGCATCAGGTAGCCCTCGCGATCGTCGAGGTTGCTGCCCAGGGCGACGTAGACGCGCTCGCGCGGGTTCATAGGTCGTGGGAGAAGTGGCGGGCGATGACCGCGAGCCGGTCGGCGACGCCGGTCAGCTCGCGCACCGTCCGTTCGAGCTCGGTGTGACTTCGGGCGGCCTCCGAGGCGCGGCGCACGGTGGTGCTGGCATCCTCCAGCGTCCGGGTCGAAACCGCCGCCACGCGGTCCATCTGCTCCCGGAGGCGGAGGGCCGACTCCTCCTGGCGCCCCGCGGTCTCCGCGATCCGCCGGGCATGCATCCCGGCATCCAGGGTTCCTGTCACGATGTCCTCGAGGGCGCGGGCGGCGTCGGCCGACAGCTCCTCCACCCCGCGCACCGTGTCCGTGCCACGGTCCATCTCGTCGGAAATCTGCGCCACCTGCCCGAGGATGGCGGCGACGAGCCCGCCGGCCTCCCGCGACGCCTGCGCGCTCTGCGCCGCGAGCTGGCGCACCTCCTCCGCCACCACCGCGAACCCGCGCCCCTGCTGTCCGGCCCGGGCCGCCTCGATGGCAGCGTTGAGCGAAATGAGATTGGTGAGGTCGGCGATCTCGCGAATGGTACCGATGAACCCGATCAGCCGGTTGGTGACCTGGTAGAGCTCACCCACCTGGCGGGAACTGGAGCCGACGAATCCCTGCAGCTCGACCAGCCGGCGCATGGCATCGAGGATCTGCTCCCGATTGCGGGCAGCGACCTCGCTGGCCACGGCGGAGGACTGCGCCGCCGCCGCCCCGTCGACCACCACCTCGCGTGCCTGGTCAGCCAGCCCGTTCATCGCTTCCCGCCCCTGGGCGATCAGCTGCTCCTGCTCCGCCGCGCCGCCGCGGATGATGTGCGCGGTCTGGGCCACGCCGGCCGCCGCGGTGCGGAGCTGATCCACCGTCAGCGCCAGCGCTTTCACCTGCTGGCCGACCTGCTCGACGGTTTCGACCAGCGGCCGTCGCAGATCCGCGATATGGATCGCCGTGGCGAGCTGGCTGGCGAAGGTCGCGGCGGCCGCGATCTCCTTCTTCCCATAGGTATGGGTCTTGTGGTGATCGAGCTCGAAGGTGCCGATCACTTCGGTGCCGAACCGCAGGGGCAGCACCAGCATGCTCAGCGCATCGGTGGTCGGGGCGAGGACCCGGTCGTCTGCGCGGGCATCGGTCACCACGACAGGCTCGGCGCTCTCAATGGCACGGGCGCGCAACTGCCCTGCGTCGAAGGGCGGCTCACCCCGGTTGGGCCAGCCGAGCGCCCCACGATAGAGCAGCGTCGAGGCGCCCTCCTCGTGGCGGTAGATCCGGAAGTCGCTCCAGTCCAGCACCCGGTTGGCCATCCGCTCCAGTTCGGCGAAGGCCTCCTTGAGCGACAGGTTGCTGGTGATGATCCGTTCCCGCAGATGGATCTTGTTCAACTCCTCGGCGGCGATCGCCTCCTCGAGGATCCGGGTGGTCAGCATGCCCAGTACGGTGAGGACCACCAGGGCCGTGAGCCAGCCCTCCAGCGGCAGCGCCCGGACGGCGGCCACCGCGATCACGGCGCCGATCAGGGTCAGCATGTACGAGAGCACTTCGTAGCGGAGGATCATCAGCCGCTCGTGATGCTCCAGCTTGCCGCGCAGCAGCAGCGTGAAGTAGAACAGGGCGCGAGTGAAGAAGAAGTACATCCCGGCCAGGGTGATCGCCGGGGTGAGGAACTCGAGCGAGATGCCGGGGGGATCGACCCGCACGAAGACCGCCGCATAGGCGCCATAGGCGGCGACAAAGGCGAGGACCTCGCGGGCGGCGTTGATCCATGCCACCCGCAGCATTTTCCGGAGCCAGAAGGCGTCGGCGATGAAGATGCCAAGGCCCAGGGCGAAGACCACCATGCCGGGGCCGACCGTCACCGCGCCGACCAGCGCGGCGACCCCGATCTGGGTCAGATAGGAAAACTTGGACAGCGGGATCTGGCCGTGGCGCAGCAGGATGATGACGATCAGCAGCGCCAGGACAACCCACGGCTGCGCAAGCCAGCGGCGATCGAGCGCGACCGCGGCCACCCCCACGACCGTCCCGCCCCAGGCAATGAGCTGGGCGTAGCCGATCAGGACCTTTCGCGAGACCGCCATCAGCTTCCGGCCTCGCTGTCGAGCGCGGCCCGCAGCGAGGCGAGGAACCGCCCGGCGCCCGCTGGCCCCTCGCGCGCCAGACATTCCACCAGCGCGCTGCCCACCACCACGCCGTCGGCGAGATGCGCGACCGTGCGGGCCTGCGCCGGTGTGCTGATCCCGAAACCGACCGCGAGCGGGAGCGGGCTGACCGCGCGGACCCGCGCGATGTACCCCTCCATACCGCCCGCCAGCGTGGTGCTGGCACCGGTCACCCCCAGGCGGGCGACGAGATACAGGAAGCCCTCCGCTTCGCGGACGACATCGGCCAGGCGTGGTCCGGTGCTGGTCGGCGCGACCAGCCGGATCAGGGAGAGCGGGCTCCCCCGCACGACCGCCTCGGTGGCGGGATCGTTGCCGGCAGGCAGATCCGTCAGCAGCAGCCCCGCGACACCGATCTCCGCGGCATCGCGGACGAACCGCTCGACGCCGTACCGCAGCACCGGGTTGAGATAGCTGAACACGACCACCGGAAGGTCGAGCCGCGCCTCGGCGATCAGGTCCAAAGTCCGCGCAACGGTCATCCCGGCCTGCAGCGCCTCGAACGTGGAACGCTGGATCGTCGGGCCGTCAGCGAGCGGATCACTGAACGCGACGCCGACCTCGATGATATCGGCGTGCTCCGCCGCGCGATGCAGCGCCTCCAGGCTCTGCACCCGGTCCGGATGCCCGGCGGTAAGGTAGGGAATGAGCGCGGTCCGGCCGGACCGTTTCAGGCCGGCCCAGGTCTCCGCGAGGCGGGCGTCAGACAAAATAGTCGCCGACAATGATGCCATACCGATCGGGGTTGGTGACCTTGACGATCGACCGGAGGAAGGCGCCGCCGCCATCCTGCGCCGCGAGATTCGCCTCGGTCCCGGGCGGAGCGACCATGGCGCCGTTGATATCGATACAGATCCGCACCATCGGACGGTTCAGGAAATTCTGATCCGGGTTGGCGGCGGAGACCACGGCCACCTCGAAGGTGTCCAGAATGACGCAGGTGCCCACGGGGTACACGCCGATCAGGTTGATCAGCGCCTTCACCAGCATCGGGTCGTAGCCGCGGCGCGGGTTCTCCCACATTTCGCGCAGCACCTGATCCGGCTGGATCGGCACGGTCTGGTAGCTGCGCCGGGTCGTCGCCGCATCATAGCCGTCGGCGACGGCCACAATGCGGGAGAAGATGCCCATCTCCCGGGGCCGGATGGCCTTGGGATAGCCGGTCAGATCGGTCTTCATGTGGTGCTCGTGGGCCACGACGATCTGGCGATAGGGAATCTCGCCGTAGCCGCGCATGTTGAACAGCGTCAGCACCCCGAGCCACGGGTGCGTCTGCATCATCTTCCACTCGTCCTCGGTCAGGCCGGTCGCCTTGTTGAGCACGTCGACCGGAATGCGCGCCTTCCCCACATCGTGCAGCAGCGCCGCCAGCCCGAGATCGTAAAGCTGCAACCGGGTCAGCGCGAGTTTCTTGCCGATGGCGACCGACAGGATGCACACATTCACCGAATGGGTAAAAGTATACTCGTCGTAGTCGCGAATGGTGGTGAGGCCGAGCAGCGAGGTTTCGTTGTTCAGCACCTGGTCGACGATCGCCTGAACCGCGCGCTTCACCTTTGTGATCGAGGTGGTGCGGCCCAGCCGCACGCTGTTGATCAGGTCCTTCGTCACCGCCACGCCGTGGGAATAGGTCCGCTTGGCCACTTCGCGGGCCTTCTCCGCCTCGGCGACCTTGTCCTCCGATTCGAGCGGCGGATCCACCTCGATGTGGCTGACGCTGCCGAGCGCCAGGCGGTCGCGGAACTCGATCAGCCGCTCGGGATCGGGGTCACCGCCGCGGGCCGACAGTGCGAGCAGCACGCCGAGGAAGATCTGCCATTCCCGCCGCTCCACGCCGGGAGCGACCCGCAGGGTGCCGACATCGAGGGCCTTGAGGGCGGCGAGGGTGTTGGAGAACGAGGCGTAGTTGTCGAGTTCGAGCCGGAGCCGGGTCCCGTTCACGAAGATGAAGTCGCCCGAGAGGCGCAGTTCGATCTCCCCCTGGGGGTCGAGCAGGGCGAGCGAAGCGGCCTGCAGTTCATCGAGCGACTTCTGCGCCGTGGTGTTCTCGATCGGATACAGCTTGAGGCTCCGCAAGGCGGTGTACATCGCCAGCAGGAAGGCGCGACCGGCATGGCGCAGGAAGGCATCGCCGGAGCTCTTCTCTTCGGCGAGGTGGGCCAGTTCCGGGTCGCGGGTCACTGGCCCGACTCCCGCAGGGCCCGGCCCACGGCGGTGCGAACCACCAGCTCCTTGTCATCCTTGTGCTTCTGCAGGATCTCGCGGGCTTCGGGCGACTTGAGCCGGCCGATCGCGAGCGCGGCGCAAGCCCGGACCTCCGGCGTTTCCTTGCGCTTGAAGAGTCCACCCGGCGACAGCATCGCGCTGAGACCCTCCAGCGCGGCGTTGCCGGCAATCATCGCGTAGGCTTCGAAGAAGCGCATCCGTTCGGTCAGGTCGATCTCCCGCTGGACCTTCCCCTGCACCACCGGCTCGATGCGCCGCAGGGCGCCCTTGTAGCCGCGCCGTCCGAGCGCCTGGACCGCGGCGATGCGGACCTCACGGTCGGTGTCATCGACCGGACGCTCGAGCGCCGACAGGGCGGCCGGCGTGCCGATCGCATCCAGCGCCTGGGTGCCCGCGAGCCGGATCGGGGGGTGGGGGTGACCGAGGATGTCGCTGAGGCCGGGCACGGCCGCCTGCAGCTTGAGGCGGCCGCAGAGCAGGATGACGGATGGCAGCGACTCCGACTCGGGCAGGCGCAGCAGGCGGAGCACCTCCTGCGGACTGGTCTCGGCCAGCCGGTCCGCGGAGGACGCGAGCAGCTTGGCGACCGGCGAGGCGAGCGGCACCTTTGGCAGCCAGACCATCACGGTCTCGAGACCGGCGGGACGGAGCTCGCGGAACAGCTCGCCCAGGTCGTCTTCGCTCGGCGGAGTATGCGCTTCGGTGACCGACTGCAGGATCTGCTGCAGCACCTCGGGCTCGGAGAGCCGGCCCGTCAGGCTGTCCAGCCGCTCGCGCTCCTCGCCCCGCAGCAGTTCCTGCTGCCGCACCAGCAAACGGCTCTCCCGCAGGATCAGCGCGACCGAACGGAAGTCGCCGGCATTGAGCACGTGGGGGAGATAGGTCTCCATCGTGGCGAAGGTGTCGCTTCGGGCCCACGGCTCGGGGCGCTGCTCGACGATGTCGAACAGGATATTGAGCACGTTGGAGCGCAGGTCCTGCTGGTACTCCCGCACGATGGCGTCGGCGATGGAACGGATCTCCGATTCATCCAGCCAGTACAGCGTCGAATCGAAGTCTTCGACATCCACCATGCCGGGCCGCTTGGGCGGGGCCTCCTCCTGCACCTTGCCGCGGGTGTCCTGCTGCTGGCTCTCGACGATGTTGGGGTCGGTCGGCGGCGCGACGCTGTAGGCGCCCTCGCCGGAGAGCCCGGGCACGTTTGCATCGGTGGTGAATTCGGTGAAGTGGTACTGCACGAGGGAGAACTCCTGCTCCCACAGCAGCGTCAGCAGGTCGTCGCCGGCGTCGGCGGCCAGGGAGCGGGCCCGCTGGACGATATCGAGAAAACGGACGATCTCCTCCTCTTCCACCCCCGGGAAGAACGTGAGGACCCGCATGCCGTCCTTGAACAGGGTCCAGGCAAGGCTCTCCGACTTGTTCGGCTGGTGGTAGACGACCTGCTCCTCCCAGACGATGTCGGTCTCGACGATCTGCAGCGTGAGGCGGTCGAGCCCGCTGGCCCAGAGCGGCAGGAACGCGGCCCGCACGTTGTGTCCGGCGCGCTGATAGACCGGATTGTTGGGCAGGTACATCTGGAATGCGCGCAGCCCCTTGACCAGGGTCCGCAGCAATTCCTCGACCTGTGCAGGCGGCAGGAGCACGGCGCCCGGCAGGCCGTCGGTCACGCGCGCCCCTCGAGCAGTCCGGCCACGTGCGCGACATCCTTGTCGCCCCGTCCGCTGAGACAGACCAGGACGGTGTCGTCGGCGCGCCAGTCGCCCGCGCGCCGGGTACACCAGGCGAGGGCGTGCGCCGTCTCCAGCGCCGGAATGATGCCTTCGAGGTGCGCGAGCGCCTGCAGGCCATCGAGTGCCTCGCGGTCGGTGACCGCTTCGTAACGGACCCGGCCGCTGTCGCGCAGCCAGCTGTGTTCCGGGCCGACGCCGGGATAATCGAGGCCGGCGGAGATGGAGTGAGCCGGGAGCACCTGACCGTCCTGGTCCTGCAGCAGGTAGCTGAGGCAGCCGTGCAGCACGCCGGGCTGGCCGGCCGACAGTGTGGCGGCGTGGTGCCCGGAATCGATCCCTTCGCCCGCCGCTTCGACGCCGACGAGCTTCACGCCGGCGTCGTCGATGAATCCACTGAACATGCCGATGGCGTTGGAGCCGCCACCCACGCAGGCGACCACCGTGTGCGGCAGCCGCCCGGTGCGCTCCAGCATCTGGGCACGCGACTCCCGCCCGATGACCGACTGGAAGTCCCGCACCATGCGGGGATAGGGATCGGGACCGACGACGGAGCCGATGATGTAGTGCGTCGTCGGGACGTTGGTGACCCAGTCGCGCAGCGCCTCGTTGGTTGCGTCCTTGAGGGTCCGGGTGCCGGAGGTGACGGGGACAACGGTGGCACCGAGCAGCTTCATGCGGTAGACGTTCAGCGCCTGGCGCTCGATGTCCTCCGCCCCCATGTAGACCACGCACTCCAGTCCGAAACGGGCGCAGACGGTGGCGGTGGCGACGCCGTGCTGGCCGGCGCCGGTCTCCGCGATGATCCGCCGCTTTCCCATCCGCCGGGCCAGGAGCCCCTGCCCGATCGTGTTGTTGATCTTGTGGGCGCCGGTGTGATTCAGATCTTCCCGCTTCAGGATCACCCGGGCGCCAACGGTCTCGGAGAATCGAGGCGCCTCGGTGAGCGGCGTGGGCCGGCCGACGAATTCCTTCAGCAACAGATCAAACTCCGCCCAGAACACCGGGTCGGCGCGGGCAGTGTCGTACAGGGCCTCGAGCTCCTCGAGTGCGGCCATGAGTGTCTCGGGGACGTAGCGCCCGCCGTATGCGCCGAAGCGCCCGCCCACTGCCCGCTCGCGCGGCAAGGTCACCGTCACCGGAGTGCTCCCAGGAAATCCGCCATGCGCTGCCGATCCTTGATGCCCGGAATCTGCTCAACCCCGGACGACACGTCTACCGCATCCGGGCTGACGGCCGCAACCGCCGCCGCGACATTCTCCGGGGTCAGGCCCCCGGCGAGGAACATCCGATGGTCGTGCAGCCTGGCGCGCGCCGCCCGCGCCAGCTCAAGGGAGAGCGTGACCCCGGTCCCACCCAGCTTCCCCGCGACCCGTGGCTCAATGATGATGGGGCAGCCGAGGTGCCGCTGCTGATCGAGCTGGTCAAGATCCGACGCCTCTCCAAGGCGCACGACCGACAGAACTTCGAGCCCCGCCGCCCGCAGCGTGGTCACGAACTCGGCGTTCGCCCCGGTGTGCAGCTGTGCACCGGTGAGGCCGGCCTGTTCACAGATGCGTAATATCTCGCCACTGCCCTGTGATCCAAAGACCCCGAAGACGGGAAGATGTCCCGCGGCCGCCACGATCTCCTGCGCCCGCTCGGGGCTAACCTGCCGCGGCCCTCCAGCGAAGATGACCCCGAGGTACGCCGCTCCGAGCTGGACGGCGGCGGCAGCGTCTCCGGGCCGGGTGAGACCGCAGATCTTGGCGGGGACGGACGGGCGGGATGGTCGGGCGGTCGAACGGTCGGCCCCGGCGCCCGACACTAGCGTGGCCTCCGGCGCACGGAGGCACACACGGAAGCGAGGGCGCCGGGATCATGAGATGAGGAGAGCGCGGTGCCGATGAGCACCAGGTCCGCGCCGGCGGCAGAGGCCGCGGCGACGTCGTCCACCGTCTCCATCCCGCTCTCGGCCACGGCGACCCGATCGGCGGGGATGCCGCCGATCAAACCCCAGGCCGAGTCGATATCGATCTCGAAGGTGTCAAGGTTGCGGCTGTTGACGCCAATGATGGTTGCACCGGACGACAAAGCGAGGTCGAGTTCGCGCAGATCGTGGGTCTCGACCAGCACATCGAGCCCGAAATCCCGCGCGGCGGCGGCCAGCGCCACCAGCCGCGCCGGTGCGAGCGCCCGGACAATGAGGAGGACCGCCGATGCACCGGCGCCCCGCGCCTCGGCAACCTGCAGCTCGTCCAGTATGAAGTCCTTCCGGAGCAGCGGCACGGCAACCCGCCCGCGGACCGCGGCGAGATCGTCGAGCGAGCCGCCGAAGAAGGGACCGTCCGTGAGGACTGAGATGGCACTCGCACCGGCGCCGGCGTAGGCCGCGGCGTGTGCTGCCGGATCCAGCTCGGCGCTGATCGTCCCCTGCGACGGTGAGCGCCGCTTCACTTCCGCGATCAGTCCGACACGGGCCTGGTCCCAGTGCGAGAGGAACGGCTCCGGCTGCGGTGCCGCTGCAGCGCGGGCTTCGATCTCCCGCTGCCGTCCACGCAACTCGGGGAGCGAGGCGCGGGTGACGGTCAGTATCAGCTCTAGTGTCGTCGGCATCTTGCTCTTCGGTCGGTCTTCGGGTAACTTGGTTCGGAGTCCCTTCGGCCCACGCGGGAGGCAGTATGGCCCTGACCAAGCGTCAAAGCGAGATCCTCAACTATCTCCAGGAGCATATCCGGGAGCGGGGATACGCGCCGAGTTTCGAGGAAATCGCCGAGCAGTTCAACTTCCAGTCGCTGGCAACGGTGCATGAGCACCTGACCAATCTGGAGCGGAAAGGGTACATCCACCGCACCCACAACGAGAGCCGGGCCATCGAGGTGCTGCCGCCCAAAGGGACGACCGGTGCCACCGAGATCCCCCTGCTTGGCCGGGTCGCCGCCGGCGCCCCGATCGAGTCGATCGTCTCGGGCGAGACGCTCGCGGTGCCGGATGCGCTCCTGCCCCGCCGCGGGCCCAATTATGCGCTGAAGGTTCAGGGCGAGTCGATGATCGACGATCACATCATCGATGGCGACTTCGTGGTGGTCAACGGCCGGCAGGCCGCGGAGAATGGCGAGATGGTGATCGCCATGATCAACGGCTCGGAGGCGACGGTCAAGCGCTATTACCGCGAGCCCGGTGGCTGGATACGGCTCCAGCCGGCCAATGTCGCGATGCAGCCGATGCGATTTCAGGAACGCGACGTCCTGATTCAGGGGGTCGTTGTCGGGGTCATCAGGAAATACTAGAGTCGCAGATTCGGCAGCCGGGGTGCCACCGCTCACCTCGGCGCCGCCGCACGGAGCTTTCCCAGCAGCGTCGCTGCGCCACCCTCGTCGAGGGTATTCCGGGCGAGCGCTACGGCTCCAGCATAGTCGGGGGCCAGACCAGCGACGTACAACGCCGCTGCCGCGTTCAGTAGCACCGCCCGCCGCCCCGACTCATCCTTCCCGCCATTCAGCAGCCGTTCGATTCGCAGGGCATTCTCGCCGGGATCGCCTCCAGCCAGGTCCTCCAGGCGGTCCCAATCCAGATCATAGTCGCCCGGCTCAAGCGTCCATCTCCGCACCTCGCCGTCCGCGACTTCCCACACGGCGTTGACTCCCGCCGGGCTCAGCTCATCCATCCCCACCTCGCCGTGGACCACCAGGGCACGGCGGGCACCGAGCAGAAGGAGCGCTTCAGCCATGAGCGGAGCCCGGCTCCGATCAGCCACGCCGATCACCTGGCTTTCCACACCCGCCGGGTTCGCCAGCGGCCCCAGCAGGTTCATGATAGTGGCGACGCCAAGTTCCTTCCGGGTCGGGCCGACATGGCGCATGGCCGGATGAAAGGTCGGGGCAAAGAGGAAGACCATCCCGACCTGGTCCAGCACCTCGGCCGCCTGCTCGGCACCAAGCATGATGTTGACGCCGAGGGCCTCCACGACGTCCGCGCTGCCGCATTTCGAGGTGTAACTCCGGTTGCCGTGCTTCGGTACCCTCGCCCCGGCGGCGGCGGCGACGAGGGCCGCCGCAGTCGAGATGTTGAAGGTGCCGACGGTGCCACCACCGGTGCCGCAGGTGTCGACCACCGCAGCTCCGGGCGCTGAACGCACCGGGACCATTGCAGCGCGCATCGCACGGGCGGCACCGGCGACTTCGTCGGCAGTCTCCCCCTTGGCCCGGAGGCCCAGAAGGAGAGCACCGATCAGGGTCGGCGTGGCCTCACCCCGCATGATGACCGCAAAGGCGGCGGCGGTCTGCTCCGCGGTGAGGGATTGACCCTGGGCGATCAGCCGGAGGGCGGCGTGGAGCGGCATGGGGAGAAGATAAAGCAGATGGGAGGTGGCAGTGCGAACCGGGAACGGGGAACGGGGAACCGGAACCGGGAACGGGGAATGGGGAACGGGAATGGGGATCCGCGGGCGGCGCGGAGGTCGGGCATCAGGGTACCGAATGGCGCCGGGCCGGGTGCGATGGGCGGGATGCTCCTAGCCAACGGCCAACGGCCAATGGCCAACGGCCGTTGGCTGATGGCTGACAGCCGACGGCTGATAACTCCCCCCCGATCTCGCTATATTCCCCGCCTCATGAGCCGGACCTATCTGGCCCTCCTGCATTATGATGGCCGCGCATTCGTCGGGTGGCAGCGGCAACCGGACGTGCGCACAGTCCAGGGCGAGATCGAGCGGGTTCTGGAACGGCTCTGCGGGTCGCGGATCGTCGTGAATGCGGCTGGCCGAACCGACGCGGGGGTGCACGCCGCTGGGATGGGAGTCAGCGTGGAGCTGCCGGAACGGTGGGAGGCCAAAGCGCTGCACCGGGCACTGAACGGGCTGCTTCCAGCCGACTGCTGGGTCGAGCGGGTCAGCGAAATGGCGCCGGGATTTCATGCCCGCTGGAGCGCCACCGGTCGGCGCTATCGGTACGATGTCGGAACGGACCCGGCCTCGGCATCGCCGTTCCGCCGCGGCTTCGAGTGGGCGCTCGGCCGGGACCTGGATGAAGGGCGACTGGTGGCAGCGGCAGAAGTGCTCCCGGGCCGGCACAGCTTCGAGGCGTTCAGCGTGCGGCAGGGGGAAGCCCCGGTGATCGACGGTGGGAGCGGATCTCAGATCCGCCCTTACGGAATCAAGACCAGACCGTACCTGCTGGGGCCGTACGAATGCACGATCGGGCTGGCCCGGTGGGAGGGTCGCCCGGAATGTCAGGGCTTCCGCTTTCATGTCGCGGCCGACCGGTTCCTGCACCACATGGTCCGGTTCCTCGTCGGCACGATGGTTGAGATCGGTCTCGGACGCCGCCCGGTGGAGGATATGGTCACGCTGCTCAGGACGACGGACAACCACGGCACCAGCCAGCCAGCTCCCGCCGAAGGACTCTACTTTCAGGCGGCGTCATATCCCGAGGAGTGTTTTCTGCAGACAGCTCAGGCGGTGGCCGATGGGCGGTAGGCGCTGGGTCCAGATCGCGCGCCGGGGCGCCGGTCGGCTAGGCCTCATCCTGCTCACTGCCTGCGGCGGCGGCCCGGAGCCGCGCTCCACCGGCTTCGTGGAAACACTCGAGGCACAGCGCCCCGCCGCCCCCCGGCGGCCGCTGGACGGTCTCGCCGCGTCACGTCGTACTGCCATCGTGGAAGCGGCCGAAAAGGTGTCGCCCGCGGTGGTGTCCATCACCGTGACCAGCCGGCGCCAGGCCCAGGCGCAGACGCCGTTCGATTTCTTCTTCGTCCCGCAGTCGCCGCGCGAGCAGCAGAGCTTCGGCACCGGGTTCATCATCCGGTCTGACGGTACCATCCTCACCAACCAGCATGTCGTAAGTGGCGCGGACAAGATCATCGTCTCGCTCCCCGATGGCACCGACCGGCCAGCCCAGTTGCTGGGCGAGGACGCCGTCACCGACATCGCGGTGATCCGGGTCGACCGCAACGGGCTACCCACGGTGAAGACCGGGACCAGCAGCGACCTCATGATCGGGGAATGGGTCATCGCCCTCGGCAATCCCTTTGCCTACCTGCTTGGCAATGCGGAACCGACCGTCACCGCGGGGGTGGTGAGCGCGGTGAACCGGAACCTGCTGCCGGGCCGGGACCAGTCGGGCCTCTATCTCGACATGATCCAGACCGACGCCTCCATCAATCCGGGCAACTCGGGTGGGCCACTGGCCAATGCCCTGGGCGAGGTCGTGGGGGTCAATTCCTCGATCTTCACCCAGAACGGTGGATCGGTCGGCCTCGGCTTTGCGATCCCGATCGAACGCGCGCTGCGTGTCGCGGACGAAATCACCCGCACCGGCGCGGTGCGGCGGGCGTGGGTTGGCTTCGACGTCGCCGGGGCGGAGAGCATGCGGGAGTGGAAGAGCCAGGGTGGCGTTCTGGTCACCGCAGTCGCGCCTCAGGGGCCGGCGGAACGCGCCGGGTTGGCCCGGGGCGACGTACTGACCCGCGCCGACGACCGGGCACTGCACAACTATCTCGACTGGGAAGCGGTGAAGCTGGACCTGCGGGTGGGCGATGCCATCCAGGTCACGGCGCGACGGAGCGGTTCGGAGCGGACCTTCGTCCTGAAGAGCGGCGACTTGCCCACCACCACGGCGGGGAAGGTCACCGTGCTCAAGGATCTGCAACTGGTGAGCCTCACCGGGCAGATCCGGGCCGAACGGATGGTACAATCCGACCAGGGCGCGCTGATCTTCCGGATCTCCCGGGAACTGGGTCAGGCCACCGGGCTGCAGGAAGGCGACGTGATCGTCGGCATGAACCGGAGAAAGGTGACCTCCGCGGACGACGTGCGTGACGTGATCGAGGGCCTCAAGCCGCGGCAGCCGGTGCGGGTGTTCTTCGAGCGCGACGGTTCGATCGTCTACACCGACCTCGAATTCCGATGACCGACGACCGCTACCGCTCTCCGCTCGGCACCCGGTACGCTTCGCCGGTCATGCAGAAGCTGTGGGGCGAGCGCCACCGGATCGGGCTCTGGCGCCGGGTCTGGCTCGCACTGGCGGAGAGCGAACAGGAGCTCGGCCTCCCCATCCCGGACGCGGCGATCGCGGAGATGCGGGCGCATCTGGACGACGTGGATCTTGCAGCGGCGGCGGAGTACGAGCAGCGCTTCCGGCATGATGTGATGGCCCATGTCCACCAGTTCGGGGATCAGGCCCCGTCGGCCAAGGCGTTCCTGCACCTCGGCGCGACGAGCGCCTTCGTCACCGACAACGCCGACGTGCTGGTCATCCGCGAAGGCCTCCGCATCCTGCTGGGAAGAACGATCGCCGTTCTCGACGCGCTGGATCACTTCGCCCGGAAGCATGCCGCCCTGCCCTGCCTGGCCTACACCCATTTCCAGCCCGCGCAGCTCACCACCGTCGGCAAGCGGGCGACGCTCTGGATGCAGGACTTTGCGCTCGACGTCGAGGAACTGGTCAATCGGCTGGAGACCCAGCGGCTGCGCGGCTGCAAGGGCACCACAGGAACGCAGGCCAGCTTTCTCGAGCTGTTCAAGGGCGATCACCAGAAGGTCCGTGAACTGGAACGGCGCATCGCCGAGAAGCTGGGCGTGCCGCGCACCTTTCCCGTCACGGGGCAGACCTACAGTCGCAAGGCGGACAGCGTCGTCCTGGACGGCCTGTCGGGGATCTCGCAGTCGGCGGCCAAGATGGCGACCGACCTGCGGCTGCTGCAGCACGAGGGAGAACTGCTCGAGCCGTTCGAGAAGGACCAGATCGGCTCGAGCGCGATGGCTTACAAGCGGAACCCGATGCGCGCCGAGCGGATCTGCGGGCTGGCGCGGTTCGTCCTGAGCCTGCAGTCCAACACGGCGCAGACCGCGGCGACGCAGTGGCTGGAGCGCACGCTGGACGATTCGGCCAACCGGCGGCTCACCCTGCCCGAGGCGTTTCTCGCCACCGACGCGATCCTGCTGCTGGCCCAGAACATCAGCGGTGGAATCGAGGTCCGCGAGGCGGTGATCCGCGGTCATGTCGATGCGCAGATGCCGTTCATGGCGACCGAGCGCCTGATGATGCTCGGTGTCGAGGCCGGCGGAGATCGCCAGGCGCTGCACGAGGTGATCCGGCAGCACAGCCTCGCGACCGCGGAGATCGTCGCGGCGGGCGGGCCGAACAACCTGCTGGAGCGGATCGCGGCGGACCGGACGTTCGCCAGGGTGCCAACCGCCCGGCTGCAGGCGGAGCTGGATCCCTCGCTCTACACCGGACGCAGCTCGCAGCAGGTCGGCGAGTTCCTGCAGGAATACCTGCATCCGCTGTTGAAACGGGCCCGGCCACTCGCGACGGCGGCAAGCGCGGCGGACATTGCAGTCTGATGAGGCACAGCACATGGAAGTGATGACCCAGAGCAACCTGCCCCTCCCCCTGCTTCGCAAGGGCAAGGTGCGTGAGGTCTATGAGGCGGATGCCGGGCACCTGCTGCTGGTCGCCAGCGACCGGGTCAGTGCGTTCGACATCGTGATGGCCGAGGCGATTCCGCGAAAGGGCGCGGTTCTGACCCAGATCTCGGCGTTCTGGTTCGAAAAGCTTGGCGGCGTCGTGCCGAGCCACTTCGTGACGGCCCGGACCTCGGAGATCGTGCGCCGGCTGCCACAGCTGGCGGCCCACCGCGATCAGCTGAACGGGCGCGCGATGCTGGTGCGCCGAACAACCCCGGTCCCGTTCGAATGCATCGTGCGGGGCTATCTCTCCGGCTCGGCGTGGAAGGAATACAAGGAGAGCGGGACGCTGGCGGGCGAACCGCTGGCCAGGGGGCTCACCGAGAGCGCCCGGCTCGAACCACCGATCTATTCGCCGGCGACCAAGGAAGAGACCGGCCACGACATCAACGTCACCTTCGACCGGGTGGCGACGACGCTCGGGCTGGCGACCGCGGAGCGGCTGCGGGACGCCAGCTTCGCGGTCTATGGTGCGGGACGCGATCACGCGGCGACGCGGGGCATCATCATCGCCGATACCAAGTTCGAGTTCGGCTTCGATGGCCAGGGCCTGCTGCGCCTGATCGATGAGGTGCTGACCCCGGATTCCTCGCGCTTCTGGCCCGCCGACAAGTATCAGCCGGGTCGGCCGCAGCCGAGCTTCGACAAACAGCCGTTGCGTGACTACCTCCTGGCGCTCAAGCAGGCCGGGAAATGGAATGGCGAGGCACCGCCCCCCACGCTGCCCGCCGAGGTGGTGGCGGCCACGAGCAAGCGCTATCTGGAGGCGTTCCATCGCCTGACCGGGTACGACCTGCCGGAGGACGCATGATGCGGGTGGCGCCCGAGGGCCGGCCATTCATCGTCGTCGCCTGGGTCATCGCGGGGCTGCTCGCGGTGTTCACGCCGTGGTGGGCCGCGGCGTTGTGGCTCCCGATCGCCGTGTGGGTCATCGCCTTCTTTCGCGATCCGGTCCGCGACGGGCCGCGCGGCGACAACCTCGTGATCGCACCGGCGGACGGGCTGGTAGTGAGCATCGTGACGATGGACGAGCCGGACTTCGTCAAGGCACGCACAACGCGGATTTCGATCTTCATGAACGTCTTCAACGTGCATGTGAATCGCTATCCCGCGAGCGGCACGGTGGAATATCGGGCCTACGTCGCGGGGCACTTCGGACATGCCGGCACGGAGAAGGCGAGTCTCGAAAACGAGCAGAGCACGGTCGGGCTGATGACGGCGCGCGGCCGGCTGCTGGTCCGGCAGATCGCCGGCCTGGTGGCGCGGCGGATCGTCACCGATCACCAGCCCGGCACGGCGGTCACCCAGGCGGCCCGGATGGGGCTCATCCGATTCGGCTCCCGGGTTGATGTCTTCGTACCCGCCAGCGCCCGCGTGCTGGTGCATACCGGCGAGAAGACGCTGGCGGGCCTCACGGTGATAGCCCAATGGGACTGATGCCAACGCGGAGCAGCCTCCGCCCGCCGGCGATGCGCCAGGTGGTCATCGTCATCCCGAGCGCCTTCACGCTCGGCAACATGTTCTTCGGCATGTGGGCCGTCATTTCGGCCTACCGCGGCAACTTCACCTGGGCGGCGTGGTTCATCATGTTCGCGGGTGTGCTGGACATGCTGGATGGTCGCGTGGCACGACTGTCCGGCGCCGGCACTCGCTTTGGCGCGGAACTCGACAGCCTGGTCGATATCGTCAGCTTCGGCGTGGCGCCGGCGATGGTCATGTTCTTCCTCGAGTTCCAGAACGCCGGCAAGTTCGGCTGGCTGATCTGCTACATGTACGTGGTCGCCGTCGCCATCCGGCTGGCCCGCTTCAACGTGCAGCACGGGACGGGAAAGCCGGGCTGGTTCACCGGCATGCCGTCACCGTCGGCGGGGATGACACTCGCCGTGTACTACCCGTTCAGCCAGACGACCTGGTATCGCGACTCGCTGGCCTACCTCGACTTCCAGCGCGAGGGCCTCACCATCCTGATGGTGCTGCTCGCCCTCCTGATGGTGTCCACCGTCAAGTACCCCAAGTTCCCCTCCCTCGGCTTCAAGACGGCCAAGGGGCTGGCCGGCCTTGCGGTGCACGTCACGCTGCTGGGCCTGAGTTTGTGGAACCCCGCCTATTTCCTGTTTCCCCTGGCGCTTGGCTACGTGGCCTTCGGGATCATCCGGCATGCGCTGCTGGGACTGTCGGAACGGGGCGAGGCGGGACTCACGGTGGTGGATGGGGGCGAGGATGAGGCGGCGGGCGATAGGCGATAGGCGGGAACGGCAGGCGGCAACAGCAGGCGGTGGGCAGGTTGGGCCTTGGGCGTGGTACCGCCTACCGCCAATCGCCTATCGCCCACAATGGAGCAAGCAATGACCTACAAAGTCCACGTCCGCGTTGTCCCCCGCGGTGGCCTGCTGGATCCCCAGGGCAAGGCGGTCGAGCACGCGCTGAGCGCGCTCGGGTTCAAGGACGCATCAGGAGTGCGGATCGGGCGGGCGATCGAGCTTTCGATCGAGGCGAAATCCGCGGAAGAGGCCCGCACCCGCACCCGGGCCATGTGCGACAAGCTGCTGGCCAATCCGGTGACCGAGGATTACACCGTCGAGGTCGAAGGCTGATGCGGCGGGTCGCCGTGGTCCGCTTCCCCGGCAGCAACTGCGATGCCGACACATTGCATAGCGCGCGGCGCGCCGGGGCGGAGGCCTATTTCGTGTGGCACCGGGATACCGACCTGCAGGGGGCCGACGCCGTGATGCTCCCCGGCGGCTTCAGCTATGGCGATTATCTCCGCTCCGGGGCCATCGCGCGATTCAGCCCGATCATGTCCGCTGTCCAGCGGTTTGCGCAGGCCGGCGGCCCGGTGCTCGGGATCTGCAACGGCTTCCAGATCCTGTGTGAGGCGGGCCTGCTGCCGGGAGCGCTGATCCAGAACAGCCGCTTGAGCTTCGTGTCGCGTCCGGTCGGCCTCCGGCTGGAGCAGCCCGACACCGCCTTCACCACGGCCTATGCCAGGGGGCAACTGCTCCGCATGCCGGTGGCCCATGGCGACGGCCAGTACGTGGCGGATGCCGCGACGCTGGCGGAGCTCGAAGCGACCGGCCGCGTCGTCGTCCGCTATGTCGAGCTCGACGGCAGCACGCTTCGCACCGCGATCAACGGCTCGCTGCACGATATCGCGGGCATCGCCAATACCGGCGGCAACGTGGTCGGCCTCATGCCCCACCCGGACCGGGCCGCCGACCCCACGCTCGGCAGCACCGACGGCATGGGCTTCTTCACGTCGGTGCTGACCTGGGCGACGGCGGGGGCCGGGCGGTGACCCGGCCCGGGCGGAGCGCCGGGACGGCGTCGGTCATCACGCTGGTGCTGACGCTGTTGTCCTCTGCCGGTGTCGCCCGCCTGCTCGCGCAGGAAGTGCGGACGATCAAGCCGGGGATGACGGAGGCGGAGGTGCGGACCGCGTGGGGCACGCCGTTCACGGTACGGACGCGGGGCGCGCACACCTTTCTCTACTTTACCAATGACTGTCTCAAGCGGTGCGGCACGTACGAAATCGTCTTTCTCGAGGGCGGGCAGGTGATCGACGCCATCGTGCGTGACAAGGGGCGACGCTATGACGGGATCGCGTCGTCTCCGGTCGACCGGAAGCCGACGCCCACGATCGTCCCCTGAGCCCGGGGCACCGACCGGGGGGGGAGATCGCGTCAGGCAGGAGCCGGAAGCAGCAGCGGACCATCATGTACCAGATCGCCACCACCTGAGGAACCAGATGTCGACGACTGACAAGCCCAGCCGCAACGAAGACGAATATTTCCTGAAGCTCGATGCCGAGCGGATCGAGCGGAAGCGCGCCGAAC
Organism: Gemmatimonadota bacterium; assembly: GCA_031382385.1. Lineage (GTDB taxonomy): Bacteria > Gemmatimonadota > Gemmatimonadetes > Gemmatimonadales > GWC2-71-9 > JADJOM01. The sequence goes on from JANMYS010000030.1 coordinate 49,665, forward strand.
AGGCGAAGATGAGCCAGAACGAGGAGCGCAAGAGCCACTACCTGCGCTGCCCCAAGTGCGGCGGCCACCTCGTTACCCAGGAGCTGCACCGCATCCAGGTGGACCGCTGTCCCGAATGTCACGGCCTCTGGCTCGACAACGGCGAGATCGACGCGATCATGGGGCAGGAGGACAAGGGCCTGCTGACCCGCGCGCTGGGCGAGTTCATGGGCAGCCTCAAGGGGAAGAACCGCTAACGTGGCAACGACGGCCCACCCCTTTCCCGGCGAGCGCCCCATCACGATGGCGGTCGTCCGGGAGCACAACCTGACCGACACCGAGTACCAGCGCATCACGACGATGCTGGGCCGCGGCCCGACGCTCACCGAGTTGGGCATCTTCAGCGCCCTCTGGTCGGAGCACTGTTCCTACAAGCACAGCAAGCCGGTCCTGCGGAAATTCCCCACCACGGGGCCCCAGGTGATCCAGGGTCCGGGTGAGAACGCCGGCGTGCTCCGCCTGCCGGGCGGCTGGGCCGTCGCCTTCAAGATCGAATCGCATAACCATCCCTCCGCGGTCGAGCCATACCAGGGCGCGGCGACCGGCGTGGGCGGCATCCTGCGGGACATCTTCACCATGGGCGCGCGCCCCGTGGCGGTGCTCAACAGCCTCCGATTCGGGCCGCTCGACAGCGCCCGCAATCGGTACCTGTTCGCCGGCGTGGTGAAGGGCGTAGGCACCTACGGCAACTGTGTCGGCGTCCCGACCCTGGGCGGCGAGGTGGATTTCGCGCCCGGCTACAGCGGCAATCCGCTGGTCAACGCCATGTGCGTCGGCCTGCTCAGGGAGACCGACCTCACCCGGGCGCAGGCGCATGGGGTCGGGAATCTGCTGCTCACCATGGGCTCGAGCACCGGGCGGGATGGAATCCATGGCGCCAGCTTTGCCTCGGAGGACCTGTCGGAGAAGAGCGAGGCGCGCCGCCCGCAGGTACAGGTGGGCGATCCCTTCACCGAAAAGCTGCTGCTCGAGGCCACACTGGAGCTGATCGAGAAGAAGCTGGTCGTCGCGATTCAGGATATGGGCGCGGCGGGACTCACCAGCAGTTCGGCCGAAATGGCGGCGCGGGGCGGCGTTGGCGTCGAGCTGGAGACCGACAAGGTCCCCACCCGCGAGGCGAACATGACGCCCTACGAAATCATGCTCAGCGAATCCCAGGAACGGATGCTGATCGTCGCCGAGCCGTATCGGGTGGCGGAGATCCAGGCGGTCTGCACCAAATGGGAGCTGGACGCGGACGTCGTCGGCCGGGTGACCGACGACGGGCTCTACCGCATCCGGCACAACGGCGTCACCGTCGCCGAGATTCCCGGCCAGCCGCTGGTGGACGATGCCCCGGTGTATCATCCGGAGGCACGTGAATCCGCGGACGCAGTGGCCCGCCGGGCGGCGACGCCCGGCACCGCAAACCGGGCCAAGGCTGATGCCCGTGGTGCCCTGTCCCTGCTGCTGGACGAGCCGTCGATCGCCAGCAAGCGCTGGGTCTTCGAGCAGTACGACTCGACCGTGCAGGCGGCGACGCTGCTCGGACCGGGCGGCGATGCGGGCGTGCTGCGCGTCGCAGATACCGATTTCGGCCTGGCGGTCACGGTCGACTGCAACAGCCGGCTGCTGGCACTCGACCCTTACGAGGGGGGAAAGGCGACGGTGGCCGAGGCGGCGCGCAACATCGCCTGCACCGGCGCGGTTCCGCTCGGCATCACCGACTGCCTCAACTTCGGCAATCCGGAGCGACCCGAGATCTTCTTTCAATTCGTCGAAGCCTGCCGCGGCATCAGCGACGCCTGTATCGCCTTCAGCACGCCGGTGAC
>JANMYS010000047.1:0-16201 GCA_031382385.1 Gemmatimonadota bacterium
CGATCAGGCGAACGTGAACTTCCTGTACCTGCTGGCCTTCTATGTCGGACGAGTCATTGCCGACGAGACGGGCGCGACCATCGAATGGTATCCATACGACGAGATGGTGCAGCTCTTTCCGGACAACCGCGCGTTCTTCCCGAACTGTTTCGGATCGTCTGTCACTTGCGTCCTGTCCGGTGGAAGACGTGGAGGTGGCTGGTTCGTGCCGCTCTCGGCGATCGAGACGCGGCTGTATGAAGCGGAGCCGGACAAGAGCGTCTGGTTCAGTGCGGGCGCCTTCATGTGAGGGCTGCCGCCCCTGGCTTCGGGCGGATCGCCGGTGTGTCCATGCAGCGGCATTGGTTCACGGCGGCGCTGGCCAGGCCACTGTGTCCCTGCGTGCCGATTTGCCGTCGTGATTCTGTCGGTCCAATCCATCCCGGATATCTCAGGACATGATGATCCCCGTTCTCGCACTGCTGCAGCTTTCATCGTTTCCTCCCCTGCCCCAGGCGGCTCCCGCGGCGGCCGATTTCCGGTTGTGGTATCGGCAACCGGCCGAGCAGTGGGACCAGGCGCTTCCGGTGGGCAATGGCCGGCTCGGCGCAATGGTGTTCGGCCGGATTGCGGACGAGACCATTCAGCTTAACGAGGAGACCCTGTGGTCGGGCGGCCCCTACGATCCGGTTGTGCCGGGAGCCTACCGTGCGCTCCCCGAGATCCGCCGCCTGCTGTTCAGCGGCGACATTGCCGCGGCGCACGACCTGTTCGGGCGCACGATGATGGGCCACCCCTACGAACAGATGAAATACCAGCCGCTGGGCAATCTGCGGCTGACCTTTCCCGGGCAGGAGCAGGCCACGGAGTACCGCAGGGAGCTGGACCTCGACGCCGCTGTGGCGCGGGTCGAGTACATGGTCGACGGTACGCGGTTTGTCAGGGAGGTGTTCTCGAGCGCCCCCGACCAGGTCATCGTCATCCGGATCTCCGCCGACCGGCCGGGCCAGATCAGTTTCACCGCCGCGCTGGAGGGGGCCCGCAATCAGGCCCACTCGAACTATGGCACCGACTACTTCCAGTCGGACGCCGTCGGGCCTGACACGCTGCGGCTCACCGGCAAGAGTTCCGACTATCTGGGCATCGCGGGCCGGGTCCGCTATCAGGCCGACCTGGTGGTGCGGGCCGAGGGTGGCAGCGTCACGGCTGGCCGGCGGACGGTCACGGTGGACGGTGCCGATCAGGTGACGCTGATCCTGGCTGCGGCCACCAACTTCGTCAACTATCACGACGTGAGCGGCGATCCGGCGGCCCGGGTGGCCCGTGTGCTGGCCGCGGCGGGGGCCCAAAGCTATGAGGAGTTGAAGCAGGCTCACGAGAGAGAGCATCAGCAATGGTTCCGCCGGGTCACGCTGCGGCTCGGATCCGGCGTCTCCGAAGCGGACATCCTCCCCACCGATCTTCGGATCAAGCGGTTCGCCACCGCAGCGGACCCGGGGTTGCTGGCGCTGTACTATCAGTTCGGGCGCTACCTCCTGATTGCGAGTTCGCGGCCCGGGACCGAGGCGGCCAACCTGCAGGGCATCTGGAACGACAACTCCAATCCGTGGTGGGACTCCAAGTACACAGTGAACATCAACCTGCCGATGAATTACTGGCCGGCGGAGTCCGGCAACCTGGCCGAATTGGTGGGGCCGCTGGAGAAGCTGGTAGGCGAGGTGGCCGAGGTGGGGACACGCACCGCGCGGGAGCATTGGGGTGCGCGGGGCTGGGTGCTGCATCAGAACACCGATCTCTGGCGCTCGACCACCCCGATGGACGGCCCGTCGTGGGGGGCCTGGCCGGTGGGCGGGGCGTGGCTGATGACCAACCTGTTTGAACGGTATCGCTTCTCCGGAGACCGGGCCGATCTCGAGCGGATCTATCCGCTGCTGCGTGACCAGACCCGGTTTCTGCTGGATATCCTGGTGGAAGAGCCCCGGCACGGCTGGCTGGTGACGGCGCCGTCAAACTCACCGGAGAATTTCCCCAAGTGGCCCGGCAATGATGCATTCTTCGACGAAGTGAGCGGGTCCGAACTCACGGCGCGCACCATGAGTGCCGGTCCAACAATGGACATGCAGATCATCCGGGAGGTGTTCGCGGAATTCGACGAGGCGGCCAGCGGGCTGCGGCGCGATTCCAGCCTGGTGGCCGAAGTACGAGCCGCCCGGCCGCGGCTGGCGCCGAACCAGATCGGCAAGCATGGTCAGCTGCAGGAATGGCTGGACGACTGGGACGAGATCGAGCCCGACCATCGGCACCTGTCGCCGCTGTGGGGACTCTTTCCGGGGCGGGAAATCACGCCGGAGTCATCCCCCGCCTTTGCCGCGGCGGCAGGGGTGACGCTGGACCGGCGGGGCACGGGGGGGTGCGGCTGGTCCTACTCCTGGAAGGCGGGGCTGCGGGCCCGGCTGCACGACAGCAAGGCGGCGCTGGACCAATTGCGGGCGTTGCTCACCCGCTCGTCGTTGCCGAACCTGTTTTCGCTATGCGGGCGGGCACTTCAGGTGGACGGCAATTTCGGCGCGACGGCGGCGATCGCCGAAATGCTGTTGCAGTCGCATCAGGACAGGATCCACCTGCTGCCGGCGCTGCCAAGTGAATGGGCCGCGGGTTCGGTTACGGGGCTCCGGGCCCGGGGGGGCTTCACGGTGGATCTCCAGTGGGCCGCTGGCCGCCTGACCGAGGTCCAGCTGCAGGCGACTCAGCGACGCCGCGCGATGGTCGAGGCCAGGGGTGTCACCCAGGTGAGCGCCGGGAGTCGCCGGATTCGGTTCCAGCGGGTGGGGCCCAACCTGATTGCGTTTCCGGCCGAGCCAGGAGTACGCTACCGGATAGGATTCTCGCATTGAGGCTGTCGCCGGAGAGGCTCATGGATCGAGGCCCCGGAATGGGATTGTCCCCCAGGCCACACACCTTGCGCGGCGGGTCGTCTTGCGCCCGGAAGGCACTTGTCACAACGTAGCGCAGGGATTGCTTCTCCCAGCAGAGCCACAATGGCGTAGCGCTGGCGCGAGGTTGCCCTACGAAAAGCGCGGTCAATACGATGAGTACTATCTCCTGGAGCATTGACGCGTCAGATCGGCTCTGTGGCTTCAGCAGCTCATGGTTGACCACGGTCCCCAGCGGCGACCGGGAGCAGCTGGATCCCGCCAATTTCCTCGGCCGACCCCTGCTCTCCCTGTTCTCGGACGCCGGCCTCCGCGAAGCCTATGCCGCCCTGCTCCGGAGCATCCATCAGCACCCGCGCCGTCTTCGCCTGACCTACCGGTGTGACACGGCCGGCCTGCAGCGCCAGTATCTGCTGCGATTCCGGCCCGTCCCCGGCGGAGGTGTCTGCTTCGACACGCGGCTGATTCGGCGCCGGGCGCGCGGCATCCAGCCGGGCTGGCAGGTCGCTGGATCGATCGCGTCCACGACATGGGATTTCTGCAGCCAATGCAACATGGTTTTCCTTCCCTCGATCGGCTGGTTCGAACTAGAGGAGGTGAGTTCCCTGGCACTATTTTCCGGGCAGGGCACTCCGCGCCTGCGTCCGACCCTCTGTCCCACCTGCCTCGCCACTTTGCGCGCCCTGGTAGCCGCCTGAGCGGGCCAGGCAACAGTAGTATTAGTAGAGGTATTCATCAGAAGGAGACCGCCATGAGAGCCCGCCACCTGCCCTTGCTGCTGCTGTTCGCCCTGGGCTGCACCGGCGCCGATCACACCGTCGCCACCGATAACACGGGATTGTCCACCGGGACTGGTCTCGAAGGTGTGGTTCGCCGCGGGCCTATCCGGCCAGTCTGTGTGCCCGACGAGGCCTGCGTGGCACCGTTCAGCGCCAGATTCGAGGTGCGGTCCGGTGAGCGCCTTGTGACGCGCTTCCGGAGCGACTCCTCGGGCCGTTTTGCCGTGCCGCTCGCCCCCGGAGCGTACACGGTTGCGCCGGATTCCTCGGCCGGCCTTCTTGGCGTGATGTGGCAAACCCGCACGGTAGTCGTCGGATCCACGGGCCCCACTCACATTGAACTCGAGTTTGACACCGGCATTCGGTAGGCCGGCTTCCCTCAAGGCTGTTGACGGCGCGCGTGCCACGGGTCACGGCCATCGATTGCCGCAGCTCGCATCCGGTCCAGTGACATGGGACCAGGAATCACCCCATCACCGCCGTCATATTCTACTCTGCTCTCCAGCGAAGCTCCGGGCTGTGGTGGCTGCTCCTCAGCGGGACGTGACCCACCCTGATATCGCTCCTGGGGGTCGGATAGCTGACCGGCCTCTGGTGGGTGCCGCGGGAGGAGCGGCTCCACCTGTCACTCATCCCCTACCTCGACCACGACGCCCAGAGCGGCGGTCAGGACTGGACCGTGCAGGCGCCGTGGCACGGCCCGCTCGCCCTCCTGTTCGGCATCGATGCGCGGACGATGAGTGAGGGCCGCAGCCGCGCCGAGCTCTCGCCGGCGGAATTCGCCCGGTATGTGCTGGAGTGCCGCGCGCTTTTTGCCGAGTATTCCGCCGTTCGCGCCCGCATGCATGACGGGGAGCCCTGAGCGAGGATCCGCCCGCTGAATCCATTCCGGGAGTGTCGGCGTCCGGTTTCCACCCCAGCCAGGAGAGCCAGCGTGAAAGCTCGACTCAGCCTCTTTCTGCTTTCCATTATGCTCCTGACAGCAGGCCGCCTGCGCGCGCAGGGCGCCACTGTCTCCGCGGACGAGACCGCGGTACGGGCCGTCGTGAGTTCCTACCTGCACGGGCTCAAATTCAATGACGTGCCGAGCCTCGAGCGGGCGTTCTGGCCCGAGGCGAAGCTCTACTTCGTGAGCCGGGAGGGGCATCTCGGTCAGCTCACCCAGGCGGCCTGGTACGCCGGTTTTGCCCAGTCCGCTGGCAAGGAGGAGACCGGCGACCTGCGGATTGCCACGGTGGAGATCACCCGGGATATCGCCGCCGTGAAGGTGGTCGAGGACTATCCCGGCGTCCGATACACCGACTATCTCTCGCTGGTCCGCTTCGATGGGGCGTGGCGGATCGTCAACAAGATCTACACTGCCGAGAAGGAGTGATCGGTGCCATCGATCCGGGACTGGCGCCGGCGCGGCCTTGGCCAGGCGGCGCTGCGGCGGCTGCTCGAGCGTGGGGCGGAACTCGGATGCCTCCAGGCCTGGGTGCTGACCGAGCGGGACAACGCAGCTGCTGCGGCGCTCTACGCTTCGGTGGGTGGTGAGGTGGCCTCCCCGCCACCGGTGATGGTAGAGTTTGTCCTGGAACCGCCACGCTGATCTGCTGGAGGGGGGATCTCCGGCAAGTCGCAGTCAACTGGCCCGACTCATCGGTACCCATGCTCATCCGCCCTGCAGCCCTCCGCACGATCGTCGGTCTGACTCTGGTCCTGTGCCTCCAGGCCTGTAGTGAAGGCGCCGGGCCGGACCTCACCGGGCCGCTGTACCTCCGTGGGACACTCGGGTCCATGCCCTGGCAGGCGGACACCGATTCCGCTGGCACGCTCACCCTCCATTCCGACCCCGCCTCTCTCCTCGTTGCAGGGTACCGCCGCCGTGCCGATGGTTTCCTCCACGAGGCTGTTTACGTCTACACCGGAGCATTCCACGGTGAAGGGTACTACCCGCTGGAGGCGTCGACCGGTGGTCCCGACGCCGGGATCCTGGTACAGGATACAGCGGGCCCCGATCCGACGGGGGAGTACTACGTCACCTCGCAGCGCCCGGGAACGCTGCACATCACGGGATTCGATTCGGTGACACAACTCGTCGCCGGAACTTTCGCGTTTCGGGCCACGGACACCACGAGTGGCGTCACGATTCCGGTGTCCGGGAGCTTCCGCCTGCGGTATGTCCGCGTCGTAGCGTCGCCACCTCGCCCGGGGATGCCCCAGGCGTGGCGCGGTTCAGGCCCCGCCGGATACTCATCCGGTAGGATTCGCGACCTCCTGCGCGATTGGCCGAGGACCGGTTTCCCTGTCGCAACGCCGGCACCCTCCACCGGTCCCATGTGACCCCCAGCCATGGCGCGGGCCGGATCTGTCACTGGGATGGCGGCAGCATCTGGATCGGGCGCACCACCGCGGCGAACGATGTCCACGCCCACCATGCGGTGCAGGTCGCGCTCGCGCTGGAGGGCCGCTTCCGGTTCCAGAGCCCCGCGGACGGTGTCTGGCTCGACTGCCCCGGAGCGGTGATCGCTTCCAATCAGCCGCACGCCTTTGACGGGCGGGAGGCGCCGCTCCTGGCGCACATCTTCGTGGAACCCCAGTCGCTGGCGGGCCGGGTCCTGCTGCAACGCTTCGCGGCGGCGCATGGGATCTGCGTACTGCAGGGAACCCTCCTCACGACGGCGGTCGATCGCCTCTCCGCGGATTACCGCGAGAGCGGGGCGCCAGCCGACCTCATCGCGACCGCGCGTGAGGTCATTCGGACGCTGACCGACGTCGCCGAAGTTCCGCCCCCGGCGGATCCCCGGATTCTCCTGGCAATCGACTTTCTCCGCGACAACCTGGGCGAGGCCGTCTCCCTCACGCAGGTTGCCGCCGTCGTCCATCTCTCCCCCAGCCGCTTCCGCCACCTCTTCATGCATGAGATGGGGCTCGCCTTCCGCCCCTATGTGCTCTGGCTCCGAATCAACCGGGCGGTGGAGGCCTTTGCGGCCGGCGAGTCGCTGACCACCGCCGCCTACCGCGCCGGCTTCGCCGATTCCGCCCACCTCAGCCGCACCTTCCGCCGGATGTATGGCATGGCCCCCGGCACCCTCCGGCTGGAATAGCCGTTTCGTTCAAGACTCTCCCCGATCCGGGTGGTATCCTGTTCTCCGTCAGCACGGCAGTTCACCCGCACACGAGGAGTCCATCATGTCCGCCACGAGCACCTGCACCTGCGTCACCTGCCCCGGTTCGTCCTGCACCTGCGGCTGCCAGACCACCGCGAGCGCACCCAGCTCCGCCTGCCAGTGCGGGACGGCCTGCGCCTGCGGCCCGACCTGCGGCTGCCAGGCTGCCTGAGGCCAACAGGCGGCTGATGTATCGCGGTGGCGGCAGCTCCTACCCGACTTCGGTTGCGGACGGGTCGGGGCTCCGCCGCTGGGTCCCGCCGGGCGCTCGGCTTCGCTTGGCGACGGGGGCATCGAAGGGCCAGCTACGCACGCGCCCTCTGGGACTCCAGCGGTGTCGCCCCTCCCCCGCCAGTCGCCGCGACATCAACCGTCACCCTACTACCTCAGCAAGGAACCCAATGCGTCTGCGTGCACAGCGTCTCCTCATCGGCATGGTCGCACTGCTCGGCTGCTACCATGCGACGATCGACACCGGCGTGGCGCCCTCGAACCGGGTGATCGAAAAGAAGTGGGCCTCGGGCTGGATCTTCGGCCTGGTCCCGCCGTCGCCTACCGCCACCGCGGCCCAATGCCCCTCCGGCGTCGCGCGAGTCGAGACCAAGCTGAGCTTCCTGAATCAGGTCGTTAGCTTCCTCACGCTGAGTATCTATACGCCGATGGCGATCCGGGTGACCTGCGCCGAGGGGGTGATCACACCAGCGGCAGCGATGCTGGGTCCGGACTCCGCCTCGACCAGCGCCGCGCCCGCGGGCTTTATGAATGAAGCGGATCGGTCGGCGGCTCCGGATCTGCCCGATGCGGTGCAGATCACGGAATGAGCAATGCGGCCCTGCCAGTGCGGGTATCTGGCGGGGCCCAACCCGGGAGGGGCCAATGCGCATTCGCGGCTCGAGGCTCGGCTGGATCCTGGCCGCACTGTATGTCCTGGGCTTCGTGGCCGAATACCTGCACGCCATGGCGAACAGGGGAATCATTCTCTACGACCTCGGGCTCAACATCCTGGCGCTTCCCTACATCGTGATCGTGGGGCGCCTGCTGCTCCAGGACCAGCTCTTCTCGGTCCATGCGCATGAGCCGTGGGGCCTGGTGCCGGCCATCCTGTTCTGCACCGCTCTGGTGTGGCTGGTGGGGGCCGGACTGGAGGGGCTGGTCAGGCGAGTCTTCCGGCGGCCAGACCCCAAGGGGCCCGACAGCCCGCCGTAGTGATCATCCTTCGGGCCCGAGATGGCCGGCAGAGGGCCAGAAGGAAGCGGGAAGCGGGGATGATGTACTTCAGGCGGATGGGGCAGCAGAGCGTGACCACGGTTCCCGGGCCGCCGGAGCAGGAGGAGCTGGAGCGAGTTGCGACCCGGGTCAGGTGGCGCGCTCTACCCTCTTGCCCCACCGGAAATGCCCCGCCACTTTGGGAGGAGCAGGAGGGCGCGGGCACTCGCCTGATTTCGCCAGCCTGTCGGCGTCCTTCTGCGGGCGCGTCGATCGAGCTTGTTCGCCCGACATTCTTCTCCCCATTGCCAATCTTGCCCACGTGATTCGCACTGCAGCAGTCATCCACCAGATCGCTGAAGCGCCCGCCGTGCTTTCCGAGCTCCTCGCCTCGGTGCCTCCGGTGGATCTCAAGCGGCGTCCCCAGCCCGCCAAGTGGTCAGCCCATGAGCACTTCTGCCATCTTGCCGTGATGGAACCGGTATGGCCGGTTCGCCTTGACCGTATCCTCACGGAGGACCGCCCGACGATCTTGTCCTATGAACCAGCAGACGAGCCCGAAGACCGCCTCCTGCGGATGGACTTGCAAGCCACCCTGGCCAGTTTCACCCTGACGCGACGGCACTTCGTGGCCCGACTGCGGGACCTGCCCGCCGAGGCATGGCTCCGACCGGCCGTCCACACCGCCCATGCGCGGTACTCGCTGTACCTTATGTGTCGCCACATGGCCATTCATGATGGCTTCCACGCCTACCGGATCGAGGAGAGCGCCCTCGGGAGCCACTGGCCCGACGAACGCGATCGCGCGTGAACGCTGGCTAACCGGTGGATGGAGCAGCCAGGGCGCAGCCCGTAGAGTGGCTCTTCCTCATGATCACGCGAGCCGCGCCTTGCAGGTCCTGCGCTGCCGATGGAGAGTCAGTTCGTCGGGCAGGCGCACAATCGCCGAATCACATGAGTCCACTCCCACCCGGTCCACAGATGTCACAATTCCCGCGGAGAGACCGCCGGGCCCGGACCGGTTCGAAGCTCCGCGGCAACCCAATGGGGGCGCACCGCAAGAAGTTGCAGGGACACAACAGCCGGACCATCGCCCGGTTGACCGGCGAATACCATCGTGCCTGCAGGAAGCTCTTCTCCAAGGCAGACCTGAAACGGGCGGCCGCCGTCGCCCAGCAAGTGAAGCGCGAGTGGCGCGAGGCGAGCCTGAAGGCGAATGGTGACGGCAAGGCGCTGGCGGCACTCAAGGATGCCGCCCGCCGGAAGTTTCGCCGGCTGGTCGCAGAGGCGCTGCCCCAGTACAGGCAGTGGCAGGTGCTGCACCGGATATTCCAGCAGGAGCACCGCAAGCTGGTCGGTCTCTCGTCGACTGGACTCCACGGCAACCTGCTCGACGTGGGATGGGGCGACCTGACGGTAACCCCGCCGCCACCGGGCGCGGTCGAGTGGGTGCCACCCTTTCCGCTATTCGACATGCAGCTGCTCGACCCTGGCGATCATGTGACCTCCGACGCCTCGTTCACCGGTCCCGGCGCTGGTAACCTGGTGAACAACATCGTCTTCAATCACGATGAGGATACCCCGGCCATCATCGGCGTCTTCGGGCTGATACGTCCCGAATCGGCCACCAGCATCGTCAGCTGCGGCCATGCCTTCCGGTTGCCGCAGGCGGGCCGGCTGCAGGTCAACGCCAACATCCGGAACTACTACAACAAGGCGGTGCTCTCGCTGCAGGACCGCTTTGGCTTCTCCTACGGCAAGCTGCGGCTTCGCGCGAACCTGTTCATCGACATCGTGCGCGGCAGCAAGGTGCTCCACCTGCCCACCAGCATGATCGACACGCGGCTCGATTCCGGTGGCGACGACGCCAGCCAGACGGTCACCGACATCGACAATTCCATGCTGTACCAGATCGTCGGGACGACCGACGACATCCTGCCCCTGGGAGAACAGGTGCAGATCCTGGTCGGCGCGGAGATCAGCATCGACAGTGAGCTGGACGACATGGAGAGCCACGTGGCCGCGGTGTACTACTGGCAGGTACGGCGGATCTTTGCCGGGGTGGTCTAGGCGCAGTCAGAGGTCGGTCGAGAAGGCCCCCTGCAAGCCCCCTTCTCCCTCCCCCTCTCCCGGCTCAGCGAGAGGGGGAATCCGCCAAATCATGAAGTTCTACCGACAGGCGGGAACGCCTGCCTCGATGCATATTTCCCCCGCGCCTCTGCGAGTGTCTGCCCCATCAGCTGCCGGAGATCCCTCGATGTACTGCCTTCGGGGTACCCCCTGAGTTCACTTGACGACCGCCTGCGCGAAGCACTGGCCGACCGCTACCGCCTCGAGCGCGAGCTGGGCGGCGGCGGGATGTCGCGGGTCTGGGTGGCCACCGAGACGGCGCTGGACCGGCAGGTAGTGGTGAAGGTGATCGCCGGGGAGGTGACCGAGGGCTTAAGCGCGGAGCGGTTTACCCGAGAGGTGCGGCTCGCCGCCAGGCTGCAGCAGGCCAATATCGTCCCGGTGCTGAACGCCGGGACCGCCGATGGCCTGCCGTGGTACACCATGCCCTACGTGCGGGGCGAATCGCTCCGCCACCGGATGACGAGCGGTGCGCCCCTCACCCTGACCGAGCGGGTGACGATCCTGCGCGATGTGGCCCGGGCGCTGGCCTACGCCCACAGCGAGGGGATCGTCCATCGGGACATCAAGCCGGAAAATGTCCTGCTGTCGCATGGCGCCGCGATGGTGACCGACTTCGGGATCGCCAAGGCGCTCACCGCATCCCGCACGCAGGACGGCGCCGCGGCGGCGACGCTCACCCAGGCGGGCGGCACGATCGGCACTCCGGCCTACATGGCGCCGGAACAGGCGGTGGGCGACACAATTGACCAGCGCACCGACCTCTACGCCTGGGGCGTCCTCGCCTACGAACTGCTGTCGGGGGCGCATCCTTTCGCCCGGTACACGACGCCCCACCAGCTGATCACCGCGCACCTCACCGAACCGCCCGCGCCGATCACCGGATCTCAGGTCGCGGTGCCGCCGGGACTCGCGGCGCTCACACTGCAATGCCTCGAGAAGGATCCTGCCCGCCGTCCGGCCTCGGCGAGCGAGGTGCTGACCGCGCTCGATAGCGTGACGACGCCGGCGCAATCGCTTCCGGCACCGGCGGCACCGGCAATGCCGGCTCAACGCCGCAGGCTGACCGGTGTCCTGATCGCGGCGGGGCTGCTCGTTGCCGCCGTCACGCTGTGGCGGCTCTGGCCGGGTCGAGGCACCACGGCGGTGAGCCCCGCGGCGGAGCAATCGCTCGCGGTGCTGCCGCTGGCGAACCTGAGCGGGGACAAGGCGGATGACTACTTCGGCATCGGCCTCGCCGAGGAGATCACCCGCGCGCTCGCCAAGAACGGGCTGCGGGTCATCGGGCGGACCAGCGCCGCGGCGCTCCAGGCCAAGGGTCTCGACGAACGTGCCATCGCAAGCGAGCTCGGCGTCAGCTCGCTGCTCACCGGCTCGGTGCAGCGGGCCGACGGCCAGATCCGGATCACGGTGACGCTGCTGTCGGCGGGTGATGGTGCGGTGCGCTGGACCGAGAAGTACGACCGGCCGCTGGCGAATGTGTTCGCGGTGCAGGACGAGATCGCGCGCACCGTCGCAACGACGCTGCTGGGATCGCTCGGACCGGCGGCTCCCGCCGCGGCCGTCCGGGCCGAAACCGCCGATCCGGTGGCGCATGAGCTGGTGCTGCAGGGGATGTTGCTGTTCAACCGCCGCGGTGCCGGGTCGCTGCAGCAGGCGATCGCACTCTTCCAGCAGGCCTCGGCCCGGGACCCCACCTATGCCCGGGCCCAGGCCTCGCTCGCGATGGCGCTGGCGGTGCTCCCGGCCTACGTGCTGGACAGCAGCCCGCCGATCCTGGCCAGCGCCGTTGCCGCGGCCAATCGGGCCATCGCGACGGACTCGACCATTCCCGAGTCGTATACCGCCCTGGGCTACGCCTACTCCCTGTTAGGCGAACTTGGCAAGGCCGACGCGAACTTCCGTCGTGCGCTGGCGCTCGATTCCACGGTGGCGACGAGCTGGGGCTGGTATGGGCTGCTGGCCAACCGGCTGGGCGACTACCCGGCGGCACACCTGCGGGTCGCCCGGGCGCGCGCACTGGAACCCGCGTCGCTGATCGCCAGGATCTGGGAAGCCCAGCTGCTGGTAACCGAGCGCCGTTATGCGGAGGCCGATTCGGTGGCCGCCGAGACCATGGCGCTGGATTCGACCCTCATGCTTGCCTGGACCTGGAGGGCCAACGCCCTGCTGGGGCTGGGAAAGCCGGCGCAGGCCATTGCGCTCGTCGAGCGGCAGATCGCCCTCTCTCTGGAGGGCTCGCCGGGCCAGCTCGCCTACGCCTACGCGGTCGCGGGCCGGATGAAGGAGGCGCGCGCCGTCATCGAAGAGCATCGTCGCCGATCGGGAGGGCGGATCGCCCCGACGGGTATCATGGCGGCGGCCCTCGAGGAGCTGGGTGACCACGAGGCGGCTGTTGCCCTCCTGGGGGAGGCGATCGCCAGGCACGATGTGTGGGTGGTGCAGTTCCCGCAAAGTGGGCGCTTCGACAAGCTGCGGCGGGACCCGCGCGCCGCCGCGATGCTCGCCCGGCTGGAGACGTTGTAGTGCGTGCCGCTAGAATACAGCTCATCTGTCATCACGTCCGCCACTGACACTCCTCACCACCGGTTACCCCAATGCAGCTCCGAGCCGTCGCCCGGATCCTCGCGATTGTCGCCCTGCCCAGTCTGCTCGCGGCGCAGAGCCCGACCCCCAAGCCCCATCAGTTCACCATCGAGGACTATGCCCGCGCGGAGCGGATGCTCGCGCCGACGACATACCCGCTGGTGAGTGGCACCGGCGGCAGGCCGACCTGGCTCCCCGACGGCCGCCTCTGGTACCGGGCCACCACGAAGGAGGGGGGGACATTCTACCTCGTTGATCCGGCCAGGAAGCTGCGCCTCCCGGCGTTTGACCATGCGAAGGTCGGCGCGGCGCTGGCGGCGGCAACCGGCACGACTGTGAACCCCGCCAAATTGCCGTTCGGGAGCTTTGACCTGTCGGCCGACGGTAAGGCGATCACCGTGACGGTCGGTGGCAAGCGCTGGAGCTGCGACCGGATGGGGCAGAGTTGCACGGCAGGCAGCACTCCCGCCGCGGCACCGGCCAACTCCAATACCTCACCCGACGGCACGACGGCGGTGTTCATCCGGGAGTACAACCTGTGGGCTCGCGACCTGGCCAGCGGGGTCGAGACGCAGCTCACCACCGATGGTATCAGGGACTTCGGCTACGGCACCAACAACGCCGGCTGGGTGCACGGCGATGATCCGGTGGTGACCTGGTCGGAGGATAGCCGCCGCATCGCCACCTTCCAGCACGACGGCCGCGGTGTGCGCGACATGGTGCTTGCCGGCACCAATCCGGGAGCGCCCACGCTGCAGTCGTGGAAGTACCCGCTGCCGGGTGACAGCGCGGTCTTCCACATCTCCCGCGTCATCATCGACCGCGGCGCCGGCGCCGCCCCGAGCGTGGTACGGCTGCAGCTGCCGCCCGACCCGCACCGCTCCACCGTCTCCGATCATGTCGCGTGCGAAGACGGCAACATCTGCGACGTGCAGTGGTATCCCGACGGCTCGCACCTCGCCTTCATCTCCAGTTCGCGGGACCACAAGGTTGCCTGGCTCCGCATCGCAGATGCGAACTCCGGCGCTGTGCGCGAGGTGCTGCACGAAGAGAGCAAGACCCAGATCGGCGATGCCTCGCTCCCCGAGCACCTCTGGCGGGTGCTCCCGGCGACAAACGAAGTGATCTGGTGGTCGGAGCGGGACGACTGGACGCAGTTGTATCTCTACGACCTGAGGACCGGGGCGCTCAAGAACCGGATCACCACCGGGGAGGGGAATGTCACCCAGCTGGTCCGCATCGATGAGAAGGCGCGCCAGATCTGGTTCACCGCCAACGGCAGGGAGAAGGGGCGCGACCCGTACTTCGAGCACCTCTACCGCATCGGATTCGACGGCAAGGGGCTGGTGCTGCTCACACCGGAAGTGGCGAACCACACCGTTTCGATGGGGCCGGACGGGAAGTACTTCACCGACAGCTATTCCACCCCCGACACGCCGCCGGTTACCGTGCTGCGGGATGCCGCGGGCAAGCTGGTCCTGACGCTCGAGACCGCCGATATCTCGCGCCTGCTGGCGTCGGGCTGGCGGCCGCCCACGCCGGTGCGGGTCAAGGCGCGCGATGGGGTGACCGACATTTACGGCCTGCTCTACACCCCGACGACGCTTGATTCCGCCCGGAAGTATCCGATCATCAACCACATCTACCCCGGCCCGCAGTCCGGCAGCGTGGGGCCGCGCTCCTTCTTTCCCGCGCGGGGCGACAACCAGGCGCTCGCCGAGCTGGGCTTCGTGGTGGTGGAGCTGGACGGGATGGGGACGCCGGGGCGGTCGAAGACGTTCCACGATTACTACTATGGACGCATGGGCGATAACACCATCCCCGACCAGGTGGCGGGGATGAAGGAGCTGGCGCAGCAGTACGGCTTCATCGACATCGAGAAGGTGGGGATCTGGGGCCACTCCGGCGGCGGGTTCGCCACCGCGTCGGCGATGTTCAACTTCCCCGATTTCTTCGATGTGGGGATCGCGGAGAGCGGCAACCACGACAACCGGGTCTACGAGGATGACTGGGGCGAACGCTACCAGGGGCTGATGGCGACCGCAGCCGACAGCGCCGCCTATGCCGCGGAAGCGAACCAGACCCATGCGGGTAACCTCAAGGGGAAGCTGTTCCTGATTCACGGGATGATGGACGACAACGTACCGCCCTACAATACGCAGCTCGTGGTGAGTGCCCTGATGCGGGCGGGGAAGGACTTCGACCAGATCATGCTGCCTGACGCGCACCATGGCTACGGCAAGGACTCGCCTTACATCACCCGGCGGCGGTGGGATTATTTCGTGCAGAACCTGCAGGGCAACATCCCGCCGAAGGAGTACCAGATCGGGAAGCCGCGGGCGCTGATTCCGTGAGGCGGGGCCCGGTTGCGGTGAGGTATCACCGGTCGTGCCGCAGTGGCCATTCACCTGGAGGCATGCGGTGACCTCTCGTACCGCGGCCCGGAGCGCTGGGTTCCAGCATCACCCCGGTGTGATGGGGCTGTGCACCGCGCTGTCGCTGATGGTGTGCGCACCCCTCCTCTCCCAGCAGCCGCTCGAGGTCGAGAGTACGCTGCGGGCCGATCTTGCAAGTCGATCCGCTCTTGCCTGGGAGGCGGGCCGCCGGCTGGCCTGGGCGGATTTCACCGGTCAGCCGCTGAAGTCCTCGGCGTGGGCGGCACTGAGTTTCACCGGCATCGGCTACGCCTACCGGTGCGACGAGCAGCATCTGGAGTACGGCGTACTCGCCTACTTTCTCCCTCCCGAGTCATGGGCCAAGCCCGGGACGGTCAAGAATCGGCGACAGAGTACCATTGTCCTGCCGCATGAACAGGGGCATTTCGATATCGCGGAAATCGGTGCGCGGCTGCTGCGGCGTGAGCTGATTGCCTTCGCGGCACCCTGCGATTCGATGGGTCCCGCCTTCAATGCGATTGCGGAGGCGGCACTGGTGCGCTCCGAAGCACTGGAGAACCGCTACGATGCCGAGACGGCCCACGGGACCTTCGCGCCGGCGCAGGCACAGTGGCTCGCCTGGATCGCGGAGACGCTAGACGCCCTCGGCGAGATGTCCGAACCATGGGTCAGCCGCGACTACACGGGCGAATGACGGACGGGGGCCTCATGTCGCCGCAGCCCCTCGATCGTGGCGTCCTGCCGGGTGCGCGGTGACGTAGCAACGTGAGCGCACCAGCGTGGCCTGTTGCCCACGGCGCCTGGGTGGGCTAGGCTCTCCTCATGACCGCTCCTCCTCCCGTCTGGCTCCGCGGACCGATCGCCGGTATTCAGCCAATCCTCCAGCCTGTCGCTCACGCGCTGGTGCAGGTCGCTGAAGAGACACCCATCGTCGTGGCGGCACTCTCGCCGGACCAGATCTGGGCGCGCCCTGGCGGGGCGGCTTCCATCGGGTTCCATCTGGCCCACCTCGCCGGAAGCCTCGATCGCCTGTTCACCTA
>JANMYS010000074.1:0-13145 GCA_031382385.1 Gemmatimonadota bacterium
TGCGCGGCGTGGACATGGGGGAGGCGTCCAAACCGGGCGACGCCATCCCGTGGGGGCTGTACATCAAGGAAGCGCACGAAGCCGAGGTACTGAACTGGAAGCTGCCATACTACCAGGCGGTGGGACTTCCGCAGGACATCATCCAGTACATCGGCAGCAGCTTCACCGCCAATCGCTACATCATGCTCGTCCTGGACGAGATGGCCCGCTACAACCCCGACATCTACACCCAGATGATGGAGGTGCGCGGCGGCGAGTCGGTGAAGCGCGATTCCCGGGAGTACCCGGAGCTGATCGTCCGGAACCTCCCGTGGCCGCTCGGCAGTCAGATCCGGCTCCTGCGGCAGCAGGACAGCCCCGGCGTCGAGCGGCTGGAGCACCTGGTCAGCGCCTATGTGCGGACATCGCAGCTGCTGTACTACATCCTGCTGTCCAACCTCTGGGAGCAGAGCCGGTTGAAGAAGCTCACCCTCCCCCAGCCGTTCGATGCCGGTCTGACGCTGGACGCCCGCGCCTTTGCCGCGTTCGACTTCCTGGCGAAAACGGTCGACCTGTATCGGCTGTTTCAGGCGCAGGGCGTGGCCCCGTATGTCGCCGAGTATGAGCGGGTGGCACAGGCGTGGGATGACCCAGCCGGGCCGCTGCAGAAGGCGCACGCCTATCTGGAGCAGCTCCGCACCGAGTTGCAGGCGGGCAATCCGACCGCCGACCTGGAGCAGCGCTGCCTGACCGCCGAGCAGGCGCTGTCGGTCGTGCTGCGCTCGGCGGCGTTTCTCGCCAGCTACCGCATGCTCACGGTGCGCAACATCTCGGTCGAGGCGACCCGATTCGAGGCGGTGAAGTACGAGCTGGACCTGGGACCGCTCAATGCGGTCGACAGCAGCGCCCTCAGTCTCTACCAGGATGTGGCGCAGCGGCGGAAGGCGCGGCTCAGCAACAGCCAGTCGATCGTGCTCGCCCGGGATGAGAGCCGGCTGGACGACTGCCTCAATCTCTCGCCGTTCATCATCGACAAGAACACCTTCGTGAGCATCAGGAAGGGCGAGGGCACCGATACCGCTCGCCTGGCCCACATCTTCATGCTGTCCTATCAGGAAACGGGTCGGCTGGTCTATCTCGCCGTCGATCACGGTATCCGCTACGCCCTCGAGAACGAGCGCGACCGGGTCCATAGCGACATGTCGCGCGAGGATTTCCTCGAAGGGCGGAACCTCACCCAGGCCGCCGTCGCCCCGGATCCCTTCGGGCTCGGCGCCAGCTTCGGCGCAGCGCCCCAGCCGCCCGCCGAGAGTGGCGTGAAGGTCTTTCAGGTGCTCCGCGACCAGTTCGACTCCTGCGTCGCCGACCTCGGAGCGGCCTCATGAGCCAGAGCCCCTTCAAGTTTCTCGACGCGTACCAGAAGGAGGACAAGGACCGCTTCTTCGGGCGCGAGCGCGAGACGGCCCAGCTCTACAACGCCGTGCATGCATCCAACCTGGTGCTGGTGTATGGCGCCTCGGGGACCGGCAAGACCAGCATCATCAACTGCGGGCTCGGCAATCAGTTCGTCGACTCCGACTGGCTCCCGCTGTATGTCAGGCGCGGCACCGATCTCAACCGGGCCCTGGAGCGGGAGATCTCCGGCGCCATGAAGCAGCCGGGTCCGGCGGGAGAGGTCGCCGTCACCGAGCGGATCCGGGCGCTCTACCTCGATCACTACCGCCCCATCTACCTCGTCTTCGACCAGTTCGAGGAGCTGTTCATCTCGGGGACTATCGTGGAGCAGCAGTTGTTCTACGAGACGGTCCGCCAGATCCTCGCATCCGGCGCCAGCTGCAAGCTGCTGATCGTCATCCGGGAGGAGTACATCGCCTATCTCTCGGCGCTGGAGAAGGTCATACCGTCGCTGTTCGACAACCGGCTCCGGATCGAGAAGATGAATGACTCGAACCTGGCTCGCATCATCCTCGGTACCGCGCGAGCGGCCGGCATCCAGATCACCGATCCACCGGCGACGGCATCCGGCATCCTCGAGAACATCCGCGACCGGCGCACCGGCATTGACCTCACCAACCTGCAGCTCTATCTCGACCGCCTCTGGCGCGCCGACCTGGAGCGGCAGGGAACGGCAACACCGGCGACCGTGACGTTCGATCCTGCGCTGGTGGAACGGGTCGGCAAGCTGGGGAACGTGCTCTCCGCCTTTCTGGATGAGCAGCTGGCCCTGATCGAGGCCGCACTCGGAAAGCGCGGAGTGGCGCAGCCGCAGGGCGTCCCGCTTGAGGTGCTGTTCGCATTGGTGACCGAGGAGGGAACCAAGCGGAATCTGGACGTCGCGGAAATCCTCGACGCCCTGCCGGGGAATAGCGGTATCGGAGAGCCGAACCTGCGGTTCTGCCTGGCGGAGCTGGAGCGGGTGAGGTTAGTGCGGCCGCTGGCGGGGGCGTAGGGGCGGAGCTCCAGCTCCGGCCGCGGAGAGAGCCGCGGCTCGGCCATCTGTCGCTAGAGCGACCTCGGGTAGGGGCGGAGCTCCAGCTCCGCCCGCGGCTAAATCCGCGGCTCGGCCATCTGTCGCTGAAGCGACCTCGGGTAGGGGCGGAGCTCCAGCTCCGCCCGTGCCAATCCCCGCCTCCGATAATCCGGGAAGACCCTGTCACCAGGGTCCGGCGTGTCGTCGGGTGAGGGGCCGACCGCCGGTCGGCCCCTTCCCGTTTGGGCCCATGGCCGGTTTCCTGATCTGGTGCCTGGGGTGTCGCGTCACCGTTCAACCATCACCCATCATCACCGTCCTCCGGCGAGGACACCACCGTCCACCATTGGACACGCGGTGCTGCTCGGGGGTCCAGCAGCGCAGGCCGATTCCGCCCCGCGATCGATCGTTTCCGCTGCCCGCTCGGCCTCGAGTCCACTCCGAACAAGCGTCACTCCAACGCCGACAGGCGGCTGGTCCGACGCATCAGGCCGGATCCCGAACGGTGCAGCGCCTTTCCCACCTTCGACAGCCTGCATCCAAGCTCCATCTGCCCCACTTCCAACTACTTACACCTCGCTTCCGAGCGCCGTGCGGACCAGTTCCGCGCTCGTATGGGCCGATTCAGTGCGGGTGCGGACCGGTTCCGCGAGCGTGAGCTCCGCTTCAGTCGCCTGACGATCACTTCCCGCGTCCTTTGGCGCGCATTCGCGGCCAAGTGGCGGGGTCTCCGCGTAGGTCAGGCAGTTCACCCTCCCCTGGAGCTCCCGAGATGTCGCTTTGCCCGGGGCTTCGCCCCGGGTTGGGATCGGTCGGACCCTCGGCCGTCCAACCATCCGGCGCCAGCCCGAGGAGGATCTCCGCACTCCCCCGCACCCGCCCCGCCGCGTTTCGCCACGCGAAGAAGCACTCCGCTGCCGCATGATGCCGGATGCCCTCTTGCCTCCCCCGCGCCGCCGAGCCGACATTCACGAAGGACTTCGCCTGGACCGACCTCGCCAGCCACTGGCTTGCCGTCGAGGTACTGAGCCGGTCGTCCCGGAAGTACGACCGTGACTTCAAGCGGGACGCCTACCTGGCGCTCGGGGTACCGGAGGTGTGGCTGGTCGAACAGTGGGGGCGGGCCATATTCGTCTGCCGGTCGGGGGAGGGAGAGCGGCGGGTGACCGGTGAGTACCCCTGGCTTCCGCCCGGGCTGAGCGAGGCCCTGACCATCGAGATCGAGCCGCTTTTCCTGGATCTGTAGGTCGGGAGGTCGGGTGCGGGCTGGCGGGACGCCCGCCCAACCACAACACCTGGCATTATCCCATCGGGTGCAGGTCGGAGCTGGAGCCCCGCCCCTGCGCAGGCCAACGGCTAACGGCCAACGGCCCTCATCCCCAGATACGCCACCATCCTCCCATCCGCCCCCTTGCTGGCCCGGTGACTGTAGAACTTCTGGCGATCGTGCGCCGAGCACCATTGTGATGTGGATTGGGAAACGAGGCCGATTGACCGCGCCTGGTCTGCCAGCACGGCACGGAGGTCGGCGTGCCATGGGCCCGCACCATCCATGGGTAATCCACAGCCGTCCATCACCTCAGAACCTACTTCATAGCACTCGCCACAAATACCAACGCCAGCGTGCATTACAATGTTGTGCACATCGCTTCCACAGCGCTCAACCATCGTCGAGATACCGCGCTCAAGAATCCCACCAGCGGTGCCGCGCCACCCACTGTGAAGCAGCCCAATTGACCGCCTCACCGGATCGACAAGGTAGATCGGGATACAGTCGGCGACCGTCACGGTGAGCAGGATTCCGACAGTCGCAGTCGCATGGCCGTCGACCCCTTCAATCTGGATCCAGCGCTCCCCGTGACCGTTATCCACATGCCAGGCCACCTCGGTCCGGTGCACTTGATGGCCCAGTACCGTGAGACCGAACCCCGCCTCGACGCGCCTGAAGGCCCGCCACCGGGTCATCGTCTCCTCGACCGGGGAGGCGTTCCAGAGTCCTAGGTCGAATCCCCGACCCCCACCCTCCCCGCGCCCGGTGACCCCGGCGACGACGCCAAAGCGCTCCCGCCAGCCGGGGATCTCGAACCGGGGGACGGGGCCGGGGAGTGGGGTTTCGTGGAGGGATAGCGACACGGGATCTAGCACAGGTGTTGGGTAGGGGCGGAGCTCCTGCTCCGCCCCAACTGGTTCGGTTTTCGGCGCCGGGCGGAGCGGGAGCTCCATCCCTCCGAGGCCATTCGATACGTTCCAGGCAGGGCGGAGCTGGAGCTCCGCCCCTCCCCGGTTCTGGCTACTACTCCAACCGCTCCAGATCCGCCCCCAGCGCCCGCAGCCGGACATCGATCTGCTCGTAACCCCGCTCGATCTGGCCGACGTTGTGGATCGTGCTTTGGCCGTCGGCGGCCAGCGCCGCGAGCAGCATGGCCATCCCGGCCCGGATATCGGGCGACTCGACCGTGCCGCCCCTCAGCTGCGCCGGGCCGGAGATGACCGCGCGGTGCGGGTCGCACAGGACAATCCTGGCCCCCATCCCTATGAGCTTGTCGACGAAGAACAGCCGGGACTCGAACATCTTCTCGAAGATCAGCACCATCCCCTCGCACTGGGTGGCGGTGACCAGGGCGATCGACATCGCGTCGGCCGGAAAGGCCGGCCACGGCCCATCCTCGAGCTTGGGCACATGACCGCCGAGGTCGGGCCTGATCCGCCGCTCCTGATCGGCATCGACAATCAGCCGCTGGCCATCGAGCCGGGGCCGCACGCCCAGTCGCTCGAATCCCAGCAGGGTGCTGCGGAGATCGTCGGAGCGGACACCTTCGATCGTGATCGGGCTGTTGGTGACGGCGGCGAGCCCGATGAAGCTGGCGATCTCGATGTGATCGGGGCCAATGGAATACGACGTCCCCTTGAGGCTCCGCCCCCCCTCGATGGTGTAGACATTCGTTCCGATGCCGTCGATCGACGCCCCCATCGCCACCAGCAGGCGGGCGACATCCTGCACATGCGGCTCGGCGGCGGCGTTGAGCAGGACGGTGCGCCCCTTGGCCATGACGGCCGCCATGAGGGCATTCTCGGTCCCCGTAACACTCGGTTCGTCGAGGAAGATCTCCGCCCCGACGAGGTGCTTCGCTTCGAGAGAGAAGTGGTCGCCCACCGTCAGCGACGCCCCGAGCTGTTCCAGCGCCAGAAAGTGGGTATCCACCCTGCGCCGGCCGATCACGTCGCCCCCGGGCGGCGGCAGCACGACCTTGCCGAACCGGGCCAGCAGCGGGCCCGCCAGGAGGATCGAGGCGCGGATCCGGGTGCAGAGGTCGGGATTGAGCGCCTTCGGGGTGGCACCACTCGCATCGACCCGCACCAGGTTCGGTCCGGTCCACTCGACCGTGGCGCCGAGGTCGGCCACGAGGGCCAGCATGGTCTCGACATCGCGGATGCGCGGCATGTTGTCCAGCTCGACGGGGCCGTCGGCCAGGAGTGTCGCGGCGATAGCGGGAAGGGCGGCGTTCTTGTTGCCCGCGGGGCGGATCGTTCCGGCCAGGGGCCGGCCACCGCGGACGAGGAAGCGAGGAGGCATGGCGTAAGCTCACGGGGCATGGTGCGAGCGTCAAGCGGGGCCTGCTATCTTTCCTCCGCAGCCTGTCTTTCGAGGAGGTAGTTTCATGCTCTTGATCCTTCAGTCCGAGGCGAGCGGCGGGTGGGTCGGGCCGACCATGGCCATTTCCCTCGCGATCATCGCGCTGGCCTTTGTCGTGATCGCGGCAGCGGCCGCCCTCACGGCGAAGGAGGCGAATAGCGAGATGAAGAAACTGTCCCATGTCATCGACGGCCTCCGCACCGATCTGGCTCCCGCGCTCTCGGCGGTGGCACTGGTGTCCGGCGAAGGGCACAAGCTTGTCAGCATGGTGGGCGCGGAGACAGAGGAGATTGTCCGCGCCAGCCGGCGCTTCCGGGAAGGCCTGACCGAGCGGATCGACCGGCTGGATGCGGTCTATGAGGTGCTGGGCGAGGAAGTGGAGGAGACGGCGCTGGACCTGGCGGTGACTCTACGGACGATCCGCTCCGGCGCCGGCTGGTTCGGGATGCTGCGCCGCCTCCTGAGTGGCGGCCGCCGACGTTGAACCGACATCACCTGCTCGCCGCGCTGGGCGTTGTCGTCACCGTGGCGCTGCTCTTCCCCGCCCCGCTCCACGCCTGGACGCCGGGCACGCACATCTACCTCGGCGAGGCGGTCCTGGGCAACCTGACCAGTCTGCCCGGGGCGATCGCGGATCTGATCCGCGCCTTTCCGTTTGACTTCCTCTACGGCAACATCGCCGCCGACAGCTCGATTGCCAAGAAGTACGCCCCGGTCGGGCGGCACTGCCACAGCTGGCATGTGGGTCAGGAGATCTACGACAAGGCGCGCACCGATGCCCTGCGCGCCTTTGGCCTCGGCTACCTGAGCCATCTTGCCGCCGACGCCGTCGCCCACAACTACTTCGTGCCGCGCCAGCTCGTCCTCACCAGCTCGACCACCGGGTTCGGGCATTCCTACTGGGAGTCGCGCTTCGAGACCCCGCTGGGCGATCGCTTCCGCCGCACCGCGAAGGAAGTGATCCTGCTCGATCACGGGCCCGCCGACGGACACCTCGACCGGCTCATCGCCCCGACGATCTTCTCGGTAAAGACCAACCGGCGGCTCTTCCGCGGCATGGTTCACCTGACCGAGTCTCAGGGGTGGCAACGGGCGTTTGAGGTCGCCGACAAGAACAGCCGGTGGGAGCTGCCGGTCCGCGATGTCGAGCGCCACCTGGCGTTGTCGTATGAGTTCGTGATGGACCTGCTGGCCAACCCCGATGCGGAGCCGCGCGGGCTCGACCCCGCCGGCGACAAGGCGCTGGGCATCGCCAAGCGGATGCGGCGGGAGGCGCTGCTGGCGGGCGGCTGGCACGATCCCGAGCGAATCACCGCCTCGGCCGAGCAGCACTTCGGCCTGCCCGAGCACCGGCTTCCGTACTGGAGCGCCGCCACCGTTCTCCAGCCCTGGTTGCCCGATACCGCTGGATGACGGCTCCCGTACTGTTCGACCCGTTGTTCCTCCAGTTGCAGGAAGCGCTGGTCGGTCGCTATTCGCTCGAGCGCGAGCTCGGTCGCGGCGGGATGGGGATCGTCTATCTCGCCCGCGATGTGCGACTCGACCGGCTGGTCGCCATCAAGCTCCTGCCCCCCGTCCTCGCGGCCCGTGACACGCTGCGCGACCGCTTTCTGCGTGAGGCACGGATCGCCGCGCGGCTCTCGCATCCCGGCATCGTGCCGATTCATGCAGTCGAGGAAGCCGGCCACCTGGTCTACTTCGTGATGGCGTTTGTGGATGGCGAGAGTCTCGGCGAACGGCTGCGGCGCCAGGGCGCCCTGGTGCCCGCCGAGGTCGTGCAGATCCTGCGCGACGCGGCGTGGGCGCTCGGGTACGCGCACGGGCAGGGCGTCATCCATCGCGACATCAAGCCGGACAACATCCTGCTGGAACGCGGCGGGCGACGCACGCTGCTCGCCGATTTCGGCATCGCGGCACCGCTGGACGACTCCACCGCCACCGGCGGACAGGTGGAGGGTACGGTCGCTTACCTGAGTCCGGAACAGGCCCGCGGCGAGCGCCTCGATGGCCGGAGTGATCTCTACTCACTCGGCGTCGTCGGTTACCTGATGCTCTCCGGCCGGCTCCCGGTGCCGGCCGCGACGCTAGCCGAGCTCACCCAGCGGCAACTCGCCGGCTCACCCGCCCCGCTCGCGTCGGTGGCGCCCCACGTCCCCCGGGCGCTGGCCCGGACGGTCGATCGCTGCCTGGCACCGGTGGCGACGGCGCGCTTCCGCACCGGCGAAGAACTGGCCGGAGCACTAGATGAGTTAGGCAATGGCGGCACCGACCTGCCCGCGCCACTGCGGGTCTGGATCGCGCGCTCCGAGCGGCCGCGTGCTACCATCTTCGCCCTGCTGGGGATCTGGGGGATTCCGCTGTTCATGACCCTGGTCTTCACCATGATCGGCTCCTCGGCGGGAGTGCTGTTGCCAATTGGTACGGGCTTGGGGATGATCGTCGGCATCCCGTGCCTGCTCTACGGTGGCGTGCGGGTACTGCAGACCCGACGGGTGCTGGCCGCGGGCTACGGCTATCCCGACCTGATCCGCGCCCTCGAGATCCACACGATCCGCCGCAGGGAAGAGCTGGCCTACGAGTTCGCCGGGCGCCCGACCAGGTTCGGGCAGCTGCTGCGTGGTCTGATGTTTGGCGGAATCGTCGCCGTGGTTGGGGCCGTCGGCATTGCGCTCACCGCGGGCGGTAGCGCACCCGGCCTCCTTGCCACCATCGGCTTCACCGGACTGGCGGTTGCAATCGGGGCCCGCTGGCTCGGTCAGCGTTTTCCAGCGAGCCATGACGCACCGAGCGACCGCATCGCGGAGTGGGCGGTGAAGATCTGGAAGGGCCGCCTGGGCAGGTGGATGACCCGGCTCGCCGGCTGGCGCCTGACAAACCGGAAGATCCCCGAGCAGGTGCTGCATCGGCCGACCGAAGTGGCGCTGGGACAGGCCGCCGAGGCGCTGTTCGAGGCGCTGCCAGCGGCGGAGCGGCGCGACCTCGCGCGCATGCCTGCCCAGATCCGGCTGCTGGCTGAGCGGGCCCAGACGATGCGACGGAAGATCGAAGAGCTGGACGACCTGATCGCGCAGGCGGCGCCGACGACGCTCTTCGGCGAGCGGGCCGCTCGGCAGGGCGATGGCGGCGCCACCGAACTGCAGTCAGCCAGGAACCTGTGGGCCGAGCGGCTGCATCAGACGGTGGCGCTGCTGGAGGGATTGCGGCTCGGGTTGCTCCGGTTGCACGCCGGCAGCGCCGCCCCGCAGACCCTCACCGAGGACCTCCAGGCGGCGCAGGAGCTCGAGGACCGGCTCGGCCTGTTGCTCGATGCGAAGTTGGAAGTCGCGGCAAGCCTCTTGAAGCGTGGCACACCGTGAGACTTCGCCTCTGCATGATTGCCGTGCTCAGCCTCTGCGGTGCGACAGGTTCGGCGTGGGGGCAAGCCGTCGTGACCTCCCGACCAGCGCAACCGGTTCAGGGCACGCTCTACCAGCTCGACGTCGAACCGGGCCCCGGCCCGCAGGTGAGTCGCATCGATGGTGAGGCCGCGGGTGAACCGCTGCATCTCGGGACCACCGACGGTGTGCGGTGGACCGGCCTGGCGCCGGCACCGATGGATGGGCCCGACTCGCTCCGGATTCGCCTCATCCTGATCCGGGAGGAGCGTGCCGAGACGGTCTTCGCCGCCCTGGCGGTGTCCAAGGGTGCCTATGCCAGTGAGCGCCTGCGCGTGGCACCAGGCATGGCGGAGCCGGACAGCGCCGCCAAGGTGCGGATTGCACAGGAGATCGCCCTGGCGCGGGCGGTGAGCCGCGGCGCCCATCAGACCGAGCGGCAGTGGCGCGACCCATTCATTGCGCCGCGCAGCAGCCGGATCACCAGCCATTTCGGCACGGCGCGGACCTTCAACGGTGCGATCACTAGCCGTCACCTGGGGCTGGACTTCGCGGGGACGGTCGGGGAGCCGGTGCGGGCGACGAACCGGGGTCGGGTCGCGCTGGTCGCGCCGTTCTACCTGGCGGGAAATGTGGTGTATCTCGACCACGGCGAAGGACTCATCTCCGCCTACTTCCATCTCAGCCGGACCGACGTGAAGCTGGGCGACATCGTTGAACGAGGTCAGATCATCGGCGCCGTCGGGAAGACTGGCCGCGTCACGGGGCCGCACCTGCACTGGGTGACGCGCTATGGAGCGGTGACGGTGGATCCGATGTCGGTGCTGGGGTTGCTCGGAGCGCCGGACTCAGCGAAGAGTGGCGCGGGGCGCTAGGCGTGGGTGCCTTCCCGCCTCGCGCCTAGCGCCAGCCTCAATTCAGGAATTACCACCCCTGCAGGCGGCGCCTACTTCAGCTTTTCCTGCAGCACCGCCCCGATCTTCTTCGGGTCCGCCTTCCCGCCGCTCTTCTTCATCACCTGCCCGGTAAAGAAGCCGATCAGCTTGGTCTCGCCGCCGCGGTAGCGCTCCAGTTCTTTCGGATTCGCCGCCAGGACCTCGTCCACCCACACACCCAGCGCATCGGCGTCGCCCACCTGCACCAGACCGAGGCGCTCGGCGATTGCCGCCGGCGTCTCGTCGGTCTGATCCAGTTCGGTGAAGATCCGCTTGCCGGCCTGGTTGCTGATGGTGCCGGCCTTCACCAGTGCGACCAGCGCGGCGAGGCGTTTGGGGGCAACCGGGAAGCGGCCGGTCTCGTTGAATGCGCGAATGGCGTCGTTGATGACCCAGTTGGAGGCAGTCTTCGGCTCGACCCCCTGCGCCACGACCGCCTCGAAGTAGTCCGCGACGGTACGGTCCGCGGCAAGCACGCCGGCATCGTAGGGCGGAAGGCCGAGCACCGACATGAAGCGGTCCTGCTTGGCGGCGGGCAGTTCGGGCAGAGCGGCGTGCTGCTGCTCGATCCACAGCCGGCTCATCACCAGCGGCGGCAGATCGGGATCGGGGAAATAGCGATAGTCGTGGCTCTCTTCCTTGGAGCGCATCGGGCGCACATCCCCGGTCGCAGCATTGAAGAGCAGCGTGACCTGGCGCACCCGTTCCCCGTTTTCGACCGTGCGGATCTGCCGGTCCCGTTCCACGATCAGCGCGCGCTCGACATTGGCGAAGCTGTTCATGTTCTTCACCTCGGTCTTGGTGCCGAGCTGCGTCTCCCCGGGGCGGCGGATGGAGATGTTCGCGTCCACCCGGAGCGAACCCTCTTCCATGTTGCCGTCGCTGATCTCGCAGTAGAGCAACAACTGTTTCAGCACGGTGAGGTACGCCCGCGCTTCGCCGGGGCTTCGCATGTCCGGCTCGCTCACGATTTCCGCCAGCGGGGTCCCGGCCCGGTTCAGGTCGATGGCGGTACGGCCGGGCAGCCGGTCGTGCAGCGACTTGCCGGCATCTTCCTCAACGTGCAGCCGGGTGACGCCGATCGTGATCCTGCCGCGCTCGGGCGACTCGATGGTGACCCCGCCACCGGTCGCCAGCGGCTGATCGAACTGGGAGATCTGGTAGCCCTTGGGCAGGTCGGGGTAGAAGTAGTTCTTCCGGGCAAAGACACTGGTCGGATGCACCGTGCAGTCGAGCGCCAGAGCGGCGCGCGTCGCCAGGGTGATCGCCTGTGCGTTGGGCATCGGCAGCGCCCCGGGCAGGCCCAGGCAGACCGGGCAGACCAGCGTGTTCGGCGGATCGCCGAACCGGTTGGCGCAACCGCAGAACATCTTGGAGCGGGTGAGGAGCTGGACGTGGACCTCGAGCCCGATGACGGTTTCCCACTGCATCAGCGCACCTCCCCGACGGCATCCACCGCCGCTTCGATGGCCGATGCGACCGAGAGCATCCGGGCCTCGCTGAACATCGGACCGACGAGCTGGGCACCGATCGGCAACCCCTCGCTCCGACCGACGGGCAGGCTCATCGCCGGCAGCGCCGCGAGGTTGATCGAGCAGGTGAAGATGTCGGCCAGGTACATCGCGACCGGATCTTCCATCTTCTCTCCCGCCTTGAACGCCGGTGTCGGGGTCGTGGGGGTGAGCAGGAAATCGACCTGCTGCTCCTCGAACACCTTGCGGAAGTCCTCTGCCAGCAGCGCGCGGGTCTGCTGCGCCTTCCGGTAGTAGGCGTCATAGTAGCCCGAGCTCAGCACGTAGGTCCCGATCAGGATCCGGCGACGGACCTCGGGCCCGAAACCGTGGCCGCGGGTCGCCCGGTAGAGCGCCTGCACGTCGCCCTCGGGCCCGACATGGCGCGGCCCGTACCGCACCCCGTCGAAGCGGGCCAGGTTCGCCGCGGCCTCCGCCGGAGCCACGATGTAGTAGGTGGGCACCGCGAACCGGGCATGCGGCAGCGAGACTTCCTTGATGGTCGCGCCCAGTTGCTGCAGCGCGTGCGCGGTCCGGTCGAGGGCGGCACGCACGCCGCCATGCAGATCCGCCGGGAAGTATTCCCGCGGCATGCCGAAGGTGAAGCCGGTGAGCTCCCCGCGCGGTGGCTCGAGCGCGAGCGGCGGAAGCGGTGCGGAGGTGGAATCGTGGGCATCATGACCGCTGATGGCAGCGAGCACGCGGGCGGCGTCGTCGACCTTCCTCCCGAACACGCTGATCTGGTCGAGGGAGGAGCCGAAAGCCACGAGACCATACCGGCTCACCCGGCCGTAGGTTGGCTTGACGCCGACGATGCCGCAGAAACTTGCGGGCTGACGCACCGAACCGCCGGTCTCGGAGCCGAGCGCGGCGGGAACGACACCGGCGGCCACCAGCGCCGCGGAACCGCCGGAGGAGCCGCCGGGGACGCGGGCCCCATCCAGCGGGTGATGCACCCGGCCAAAGGCGGAATGCTCGGTGGAGGAGCCCATGGCGAACTCGTCGAGATTGGTCTTGGACGCGAGGATCGCACCGGCGGCACGGAGCCGGGACACCACCGTGGCGTCATACGGCGAGACATACCCCTCGAGAATCTTCGAAGCACAGGTCGTCGGCTCGTCGGTGGTGACCAGATTGTCCTTGAGCGCGACCGGCACGCCCGCGAGGGTGCGGGTGAGGCGCTCCGCGGGGCTCAGCGCGTCGACCGCCGCCGCCTGCCGATCCAGCAGCGCCTGGGACCAG
>JANMYS010000098.1:0-3776 GCA_031382385.1 Gemmatimonadota bacterium
CAGCTTGCGCTGGCCTGCGGCCCGAGGGCGCTGGGATCATGTGGGACATCGCGCCAGCCGAGAAAGGGCAGGCCGTTCTGCGCCAGAACCGCTTCGACGAGGAATGTGGCGCGGTGCAGGGACTCATGGTCCGGCGGCAGGAAGAACATGCCGACGGCGAACGGCTGTCCGGGTTGCAGGTTGAGTCCGAGGCGATACGCCTCCCGATGGAAAAGGCGGCTGGGGATCTGGGTGAGGATGCCGGCACCGTCGCCCGAGTTGTCCGTCGAGGCGGCCCCGCGATGCGCCACTCGGCCGACCGCCTGCAGGGCCATCCGGACGATCTCGTGCGAGCGTTCTCCGGTGGCCCGGGCCACGAATCCGACGCCGCAGGCGTCATGTTCCCGCTGAACGGGAGAGGTCCGGGTATGGCGCATCCGCAAGTCGGTCGGCGTGTCGCGGCTCGGCATGAGGGCTCCCTGGGACAAGAAAAAAGCCCGCTCGTCAACGAGCGGGCCGGGGTGTCAGACGGTGTCGCGCGTCAGCACTCCAGGCCGCTCCCGAGCGGGAGGGCGAGGGTCGTAATCAGCGCGGCAAGGCGATTGGATGGCATGTGAATAAATATACATGCCGGTGATTGCCGGTCAAGTCCCGGTATCCGGGTACTCCGCGGGCCGGGCTCTTGACTTTCCTGCGTGGCGCCGGTAATCTCGCTAGGCGCTGCCCTGTATAAAGTTGTCGCACCGGAACGCCGAAACCCAAGAGAGACATGACCGCTGCGCTGCTGCTCCTCGGCCTTATCAGCCTCGTACTCGTCCTCCTTGGGGGCGGATACGGGGATCGCGGCGCATACGGGCTCGAGAGATAAACGAGACGCTACTTCAGCCCCCTGCCGCGGACCCCGTGAAGGTCCGCGGTTTTCATTTGTGTCACTGTGCACGAAAGTGGAGTTTGATCATGGTTCGAAACGTCACGATTTTCGATACGACGCTGCGCGATGGGGAACAGGCCCCGGGCAACACGATGACTCCGGACGAGAAGCTCCGGCTCGCCCGGCAGCTCGATGCCCTGGGCGTTGATGTCATGGAGGCCGGGTTTCCCTCCGCCAGTGAGGGAGACTTCCGCAGCGTCCAGCAGGTCGTGCAGGAGATCCGGCGGCCGGTCATCGCGGCACTGGCCCGCTGCCACCAGCGGGACATCGAACTCGCCGGCGAGGCAATCCGCGGCGCCGAGCGGGGTCGGCTCCACATCTTCCTGTCAACGTCGGATCTGCATCTGGAGCACAAACTGCGGATGACCCGGGAGGATGCCCTCGAACTCGCCCGCCGTTCCATCCGGCAGGCCCGCGCCTACACCGACGACGTCGAGTTCTCCGCCGAGGACGCCAGCCGGACCGACCGGGACTATCTCTGCCAGGTAGTGGAGATGGCCATCGCCGAGGGTGCCACCACGATCAACCTGCCTGACACCGTCGGGTACGCGCTCCCCGAGGAATACGCCGCGATGTTTCGCCTCGTCATGGGCCGCGTGAACGGCGCTGACCGGGTGGTGTGGAGTGCCCATTGCCATGACGATCTCGGTCTGGCGGTTGCCAATTCCCTGGCGGCCATCGAGGCGGGTGTCGGGCAGGTCGAATGTACCGTCAATGGCATCGGAGAGCGGGCGGGGAATGCGGCGCTGGAGGAGATTGTCATGGCCAGCCGGGTCCGGCCCCAGATGGCCCAATTCCACACCCGGATCAACACCCAGGAGATCTATCGGACCAGCCAGCTCCTGTCGTACCTCACGGGCAGCTTCCCCCAGCCGAACAAGGCGATTGTCGGCCGGAACGCCTTCGCGCATGAGGCCGGAATCCACCAGCATGGCGTCATCCAGAACGTCCTGACCTACGAGATCATGCGGCCGGAAGAGGTCGGCATTCCGCGCTCGACCCTGGTGCTCGGCAAGCACTCGGGCCGGCACGCGCTGGAGCGCCGCTTCAAGGAACTAGGCTACGAGCTGACCGAGGAGAAGCTGGCCCAGCTGTACAAGGAGTTCAGCACGCTCGCCGATCGCAAGCGCGAAATCCTCGATGAAGACCTGCTGGCCCTCATGCACGAGAGTTTCCATGACGCCCCGGAGGCTTACCAGATTCACCTGCTGAAGGTGACGTGCGGCAGCATTCCGGCGGATGCCACCGTGCAGATGGCCGGCCCGTGGGTGGGGGATCGTTCCGCCACCGGCAGCGGGGACGGGCCCATCGCGGCGGCCTTTGCGGCAATCAGTGAAATTCTCGGCCGGCCTGTGGAGGTGACGAATCTTTCGCTGCGCTCGGTGACGCCCGGCCGCGATTCGGTGGGGCAGGTGTTCCTGCAGTGTCGCATCGGGGGCAAGTCGCTCTCCGGGCAGGGCGCGTCCACCGACATCGTCGAGGCCAGCGCCCGCGCCCTGGTCCACGCGCTCAACAAGGAGCGTCACGCGGAGCACCTCGAAGCGGAAGCCCATGACGCGGTGCAGCTGTGGGGCGTCTGATGCCGGTGGTGGCCGGAACCACCGAGGACATGTCGCGATGACAGAACCGATCTCCGGGGCCCAGTTGTTGTGCCGCCTGCTCGAAGAGCAGGGGGTCGACGTGCTGTTCGGCTATCCGGGCGGCGCCATCATGCCGCTGTACCACGCGCTGCCGGAGTTCCCAGGATTGCGGCATGTGCTCGTCCGGCACGAGCAGGCGGCCGCACATGCGGCGGACGGCTACGCCCGGGCGTCGGGCCGGCCTGGGGTCTGCGTGGCGACCTCCGGCCCGGGCGCGACCAACCTGATCACCGGGATCGCGACGGCGCAGATGGACAGCTCGCCGCTCGTCGCGATCACAGGCCAGGTCAACCGCGCGATGATCGGCCGGGAGGCGTTCCAGGAAACAGATGTCATCGGTATCACGCTCCCGATCACGAAGCACAGCGTGCTCGTTCAGGACATCACCGAGCTGGCCGACACGGTCCGCGAGGCGTTCTACATCGCGACCGAGGGCCGACCGGGGCCGGTACTGGTCGATGTGCCCAAGGACGTGCAGAACCAGAAGATCGACTGGGAGGGTCACGCCGGGCCCGATGTGCGGGGCCGGACTGGTCGTGGGAGCGTCGCCGCACCGCGGCTCCGTCAGGATGATGCCATCCAGGCCGCAGCCCGGCTCCTCGGCGTCGCCCGTCGCCCGTTGCTCATGGTGGGACATGGCGTGATCCTCAGCGGGGCGTACGACGAAGTGCGGGCGCTGGCCGAGAAGACCGGGATTCCCGTCGTCACGACCCTGCTCGGCATCAGCTGCTTTCCCGAGGCCCATCCGCTGCACCTGGGCATGCCCGGGATGCACGGGGAAGTCCATGTGAATCGCGCGATCCAGCACGCCGACGTCATCCTCGCCATCGGGTTGCGCTTTGATGATCGGGTCACCGGCAACACGGCGGGGTTCGCGCCCCAGGCCAGGATTATCCACGTCGACCTCGACCCGTCCGAGATCGGGAAAAACGTCCCGGCGGCAGTCGGCGTCGTTGGCGATGCCCGGGAGATTGCGCTCCGGCTCATCGAGGCTGTCGCGCCAGGCAACTGCGACACCTGGCGGGAGGAGATCCATGCGTTTTCGCGAGAACGGCATGAAAGCTTCCGCGGCGAGATGTCGCCCGAGCGGATCCTCACCGGGATCAATGACGCCACGGATGGCCGCTGCACCATCGTGTCCGACGTGGGGCAGCATCAGATGTGGGTCGCCAAGCTGTTCCCCTACCAGCGGCCGAACAGCCACATCACCTCCGGGGGGCTCGGGA
>JANMYS010000125.1:0-11175 GCA_031382385.1 Gemmatimonadota bacterium
ATGATCCCGACTGTGGCATCACCCCGGGTTATCCGCTCCCGCAACTGCTGTAAGCCGTCCGCCATGACCGCTCCATGCCCTGAAGGAAAGTGAGTGCGCTGCAACGAGATGGAGCCTTGATCGTCGGAAGGTAGTGGGACCCACGGGTGTTGTGCCACCGTCCCCGTGCAATCGTCATGCGCGGCGGAGTCCAGCCCCACGCCGAAACGTCGCGGTTCACAAGTTGGGGCCGTAGGGGTCGCATGTATGCGACCCTTACCGGCCCCTACTTGTGAAATATTTCACATTTGATAATTATACAGGGTCGGCGGCCTGCCCACCTGGTCACGCAACAGCACCCGGGTCGACCATGACCGGAGCCTGCCCCCCGTCGGGCGTCAGGGTCCGGGCCGCATCGAGTTATCCCCTAGGAGATTCCCCATGGCCACCCGCGCGCCCTCCGTCAGCAAGAACGCCATCTACCCCGGCAACGAGCTCTCCACCCTGCTCGCCCCCGCCGAACAGGAGCAGCCCGGCACCAAGCTCCGCCGCCTGCTGCACGAAGCCCGGGACAAGGGCTCGTTCATTCACTCGGCGGGCGCCTACGACGGCTACACCGCAGCGATCATGACCCGCCTCGGGTTCAAGGCGCTTTATGGCAGCGGCTGGCAGCTCGCGGCGGTGAAGAACATGTACCCGGACATCGGCGTCTACCACTCGCATCAGATGGTGGAGCTGGTGCAGGAGCTGTGGAAGGGGATCGAGGGCGCGCGCCACACCCATTACTACGACACCGAAGGGAAGGAGCTGCTCTCCGTCCCGCCGCAATTCGTGGACATGGAGGCCGGCTTTGGCGGGCCGACCCAGACCTTCACGCTCGCCACCGAACTGATCCGGGCGCGCGCCGGGGGCGTGCACCTGGAGAACCAGGATCCCTCCAACCGCACCTGCGGCCATATCGTCAATGTCGGGAAGTCCAAGCGCGACAAGGTGCTGGTGCCGCGGGCGGCGTGGCTGGCCAAGCTCAAGGCCATCCGTGCGGCGTCCGAATGTGCCGGTCAGGACCTGGTGATCATCGCCCGCACCGACTCGATCGACGGCGCGCTGCCCGGTGGGACGTCGGGCGGGATCCAGATGGCGGTGGAGGATGGCTGGGAGGCGGCGGAGCTCGGCTGCGATGTGATCTGGGCGGAATTCAACAACGTGGACATCGAGCAGCCGCTGGCGTTCGCGGAAGGGGTGCGGAAGTACTATCCCAACCAGATGCTGGGCTTCAACCTTTCACCGTCGCTGTACTGGGGGAAGGCCAAGAAGGCCGGTACCCTGATGACCAACCAGAAGCTGGCCGACCTGGGCTACACCCTGCAGTTCTCGACGCTCTTCAACTTCCGCACGGCCGGCATGGCGCTCGACAAGGGCCTGCGGAAGTTCCTCACCTCCGGTCTCGATGCCCTGGCCGATCTGCAGATCGCCGAGGACGAGGCGGAGGGTGGCTACCCCATGACCAAGATGCACCAGAAGTTTGCCGGCATGAACCGCTGGCTGATCCTCGAGCAGGTGCTGTCGGGCAAGGAGTAATGACCGCGGGAACGGGGAACGGGGAACCGGGAACGGGAAAAGCATGTTGTTCCCGTTCCCGGTTCCCCGTTCCCGTGCTTTCCTACCCCGCCTTGTCGACCACGCCATCCCAGGTCCGTATCATCAGCCCGTCACAACGCAGCTGCGCGTCCTCTTTCGGCCCGTGGGAGCGCGTCCCACCAATCCAAACACCCCTCTGGCCCTTCCGGGATTCCCGCAGCAGCATCCTGCGACCCACGCCCCGAGCTCGTATGCCCCGATTCGTTGTCCTCGTGTGTGCCTTCAGCCTGCTGGGCTCTCGCGCTGCCACCGCACAGAAGAAGCTCATCGAATTCGGCTGGGACCGGCCCTCACCCGCCTTCGTCGCAGCCAACGTCGCCATGATGGAACGCCAGCCGTTCTCGGGGGTGGTGATGCAGTTCGCGGTTGGACCACGAGTCTTCCGGGTCACCGGTGTGGATACGCTGTCGCTCAATCGGGACGCCGCGCTCCTCGCCGGCACCAGGTTTCAGCGCTTTACCGACAACTTCGTGCTGATGGGGCTGACACCGGATTCCACCTGGGACTGGTTCGATGATATCGCGTGGCGGAGGTCGGAGAGCAATGTCTGGCGCTTCGCGAGGGCCGCAAAGGCAGCGGGGTTGAGAGGTATCGCGCTCGACTACGAACCGTACGGAAGCAACCCGTGGGACTTTCGCAAACTCCCACACGGAACCGGGCGCACATTTGATGATTACGCCGGCCAGGTGCGAGCCCGGGGCCGCCGGGTCATGCGCGCCCTGCAGGCAGGATACCCGGACCTGACGATCCTCACCTTCTTCCAGATGAGCTATCTCGACCGGATAGCGGCACTGGCGCGGGAAGACGATCGCAATCGGGCGCTGGCTGAAACGGATTATGGATTGCTCGCGTCGTTCGTCGCCGGCATGCTGGAAACGGCTGCCGGAAACAGCAGGATCGTGGACGGCAACGAGCGAGCGTACTGGTATGCGGATAGCCTGGCGTTCTGGAAAGGAAGGCAGGCGATCCTGGGAGGGGCGCTGACGCTGATCCCGCCGGCAGTCCAACCAGCATATCGAACTCGCGTTCAAGCCGGTCAGACGATTTTCATCGATTATCTGCTCGGGATCTACCAGCACGCCGGGGACACCCTGGCGGCCCGGGTGGTCGGGCCGACGAACCGGATGAAGCGCCTGCAGTTCAACCTGTACCACGCCCTGATCAGCTCGGACGAGTATGTGTGGGCGTATTCCCAGAAGATCAACTGGTGGAAACCCGACAGTCTGTTCCCGCCCGGACTGAGCGAATCGGTGAGCCAAGCCGTCGAGGCCGCCAACAGCGGCGCAAAGCTGGGCATTGAACCCGCCGACCTGTTTCGCTGACCCCTTTTCCCGTTCCCCGTTCCCCGTTCCCGGTTCCCCGTTCCCCGTTCCCTCTTCCCCTCACCTGTCGGTCACGGAGGCCCGACCTACTCCTCCGGTTCCCGGTTCCCGGTTCCCGTGTTGCAGTGTCTCCTACCCCGCCTTTTCGACGATCCCATCCCAGGTCCGGATCACGAGCCCGTCGCGCCGCAGCTGATCAATCTGCCAGGTGGCCAGTCGAACCGTGACCGCATGCGCGTCGGGTTCCAGCGTCTGCTCGACGACTTCACCGACACGATAGAGCGAAGCCAGCCGCGCCCCGTCCGCCAGCGGCACCAGCACGGTGACCGGGGGCCGGAGCAGCCGCTCCCGGCGCCTGAGCTCCGCCTTGACCGCCTGCACCCCGTCAATCCTCAGTGTGCTGGCAAAGACCCCTTCGGGGAACAGCTCCCGCGCCCGCGCCTGAAACGCCGGGGCGTCCTGGATGGCGTCCATCTTGTTGAACACCGGGATCACCGGACACTCGCCGATCCCGACCTCGCCCAGCACCTGGTCCACCACCAGCATCTGCTCTTCCCACATCGGATGGCTGGCGTCGACCACATGCAGCAGGACATCCGCCTCGCGGACCTCCTCCAGGGTGGCGCGGAAGCTGGCCACCAGGTGGTGCGGCAGCTTGCGGATAAACCCGACGGTATCCGACACCCGGGCGCGGCAGCCTTCCCCGAGATCGATCTCGCGGGTCAGCGTATCCAGCGTGGCGAACAACCGGTCCTCGACGACGATGTCGTGCTCGCCGGACAGCATCCGGAGCAGGCTCGACTTGCCGGCGTTGGTGTACCCGACCAGCGCGGCGTTCAGCATCGGGGAGCGGCCGGCCCGAATCGTGGTACGGTGCCGTTCCCATTCCACCAGCTTCTCGCGCAGCAGCTGGATCTTCTTGCGGATCATCCGCCGATCCGTCTCGATCTGGGTTTCGCCCGGCCCGCGCAGGCCGATGCCGCCGCGAATGCGCGAAAGGTGGGTCCACATCCGCGCCAGACGCGGCAGCATGTATCGCAGCTGCGCCAGCTCGACCTGCAGCTTGGCCTCGTGGGTACGGGCGCGGGTGGAGAAGATGTCGAGAATGAGCTCGGCGCGGTCCATGACCCGGACCTTGAGTTCCTTCTCGAGGTTGGCCCCCTGGTTCGGGGTGAGCTCCTCGTCGAACAGCACGAGCGTCCCCCGCTCGGCCTCCAGCATGACCTTGAGCTCGGCGACCTTGCCTTCGCCGATCAGGGTGGCGGGATTGGGCGAGGCGATCTGCTGCGACAGCCGGCCGACGACGTGAGCACCGGCGGTGTCCGCCAGCCGCGCCAGCTCGTCGAGATGATCCTGCAGGTGTTCGACATCCGCACTGCCCTTGCGGGGCGCCCCCACGATGATGGCGCGCTCCTCGGGAGGCTCGATGGAGATGAGGTCGCGAATAGGTGGCGTTCCCCTACGGCTTGAGCAGGGGCACGCTCCCCTGACCGGAGAAGGGCACGTCGAGCGACACGTTGGCGGGCGTCTTGACCGTGAACTTGCCGTTGATGCCGTAATTCACCGCACCGTAGTTGAGTATTGTCCGCGCGGCGCTGGCGACCCCGCTCCACTGGAAGGTCAGGGGCACCGTGACCAGTGTCGTGTCCTTCCCCACCAGCGTGAACGGATTGAGCAGGTTCACGTCGCCGAAATGGGTGCCCTCGATATCCAGTGCCGCCGTCAGGCCGGTGCCCGGGAGCGCGAAGTTGTTCGGATTGTGGAACGCCAGAGCGACATCGAGCGTCCCGCCAGCCAGCCCGAGATTCCGGACCGCAAGGTGGTGCAAGCGCACGTCGGGCTGGATCAGGCTGGCAGGATTGACTCCGCCGGGGCCACAGGCGGCAAGCAGGAGCAGCGGAACGAGGAGGAGTTTTCTCATGGCTGGAATATAGGGGAATGGGTGGACGGAGTGCCTACTCGGTCGTTTTCTGACTGGCCCACCAGGCCATCCGCTCCCGGATCCGCTTCTCGAAGCCCATCTCGCCGGGCTCGAAATAGACCTCGTTCCGCAGTCGCTCCGGCAGGTAATCCTGGGGCTGGTATCCGGTGGGGGAATCATGGGCATAGCGATAGCCCGCGCCGTAGCCCAGCTCCTTCATGAGTGCGGTCGGCGCATTCCGGATGTGCAGTGGCACCGGCTCGGCCGGCGTCCGCCGGGCCGCGTCCATGGCCGCATCCAGCGCCACCTTGGTCCGGTTGGATTTCGGCGCCGTCGCCAGGTAGATCGTCATCTCCGCCAGTGGCAGGTAGCCCTCCGGGGCGCCCAGCATCTGGAACGCATCGCGGGCCGCAATGGCCAGCTTGAGCGCCTCGGGATCCGCGAGCCCGATGTCCTCCGCCGCCATCGCGATCGCCCGGCGAAAGAGCGTCATCGGGTCCTCCCCGCCCTCCAGCATCCGCGCCATCCAGTAGAGCGCGCCCTGGGGATCGCTACCCCGGAGCGACTTGTGATAGGCGGACAGCAGGTTGAAGTGCCCTTCCCCGCTCTTGTCGTAGGCCGCCACCCGTCGCGCCAGGGAGCCGATGACGCCTTCCATTGACAGCACGCCACCCGGCCCGACCTGCCGCGCCGCGCTCTCCAGCACGGTCAGCGCCCGGCGGGCGTCGCCGTCGGACTGCTCCGCCAGCAGCTCGAGCGCACCCGGTTCCACGCTGAGCCCCAGGTGGCCCAGCCCGCGATCCGTCTCCCTGAGCGCCCGCTGCAGCAGCTGCAGCAGCAGCTCGGTGGTGAGCGGCTGCAGCACGTAGACCTGGCAGCGGGACAGCAGCGCCCCATTCAGCTCGAAGCTCGGATTCTCCGTCGTCGCCCCGATCAGGGTGACGGTGCCGCGTTCGACATGGGGGAGGAAGGCGTCCTGCTGTGCCCGGTTGAACCGGTGAATCTCATCGCAGAACAGCACCGTCGCGCGGCCGAGCACCCGGCGCTGCTCCGCCTCCCGGACGATCTCCCTCACCCGGGCGACCCCATCCAGCACGGCCGACAGCTCGACGAATTCCCGCGACGTATGCTGCGCGATCAGCCGGGCAATCGTCGTCTTCCCGGTGCCAGGGGGACCCCACAGGATGCAGCTGCCGACATCACCACGACGAATGGCATCGCCCAGCGGGCGCCCCGGCGCCAGCAGAGCGGCCTGGCCGAGACACTCTTCGATGGTCCGCGGCCGCATTCGTGCCGCGAGCGGCTCCGGCATGGGGAAGAGCGATGGCTCCACGATCACGTCAGCCCGACGGACTCGATCAGCAGCTGGGCCAGAAAGAAGGCGGCCGCCCCGCTGAAGAACGCGAGTGGTGCCCGCCACCCGCGCCTGGCCTGGAACTCGGGGACCAGATTCGACGCCGCGACATACAGGGTGACGCCCGCGGAGATCGCGAGCCCATGATGCACCAGTGGCTGGCTGACCTCGGTCAGCAGGACGCCGATGACCGTCGCGAGCCCGAGCAGCGCGGAAGCTCCGAGCGCCCGCCAGCGGTCGTGTCCGCCCGCCAGCATCACGCTCGCCATGGTCACGCCTTCGGGGAGCTTGTGCAGCAGGACGGCGACAAAGAGGAGCAGGCCGAGGTGGGGAGACACCTGGAAGCCGCTGGCAATGGCGACGCCGTCAAAGAAGGTATGGAGCAGCAGCCCGATGAGTGCGCTGAGCCCCTGGCGCCGGCTGACCTTGTGGGTCTCCTCCCCAAAATGGAAGTGAGGCACCAATACATGCTGGGCCAGATGCACGGCGAGATAGCCCAGCAGGATGAAGATCGGTGCATCACCCCGGCGCGCGAGGGCTTCGGGCGCCACCTCGAGCAGGGTAACGGCGATCATGAAGCCGGCGCCAAAGGCGAGGAAGAGCTCGATCACCGCGAGGCTGCGCCGTTCGTGCCGCACGACCGCCCAGCCGCCCAGCAGGTTGCCGCACGCCGCCACCAGCGCGAAGACGAGCGCGCTCATGTCATGCCGCGCGCGCGCGCGAGCAGGGTTTCCCGCGAATTCAGCGTCGGATCATCCACGACCAGCGCGAGCAGCCGATCCAGCATCGCGCCCATCTGCGGTCCCGGCGGCACACCGAGCGTCCGCAGATCGGTCCCCGAGATGGCGAGCTGCTTGCGGCTCAGCGCCTCGCCCCGTTCCCGGATGCCACGCATCACCGGCTCCCAGTTCGGCGCGGTACCATGGCGCAGCCACCAGAGCGCCGTCATGTCCTCGGCGGCTTCTCCGACCGCGGCCATCCAGCGCCGCACCGCCACCGGCGATGTTCCCTCGGGCTCCGCTGGTCCCATGACCATCGCCGTCGCCCGCGCAATCTCGGCGTTAGGCGCTTTGAGCCTCACCAGCACCGCCACCGGATCGAGGCAGAAGAGCGTCGTGAGCAGCACCGGATCACGCGGAAGGTCACCGCCGTTTTCACCAACACCAGGCGGCATCGCCGCGGCGCGGTCCGCCAGGCGTCCCACATACTGATGCCGCTGCACCAGCGGCGAGCCGGTCGGTGAGACGTCCGGCGTCATCTGCCTCGGGCCGTCGGCCAGCAGCTCGGGAATCCAGGCGTGAGCCGCCCCGGACGAACGCCACAGCTCGATCATCTGTGACAGCGAGCGAGCCGTGCGCAATCCCTTGTACCACTCCTCCCGCACCCGCTCGGCGGAAAGCCGGGGCAACCCATCGGCGCAGGCCAGCATCGCCGTCCAGGTCGGCGGATCGATGGCAAAGCCGAACCGGCCGGCGAACCGGATGCCGCGCAGGATCCGCAGGTAGTCCTCGCGGAACCGGGTTTCGGGCTCGCCCACCGCGCGGATCAGCTTGCGCTGCAAGTCCGCCGCGCCGTTGAACGGGTCGCGCCACTCATGCCGCAGCGGATGATGCGCGATCGCGTTGATGGTGAAGTCGCGCCGGGCGAGATCGTCCTCGAGCGACACGCCGAACTCCACGACCGCATGCCGCCCGTCAGTGCTGACATCGCGCCGGAAGGTGGTCACCTCGTGGTGCCGGCGGCGGGTGCGGACCGCCACGGTGCCGAACCGCTCGCCCACCGGCACGGTGTGCTTGAACAGCCGCTGGACCACATCCGGCGTCGCCGACGTGGCAATGTCGTAGTCGGTGTTGGCCTCGCCCAGCAGGGTGTCGCGGAGGGCGCCGCCGACGCACCACGCCTCATGCCCCGCCTCTTCCAGGGTGCGGGCAATCTCGAGGACATCCTCGGGAATATCGAGCCGCGAGGGGAAACTCATGCGCCGTACCTGACGCCAGCCGAGAGGGTGATCGTCAGCTCCATGCAGGCCTGGCCCGGCGTGCGTGGGCCGGCGGGAGTGACACCATCGCGCACCAGCCCGGCGCCACCACCGGGAAAGGCGTACACCGGTGTCACCACCCCGCGGGGACAGCGGCTGGCGAGCACCACCGGCTTGCCGTCGGCGAGCCAGCGCCGGATCGCGGGAACCGCACCGGGCGGCAGATTGCCGCTGCCGAAAGCGCCGATCACGACGCCGTCGTGGGTGGCGCGTGCCAGCTCGAGCAGGTGGCCGGTGTCGCCGATCACCATGGGGACATGGGCGACCCTGGCACCGAGGCCAGGCGGGCAGAGAGCCGCGGCTCGGACCGGCGGTGGCCCGGCAAACTCCACCTGCCCGTCGTGGACCCTGCCGATGGGTGCCGCGTGCGGGGCAGCGAATGCGGCGAGCGCAGTCGCCTCGACCTTGACCGCCTGATGGCCCGCCAGGATCTCGCCATTGAACACCACCATGGTTCCGCGGCCGCGGCTCAACGGGCTCGCGGCCACCCGGGCGGCATCGGTCAGGTTGCGCGGGCCATCCCAGCCGGCGTCGCCCGAGGTGCGCATGGCGCCGGTGATGACCACCGGCACGGCCGGCTCGAGGGTGCGCGAGAGCAGGTACGCGGTTTCTTCCAGCGTGTCGGTCCCATGGGTGATCACGATACCATCAGGCACGGCAGCCAGCTCCTCACCCCGTTGCAGCGCAGCGACCCGGTCCCGCAGCGCCCAGAGCTTGTCGAGGCCGAGGTGACAGGCCGGGAAGCGCCCCCAATCCTCGATGACAAATGGCCCGACGGTGGCGAGCTCCGGCGCGAGTGCCACCAGCACGGCGCCACCATGGGTGGGCACATTGCCGCCGGCGCGTTCGTCGCGCTCCATCGAGATCGTGCCGCCGGTGAAGAGGAGGTGGAGCATCAGGCGAATGGGCGATTGGGCGATTTGACGATTCGGCGATTCGGCGATTTGACGATTCGGCGATTAGCGGTTTCGGCGATGGGGCAGATGGGCACCCTCACATGCGTACCCCAATCGGCCAATCGCCCAATCGCCCAATCGCCCGTCATCCGCACAGCACGCTCCCGCCATTCACATTCAGCACCTCGCCAGTGATGTGGCGAGCGAGGTCGCTGCACAGAAAGACGATCGGTCCCGCGATATC
Organism: Gemmatimonadota bacterium; assembly: GCA_031382385.1. Taxonomy (GTDB): domain Bacteria; phylum Gemmatimonadota; class Gemmatimonadetes; order Gemmatimonadales; family GWC2-71-9; genus JADJOM01. The sequence continues at coordinate 9,393 of JANMYS010000125.1, forward strand.
GTCCGCCGACGCGACCCGGCGCAGCGGGATCGTGGCGGCGATGCGCTCCCGGCCACCGCCACTGAAGGCCTCGTCGCACATCTCGGTGTCGACCCAGCCCGGCGCCACGCAGTTGACCGTGATCCCCGGCGCGCACTCGACGCAGAGCGACTTCACCAGGGAGATCATCGCGCCTTTCGTGGCGGCGTAGTCGGCGTGATATGCCTCCCCCCGCTGCCCCGCGGTGCTGCCGACCAGCACAATCGCTCCAGTCGGTTTCATGTGGCGCAGCGCGGCGCGGGTTGTGTAGAAGATGGCGTCGAGATTTGCCTGCATGGTCCCGCGCCAGCGCTCGATGTCCATGGCGCGGAGCGCGACATCCTCCGTCGGCCAGATGCCGGCATTGCCGACAAAGGCGTCGAGCGGTCCGAGCGCGGCGGTTGCGCTCGCGAACAGCCGGTCGACCACGACCGCGTCACCCAGCTCACCGGCACCGCTCCATGCCTTCCGTCCGAGACGGCGCACCTCGGCGGCGACCGCCTCCGCCTCGGCGAGCCGAGATCGACAGGTGAGCGCGACATCCGCCCCGGCTCGCGCCAGCAGCAGCGCGGCCGCCCGTCCAATGCCGCGGGAACCGCCGGTGACCAGCACCACCTTGCCCTGCAGATCGATCATGAACGATCTCCCCGGTCGCCCAGCAGCAGCGCCCGCATCCGTTCGAGAAACGACAGGCGCCAGGTAAACGGCTCCACTGGCTGTACTGGCTGATCCGCGAGGATCGCCCCGGGGTTCCGCACCGTCAGCAGCTCCGCCTGCATGGCCCCCCCTTGATCGAACAGCGCGGACCGCGCCTCGGCCAGACTCCGCTGGTCGCCATGATTGTCGCCCGCGATGATGTCGGCCAATCCATGAGCGATCAGCTCCCGGGCCCGTTCGCCGCGGGGCTTGGGCGACAGCAGGGTCGGGCCGTCCACCTGCATCAGCGCGCCGAGCGACCGCCAGCGTTCGACCGAGGCCACCTGGCAAACCCGGTAGCGCTCCGGATGCGCCACCAGCGGCACCAGGCCGATGGCCGCCACCAGCGCGAGCGCATGCTCCACGGTCTGCGCTGCAACGAGGCGGGGAAACTCGACCAGCAGGTACCGCGACCGGTTGAGCGTCACCGCCCGGTCCCGGGCGACCACCGCACTGAGCGGACGGTCGAGCATCACCTCGGCGCCGCGGTACACCCGGATACTGGGAGGGATGGCGGGCCGGAGCGATTCGAAAGCGCGGTCGTGTGCAGCAGGCACGCCCTCCACTGCCTGACTGGCCAGGAGATGCGGGGTCAGACAGATGCCGGTGACGCCCCGACTCGCGAGGTGGGTAAGCACCTCCACGGACTGGGCGACGTTGCGGGAGCCGTCATCGACGCCGGGAAGGAGGTGGCAGTGAAGGTCGATCACTCAGGCGATCCGCTCCGCCGCCAGCAGCCCCTCGGTGAACACCCCAAGATGTTCCGGGGTGGATTCAGCTTCCGCCAGCAGGGCCAGGGTGATGAGTGCGTCTGCGGCCAGCAGGTCGAGCGCGATGGTTCGATCGCCGGGATGCTCCTCGACGATCGCGAGCACACGCTCCGCCGCGAGCGCGAGCCGCTCGGCGTGAGTCTCCCCCTCGGTGATAGCCGCCGCGTGGGCGAGCACGCGAGCCCGGAGCGCCGGCGGTGCCTGGGTGGTGCGCGCCGCGAGCCAGTGATCGAGCGTCATTGGCCGGCCAGCCAGGCTGCGATCAGTGCGGGAGCCGCCTCGCGCGCGGCGGGCAGCTT
>JANMYS010000171.1:0-3019 GCA_031382385.1 Gemmatimonadota bacterium
TCATTCCACTTTTGCGGTTGGCCAATGGCCAACGGCTAACGGCCAATGGCCATCATCCCCGAAGCCATGACCCCCTTCACGACCCACACCGGCATCGTTGCTCCGCTCCAGCGGGCCAATGTCGACACCGACCAGATCATCCCCAAGCAGTTCCTGAAACGGGTGGAACGCACCGGATTCGGCGTGGCGCTGTTCCACGACTGGCGCTATCTGCCGGACGGGACACCGACTCCGGCCTTCGTGCTGAACCAGCCGCGGACCGCAGGGGCCAGCATCCTGCTGGCCGGCGCCAATTTCGGCTGTGGTTCCTCGCGCGAGCACGCCCCGTGGGCGCTGGCCGAGTACGGGTTCCGGGCCATCATCGCGGAATCATTCGCCGACATCTTCTTCAGCAACTGCTGCCAGAACGGAATCCTCCCGGTCCGGCTCACGGCGGCCGAAATCACCGAGTTGTTCCGCCGGGCGGACCTGGGTGCGGCGCCCTTCCACCTGACGGTCGACCTGACGTCGTGTGAGGTCTCTGACGCGGCGGGGTTCCGCGCCGGCTTCACCCTCGATGCCTACCGCCGCGAATCGCTGCTGCAGGGCCTGGATGAGATCGGGCGGACCCTGCTGCTGCACGAGGAGATCACGGCCTACGAGCGCCGTCGCGATGCCCTCCGCTCCCGGATCGAGGCATGAGACCTCGGCACATCGTGGTGCTGCCGGGCGACGGGATCGGCCCGGAGGTGGTTACTGCGGCGCTGCGGGTCCTCGCCGCGGCCAGCGAGATGTTCGGGCTCGAACTTCAGCTGGAACACGGTCTGATCGGCGCCGCCGCGGTGCACGCCACCGGGGATCCGCTCCCCCCGGCGACCCGGGCCGCCGTGCAGCGGGCGGATGCCGTCCTGCTCGGCGCGGTTGGTGATCCCAGTCTCGATGCCGCGCCGCGCCACCAGAGGCCCGAGACCGGGCTCCTGGCCCTCCGAAAGCTGCTAGGCGTCTACGCCAACCTGCGTCCGGTCATGATTCATCCACCACTCCGCAATCGTTCCCCGCTCAGGCCGGAACTGCTGGAGCACACCGACCTGCTGATCGTGCGGGAGCTGACCGGCGGTCTCTACTACGGCGAGCCCCGTGGCAATGACGGGGTGAACTCGGTCAATACCCTGCGGTATTCCCGGGCGGAGGTCGAACGGGTGGCACGGGTCGCCTTCACCTCAGCGCGCGGCCGGCGGAAGAGGCTGCTGTCGGTGGACAAGGCGAATGTGCTGGAAACGAGCCAGCTCTGGCGGGCGGCGGTAACAGAGATGGCGCCGGCCTATCCCGATGTGACACTGGAGCACATCTATGTCGATTTCGCGGCGATGCGGCTGGTCAGCGATCCTGGATCGATCGACGTCCTCCTCACCGAAAACCTCTTCGGCGACATCCTCAGCGATGAGGCCGCGGTGCTGGTCGGCAGCCTGGGACTGCTGCCGTCAGCCTCGCTGGGGGACGGACCAGGGCTGTTCGAGCCGATCCATGGTTCCGCGCCACCGCTGGCGGGAAGAGACGTGGCCAACCCGATTGGGACCATTGCCAGCGCCGCCATGCTGCTGCGCCACGGGCTGGGAGAAGGAGCCGCGGCCGCGGCAATCGATCGGGCGATCACCGCCACAATCGCCGCGGGGTTTCGGACCGGTGACATTGCGGAACCAGGTGACGCCGTCGTCGGGACGCGGGAGATGGCCCGCCAGATCGCGGACCGGCTCCAGGCCTGAGCCTGGAGTGCCGGCTGGAACCTGCGGCGACCTCCACTCGTCATGGGCGCGTCGCTTCCCCAGGCCGGAAGCGCCACCCTTCACCCGGAGCCACCCATGTTGTGCCAGACGTGTCATGTCCATCCCGCTCTCGAGCGCGAGGGCCAGCCCGTTCGGCTCACTCTGTTCGGCACCTTCGATGGTTATCTCTGCGAGGCGTGCGCGCTGGAGATCCAGAAGCCGTTCAATGCCGAACTCCGGCACTCGATCGAGATGCGGGCGCCCCAGCTTTCGGAAGCGGATCTCGGCCGGCTCCCCGACCAGATGCTCAAGTTCACCCTGATGTTGCCGATCCCCCACCAGCACTGACAACGCGGGCCGGCGGTGCGTTCGCACGGCCGGCCCCGGTGGTCAGCTCCCGAACCTGCACGTTACGGCAGATCCGTGACTGCTCCCAGCTCGGCACTCGAGACCAGCTTTGCGTACTTGGCCAGCACCCCGCGCGTATAGCGGCTTGCGCGCGGCCGCCAGGCCGCGCGCCGGCGGGCAAGGTCGGCCTCCGGCACCTCAAGCTGCAGCAGGCGCCGCTCGGCATCGATGGTGATCGCATCGCCTTCCTGGACCAGTGCGATCGTCCCGCCGACCGCAGCCTCCGGGGCCACATGTCCGACCACCATGCCGTAGGTTCCGCCCGAGAAGCGGCCATCGGTGATGAGGCCGACGGCATCGCCCAGGCCTGCCCCGATGATCGCCGAGGTGGGCGACAGCATCTCCCGCATGCCCGGCCCGCCCTTCGGTCCCTCGTAGCGAATGACCAGGATGTCGCCCGCCACGATCTTCCCCCCGAGGATCGCCGCGAGGCATTCCTCTTCCGAATCAAAGACCCGGGCCGGACCGGTCATCCGTGACTTCTTCACCCCGGTGATCTTGGCCACGCTGCCGGAAGGAGCCAGGTTGCCCCGCAGAATGGCGAGGTGCCCCTGGGCATACATCGGGCGACTCCACGGACGGATCACATCCTGGTCGGTTCGCGGCTCCTCCGGGACGTCCCGCAGCACATCGGCGATCGTCGTCCCCGTGATGGACAGCGCGTCGCCGTGCAGCAGCCCGCGGGCCAGCAGCATCTTCATGACCTGGGGAACGCCTCCGGCGCGGTGGAGGTCGGTCGCGACGTAGCGGCCGGAAGGCTTGAGGTCCGCGAGCACCGGGACCCGGGCGCGGATCGTTTCGAAGTCATCCAGCACGAGGGGCACGCCGGCGGAGTGGGCGATCGCCAGCAGGTGGAGAACGGCGTTGGT
>JANMYS010000106.1:0-4671 GCA_031382385.1 Gemmatimonadota bacterium
CTGCCGAGCGGGCCTGGCTACACGCCAGATGCCTTCGAACTGTTGGACCGCTATGTTCCAAACGTCGATCCGAATCTGTCGAAATGGACTCTCACCCCCCCGCCCGGTGAGAGCTACGGCGGCTACCCGTGGATACGGCCGACGGGCGCCCATCCCGCCGGCATAGGCCCGTCGCCGCAGCAGGAAATCATCTGGAGTGTGCTGCGTTACCGAAGCCCCGTGAGCGGACTGATTACCATCGACTACGATCTGGGTAAGGGCAATACCACCGTCCCGCGAGGCGGCGGCGTCACCGGCCGTATTTTTGTCGACGGACGGCAAACCTTCACTCGGTTCATCGCTAATCTGAATAGCACCGGTGTGCAGGGAAGCATTACAGCGAACGTCACAGTCGGCTCGTTGATCGACTTCGCCGTCGATCCGCTGGGGATCAAGCCGTTAGTCGGCGCCGACAGTATCTACGGCGCGCGCCGATGGCACACGCTTCACTGCGAGGATATCCGCCAACACAAACCTTCGCGCTGTCGCGATGAGCGCGCTCGAGCCGAACGCAGTGCCAACGCCAACCACGCTGTCCGCCTTCCTCGCCGGGTTATTGCTCCTCGGCTACACCCGCAGGCAGATGCTACCGTTGACAGCCGCCGCAGGTCTACGCTTTTCGAACGACGGGGCGGCTAGGTGATACAGGCAAGCGATGCGCGTTCTTGGTGTCATTGCCCGCGGCGCGCGTGGTACGACCATCGCCCGCCGCCCGATCTGATCATCGGCGCTACCCCGTTTGATGTCCTGATCGCAGAGGCTGGCCAAGCCCACGAGGCCGAGATAAGAACGAAGCTCGGCGGTGGGGTTCGGGCTAAATCACCCGCCCACACCGCAGCGCTAATGGCCGAGGGCGTGCCCCTGATCTACCAACCCGCGTTCGAGGATCACGAACTCTGCTTGGAGGGCCGTCCGGACTTCCTGATTCGTACCGCGGATGGCGACTATCAGGTCGCCGACGCGAAGCTGGCAACTCGGATCGACGATCACCCCGAGATATCCCTTCAACTGGCACTGTATCGGCGCTTGGTCGGATCGCGCCTTCCCGCACTCGCCTATACGGGTGCGGGCGTCGCCGTTGAGGTTGCCTTGGATGCGGACCTCGAAGCGGAACAATTTCTGACGGAATTCCAGGCGGCTCTTGCATGCTCCGATCCACCTGTGACCCATTTCGGCGAAACCAAGTGCAGTTCTTGCCCGTACGACGTGATCTGCCGTCCCGCCTTCGAGCAGGCCGGTGAGTTGACCATGGTCTTCGGCGTGAGCGCCCGCGCCGCGGAAGGTCTGCGGGACGCGGGCATCCGCACCATGGCCGAACTGGCGGCCGCCGACCCGGAGCAGCTACCTGACGTGCCCCGCCTCCGGGGCGCCATCAATAAGCGCCGCGCCGTGCTCCAAGCCCGAAGCCAACTCACCGGCGAGGTGTTCGTACTCGAGCCCCCGCAACTTCCCACGGGCACCTGGGTTCACTTCGATGTCGAGACCAACCCACTTTCCGCAACGCCGGGTGGTGAGGTCTATCTCTGGGGCTTCCTGCCACCGACTTACTGCCCCGCGAGCTACGAGCGAGTCTGGAGTGACGGCGGGCCTAGAGAGGATAAGCGCGCGTGGCTGGACTTTCTAAGCCTGCTCGAGACCTATCGTCATCGATTCCCGGAGCTACGCATCGTCCACTACAGCGCGTTCGAGGTCACGCAGATCAAGACCTACGCCCGACGCTTCGCCATGGAGGACCATCCGAATGTTGCCTGGCTGCTGGAAGACAATTCACCCTTGTTTGATCTAGCCGACGCCGTACGGCAGAGCGTCGTTCTGCCGCTGCCAGGCTATGGGCTTAAGGCCATCTGCAAGCATCCGAGACTCGTCAACTTCCAGTGGGAGTTGACGGAATCCGGCTCCCAGTGGTCGGTGGTTCGCTATGTCGATTTCCTGCGGGCCCGAGAACCCGCCGCGCGGGCCGACATCCGCCGCGAGATCGAGACGTACAACCGCGATGACGTGCTGGCGACTCGGGCGCTGGAGATGTGGGTGCGGGAGTTTGCAGTTTCTGGCAATGCCCACCACGGTGGTTGCTCGGCATGAGTCACGCCAGCGAGGCACTCCCTCGAGGCAGAAGGCGCCGACCGCGTGCTGATGCTGCACAACCCGGCATGAATCACCTTGGCGAGGCACCCGCTCTAAGCATCCACGATTTACTACCGCGCGGTTCCAAGGGCGGCTGGTGGGCGCTTGCTGGCTTTTCGTACCAAGCGGCTGTGTACCTGGAACGCTTCTTCCGTAAGGTAAGCGCGGGTGTCCAAAATCCGGCTGAATTGGCGCAGATGGAGCGCCTGTCCGACATCTTCGCGCCCGACAACGGGTGCATCCGGTTGATCCAAGTCAAGAGCACATTGAAAAGGGAAGATCTGCGATCGGCGCTTAGCGAGGCTTACCGAATCGCGAGCCTCTGCACACAACCGCTGCTCGAACGGATTCGGTTCCAGGTTGTTTGTCTGCATCGCGCCACGGATAAAGATCCTGCGGACATCTCCCGCACGGAGGTGAAGGGCGCTGATGACTCTGATCTGTGGAACCGCACGTTAGCGCAGTTCGACCCCCTTGAGCCTATCGTCGAGGATCCAGACCCGCTCGACCGCCTGCACTACCTTCTCTGGGAGCGTGGCGTGCGGGATACCGTGGGCTTCCTCGACGACTGCCGGGGCAAGCTTCTCGGAACGTTTAACGAACCAACAGCAGAGCATATTGCCGACCTAGCGCGTCAGCTTGAGCATCTTTTTAATGAGCGTGTCAAAGCCGGCCAACAAGAAGAGCGTTTGGGCAGCCTTCTTTTCCGAGAGGACCTCGCGGAAGGCGAAGAGGCACAGTTCGATCGCGAAGTCGTTGTGGACCGCCGGCCCCGCTACCCAGACCTGAGCCGCGGGCGCTTCCGTCATCGCGACAGGATCTTTCCCGACCTCGTCGCCCGCTTTGACGCGTGGTGGGCTGAGGTCGAAAGCCATGCGGAAACGGAGTACGTACCGATTTTTTGGATCGAAGGGCGTGGCGGTGACGGCAAGTCCGTCCTGATGCTACAACTAGCGCAGCGTCTTCTTGCGCAAGCTGCTCCCCTCGCACTCGTCGGCAAGTTATCGCCCGATCAGGTACCGGACTGGATCTCGCGTCAAGCCGATACGGAGAAGAAGAGAGGGACATCGCCACAACGCCCGATTCTGGCACTGGTCGACGATCTGCACACCGCCAAGGACGCGGAGGACTGGGACCGGCGCTTGCGGGACGCTACCCTGAACTGCATCCCCCGAGTTGCCCTTCTCGCGTGCGGGCCCACGACGGAGCGCGAGGTGTTCGAACGGACATGCAGTACGAGGGTGAAAGTCACCACATTTGCAGTTCCCAAGCTCAGCGACGCGGAAACGATTGAGACCATCGCATGGTGGAGAGCCCGCACCGACAAGCAACCGCTGGAAGGAATCGCAGGGGCAGAAAACCGCCCGATGGTATTGCTGCTGTTCGAGCTGCAACAGGGGCGTTGGCTGGGCGATTTTCAGAAGACATTCGGCACGCGCCTGAAGTCGCAGGCCATCTTTGTCGTAGCACGTGAGATTCTCGCGGTGAACGCCCTCGAGCTGGCTGCGCCGACGCAGATTCTCGACAAACTTTCCGATTCGCAGCGGGACTACTTTAGGAAGCTATGCGACGAGTCACAACTCCATTTCGAGTACGTGGCGCCCGGCCCTTCCGAGCCGTTTCCGGGTTACCGGCTTGCGCACCCGCAAATCGCGTGGGTGCTCTACCAGGAGTGGGCGCCTGACCACGCGAGCCTTGCGATTGCTTGGGCACGCGATGTGGCCGCGGTCCTGACTCGCTGTTGGAGCAACACGGACGATGCCAACTTCACCGTCGCCGCGCTTTGGAGTCTTGGAAATACGGGTCGCTTGGCCGAGGCCCAGAGTCACTCAAGCGTCGGCTCGATGCAGGAGATGATTGCGGAACTCTACCGGAAATGCGCTGGCGACCTTCGCGTTTCTATGTTGCCATACTGGCTTCAGTACCTGTACCGCTGGTCGAACCTCACGCTGGACCCGGACCCCGTTCAACTGGCGTTCACGGCATGTAGCAGCTCGCTTCTGCCCGCGAACGTTCATCCATCCGTAGCCGGCTGGCTTTGGCGGCTGAGCGAGACTCCCCGCTTCGAAGTACAGGCCGAGGAGATGCGGCATCGTGCATGGTCGCTGTTGTCCGGAGATCCGACCCGTCCCGGGACGGGCGTGTGTCTAACAAGAATCCTAACGATGTCTAGTGACCAGACGGCGGCCACGCGGCTTGTCATGGATTGGCTTGGGCGGTTCCCGGGCACGGCAGCGGCATACCAGCCTCTCTGCGCATTGGTAGCCAACCAACCGAAGGACTCCAAGGTCCTCGCCGCCGCGCTCGTCTGGGTCGAGGCCAACCGGAAACACGACAAGGCCTACCAGCTCCTCGAAGCCCTGGTGGCCAACCGGCCGCAGGACTCCGACGTCCTCGCCGCCGCACTCGCCTGGGTCGAGGCCAACCGGAAACACGACATGGCATACCAGCTGCTTAGCGCCCTGGTAGCCAACCGACCGCAGGATGACAATGTCCTCGCCGCCGGCC
>JANMYS010000115.1:0-31872 GCA_031382385.1 Gemmatimonadota bacterium
CTCGCGGGTGAACATCGGCGGGACAGTCGGATTGCGAGGCTATCCCAACTATGGTTACATCCTCGGGTCCAAGGCCTGGCTGGGCAACGCCGAGCTGCGCTTTCCGCTGCTTGATTACTTTACGCTCGGCACCGCAATCGGAGCGGCGCGCTTTCCCGAGATCCAGGGCGCCTTCTTCCTGGATGCCGGGCGGGCGTGGTTCACCCGGGACGAGGACCGTGCATTGCTGGGCAGCTATGGTGTCAGCTTCCGCTGGCCGGTCCTTCCTGGCCTCGTGTTGCGCCTCGACTGGGGCCGACGCTTCAGCGATGGCAAATTCAATGGCTACGGCTTGACGGACCAGCAGCGCAGCCGGAGTTTTCTGCAGTTCTTCTTCGGGTATAACTACTGATGCCGCAATGGTTTCGGCTTGACCGCCATCTTGGTGTGGTCTATCTTGCCTGCGGCCTCGCTGGATGCCGGCCGGGCGCCTCGGCACTTCTACCCGCCGGACTGAAGACGGTGGATTCGCTGTCGGTTGCGGAGTGGGTTGGTCGCACCGCCCCGATGGCCGGCGCGCTGCACCGGTTCACCTGGTTGTATCAGGATGAGCAGTCAAGCAAGGGTGGTCGGGGCAGTGCACGGATCGCTGTGCCGGACTCCCTCCGCTTCGACATCGCCGGTTCGCTCGGCATCGGCAAGGGTTCCGCGATGGTCATCGGCGATTCGGCGCAGTGGGTGGTGCCGGAGGGCGCGGTCAAGGACCTGATTCCCGACTACGAACTGCTGTGGGCGCTCTTTGCCGTTGCCCGACGGCCGTCCCCCGGTGCCGACCTCGCGGGGCTGGTCGAGGGCACCAAGACGGCCTGGCGCTACGCCGAAGGCCCCGACACCATCGAGTACCTCCGTGTATCATCCAGTCCCGTCACGCTCGCCGCGGAGGTGCGGCATGCGGGAAAAGTCATCGGCCGGAGTCTGGCCACACTGCACCCTGATGGTAGTCCGGCCAAGGCGCGGCTCACGGTGCCAAGCGGTCCGGCCAAACTGGAGATCACATTTTACGCGACGGTCCCCGCTCCGCAGTTTCCGCCTGAGACCTGGCGCCCTCCTGAGCCTTAGCACGCTCAGTCTGGCCGGCTGCCTCTATGGCTTCACCGGAGGGGGCTTCCCGCCGGAGATCAAGACGGTCGCCATTCTACCCTTCGACAATCTCACCGCCGAGCCGACCCTCACGCAGGAGGTCGTGGATTCGGTGCGCTCCGCGATACAGGGGCGGCTCGGCTTGCGACAGGCGGGGGAGTCGAGCGCGGATGCGATCGTCCGGGGGACCATCAGTCGCTACGACCCCGACGTTCCGGTCGCCTTCACCGGCACGGGGAACAGCCAGGTGACGGTGACCAAACGCCAGGTCCTGCTGTCCGTTTCGGTGGAAATCGTGGACCGGGAAGGCAAGCCGCTCTGGCAGCGCAGTGGCCTGAGCCTCGATGGAGAATACGAACCGGGTCGTGAGACGGAAGTGATCGCTCGCGGACGGGCCCTGAGCAAACTCGTCACCAACATCGTGGACGGAGCGCAGTCGCAATGGTGAAATCCTGGTACCGGGACCGCCGCGGGGGGAGCACCTCGGGCTGTCTGGTCTCCCTCGTGATTCTGGTGGTCGGCGTCTACGCCGGCATCCATTTCGGCAAGCCCTGGGTGAAGTACTACGAACTGGTCGACGAAATGCGGGTCTCGGCCCGCCTGGCGCCGACCCTCAGCGATGCCGTGATCCGGCGCCGCCTCGAGCAGAAGGCGGATGAGCTTCAGCTTCCGCCGGAGGCCAAGAAGTTCGTCATCACCCGCTCCGGCAAGCCGCGCCGCATCGTGATCAGCACGGAGTACAGCGAAACCGTCACGATCCCGCTCGTCACACACACCTTCCTGTTCCAACCCCAGGCCGAAGAACCGCTGTGATGGGCCGGCGCCTTCCGCACAGGCCCTGGCTGTACCTGCTGGTTGCCCTCTGTTGCCCGTCTGCCCTGTGGGCGTCGAGCGGCGATCCGGCCTTCTCCAATCTCCTCCTCGTCGTCGCCGCCATGCTGGCCGGCGGCAAGCTGGTCGGCGAACTGGCCGAGCGGCTCGGGCTCCCATCGGTCCTGGGCGAGCTGCTGGCCGGGGTGCTGCTCGGACCGAGCGCCCTCGCCGTCATCCCCGCCGCGGGCGCCGCCGGCGCCGACATGATCCGACTGCTGGCGGAGCTCGGCGTCATCCTGCTGCTCTTCGAAGTGGGGCTGGAGACCGACCTGCGGGAGATGCGGAAGGTGGGTACCGCCGCGCTCGCGGTCGCACTGGTCGGCGTGACGCTGCCGTTCCTGCTCGGCTACCTCTACTGGTCCGGTGCGGGGCATGCGGCGCTGGGCGAGAGTGGCTCGGTCGGTACCGTCGCGATCTTCGTGGGCGCCACGCTGACGGCGACCTCGGTCGGCATCACCGCGCGTGTGCTGGGCGATCTGGGCCAGATGGAAACGCCGGAGGCCCGCATCATTCTCGGTGCGGCGGTCCTGGACGACATCATCGGCCTCGTCATCCTCAGCGTGGTGTCGGGCCTTGCCGCGGGCGGGGGGGTGAGTCTGCTCGGTGTGACGAGCACCCTGGCGGCAGCGGTCGGCTTCCTCGTGGCGGCCGTCGTCCTCGGCAATCTTGTCGTGCCCCGGCTGGCCGACCGCGTCTCGCGCATGCGGGCGCGCGGGGTTGTCGTCGTCCTGTCGATCGCCTTTGCGCTGGCGCTCGCCGCATTCGCGGACCGGCTCGGCTCCGCGCTCATCATCGGCGGATTCGCCGCCGGGCTCATCCTGCGGACCACTCGTCAGGCACACACCGTCGAACAACAGGTGCAGCCGGTGGCGGCGGTCCTCGCGCCGATCTTCTTCGTGAATGTGGGCGCGGCCGCGAATCTTTCGCTGCTGGATCCCCGGGTCCCCGGGGCCGGCACGCTCTTGCTGGTCGCCGGGATCCTCACCGTCATCGCGATCATCGGCAAGATCGCCGCCGGCTGGGCCGCACCCTGGCTCAGTTACCGGCGGATGGCTGTGGGCGTCGGCATGGTCCCGCGGGGCGAGGTCGGGCTCATCTTTGCGGATATCGGCCGGCAGGCCGGCATCCTCGGGCAGGGGACCTTCAGCGTCGTTCTGCTGATGGTGATGGCGACAACATTCATCGCCCCGCTTGCTCTCAAGTTCCTGTTCGTGCGCCCGCCCGCCGGGTGATGGACGGCCCTGCCGCGCGAAAGATCCTGCGGCTTCCGGCAGCCATCGCGTGGCGCCGGGCGCAGGCCGGTCCCGTCGTCTTCACGAATGGTGTCTTCGACCTGCTGCATGCCGGGCATATCGCGCTGCTGGAATCGGCCCGCGCTCTCGGTGGCTGCCTGGTCGTCGGGCTCAACAGTGACGCTTCCGTTCGCCGGCTGGCCAAGGGCGCGGGACGTCCGCTCGTGCCGGAGGCCGGTCGGGCGACGGTCCTCGCCGCGCTCGAGGTAGTCGACGCCGTCGTCCTGTTTGACGACGACACCCCACTGACCCTGATCGAAGCGCTGACTCCCGATGTGCTCGTCAAGGGCGGTGATTACGCCCGGCCGAGCATCGTTGGCGCCGATTGGGTCGAGGCCCACGGCGGTCGCGTCGCCATCATCCCGCTTCTTCCTGGCTATTCCACCACCGCACTCGTGGAGCAACTCCGTGCCCCGTCCTGATGCCCGTGCCGTCGATCAACTGCGCCCCGTCGTACTCGAACGCAAGGCCAATCCCTTTGCCGAGGGTTCGTGCCTCATCCGCATGGGCGGAACGCTGGTCCACTGTACCGCGTCGGTCGAGAAGGGCGCCCCACCGTGGAAGCGCGGTTCGGGGGAAGGCTGGGTGACCGCGGAGTACGCCATGCTTCCGCGAGCGACCTCGGAACGCACCGATCGTGAACGCCGCGGGGCCGGGGGAAGGACTCAGGAGATCCAGCGGCTGATCGGCCGTTCGCTGCGGGCGGCGATGGGGACGATGGCCTTTGGCGATTTCACCATCAAGATCGATTGTGACGTGCTCCAGGCCGATGGCGGCACCCGCACCGCCAGCATCACCGGCGGCTGTGTCGCGCTGGCGGATGCCTGCGCCTGGATCGCCGAGCAGACCGGCATTCCCAATCCATTCGGTCGGCTGGTGGCGGCGGTCTCGGTCGGTATCATTGATGGCGAGGCCCGTCTCGACCTCATGTACCTCGAGGACAAGGATGCCGGCGTCGACGCCAACATCGTGATGCTCGAGCCGTCCTCCTACGTCGAAGTGCAGGGGACCGGCGAGCACGGGACGTTTTCCCGGCCCGAGCTCGATCGGTTGCTCGCACTGGCCGACGGTGGACTGATGCAGCTCTTTGCAGCGCAGCGGGCGGTGCTGGGCCGGTGAAGCTGCTGTTCGCTACCCGGAGCGCCGGCAAGCAGCGCGAAGTGCGCCGGGTCCTCGAGGCTGCCGGGCATGAGGTGCTCTTTCCCGACGACGCCGGCATTCCCGAGACGACGGCAGAGAACGGGCTCGAAGTCGCCGACAGCTTCGAGGCGAATGCGCGGGCCAAGGCGGAGTATTTCGCCCGGAAGAGCGGCCTGCCCACCGTTGCGGACGATTCCGGATTGGAAGTGTTCTACCTGGGCGGCGAGCCGGGCGTGCGTTCCAAGCGCTGGGCTGGCGCGACGGGGACAACGGCCCAGGTCGATGCGGCCAACAACGCCGAGCTGGTGCGACGGCTACGGGGTGCGCCCGAGATGAAGCGGCGCGCGCAGTATCGCTGCGTGCTGGTCTACCTCCGCACCCCAACCGCGGTGCCGGTTGCGTTCGAGGGAAGCTGTGCCGGGCGCATTCTGGAAGCGCCGGCAGGGCAGGGTGGCTTCGGGTACGATCCGTACTTCTTCTGTGACGCGCTGGGAAAGAGTTTCGGGGAGGCGAGCATCGAAGAGAAGGAGACGGTCAGTCACCGTGGGCAGGCGCTGGCCGCCTTGGTGACGGCGCTCGCCTGACTCGCGATTCATCAGGACAAACCGCTGCCTGACAGCTGTCCGCGCGCCGATCGCGTGCGTTCAGACCCTCACCCGCGATCGGCGGACGCCCGGTGGCGTTGCGCTGGACGCCGACACCGGCCACTCCACGGTGCGAACTGCGGTGCGGTGTAGGGAATCACGTGTGGTCGCTCCCGGTCCCGCCAGCCCCATCCTCCTCGTCTTGCTGCGGCGCGTCGTCGGCGCTGCCACCGCGGAAGCCGTCGGCCAGATGCGAACTGGATTTGTTGTCGAACAGGGCGGTGAGGTCCTCGCTGGTGCCGCTGGCTCGGCCGGTCAGCTCCTCGGGGAGGGGAGGGCCACCCTCGAGTGCCGGGCTGGCCGGACGATCGGTTTCCTCCCCGGAATGGCGCAAACGGGGCGCTTCGATGGGCTTCCCCTCGTCCTCCGCGCCATCGGTGTGCCGTGTGCCGGGCGCATCTTGATCGGTCATCGGGCGAATTCTCCGGTTCAGCGGGTGGTTTCTCGGAATGGTGGCCAGCGCTGGTGCAGGCCGACAGTGAGCGCCGAACGATGATCGGTCAGCCCGGTCGCCAGGTCGACCCGCAACACGCCGAGCTGGCCGTCCTGGATCCCGATCCGGATTCCGCCACCGGCATCGAGGAAGAGCCGACTTCGTCCCGAGCCATTTGCGGGGCTCATGACCTCGGCGCCATCGAGGAAGAGGCCGGCGGCCAGGATGAAGGGTCCCGCGTGCAGTACGGGGTGTTCACCGGAGAGGCCACCGTGCAGGATTCTCCGGCCGGTGGTCGTGCTCCGGAGCAGGCCGTTGCTGATCCGGGAATGCGCGCGGAGCGGAATGGTCGAGGAAATGCTGGTGCTCGCCACCGGCCAGGCGCCGAGCGGCGCCTGCTGGCTCGTCAGGTCGATTCCCAGACGTGCGGACCAGGTTGCCTGGCGAAGCCCGCTCGACGCTGCCCACATCGCCCTGAGATAGCCCTGAGTGTAAGACGGATGGCTTGTGACTGTCTGGGCGCGCGCCACGCTCGTCATGAGCACGAATCGGTCGCTGGCCTCGCGGAATTCCATGCCAGCGGTGGCAGACAGGTACTCCCGTGCCCCCGACCACCGCTCGAATCCCAGGCCGACGAAGGGACGGAGGGCAGGGTGGATCCAGCCGCCGAATGCCACCGTGCCGGAGTGCCGGCGCTCCTCGAATACACCGGTCCGTGCAGTGTCGAGCGCGAAGCGGTATCGCTCCCAGGCTCCACCCACAGTCACTACTCCGCTCACGCCCAGCCGGGCCGGCACGCTGACTCGAACCGCGACTCGTGGGTAGGCACGGGCCCATCGCCAGTCGCCGGTCCAGAGCTCTCCCGCACCGGTTGGTGATGCGATCGAGACTGCCACTTCACTCTTCGTGATTGCGCTGATCCCCCCGGAGGTCAGCAAACGCCATGCGGTTCCCAGCACCGGCCGCTCGGTCACCACGGCTCGCATTTCCACACGTCCGCCCTCGACCGGCTGATACTCCACTGCGGATCTGCGCACGGCGGGCAGTTCGGCGATCCGTCGGCGGGCGAGTGCCAGGCGGCTGGGCGTGAGCACCGTTCCGTGGGGCAGCGCCATTGCGTCGGCGATAATCCTGAACTTCATCCGGCGAATGCCGTCGATCCGGATGAGGTCCACGGTGGGCCTGTCGATCTGGTTCCAGGCCCGGAGCGCACCCTCCCGATCGCCGGTGAGGTATCGGCTCGCGGCCAGGAGCTGCCAGCCCAGCGGGTCACCCGGTACCCGCCCCAGGTACTGGCCGGACAGCCGGGTGGCCTCGAGCAGTCGGCCCTGTTTGAAGCGGACCCCGGCCAGCTCGCGCAGCACCATCGGTTCCGCGGGACAGAAGCGCCCCGCTTCGGCCAGCAGATTCGAGGCGTCCTCCAGCCGGTCGGCCGCGACGGCGTCAAGCGACCGGTCGAGCCAGGGGCGGCAGGGCATTGCTCCGGTGGTCGACCGCAGTTCGGCCACCGCGAGAGATGCCGGAAGCGTTCGCACTCCGGGGAGCGAATCCGGTGGGAACTGCGGGGCGGGAAGGAGCACCATCGCCCAGCGTTCGGCACCGCTCCACTCGGCGAGGAATTGCGCCTCGTCGATCGAGCGGGACGGTGCGCGGGCGGGGTCGTGGAAGCGCACCTGGCCACCGGACCAGCCCAGCAGGACGACGTAGTGGAATCGATCGGGGGCAACCTCGATGAGCGCAATAACCGGCACGCGCTGCGCGAGGATCAGTTGAACCTCCGCTGGGGATCCGTCGAAGGTCCGCGTCTCCCAGCCGCGGGCGCGGGCGGCGGTGGCGAGATCCGTGGTGCGGATTCCCCGCAGTTCGGGGCGGACGAGTCCGCTGAAGTCCGCGGCGTAGACACCACGCCGGCCCCACCAGCGCTCGACCATCGCCACCGCCGCCCCGCCGCACAGCAGTTCCGACTGGGGGAGGTAGGGCACATCGAGTGCGGGTGGGGGCCGGCTCGGGGCCTGGGGGTGTTGCGACTGGGCGGACGCGGATGCGCCGCCCAGTGCCAGGCCGAGACCGAGCGCTACGGTGATCGAAAGGGCGATCCTCCGCATGAGCGGCTCGGCTCGGTGCTACTTCAACAGCAGGATCAGGATCAGCAGGCCGATGATGATGGCCGTTGTGCTGATGACCACCGTGTCGTTCCTGCCACCGGCGAGGTTCCGCTCCGCAGCGCGGGTACGATCCGCCATCTGACTCAACGTGGCTTCATCCAGCATGCCGGCGCTGGTAGCGAGATCCGCCGTTTGGACTCCCATTCGGCGGGCGACCTCGGTCACCTGGGCGTCCTCAAGGAAGTGCCGCACCGCGGCCTGATTCGTGGCCGGTGCCGCGAGGACTGCCGACTCCAACTCGGCGCTGGTCACGGTGCTCCCTGTCTGAGCCGCGAGCGAGGTGGAGGCGCCCTGCGCGGCGAGCGCAAGTACTCCGAATACCGCAATTGATTTCAACACATTGTCTCCTCTGAAAATCGTGGTTAGATCGTGGTCTTCCGGTGGGCAACCAGCCGGAGCATGCCGTTGACGCCTGCGTGCAGCAGCATGTAGGCGGCAATCGCGATGACGACCGGCAGCGCGAGGGTGAATCCCCCATCCGCCGTCGGGCTCGACACAATCCCGCGAAACGGCATATACAAGGGGTAGGTCACTCCGTTGATGAACTGCACGAAACCGCTGGTTGAGCGGGCGGCGATCAGCGCCAGCACCAGCCGAATCGCCAGCAGGGCGTAGATCAGGTAGAAGGCGTAGTCGACATACTGCGAGACGCGGGCGGCCCCGCGGGATCGGGCGACTTCATGTTCGCTGGCGACGGTCTCATCGAGCGCCCGGCCCCGGAAGTCTTCCGCGACCTGTCCGACCCGCTCCGACTGTTCTGGTGTCGCGGTTCCAGCCCGCCCCTTGATTTCCGCGTTCACGCGGCCTTCGATCTGGCTCTTGACCGAGTCGTGCTGGGCTACGCGTCGCGCTTCGTCCGCGACTGCCTTGTCGTCATTCATCGCCGCCTCCGCGGGTGACATACGGTGATTGCATCAGTCGGCCTGATGCGCGGGGGATCGCAGCCCATGGTCTCGCGGTGACCGGCGCAACCGGCGCCACATCCCACAGCAAATGTCGCGGCGTGCACGCCCGGGTACCATCAATCGTTGGGCGGGTTGGGCTCGCTCCAAAGAGCGAGCGCTGGCGCCCGCTGCCCGCGCCGAGCGGGGTTGCCGCGCAGGACCTGTCTGGCCTCATGTCCGCCTGGCCGGGCGTCTCCCACAGGCCAAGGCCCCACCGCGTGTTCCGCGGTGGGGCCTTTCCGCCCGTCACCCGTGACTCCCCAGTGACGAACCGAACCGCCGGCGTGCGTTCTCAGGGCCGGAAGATCAGCTTCTGCAACACGCCGCCGGCATGGTTCTTCCCGTCGTAGTCCATGATCGCGACGCTGAACGGATACTCCGCCGCGAGATCGGTAAACTGCACGTCCTCGGTCGGTTTCAGGGTGGCGAGTTTGCGCTTGATGATCACCGTGTACGTCCCGCCCGAATAGACGGTTGCTGCGTTGACGATGTAAACCGCGTCGTTCGGTGCGGTGACATCCTGCAGCGTGTAGCCAGGTGCACCGGTGAACGCGCGGATCCGTGACACGAGGTCGTTCTGCTGCGTCGGGTCGGTGATGCCCAGATTGCCTCCGCCGTGCGTCACGCCGTTCGCATTGAACTTGTTCACGATATTGTCGTGCGTCTCGTTGAGCCCGAAGTCGGCCAGGTTCTTGCTCTGGCCGAGACCGTCCGCATTGTGGCACGAGGCACAATTCGCCTGATACACCACGTCACCGGCAATCGCGTCGCCCTCGATCGGCATGGCCGCTGTCGCGGCGAGAAAGACCTGGGGGTCCAGATCAAAGACGGCTCCGTCGCCGCGGACGATCTGATTGAGCTTGGTGGGGTCCCAGACGAACGCCGGGCCAGAAGTGTTGTTCCCGCCTGATGGGCGGTTGCGGGCCTCGATCAGTTCACCGGTGTCGGTGATGCGGCCGGGCAGCACCGCGTCCGTATACTGGTCGTTGACGTAGCCAAGCGGGTTGGAACGGCTCGTCTTCCAATGCCAGAGGTCGGTGCGCCCGTTGTCGGGGTACATGTCACTTGGCGTATGGCAGGTCATTGCGCAGCCCGAGGTGGCGAACAGCCGCCCATCGGTGGCGCTGGCTCCCACACCCGCGTTCATGATGTCCCACATAATGCCGATCTTGTCGTCATTCAGGTTGGAGCTCCAGCCCGGAGGGACCAATTCCGTGGCTGTGCGGCCGGTCACGCCAGGGGCGAACGTCGGCAGGACGTCGGCCGCGCCCGCGTTGAAGAACCAGCGGCGGCGATTCAGGTCGTTGGTGGTAGAGTTGTCCTGCCACTGCGCCCAGATGTAGAGGTCGGTGTCCGTATAGGCCGCCTTCATGCGGACCGGCACATCGAACCCGAGCTTCGACCCCGTCATGTTGAATTCGCCGACGTAGGCCTGCCCGGTGCTCCCGTCGCCAGCCGTACTCGACGCGGTGAATTCAGCGTAGTCCGCGTTGGCCCAGAACGTCGTGCTTGGGGCGGCCGATACCTTCTCCGCTTCGAGGTTGACCGTCTTGACCGGGTTTCCGGGGCCCGATGGATTGTCGTCGCCACACGCGACCACCGCACCGGCCAACGCGGCGAGGACGAGAATGAATGGTGCGCGCTGCATATTCAGCCTTCTGTTCAGGTGTATGTCACTCGACTGCGAGCAATGGCGATGCAGCCTCACGGGGAACACTCGGCGAAACCTGTCTTACTGGCCGACGCCCCGGGGATCGTCATCCTCGCTGCTTCCGGTGTGCGCAATTGTGCTGCGGCGAATGAAGGGCGGGGGATGGTGCATGAAAGGCCTGCATAAAGTCCTCGATCCGCTTCCGCTGCACAGCTGTGAGATGCGTTTGCCAACCCTGACCACCAAGGTGTCCGATGGGGCGAATACTTCATTCACCTGGTACAGGCTCGCCTCCGGTTCTCCCGTCTGCCGGAGCGCCCGAGATCCCCGGAGCCTCGCGAGGGACACCATCGACTCCGCTATTGCGCACGGGTGACTTGCTTCCCCGGCCATCCGGGGAAACAAGTCGCACCGATTGTGGCTAGATCCCGTCTCCGTCCGCGTCACCCGGGAGGATCCGCTCAACCCGGTGCCAGGCGTCGCGTGTGGCGTGCTTGGCCTTCTCCCAGGAGAGGTTCTTCGCGTGGGGGGTCTTCTCCCAATTGCCCGCAAGCTCCGGTTCCATCGCGTCGAAGCTCCGTCCGCTGTAGCGCCGCTGGGATTCCCAGCCGTAGCGATAGGCTGGCTGGTAGGTATCGTAGGGCTCACCGGCGATGTACGGCCGGCTCTTGAAATTGTCCCGCCAGTACGCGTCCTCAGCCGTCGGGTTTACGGCTTCTGCTGCGCCCTTGCCGACGAGACCGCCCGCGACCGCGCCGATGGCGCCCCCGACCACTGCACCGACGGGTCCGCCCACTACGGCGCCGACAGCCGCCCCCGCCACTCCACCACCGGTCGCGCCGGCGCCAACCCCGAGCGGGTGCGCGCCGGGGGTTCCGCTGATCGGATCGCGGTTGGCATCCGCCGTCTTCACGTTATCGTCCATATAGCCTCCTCTAGAGAATTCGGAATATTGCCGTGCCCGAACTCGAGAAACGCCGCGCCGGCGACTCTGTCCTACCAACTCGCGCGGCGGCGGCTCCGTTTCGTGCTTCTCCTGCGATGGCTCGCCCATCTGGGATAAACACAAAAGGCGCGCGGGATCAGTTCTCTGATCCCTGTCGCGCCTTCGACTGACGAGTCAACGACTCGTTCGCCAAGGTGGCCTTGCGGCCTTTTCTCATCGGGCAAGAGCAACGTAGATACGGAGGCGCCGGACTGCAAGTCTCGGATGCGTGCCCCGGACGATTCCCAGTTCACTGCCCCTGAGCGGATTCCGAAATGCGCTTGGAGCTCTCCGCCTTGCGCACCGGGGCATGGCGGAGCTCGACGCTTCCGAAGCAGGGCGTTGGGTGGTGCCCCCGCGGCTGGTCCCGCAGCCGATCCGGCTTACCTTGCCGGCCATTCGGGGCGTAGCTTAGCCCGGTAGAGCGCCTGCTTTGGGACCGCGTCCCACGGCGCGCACCAGAAGCCACCCGCGAGGAAAATCAACGAGTTACGAGCGCCCCTGCGAGCGACGATGTGATCTTGCCCCGGAAAAGTGGACAGCAGGTTAGGTCGGATGCACCTTCTGACCTGAGGAGGCTGTCCATGAAAGCGACCCGGAAGCGGTACACCAAGGAATTTAAGCTGGAGGCGGTGCGGCAGCTGGCCGCTGGGACCCGGCTCACCGATGTGGCGCGTGCGCTGGGCGTGAATGCGACAGTGGGGCGGCGCTGGCAGGCCCAGGTGGCGATCGACCCGGCCACGGCGTTCCCCGGCAATGGCCGGGTGCCGGCCGAGGCGCAGGAGCTCCAGCGGCTGCGGCGCGAGGTCGTGCGGCTGCGGGCGGAGCGCGACTTCCTAAAAAAAGCGGCGGCGTTCTTCGCGAAGGACGCCAAGTGAGGTTCGCTGCCCTGCGCACGATCGCGAGCGTGCTGCCGCTGGCCCGGCGCTGTGCGCTGCTCGAGGTCTCGCGCAGTGGCTACTACGCCTGGTGCCGGCGGGGGGAAAGCCGGCGCACGGTGACGAACCGGATGCTGGTCGGGGCGATCACGCACGTGCACCACACGATGGACCGGACCTATGGCAGCCCGCGGATGCAGCAGGAGCTGGTGGGCCTGGGCTTTCGCTGTGGCCGGCACCGGGTCGCGCGGCTCATGCAGGCTTACGGCATCCGGGCCAAACAGGCTCGGCGGTTTCGAGTGACGACGGACAGTCGGCATGGGTTCGGGATCGCGCCCAATCACCTGGGGCGGCGGTTCACGGTGCCGGCGCCGAACATGGTGTGGATGGCCGATGTGACGTACCTCCCCGCCGCGACGGGGTGGTGCTACCTCGCCGTGGTCCTCGACGCGTGGTCGCGCCGAGTGATCGGCTGGGCGCTCGACACGCAGATCACCGCGGCACTCACGCTTGCTGCGCTGGACCAGGCGGTGACGACCCGGCAGCCCCCCGTCGGGGTCCTGCATCATTCGGATCGGGGTATCCAGTACGCGTGCACGGCCTATCGGACGGCGCTCGCCCGTCACGGCCTGCAGGCGAGCATGAGTCGCCGAGGCGACTGCTGGGACAACGCCGTGGTCGAGAGCTTCTTCGCCTCGCTCAAGACCGAGCGGATTCACGACCGGAAGTACGCCAGTGTGGAACACGCCCGGGCCGATGTGGCCGACTACATCGACCGGTTCTACAACCGTCAACGGCGGCCCTCGACCCTCGGGCAGATCAGCCCGGCGATCTACGAGCTCCGCCACGTGGCCTAACTCTGTCCACTAGAACGGGGCAAGGTCAAAGCGCGCAGGGGCGCTCTCGTTTGTGACAGATTCAGTGACAGCCGCCTACTACGGTCAACAGGGGGAGCCTAAGCCGTGACCCGCCGTCAGAAAGCGTATTACTAGGACGTGCCATGTCGGCTCAGGTGTGCCGTCCGGTCGGAGAAAGCGGTCGTTCATCACACAGACTTTGGCGTTCCAGCTCCGAGGGACAGGCGGGGCGTTGTTGAGTTCCGCGTAGCCATTGTCCCACACGGCGAGGACCACGCTTCCGATATCGTTCTGCACCGAGTCCGGCTCTCCGAATTCCTTGATTGCTTTCGCTCGCGCGTTGTCTAGCCAGAAAGCGGAGAGTGCGTACACGTTGAGGCTGTCGCCGCCCGGCGAGGGGTATCGCTCCCGTGTGAGGATGTTGTGGAGGCGGCCGTCCACGAACCAAAGCTGAATGTCTTGCCCTTGGGAGAGATCGTTGCAGAATGCCGACCTAGGACTATCCGCAGTGCAGGGCAGCGAACGCGCGACCTTGCTCTTGAGGTCTCCCAATCGGTAGCCGGCAAGGGAAGGCGGCTTCTGAGCGAGAATCGGCAGCGAGGTGAGTAGAGATAGGCAAAGCGTTACTGTCAGAGGCGCCCGCACTGCCTTCTCCTTGGAGGGTCGTCCTGAAGAACCTACGCGCCGTGGCGCGGAAAGCGAGCGGAGGACAGGCAAAGTCGCGCCGCACCAAGTCCAATAGACGGTTTCGGTCGAATTGGGTCGATACTAGCTTTGGTCCTATGCCCACGAAAAAGCTGCCAAGCACGCCGTCGCGCTTCTGGACCGGCTTGGTTCCTCTCGACTCCGAGGCCAAGCAGGCGGAGCAGCGTGGGGCGGGCTGGCGCACGGTTCTGGCTCCAGCACCCCCGCCTTGGCAGCTTGAGAATAGCGGACGCTTCGTGCGCCGAGGGATATTCATCGAAGCGACCTCAGCGACCTCAGCTCAGAAAGCGCTGGACTTAGTTTGGGCCGCCTACAGTGGCTGGAATGACGGTTACCTGCCTCTCGACGACTACCCTGAGCTAACTGAGACCGACAACAAGGGGAAGTCTCCTCTCTTCCGTGGCGACGATCCCTCCATGAGCGTCGAGCGATGGGGATTCAGCGGCAGCGGGATTGGTGGTGCCGTTCGGCTAGCTGCGACCGTTTCGAGGCGAAGGGAATTCACAAACGCCCTCTATGCTCTTGTGCTTAGTCAAGGTCTCGCGTGCATTCACCAAATGTCACTCGACCCGTCGCACTGGCGACACGGCCCAGCTGTTTCGCCATACCCCCGTGATCACTTCCGATTCGCCTACGCGATCATTGCCGCATACTCGACATTGGAGCATCTCGGCCTAGGTGTGCAAGCTTCAACACACAACCCGAGTCGTCCGCAGGGGAAATGGAACCCGGTGGTTCGGACAGATCTGGAGCGGCGACTCGTAGCCAAAGGCGTAAACCTTCAAGAGACCGCGCTTTGGACCATACGGGGTACACCACGCCGAATGGACCGTCAGCGCCCAACTGCTCCGATACGTCGAGCAGAGTGGGCGTGGGGAAGGATTCGAGACGAAGAGGTCGCCGTGGTAGATGCGATTGCTGACCTGAGTTGGCTGAGGAGTCGAGTCGCATCCCACAAGCTCGGCCCTGAGGCTCCCACGCTAACCGGCTATGATGTGGCAAACGCGCAGTACCTCGCCCGGCGCCTGCTTCTTGAGAGCGTTGGGATGTGGCGGGCGGCGCCACCTCCCGAGAAGAGCCGGCATTCTGAGCAATCTCCTTCGATCACCGGAGATGGCGCCCCCGTCGCCTGACTTCCTCCACCGTCGGCCACCGCCAGCCCTCCGGGTCCCGCTCCAATAGCTCCCGCGCCTCCTCCGTCGAGACCCGAACGAAGCGACGGAGGGGCCGGAAGACGAGCACGACGACCGGCCCCTCTATCTTGCTCACGCCTCGGCGAGCGGTGCCGCCGTCGCGTGCGCGAGCTGGAGCATCGCCCCCGCCCCCGCCTCTGGCGTCGCGGTCCGCCGATAGAGCGCCTCCGCCGTCAGGTACGCGTCGCGGATCGCCTTGAGCTGCGTCTCCGCCCCCTCCTGTTCCGGCAGCTCGACCGACGCTACGGCCCCACTGAAGCGTCGCCCCGCCGGGAGGTCGGGCATCGAACGCCCCAGCGCCAGCGCCGCCCCGACGACCGCGAGGTCCCCGCGCGCCGCCGCCTCCTCCACGACCTGGACAAACGAGAGGACCGGCATCGCGGCGAGCAGCGCCACCGATCCGGGCTCCGCCGTCAGCCCGTGCTTTCGCAGGTACGCGCCGCGCGAGTGCAGCGGCGCCGCCGCGAGCGCCCGCTCGTACCGCTCCCGCAGCGGGGCCAGCTTGGGGAGCAGCTCGCCGGCCAGCTTCCGCCGCGCGTCCTTCATCGCTCGCTCGTTCTGCTCCAGACTGCGGTACTCGTCATTGAGGGTCGAGACTTCCGACTCGACCCTGTCGGCGCTCGCGGTGAAGCTCGTTAGCCCCGACGCCGAGTCCTGCGCCGCGCGGGCGCGCTCGTGCTTGGGATAGTCTCGGTAGGCCATGCGATCACCGTCCCTTCTTCGGCTCGGGGCGGCGAGTGCCGCGCTCCGGGGCCGGCGTCCGCTTCACCGGCACCGGCCCGGGGAGAGGCGCGGGGGGCCGCGCCAGCTCACGAACTGGCCCGGCAGCGAAAATACTCCGCGCTGGATTGTCGACGGTTCGGCGGTCTGGTTCCTGGCCGATCGCGACTCACGGCTCGGCGATCTCTGGCAGGTGCCTGCGGCCGGTGGTGAGCCGGTCCGCGTGACGCACGCGGGCACGGTCACCGTCATTACCACGGCTCGCGGCCGCCCGGAGCTGCTCGCTTCGGTCCTCGGCGCCAGCGGCCGAATCGAAGTCGTGCAGGTGAAGCCGGATGGAGCCCTGGTTCCCATCTGGCAGCGGAGCAACGCCTTTCCGGGCGCCATTCTTCCGAACGGGGACTCCCTGGTCATCGGCGAAGGGGGCAAGGGAGGTCACTGGCAGTTCCGGATCCTCCCCGTAACTGGCCGAGGGGAAGGCCAGATCGTGAACGACTCCGGCACGGTCTTGTCCGGCAGCTCGCGGGACTGGAGCCTGGTGGTCTACCAGATCCCGAACGGGGCGGTGCACAACCTTGGGCTGCGCAGCCGCAAGGACGGCACGACCCGGCGGCTGACGACATCTTCCTTTGACGAAGGCTCGGTCAGTTTTACGCCCGACAACCAGACGATGGTGTTCCAGCGGTCCCGGTCGGTCCGCCGGATTGCGACGGCGGACCTGTCGAAGTTGCTGGCAGGGGCGCATTGAGCCTGCGCGGGCTCGCGTACGCAGCGAGACGCTCCACCGTGGCCGCTCCCCGCTGGTCCCATCCGCCCGTCCGGCTTACCTTCCCCGCCATTCGGGGCGTAGCTTAGCCCGGTAGAGCGCCTGCTTTGGGAGCAGGAGGCCGGGGGTTCGAATCCCCCCGCCCCGATTTTTTCCCCCGCTATCCGTATTACCTGCCGGAGAGCCCCTCCATGCGCCCATCGTCACTGTGGTCCGGAGGGCTCGCCTTCTTCTGCGTGCTCTCCCTCGCCACGAGCAGTCGGGCGCTGGCCCAGTCCGCCGATACGACTTCGGCGTCGGCTGACAGCAGCGCTTCTCCCCACAACTCACTTCGGCGCGTCACCCGCGACGAAGCGAGGCTGCCGGTCGACCGCCTCGCCGACCTGCTCGCCCTCGAGCCCGGAATCGTGGCGCTCGATAGCGGCGATGTCAGCGTCCGCGGCTCCGGCGCCAATGCACTCGGCCTTTCCATCGACGGTATCTCCTTCACTCCCGGTCATCGCCGTTTCGGCACCGCACTGCTCGGCGGGAGCTACCTCGGCGCAAACGGTTCCGGCATCGGGGTCGGAACGAATGGCTTCGAGACGCTGTCGATTACACCGGGCGTGGGCGAGGCGGAGTTCAGTGGTGGGCGTGGTGGTACGCTCCGGCTGGCTACGAGAGATCCGGCCATCGCGGCCGGGGCGAGTGGTCGTCACGCGACTGCGGGGGCGAGTTGGGCCACCGATGCGCTGCTCGGCAAGTCGAACGGCCTCGATTTCAACCGGATTCTTCTCGATGGCGCGGCTACCGCCGGTCGCTTCTCGGTGGGGGCGTGGGCAGTGCTGGAGGGGCAGGGGACCGCGCGCCTGGGGCAGGATCAGAACGGCTCACCGGTGTACCTCGCCAACGGGATCGATACCACCGTGACGGTGACCTCGGGGAGCGGCAGTACCCAGGTGGATGTCCTCCGCTTTCTCCGTTCCCCGGGAATCCGGATCCCGTCCAGCGCTGTCTCCAGCTACCAGCTGCTGGGCCACGCCACCTACCAGCTGGGTGAGTCCTCCCGGCTCGAATTCACCGCCCTGGCCAGCCAGCACCAGGCACGGGCGTTTGACTACTTCAGTCTGTACAATCCGCAGCAACTCGGCGCCAGCCGCGACTGGAGCCAGGCCGTCACCGGCGGCTGGGTCGGGCGGCTGCTCTCCCGTCCGGGCATGACGCTTGGCGCCGAGGCGCGGGTGTCGTGGCAGCGGGACCAGGAGACCGATGGACCCCTCACGACCGATGCGGAGCAGGGCTCGAGCGATCCCTTTGGTGGCCTCATGATCGGTGGGCTGGGGTTCCGGTTCGATGGCGGGAACTTCCCGGTCGATCAGGTGCTGGTGGACAACTTCCGGCTGAACGCGGGGCGGCGGTCGCCGTATGATCTCAACAACACGTCGCCGTATGACCTGCTGGAACTCTACCGCAACAATCCCTATGGCATCGAGGGGTTCTCTGATGCCGGCGGTCCAGTCGGCCGCCTGACGATCGGCCGGGAGCAGCGCGTCGTCGGGAAGCTCGCCGGCGATCTCGCGTTCGGGACGCGGCATCACCTGCGGGCCGGCGGGGAGCTCACCAGTTTCGATGTCAACTTCTATTCGTCACAGTTGACCAGTCAGCAGCTCTCCGATGCATACGTTGAATCGCCCAAACTGCTGACGCTGTTTGGCGACTACCAGCTCGATCTCGGCAAGGTCGGCGTCGGTCTGGGGGCGCGGTACGACCGGTTCCATTCCGGTGCCTCCCGGCCCGACTTTCCCCGGATCAGCACGGTACCCGGGTTCGACCCGGCCAACCCGACCGCGGGTTTCGTCGCCGACCAGAGCCACGGCAGAGTGAGTCCCTCGATCCGTGCCTCGGTCCGGGCGACTCCCGGGCTCACAATTCACGCCGGCTTCGGTGCCCGCGCGCAGATGCCGGATTTCGGGGCGCTTTTCTCCGGGATCAATACCGATCTGAGCATTACGAATACGCAACAGGTCTATGGCACCGACCTCGACTTCGAGCGATCTACCGTCGGTGAACTCGGCGCCCGCTACAGCCTCGGGACTCAGACTTCAATCAATGCCACCGTCTGGACCCGGAGTGATCGCGGGCTCACCGGAGGTGTGCTGGTGCCGGAGTTCGATCCGCTGAGAGTGCAGACCGTCGATATCCAGCGGTACAAGAGCACGCGGGAAGCCAACGCCAAGGGACTTGATCTCCGGGTAAGCCACCAGTTTGGCGTCATGAGCCGCGGCTGGATCAGCTATTCCTACCAGGACGCGACGACGAAGCAGCTGAATCCGTTTCCGAAACTGGTGTCGACCGACACCCCCCGGGCGGATGCCCGGCCGCACAACCTCGCGATGGCCCTGCTGCTGCAGTCCGGCGCCGACGATGCCAGGCTCGGAGGACTGCTGCGCGACGCCGGTCTCTACGCCACGGTTCGTGTTGCGAGCGGGACGGCGTACACCGCCTGTCCCGCATTCAACTCGGCCAACTACGGCATACTCTCGGGAGATTTCTGCGCCGGTGCCATCGCCGGTGACTACAACGGGCAGCGCCTCCCCCTGCTCGCGCTGGTCGACCTGCGCGTCACCCGCGGCATCTCCCTCGGCGCCATGCATCTGACCGCCTTTGCCGATGTCCGGAACCTGCTGAATCGTGGCAATGTGACTCGTGTGTTCACGCAGACCGGGACAACCAGCAATGCGGCGGAACGGGCGCTGAATCGGTCCGTGGACGTGCAGAGCTATGCCAGCGAGGGGTCGCGCAACGGAGTCCTGCTCGCGGATAGCACCGTTGACCTGAGCTTCGGTGGCGTGGCGGATCCGGCTGCGGCCTGCGGTGGCTGGCTCCGGCAGGACGGTAGCTCCGCCTCGCCCAACTGCCTCTATCTGTTGCAGGCCGAGATGCGGTTCGGGGATGGGGATCATCTCTTCTCACCGGCGGAACAGCTCCGGGCCTCGGATGCGCTCTACAATGTGTTTCGCGGACAGCAGTTCTTTACCGGCGCCCCGCGCAGGCTGCGCATCGGGCTGGAGGCGCGGTTCTGAGCACCCGCCGAAACCTGGCTTCCCCCCGCCCGTAGAGCCGCCACACTCATGGGCTCGGAGTTCTCCACGTACCTGCAGCTTGGTCTCAGGCATATCACCGATATCCGGGGATATGACCACATCCTGTTCGTGACGGCACTAACGGTGGCGTACCGTCCCGCTGACTGGCGCCGGCTGCTGCTGCTGGTGACGGCCTTTACGCTGGGACATTCGATTACGCTGGCGCTCGCCACGCTGAATCTGGTGCATGTCCCCTCGGCGTCGGTGGAGGCGGCGATCGCCGCCACCATCGTGGTGGCAAGCCTGATGGCGATTGTCGCCGCGGTGGGCGCACCGAGTGGTGACGGTGTCAGCGTCAGCCAGCGTGGCCAGCGGCTGCGCTACGCCATGGCCGCTGGGTTCGGCCTGGTGCATGGGTTGGGGTTTTCGACTTTCCTGCGGAGTCTGCTGGGCGGCGAGGAATCGCTGGTCCTGCCGCTCTTCTCCTTCAACCTGGGCCTCGAGGTCGGGCAGCTCAGCATCGTGGCGGGTGTGCTGCTGCTCGGCCTCCTCGCCGAGCGGGTGCTCCGCCTGGCGCGACGCGACTGGGTCCTGATCGTCTCGGGCGGCATCATCGCCATGGGCGTTGTGATGCTGGTCGACCGGATCGGTTCGTAGTTCACACGTCTCCTCTCCACGGGCAGTCTTCCGATGCGCTCTCTCGATCGTCCGCTCCGTGTCCTCATGGTCTTGGCTTGCGTTGGGCCGGCTCCCCTCGCCGCGCAACAGTGGCTGGGCGCACAACCCGATTCCAGGACCAACCAGTCGAGCTTCCGCGCCATCGAGGACTGGCCTGATCCCACCGAGACCCGTGCCGCCTCGGGGGCGCCCGGGCCGAAGTACTGGCAGCAGCAGGTGGACTACGTCATCAAGGCCTCGCTCGACAGCACCACACACACCGTCACCGGCTCCGAGCGGGTGACCTATCACAACAACTCTCCCGACCGGCTGGACTATCTCTGGTTCCAGCTCGACCAGAACATCGACGACTCGGTGACCAGTCGGGCCATTCAGAGTGCGCCCGCGTTGCCCAGGCAGCTTTCCGAACAGGCCCGCCGCTTTCTGCTGCCCGACGAAGGTGATGGAGGGTTCAGTCTCACTCGGGTGCAGGTCCTGGTCAGCGGCAACGGACGTGCGCCCCGCCGGCTGGACGTGCCCTATGTGGTTCACGGTACACAGCTCAAGGTGCCGCTCCCGGCACCGCTCCTCCCCGGAGCCTCGGCAGTCGTGGAGATCGACTGGCACTTCGTGGTGCTGGAGACCAGCCGGAACGGGCGCGGCGCGCGGGAGAAGGTACGCGATGGGTGGCTCTACGAGATGGCGCAATGGTACCCGCGCGCGTCGGTATATGACGATGTGAACGGCTGGCAGACGGATCAGTTTCTGGGGCAGGGGGAGTTCTACCTCAACTTCGGCAGCTATGATGTCGCGCTGACCGTGCCGCACGATCACCTGGTCCAGGCCACCGGTACGCTGCTCAACCCGCTGCAGGTCTTCACTCCCACCCAGCGGCAGCGGCTGGCCAAAGCGCTGACATCGGAAACACCGCAGTTCATCGTGCGGCCGGAAGAGGTCATGCAGCCCTCAGCGCGCCCCGCCGGCACGGCGCCGATCACCTGGCGGTTTCACGCTGACAGCGTGCGCGATTTCGCCTGGGTTTCCTCGAAGACGTTTGTCTGGGATGCAGCAGGGTTTCGCTACCGGCCGGGGGCGCACGTGATCGAGCTGCACTCGCTCTACCCCCGTGATGCCATGCCGCTGTGGGACAAGGTGTCGACCCGGGCGATCGCGCAGACGATGAAGACCTACGGCCGCCTGGCGTTCGAATATCCCTATGCCAAGGCGGCCAATGTGCATGGTCCCGTCGGCGGCATGGAGTATCCGATGATCGCCTTCTGCGGAGCACGCCCCGCCGCCGACGGCAGCTACACACCGGACCTCGAGCGCCGGCTCATTTCGGTCACGATCCACGAGGTTGGGCACAACTGGTTCCCGATGATCGTCGCCTCCGATGAGCGGAAATGGACCTGGATGGACGAGGGGATCAACAGCTTCCTGCAGTATTACGCCGAACAGGAGTGGGACCCCGCCTACCCCAGCCGCCGGGGGCCGGCAAAGAACGTCGTCGATTACATGAAGGACCCCGACCAGGTCCCGATCATGACCGAGTCCGATGTGATCCACCGCCAGTTCGGCAACACCGGCTACGCCAAGCCGGCGGCGGGCCTCGTCATGCTCCGGGAACAGGTCCTCGGCCCGAAACTGTTCGATCAGGCCTTCGCGGAATACGCCAAGCGTTGGGCTTTCAAGCATCCCCAGCCGGCGGATTTCTATCGCTCCATCGAGGAGGGCGGGGGAGAACTGCTCGCCTGGTTCTGGCGGGGTTGGTTTTACACCACGTATGCCAACGATCAGGCGGTGGCCGGGGTCGAGGCGCAGCCGGCGGAGTCGCTCGTCGGCAGCACCGCACGGGGCCGGAACTACGTCCGGGTGGCGGTCGAGAACCGGGGTGGACTGATCATGCCGCTGCAGCTGGACATTACCCTGGATGATGGGACCATCCGGAAGGTCAGGCTGCCGGCGGATGTCTGGCGCAGGAACGAGAAGTCGTTCAGCTACGGCTTTTTCACCGACAAGGAAGTGGTGAAGGTCGTGGTGGACCCCAATGAGGTCTTCGCCGACGTCAACCGGGACAACAACAGCTGGAGCAAGTCGCCACCGGCGGCGTCATGAAGCTGCGGCTCGGCGTGCTCGCCGTCGTTGTGATCTCGGGTACGCCGTCCGGCGGACCGGCGGTGCAGCCGCCCCGGTTGCCTGCCCACGATCTGCACGTGAGCCACACCCGTCTGGTGTTCGACGGTCGCACCGTCGCCTGCCGGATCCGGCTGTTTCATGACGACCTGCAACTCACACTCCGTGCGGCGAGCGGCAAGCCCCAACTTCGGCTGACTCCCACCGATCGTGCCGACTCCCTGTTCACCGGCTATTTCCGCAGTCATCTGCGGCTGGTGGGCGACGGGAACCCGGTCGTACTTCACGTCACCGCGTCGGGCATGGAGCCCGACGCAGCGGCGCAGCAGGTTGTCTGGTACGTGGTGGAGGGTAGCGTGCCGGCGCCGGTCAGGCAGGTTGTGATACTCAACAGCGTCCTGTTCGAATCGTTCGCCGACCAGCAGAATATCGTCCAGCTGCTACGGCTGCCGGGCGAGACGCGCCAGACTTTCTATTTCACCGCGAGTGACCCGCGAGAGCAGAAGTTGGAACTGGGCCATTAGCCGTTAGCCATTTGCCGTTGGCCAGAGGCACGCCGGTCCGACACCGTCGCCCAACCGCCCAACCGCCCAACCGCCCAACCGCCCAATCGCCCAATCGCCCAATCGCCTAATCGCCCAATCGCCTAATCGCCTAATCGCCTAATCGCCTACCTCCCCACCCACCCAGGCACCGCGTATCGCGCCGGATCGAACAGCGCTTCGGGCAGCTCCACGTCGGCCCGCGGGTCGGCGTAGGTCTCCTTCTGCTGGATCACTCCGTTCACGGCAAAGGTCACTTCGACCGACAGCCACCCCTTGCCCAACGGCTGATACCGGTCGAACCGGGTTTCCGCGGTGCCGGGTCCGCCGCCGGGTGCCGGCTCGATCATCCGGACAAAGACCAGCCGCTCGCGATCGACCCAAAACTGCGGCGAGGTCGTGTCACCAGGCAACGCGCCGACCACGATGGCGGGGCGCCCCTCCCACGATTCCTCGTGAACCTTGGTGAGGTCGAAGTGCAGCCCCTGCAGTTTCGCCGCCGTGACAGCCGGAGGCTCGAAGTAGACGTCAAATCCCAGCACCATGAGCGGATGCACGAACGGGCGCCTTCCCGCCAGCTTGCCCTGCCGGAAGAAGTAGAGCGAGTCCCGGCGGAAGAGAATCGTCTGGCCGCTGTCGAGCGGTGCGATGTCGATCCGCAGCAGGCCGGGGAAGCGGGCCGCCTCGTACCAGGTTTCCGTCCGGTCCGGGTTGGTGAGGGTCGTGGTCTGCACAAAGGTGAGCGACCGGTACCAGCCGGCGGCATGCCGCTGATGCATCGCCTGGATCACGGCCTGCCCATCGGGATAGTCTGGTGGAGTGTCACCGAGCAGAATGGCGAGCAGCGGGAGGGTGGCGAACATGGCGTCTCTGCTGATGAGGGATGGTCGGACGAGCGCTGGAAATTACGGCCTACGTTCTTGGTTCCGCATGGGTTTCCCGCTTACCTTTGTTCCACCCTGCACGCGCCCGTAGCTCAGTTGGATAGAGCATGAGCCTTCTAAGCTCAGGGTCGCAGGTTCGATTCCTGCCGGGCGCACTTCCTAACCCCTAGTTCCGGCGAGCCTTACGAAATCGCCGCTCCGACCCCGGGGCGGCGATTTTGCGTGGGAGTACCCGCTAGGTACCCGCTGATGCGTACCCAGTACTCGCGCGACCCCGGCTACCGAAAGCATGTCTGAGGGTCGTTCTTGATGCGGCAGTTCCAGAGCATTTCTTCGAAGCGTGTCGCGGGGTTCTTGGTGTAGCTCGCGACTTGAGCGCTTGCTTGGCGGTCGGTCATCGGCATTCGGCTGGGCACCTGTCGCCGGTCTGACCAGAAGAGGAGAAAGCAGTGCTTGCCGGGTTTACACAGAGCGCGAATCGCCCGCCGATAGACGGCCGGATCGGCTTCCCGAGGCTTCGCGACGAGCACGAATTGCATCATGCCTTGGGTGCGTAGGAGCTCCCAGCCAGATGTGTCCGCCTGGGGGACTGCGACGAGTCGAATTACGGCGATTCTCGACCCGACCGCCGCCAACTCGACCATTCTACCCTGATTCCCGACTAAACCGACCAACACGAACGCAACCATGATGGACCACTGCATACGGCCTCCGGCCGAGTAGGGTCCGTCGAGAATATTCTATACTGGAGTATTCCGCTATGGGGTACACCGTTGAGACTCCAATTCAGTCGGGAGTCCGGTGCGCGCCGTTCACACCAGCCGGTACAAGGAGATGCTTCGACGCCTCCGCCTAGCCCGTAAACAGGCCGGGCTGACCCAGGTCGAGGTGGCCACCGCATTGGGCCGAACTCAGGCGTTCGTCTCGAAGTGCGAGCTGGGGGAGCGCCGAATTGACCCGCTTGACCTGGCGGACTTCGCCAAGCTGTACCGGACGCCCCTCACGTCGCTCATCCCCCGGTAGACGCTGACCCCGGTTCACGTGCCCCCGACGACCCCTCGCTTGCTCCGAGAACGGGCGACGCCCCCGGGGACAGGGTCACCCTCCCGTCCATCTCGTTGGCCTCCGTCCACTTGCAGCCCATCCGCCCCACAGCCACTTTCTACCTACCCCTGACTATTCGCCCCCGGTGTTACCGTGGGAGTCCATTTTTCTCGAGAGGCGCCCCATCCGCAAAGCGTCTGCCTATCGGGCGCCCGTGCCCGTGCGTCCCTTTCTTCGATGGGCGGGGGGAAAGCGTCAGATAATCAGCAAGCTCATCGCGTTTGCCCCAAGCGACCTTACTGGTACCACTTACTACGAGCCGTTCTTGGGCGCAGGCTCAATGTTTCTTGCGTTGGAACCCGAGACAGCCACCATCTCCGATGCGAACCGGCACCTTATCACTTGCTACCGCAGGGTTCGTGACGAGCCACGGAAAGTCTCGGCGTGCCTCCGGTACCACATCAGGACCAACAGCGAGGAGTACTACTACCGCGTTCGGGACCGCTACAACGCCTCGAAGTGGTCGGCTGCCCAAGCCGCCCGGTTCATCTACCTGAATCAGACCTGCTTTGGCGGGATTTTCCGGGTCAATAAGAAGGGCAAATTCAATGTGCCCTACGGCTGGAAGGACACCCCGCACTTTCCGACGCAGCGGGAATTAGTGAAGCTCAGCGAGCGGTTGCTCCGCGCGTCCTTGATTGCTGGGCCGTTTGAATCCGTGTTGGACCGTGCCCAAAAGGGCGACTTCGTCTATCTGGATCCGCCGTACCCGCCGCTGAATGGAACGGCCTACTTCACGCATTACACGATGGATCGCTTCCGCGATGACGACCAGAAGCGGCTCGCGAAGCTGGTGCGTAAGCTCAAGCGACGCGGGTGCCTCATCATGATGTCCAACGCCGACACGCCGCAGATCCGAACTCTGTACAAGGGATTCACGCTCAAGAGAATTTCCGTAACGCGGTTCGTTAGCGCCAAGCTGACGAAGCACGCTGTGAATGAGCTGGTCATCACAAACTACTAGTCGCTCGTGCGGAGGCTAATCGTGCGGAAGATGCTACAAGGCATGCGGAAAGAGGACTGGACGAACGCCCTCCAGTGGCTCGGCTACACTGTCGGTCCGGGGGCGCTCCCATTCTGGGGACTTT
This sequence comes from Gemmatimonadota bacterium, assembly GCA_031382385.1. Classification (GTDB taxonomy): domain Bacteria; phylum Gemmatimonadota; class Gemmatimonadetes; order Gemmatimonadales; family GWC2-71-9; genus JADJOM01. The sequence goes on from JANMYS010000115.1 coordinate 25,836, forward strand.
ATGTCCTGCTTCTTCTGTGGGCCCGGCAGATCACCTTGATCCAGTTCTTGGGTCATGGCGAGCTCGCGGTCTACAGCGCGGGATTGGTCGCGACTGCGATTCCTCAGCTGATCAAGGCGTTTCGAGGATCCCCATTTGGGCCACCGATGGCGCTATTCTATTTCGCGGTGGCTCACCTCCTCCTTTCGGCAGTGCTGTTTGCGGGGGTGACGCTCACCGCATTGCCGGGGCTTCCAGTCTTGGACCTCGATCAGGCAGTCCTAATCAAGCTGTCGCTCGTCTTGCTCGGGCTAGGGCTAGTGATCGGCTTCCTGGCTGCGCTACTGGACAGTTACATGGCGGGACCGGGCATTCTCGCAATGCAGCATGCGGGAGAGGATGCGCTGAGAGCTCAGTTCAAGAAGAAACTGGGAGGTGCCCATGAGTGATGAGAAACGGGTCACGTTTCGCTGCCTCGACGTACGGCAGCCCATCGGCGAGTTTTACGTCGGCTCCATCGACAGCGCCGAACTGGTTCAGATAGCCTATGCGGACATCCGGAGGCTTGAGGACCGCGATGTCGAGCGCTACTTGGGCATCCAGCGGCCTCTGAACCCTAAGCGGGTCAAGGAGCTTGCCCAGTACGCCAACAACGTCGATGCGACCTTTCCGACCGGAGTAATCCTCGCAGTGAGTTCCGAGGATGCGGAGTACGATCTCAAGACGGGGATGATGAGCCTTAGGCGAGGACCGAAAGTTGCCAAAATCCTCGATGGGCAGCATCGCATCGCCGGCCTCGAAGGGTATAAGGGTGCGTCATTCTTCTTGAACGTCGTGATCTTCGTCGACATGGACATCGAAAACCAAGCCCAGGTCTTCGCCACGATCAACCTCACGCAGACGAGGGTGGGCAAATCACTTGCGTATGACCTCTATGAATACGCGAAGACTCGGAGCCCCCAGAAGACCGCCCACAATATCGCAAGGCTCCTCAACACGGAGGACGGCAGTCCCTTCAAGGACCGTATCAAGATTCTCGGCCAAGCGACCCCGGGGAAGGAGGAGACCCTGACCCAAGCAGCGGTTGTGGATCGGATTCTGCCCTACCTGTCCAAAGACCCTATGCGCGATCGTGACCTGATCAGGCGTGGAGAGACCCCCGAGCCCGCTAAGCCGCAGGAGCGGGGAGCTTTGATTTTTCGGCAGATGTTTCTCGATGAGCGAGACGCGGATATCGCGCTCGTGGTTTGGAACTATTTCAAGGCGGTTGAAAAGCGATGGCCGTATGCTTGGCCGACTAAGGCCGCTGGCAACATTCTCAACCGCACGACGGGATTCGCAGCATTGATGCGATTCCTCCCCATCGCGTACAACGCGAGCGAAAACAGCGGCCAAGTCACGCCATTGGAGTGGTTCCAAGCTGTGTTCAACAAACTCTCGCTAAAGGACGATGATTTCACCCCAGAACGCTACAAGCCTGGTACGAGCGGGCAGACCGATCTCTTCAAGGATCTTGTCACGCAGAGCGGCCTAGGCAAGCTCGACTAGATTTGGCGGGTTCTCGGTATGGGAAAGGCCCGGGGCAGGTAAGTGGCCACCCCGGGCCTTTTCGTGTGCCTCGGTTCGATCGAGGCGGTGGAGATGCCATCGGGCGGCGGCGAGTCACGAGCCGGCGCCCATCGGGATTACCTCTCGTCTTCGTGCTTAGGGGCGATCCTCACGTACAGGGCTTTGCCGTCTTTCGCTCCAATGTCGAGACGGAGTATCTCTGGCTCCCATCCATCGGGGTCTACGGCCAGTTCGTAGAACATGGATGGAGTGAACTGCTCTCACCTCGTGGGTCGCCAACCGTTCCATTCCTCGACCTCCCAGCCGTCCGGCACCACGGGGGTGTCAGCGATAGTCAGGAGATCAACGGAGAGCAATGAAAAGGCCCGAGGCAGGGTAGTACCTGACCCGGGCTCTTTCATGCCGCTCGGTTCGACCGAGGGCTATCGGACGACGGCGAGACCCGGGCCGGGGCCGTAGAAGGTGTCGAGGCGTTCGGCCGCGCGTTGCTGCATGTCCGGGAGGACGTGGGTGTAGGTATCGAGTGTCAAATGGATTGATGAATGCCCCAGCCGCTCCGACACGACCTTGGGATGCTCGCCAAGCGCGAGCGCGATGGTGGCCGCGGAGTGGCGGAGGTCGTACAGCCGGAACCCCGCTAAGTGTGCCTCCTCCAGCGTGGCCGTCCGCGCCTGCTGGTACCGCTCCCACGCCTCGTGAACCTCCTTGCGCCGGTGCCCGGCTTGGTCGAAGGGTGCCCACGGTCTGCCCAACACTCGACACGCCGTTCGATAGAGTAGCGGAGAGAGGTAGATGCGTGCCACCATTCGGCCATCGACCGGGAGTCCGGCGGCGGTGGGGAACACCAGCCCATGGTCCTGCCAGTGCTCGCCCGCCTTGAGCCGGGTGGCTGCCTGCTGGCGCCGATGGCTGGTGAGGGCTTTGATGGCGAGAACCGGCAGCCGCACCACGCGAGCCGCTTTGGTCTTCGGGATGACGAATGACCACTTTTTCGCGCTGGTGTACGACAGCGACCGCCGCACCCGCAGCGTGTCGCCCGCCAGGTCTTCCCACTTGAGCCCCAGCGCCTCCCCGGGGCGAAGCCCACAGGTGAGCAGGACAACCCACAGGGCATACCACGGCGTGCCCTCGGCCTCGGCCAAGAACATCTGTCCCTGCTCAGGGGAGAACGCGAGCATCTCCCGGTGGTCCTTGGCCGGTTGGTCCACGTCCTTGGCTGGGTTGGTGGCGATCCGCTTGGCCTTCACCGCCCGATTGAGGGCACCCCGGAGCACGCGATGCAGGTAGTGGACAGTGCCGGGCGCGAGTGGCTCGCCTCGCGTGGTGCCCTTGCCCACCATTAGGTCGTTGTAGAGCGACTGGATGGCCTCAGTGGTCAGCTTGTCCAGCCGACATGCCCTCAATCGGGCCGGCAGGTACAGGCGGATCATCCGCTCGTAGGTCTCCTGCGTGCCTGCAGACAGCTTCGCCTTGGCGAAGGTGGGGAAGTAGTGCGCGTCCAGCCACTCACCCAATGTGAGCTTGGTGGAGGCGAGCGAGCCACGAGCGTTGCTGCGCTCCTGCAGGTAGGCTTCCGCCTTGGCTTTGGTGCCCACGATGATCTTCTTCTCTCGCACCCGCCTCCCACCAGTCACACCCCATGAGATGCGAACCCGCCATGTGTTGGGGCCGATGTTCACGATGGAGCCGGTGCCGCTGCGCCGCGTCCGTGGTGTGCTCATGACAACCTCCTGGGCGGCCACTGGGTGAATACCACTTCCTCGACACGCTCGACGGTGTACGGCGCATGGACGAGGAAGTCCGTCTCCAGTCGAGCCGAGCGTACCGCCATGGGCAGGTCCGGGTGCTCGTAGTCACACTCCAGCTTCATGCACAGTTCATCCACGGCCATGCCGGTGTAGTCGGCGACGGCCTGCTTGGCCGCCTCGTAGCGTTGAGAGGGGCGCATGGTCACTCCACCTCCACGGTCTGCATGACCGTGCCGAGCAGGTGGTCGTAGTCGCCGCTCGTGGCCTCATCGCGGAAGGCGTCAATGTCCGACTGGGGGACGCCCGCCCGCTTCATCGCCTTGATCGTGGCGCCCAGTACAGCAAAGGCATTTCCATCTGTTCCGACCAGCTTCACGGTGACTTGCGGGTACTTAGGCATACCAACCTCCGTCTTCGGGTTCGACCAGCCTGCGGGGAACGGTCGAACTCGATACTTGTGCCTAACAAGTCCCGCTAGTGGCCCCCGGGTACCCGCCGGGTACTCCGTGCCAACCTGCTTCCTAACCGCCAACCGGCCCAATACTTCCGACCTCTCATTCCGAACCCACCGCTTCCCGGGCTACGGGCTCAGATCGGGCAATGCCAGACTCTCCACGGTCGAGCGGGGAGCGTCCCGAGCGCCATCACGACGCTGTCGGCCCGATCCAATCCGCGGCCCAGCCGCTTCATGACCTCGTCCTTCGGCTCGACGACGATGCGGTTCGCACGGTCGTACCCGAACCCCGGCGCGGCCAACTCGTCCAACAGCTCAGGGTGGCGCGGTAGCGCGATCTCGTTCCGCTCCAATCGCTCGCGGAGCCCGAACCACAGCTCAGCTCGACGGTTCGGGAAGCGGGCTCGGTCGCTCGGAGCACCGCCGAAGTGCACGTCCTCGACCACCGCCCTCCACCCCGGGTCGGGAGAGCTTCGCAGGATGTCGGCGATGCCTGCGCCCGGTCCGCCCACGTCGATGCGGATGGTGTTCGGCTCGAACGGGGTCAGCTCCTCTAGTACCCGCCGCGCGGCCAACACCGTGTCGGGACACTGGAACGTGGTCAGATGGACGAGTGTCCCGCCCTTGGCGACGGCCACGCCGATGGCGCTTCCACTCTTGCTGCGGGCCGTATCGACGCCAGCCATGACGATAGGGTTGTGCGACACTGGGAGGATGAGCCCCGCCGCGCGATCCAGCAGCGGGCGAGGGATCAGGGACGACTCGGCTTCCAGTGGAAACTCGGCCAGAATGCGCGAGCGGTAGATGCCGCTCGTCTCGCCATACTCGCGCTTGAACTGCTCCACACTGCGGAGACTAATGGCCCCGGGGACCACTTCGCGCCCGGTCACGACGTTCGGATGGAGGAGCGCCGACATGCGCACTCGATGCCAGCCGCTCCCGTCGAGGCAGGCGTTGTAGAATCGCCCCTCGGCACGGAGCGGATTCCCCACAGCCAGGATGCGATCGCGGGGACCGACCGCGACACTCAGCGCCGCTTCCCATGCATGGTCCTCCAGACCCTGCGCCTCACTGAGCACGACCCGCACGTCCGGTGCATGGAACCCTGTGAGCTTGCTGCTCTCGGTGCTCGTCATGCTGAGGATGCCAGCGTGGCTCGTCCCCGGGATGCGAAGCGCCCGTTGCAGCAGGTCGCCCGGCAGTTCCGTCGCTCGATGGAAGTGTCGATGGACTTCGCCCATGAGGATCGTGGTGGCCTGTCGCTCGGTGGGCGCTTGGAAGATCACCAAGGCGCCCTCGATGTACGCCCAATACATCGCGAGCGCCGTCGAGATGAAGTCCTTCCCGACTCCGATGGAGCCGGGCACGACGACGAGCGGATTCGCGATCACCGCTCGCACCACGTCCTGCTGTTGAGGCGTCACCTTTACCCGCAGCACTTCTCGAATGAACGGCAGGGGACGCCCCCGGTACCGCCGCACCAGCTCGGCCCGGTTGCGTCCCTCCCGCGACTCCAGGACTCCAGTCCCTGTCAGCTCCAACAGGTCCTGTTCCAGCCGATCCAGCGTCCATGTGCCGAGCATCAGCGCCCCCGCCGACCGACCGTCCGGTCAGCCTTGTAGGCGGCCACCTGCGACTCCAGCTCCGCGATGCGGAGTTGCAGTTGCCGGAGGTCGTACGCCCTCAACCACTGCTCCACCGCTCGCACTCCGGCAGACGCCCGTGTGCCGTCAATCGCCTGGTGCTCGATGGCGAGGCGGCAGATCATGTCCAGTCGCTCCATGGCGTGCTCGACACTGTCGAGCGGCGGGAACCCACCCCACACCTCCAGCACGCCCGCCGTCGCGGCCTGTGCCGCCGCGATTTGCATAGCAGCCTTCGCGATGCCGCCCGATCTGGCCAACTCCACTCGATCGATGCGAGGCGGGACCCGCACCAGAGCGGCGGTCATGCCGGCAGCGCCTTGAACGCATCGAGGCCGTTGGCGTCGATGTAGTCCGACTTCTCCGTGCTGGTCATGTCACGGCGCCGCTTGGTCACCAGTCCTTCCTTCTGCAGGGTGGCGTAGTCGCCCGATGCAACCAATGCGTCCCGTCGCGCGGTGAGCTGTGCCCGGGCCGACTTCGAGGTATCGAGCAGCCGCACCAGTCGCTGCACCTCAGCGTCTGCCTCGATGGCCGCCTGTCCGTGGCATCGGGCGAGTTCCTGCATGATGGAGGTTCCACCCCAGATGGTCGGACTCACATGCTGCATCATCTCGAGCGTCTCGCGGTCGGGATCGGCGTCG